>NZ_JAEKEU010000008.1:0-300906 GCF_016650935.1 Bacillus sp. TH25 | reverse complement strand
GAAATTAGCCAACTCAAATTACCGATGCCGAGAACACAGTCTAGTTTGTTAGAAGCGATGGAAGAACGACAAGTGACGCTTGAAAAGCAATCAACTCCTCTTCCAAAACCGTTTTTCGTTATTGCGACACAAAACCCAATTGAATCACAAGGAACTTTCCCGCTTCCAGATGCACAACTTGATCGTTTTTTAATGACGATTTCAATTGGTTATCCGTCTCCTGAAGATGAATTAAAAATGATGCGACGTTTTCGCAACAATGCACCGTTAGAAAGCGTCATATCTGTCATTTCTCTAGAGGACATTTTAGAAGCGCAGAAACAAGTGAAAGAAATTTTCGTATCAGAACCGTTAGAACACTATATTATTAAACTTGCTCACGCTACAAGAAATCATGATTACATTGCTAACGGTGTAAGCCCACGTGCTACATTAGCTTTAGTACGTGCCGTTCAAGCACTAGCCTTTTTACGCGGCAGAGAATATTGTATACCTGAAGATATACAATTTTTAGTTCCTTCCGTTTGGAATCACCGTATCGTCTTATCGATGGAAGGTGCCTTACGCACGACAAAAAATGAAATCATGCAAAGGATTTTAAAAGAAGTTGACGTACCTGTGGAGATTGAACAAGCATGAATGGACAGCGCGTTGTAACTGTACCTTTATTTTTTCAAATCCACATCATTCAATTAACTGTGCCAGGCGCTATACTATTTACGTTTTTTCTGCCGCAACGAATTATTATGTTTCTCTTTTTCTTCTACTATTTATTTGCGATTTTCATTTATAAATATGTCGCTTACATAGAGAAAAGATTTCAAGTTATAAATGAAAAACAAACAACTCGGCTTTTCCCTGATGAATCTGGACAGTTTTTTATTCATTTAAAAAATGGTGCAAATATACCACTCGTTAACGGCGTTTGTTATTTTCATTTAAATTCATCTCTTATACCGCATAAGGATCAAGGGATTGAACAAATATCGAAAACGTTATTTTCTTTCCCATTTTCACAACCTGCTCATTCAGCACAAAAATGGGATTTAACATTAACCGCAACGAAGCGTGGTGTGTTTCAAATTGAACAGTTCGAATGTGTTTTAAAAGATCCTTTTCATCTTTTAACTGTACATTTACCTGTTGTCGATAAGTTAAAGGCTGAAATTATTGTGTACCCTTCTCCTAAAGAGGTAGCCGGTTTACAAGAACTTCAGCAACTATTAACAGGTTCGTATCGAACGAATTTCTCTTTTTACAATGATGAAACATCCATTATCGGTGTTAAACGATATGAACGTGAATCTTTCCGCTCTATTCATTGGAAAGCATCTGCTAAAATGCAGGCGTTACAAGCGAAGCAATATGAACCTGTAAAAAATTATAGTTGGACAATTTGTCTTTCTTTAGCTGCTGATCGTGGGTTTGGTTGGAAAGAGAATGTAGAAGACCTTATTTCTTTTACAACATACATTTGCCAATACGCAACGAAGCATCAAATTCCGTTTGAGTTATTTATTAGCGTTTTAGCAGAAGGTGGCCCTTTGCTTTTACCATTAAACGAAGGACAAACACATTACGCCAAAGCGTTAGAAGAATTAGCACGTATTTCAGATGATAGTACGCTACTTCCGAAACAAGGATTTCTTCACTATGTAACGAGAAAAAGGGAACGCTCATCTACAATGATATACATTGGTTTGCAGAAAAAGGAGCTCCCTCTTCTATCTCAGCCTGCGTTCCTCATTAATAATGAAGGGATGGTGGAAAAGCTTGAAAACTTGGCTCTATCACGTTAATGACTTTATTCTGCTCCTCCTCCTTTCGTTATTAACAGAAAGGGACGAACTAGTTGGTATTGCTATATTTTTAGTGACCGGTTATGTAGGAATATTTCTTATTCATAAATTTATGAATAAAAAAACAACAGGTTTTGTACTACTGTTAGTTATTCAAATAATCGGTTGTTCTTTATTTCTACCTTTCTCTATTTTAGGCACAATATTATTACCACTGTTTTTCTTTATCGTACACTCTGTTGGACCGGGATATCCAGTACAAAAATCGTTAGGCGGTATTGTATGGTTTGTCGTTTCAGCTATATTTTATGCCCCCTTTCCGCCATTGTGGAAATTGTTACTATTAACTTTACACATTATGATTACATTTTGGTTAACAGGTTCCAATCGTAATCAACAGCTATTACGTTTCACTTCTATTATTACGATTGGAATAATTAGCGCTTTACTTATTCCGGTATTTCCTTATATTCGGCTTCTTTTTTCTTATATCATACAAGTAGTTGCCTTAGGATTTGGTTATGCTTTAAATCCATTGTTCTCGGCAGCTGCATTAAAAGATACAGACGACTTTTGGTCGAATAAAGGAAATTTAAAAGATCCTCAAATTAAAGAGGAATTGGGGCAGCGTCCTTTTGATCCAACTCTCATAAATAGCATTACAATAATAGCCTGTACAGCCATCGCTATTTACGTCGTTTGGAAAATAGTAAAAAAACGAAAACATTTAAGTTTACCAAATATACCAGTCTTTGAATCTACAATCATTACTGATAAAGAAGAAATCGGCCAAAAACGGTTCAAACGAAATAAGCCACCAAATAACGACATTCGAAAAGAAATTTTCAAACTTGAGAGTAAACTATCTCCTCCTTTAAACCGAGAACGAGGAGAAACTGTTGCGGCTTGGCTAGAAAGAATAAATCATGAAGAAGAGGTAAATATTCAGAGTCATATTATTATAGACGCGTATAATGCAGTGCGTTATTCAAATGGTGAAAACACTGTACTTCTGCATGAATTCAAGGAAGAGGTTCATAAGCTTTATGCGTATCAGAAGAGTTTGAAGAAGAAGAGAAAATGATGTATACAAAAAGACTCCTATTAAACTAGGAGTCTTTTTGTGTAAAAGTCCACGTTGCTTTTCACAAATTATGCTTTTTTTCCTGCTTCAATTTCTAAAGATTCTTCATGCCACCAAAGTGTTTCTTCAGGATCCTCTTTAGCAATTTGATGTGCTTCTTTTTTCGATTCTACAGTAGGATAAGAACCTTTTAGTGCACGTCCTGATGTTGTGACAAACAGTACACTAAACACAATTAATCCAATTACACTTACACCGGTTAAATAAAATGCTGGTGCCAGTGGATTACCAGTAGCATGAACTAAGTATGAACATACAAGCGGCGTTGTACCACCGAATATAGATACAGAAATATTAAAGGAGATAGAAAGCGCACGATAACGTACATCGGTGAAAAAGAGTGCTGGTAATAACGAAGGCAATGTTCCTTCATATACACTAAGGAAGAAACCTAAAATGAAAATACCCGCAAACATAGCTACAATATGTCCGTTACCAATTAATAAAAATGCTGGAATTGAACATAATGCTAAACCGAGTAAACCAATTTGTACTACACGTTTATTACCTACTTTATCACTTAATTTACCGAAATAAAGTGCTAGTGGAATCATAAGTGCCATCGTAATTGAAATAATTAATAAGCCCGTTGTTTCTTTGACTTTTAGTACTTGTGTTAAATAAGAAGGAATATACGAAAGGATCATATAGTTTGTAATGTTAAAGAAGGCAACAATTACTGTGCTTAATAAGAAGTCTTTTTTGTGATATTTTAATATATCCATAAATGAAAATTGTTCGTTGTCTTCAGATTCCTCTTGTGCTTTTTCCATCTCTTGAAAGATTGGAGATTCATCTAAATGACGTCGTAAATATAAACCGACCAAACCAATTGGTGCAGCAATTAAGAAAGGAATACGCCATCCCCAGCTGAGCATTTGCTCATCTGTTAATAATAACGTTAAAATGGTAACAATTACCGAGGCAGCAATGTAACCTGAGAGTGTTCCAATTTCAAGACCACTACCGAGTATACCACGCTTTTTATCTGGAGAAGATTCTGCGATATAAACCATTGCTCCTGAATATTCGCCGCCTGTAGAGAAGCCTTGAATCATTCGAGCAATTAAAAGTAGTATTGGTGCCCATACACCAATTTGTTCATAGGTTGGTAGTAATGCGATGAATAATGTAGAAAGTGCCATTAAAATAATAGTTGTACTTAAAACAATCTTTCGGCCATACTTATCTCCTATTCTACCAAAGAAAATACCTCCGATTGGTCGAACGAGAAAGGCCGCTGCAAATGTACCAAATGTAAGTACAAGTTGCAAACCACTATTATCCACACCTGAGAAGAATAGTTGACTTAATATTACCGCTAAATACGCGTATAATCCAAAGTCAAACCACTCCATTGCATTCCCTATACCAGTAGCAATAACTGCTTTCCTGGCTTGTTTAGGATTGACAATATTAACGTCTTGAGGTTCAAAATTCAAATCATTATTTTGTTGCATATAGTAAAACAGCCCCTTATTTAATTTAACTTCTTTAAGCACACCTTCTCTTACTAGAATAAATTCAATACGAAGCACTTAAGGAAAAGCAACGTCTCCTTATCTGTTATTATTGTTTCACATAATTAATTATTTGTCCAACGAGATGCTTCCTAGATTAAGTAATTTACTATTTTAAAAAGCTGAAGAAGGCGCTATACGCGTACCTTTTTCAGCTTTTTATTTTAATACGTAAATTTATTTTTTTCACCCCTATTTTCTTCCTATTTGAATTAAAAATAAGGTGCTTTTTTATAAAGTTTTTTAAACACTCGCTATAGCTGATAAGCTATGAATACAGGAGATAAACTCATAAATAAATGCATCAACTTCTTCTTTAGTAATTATATATGGAGGAAGTAAACGGATGATGTTCCCTTGTGTAACATCAACTAACATTCCTTTCTCCATTAGCTCCACCTGTAATTTCTTAACATTTTCATTCTTATCATTCAAACTAATTCCAAACATCATTCCAGCATGACGTACTTCCTGAATATAATAAGAATTTTCTTTCTGAATTTCTTGCAATTTATCATTTAGATAGTGTGATGTTTCATACGCTTCTTGCATTAAACCATCGTCAATCAATGTATTTAAAACCGTTAACCCTAAAGCCGTTCCCATTGAAGAATGAGCAAACGTTGTGCCGTGATCTCCTGGTGCAAATACATCACATAACTTTTCACCTACAATAATTCCGCCAAGCGGTATCCCGCCTCCTGCTCCCTTACCAATTTGAATAATATCCGGTGTAATATTGAAATTTTGATAAGCAAATAGTTTACCAGTTCTCCCCATACCACTTTGAACTTCATCAACGATAAGAATGACATTATATTTATTACATAAGTTTTGAACACCATGTAAATATTCACCCGATAAAGGGTATATCCCCCCGCTACCTAATACAGGCTCTAGCATAATCGCAATTGGATTTTCTTTAACAATTGTTTCTTCTAATTGCTCTATATTCTCGCGCTCTACTTCATATACAGGAATCGATGTTTTAGGGAAATTTTGATATACACTTTCTTGTCTCGTAAAATGAAGTGCTCCTAACGTACGCCCGTGGAAACTATTCTTCAGCACTACGATTCCTTCACGTTCCTCATGCGTATTAGCTCTATACTTATCAATTAATTTCAACGTTGTTTCTGTCGCTTCCGTACCTGAGTTTGTAAAAAAGACCTTTCCGTTTTTTAAAGAGCAATCAACTAATTTCTTTGCATACTCAATCGCGACTGGGTTTAAAAAATGAAACGGTAGATGCAGCGATTTCGTAACTTGTTCCATTGTCGTTTGCACAATTTTCGGGTGATTATACCCTAATACGTTTACTCCGACACCAGAAAATAAGTCTACATACTCTTTACCATCCACATCATAAAGCTTGCACCCTTCTCCTCTTTCTATTGCAACCTTCGTACGACAATACGTAGGCATCATATATTCTTTATCCAATTGAAACCAATCCGACATTTTAAATTCCTCCTAGTTATTTTCCCTGTTTATTTATGTTAATTCTCTATAAATTCATGTATAAATTCATTTTTAAGATTGAAATTTTAATTGTGGTTTTCTAAAACGTGTTATTTCTCTTTCCGATATTCATTTTTTCATAATTTCTTCTATTTCAACAGGTCCACTACATACACGTTTTTTTCATCTAGCGGTCTGTTATAAATTTGAACTTCGTATGTAATACATAATTGAGGCTAAAGAATCATATTTAGTAACAATCAACGAAAAAATTTTGGGGGCTATGTCGATGAATGAAAAACATGATAAACAGAAGGAGTCTTTATTAGGAGAATACTTTAATAGCAATCGAGAACTTACTGAACCAGCTATACTTCACTCTCAAACAGTTGGTTCACGTGGACCTATTTTAAAGCAAGATAATGTACTGCACGAGGCGTTACAAGAATTTATCCATGAAAAAATTTTAGAAAGACCTGTTCATGCAAAAGGATTTGGTGCATTCGGTTATTTTCAAACGATATATCCGATGTCTGAACATACAAAACTAAGCTTTTTACAAAATTCTAATGAGAAAATTCCTGTTATGGTGCGATTTTCATTAGCGGTTAGTACGAAAGGAACACCTGATACTGCTAGAAATGTACGCGGTTTTGCTACAAAATTTTATACAAAAGAAGGCGTATTTGATCTTTTATGTAATCACCTTCCTGTCTTTTCTGTTCGTGATCCGATGCGTTTCCCTGAAACTATTACTGCGTTGTTGCCTTCACCTAAAAATAACTTAATAGACCCTGATAGATTTTGGAGTTTTGTCGCTAGAGCACCCGAATCCATTCACTTTGTTGTCCGTTTATACTCTGATGCTGGTACGGCAAAAAGTCTTCGCCACATTCCAGGACATAGTGTAAATACATATGTTTGGAGAAATGCTCAAGGTTATCGAAAGTACGTAAAGTATCATTGGTATCCATTTGAAGGTGTGCAATTTATTACTAGTGAGGAAGCAAATAAACTAGCTGCCGAAAACCCTGATTATAGCGGGAAAGATTTATACGATGCAATTGAGGCTGGTAAAGCAGTGGAATATGGTTTATATGTCCAGCTCATGGATCCTAAAGATGAAACACACCTTTCTTATGACCCTTTAGATGATACAAAAGTATGGGATGAAAAGGAGTATCCTCTTATACCAGTAGGCAAAATGGTATTAAATAAAAATCCTGAAAACTATAAAGAACAAGTAGAAAAAGTCGCTTTCTCCCCTTCTAATTTACTAGACGGTGCAGAACTATCAGATGATAAAATGCTACAAGGTCGCGCTAACATTTATAGTGATTCTCAAAGAAGAAGAATTGGACCTGAATTTCGTAAAATAGCGATCAACCAACAGCAAAATTGGACACCTGCTAATCAAACAACTAGCGGTGACGGAAGATACGTTGAAGGAAAGCTTGAAAGAACTTCCATAACTAAGCAAGACGATTTTGTGCAGCCTGGTGAATATTATGCGAAGTTATCACAAATCGAAAAAGAACATCTTGCTGAAAACTTAGCTAGTGATTTGAAAGTTATCTCCGATGATATAAGAAAGGTAGTTTTAGGGTATTTCCATAAAGTGTCAGCTGATTTGACAAAGAGGATTGAGAGTGCGATGCAAAGGCTTTAAGAATATAAAAAAACGTCATTTTTAATGATTAAAATGACGTTTTTTATGGCGAACTTATTTGTGATTTCTATGATAAATTCAGGCTATCATGTGAAGATTTTGTGTATGTCGGAATTACTGGTGCAGGTGTATCTCCTCGATTTGCATATTGAATAAAGTCTCTTGCTGGTGCAGGTGTATCTCCTCGATTTGCATATTGAATAAATTGGGACCCACCAAAAGCGACTGTTCCAATAAATACAATGCCCATTAAAAACATTTTGACTTTTTTTATCATTTTAATGCCCCTTTTTCCATTGATTTTTTTGTGACACTGTACTTTGATAAAAATATTCACTAGCTTTTCGATAATTATTTTCTTCATGAAATCTTATTGCAAGTTTTTCAGTATATTCATAAACAGCATCTAATAGATTATTCTGTTCAAAATATTGAATACCTTCAATTACAACCTTCTCTAGTTCATTTGTATTTGATAATTTATTCATTTGTTCAAGGATTAAAAATCTATGGAGGTATTCTTTATTATCAATTTCCTTACTGACATTTATTCCGCGATTAATAAGCTCTTCTGCACGCAGAGTTTCTCCCAACTTAAAGTGTGCTTCAGCCTCTGAAAAAAGTGCACGTACATGATTAGCTATTTTACTGTTTACTTCTGACAAATGGCGAATTGCAGATGATAATAGATTTTGATTTTCATATAACCAACCTATATTGCTTCGAACACGTAGTAATAATTCTTCTTGAGACTCTCTTCGCAAAATATCAATAGCAGCATCGAAACTTTCTTCTGCTAAATTATATTGCCTTAAATCTATACAGGATAACCCATAAACGTTTTCACACAACGCAACAAGTACATTATATTCATTATGTTTTAACAATATATCTTTGGCCTCAGTTACTTTCTCGATCGCAAGTAGAGGTTGGTAAGTTTGATACAAGTATGTCCCTTGTCTATACATAAACTCAGCTTTCTCTAATTCATTTAAATCACTCGTTATGAATTCTTCAGCTTGTTCAAAATGTATTTTCGCATCATTATAGTCACTTAATATCGTTCTATGTATTCCTTTAAAGAAGTGATAATAAAATTGAATAGAATTAGATGCAGGTAAATTCATTGAATCGATATGATCAAATGAGCGCTTATTAATTGAAAGCCCATCTGTAAGCACTTGATATCTAAAATTAAATAATTCCAAATAAAATCTTTGATCCAAATTTAGTTCATTTTCATTAGTTCTTTTATTTATTTCTGTTTTTATTTGTAATGCTTCGTTTATGTTACATCTTATAATATTTTCATACCATACCTTTAATAAACTATTAATTCCCTCATTTGTATTTGTCATCACACTCTTCCCCCTCTTTCTTGTATAATAACTATATTTTATCTCAACCTAATACTAAGCGACTTATATAATAATTGATAAATATAATTCAGAAAATTCAATTAATTAAACTTTGAAATTCTGTTTAAAACAAAGACAAGCAACCATATTTACAAAACTAATATGATTGCTTGCTTTTTATCATTTATTAACAAAAACTATTCCCTTCAAGATTTTCATTACATCATTTTATATTATGATATTCATTTCTCTTTTTCAGATAATCTTTTTCACATTGTAACGGCTTGTATTCCACGATTTTCCCTTGCTTCTTTTTCGTTTCAGTAACAATCCATTCCCCTTTTTCAAGGTTTAAGCGTTTCATTACATTAGTATCGTCAATTTCTTTATAAAGTAAAAATGCTTCTTGCGCCCTCACAAACAACCTAGGCTCTCCTCTATATCCACCACTATCATAAATTTTAGTTAGCGAATTATAATAAGAATCATCAACCCGCCCACCATACATCAAATGCGCAGCCTCTAGGTCTCTTTTACTAACTTCCCAAAAACTATTTTCATCAATCTTTAAATCAAATGTAGATATAATGTCCTTCATAATGTTTTTCACATACTTTTCATCACGAATTTTACTTTCTTCCAGACAATCCGAAGACAACCTTGGTGCATTTGACTGAGAATGTACCACATGCTGTATAGATACGCACAAAATAAATACACTTAAAACATACAATAGTTTTTTCATATTTAAGTATCACCTCAAATGATTTAGATACTATATTATTTGAGGCTTAGGATATTCTTATGCTAAGAATGAGAAAGGTCCTATAAAATAGACTTTTTATAGGACCTTTCCTTTTAATATTGATTTATCAGTTTCATCGGCGAAGCAAGCACCTTACTACTTTTCACATCATATAATCCTATAGGTGTTACCCGTATAAAAGGCAAGTGCGTCGCAGAAAAGAATAAAATCGTAAATGCCGGATCGTCATACGCGTAGCCACGCTCTTGTAGCAATTTCACCATCTGTTTTTCTTCCTGTATTAATTCACTCATTTTTAAATTAGACATAATCCCGAGCAATGGTAATGCTATTTCGTGTAATACTTCATTCTTTTCAGCTATTACCATTCCCCCGCCAAGCTCTTTTACCCTATGAAAAGCTGTAAGCATATCTTCTTTACTCTTTCCAATGAGGATCATGTCACCTGTACCGGAATAGGAGCTAACAAGGCCTCCTAATTTATTTGCAAAGCCTTTTACAACTGTATTCACTCGCCACGTCCCGTCACGAGCAATCATCATAAGGAAACACTCATCATGATCTAGAGAAAGTTCCTCACCGTTTAAGTCGATTTCAGTTACATATGGTTTTGAAATAACATCATTTAATAATTTTATACCTGTTGTTTCAGAAAAAATCATATCTTCTTTCTTTAAAGACCAGTCTAATGATAATGGAGTTACTTTGAATTTACTCCAGTCTATATGTAATGATGCATTTTTGTTTATTCCGTCACGCTTCATCCACTTACCCTTTGCAATTACACTTATTGGAATCGGGTTTTCTTTACTTTCCAAAATATTAATATTTGCAATTCTTCCTGTCACGATCGCGCCGTGTAAATGCTCCATATTATAATAACAAGCAATGTTATAGCTTGCCATATTATAGGCATCAATTACTGGTATTCCTTGCTTTATCGCGATTTCTATCATCCTATTCGTCATTCCGTTTTCATAAAATGACGGATGTGAACCATCTGTTGTGAACATGAATCTATCAAATTGCTTGACACCTAATTCCAGCAATTCTTTCAGTAAAACTTCTAAATCTGGACGGATAGAAGAGTTTCTAAGAGTAACGGTGTAACCTTGCATAAGGCGTGTTAATGCTTCCTGTCCTGTCATCGCTTCATGATCGCAATCAGTACCTAGTAACTTTAACTTCGCTAACGTTGATTCAGACGCACCGGGAAAATGACCTTCTACTTTTTTCTGTAAGCGCTTTGTTTCCTGTACCCAATTTAACATCTCATCATCGCCATTTAATAGTTTTGGCCATGCTGTTAACTCGCCACCCTGAAGAACATCTTCATGCTTCAGCCACTCCATTATTTCTTCACTATTAAATAAAGATTCCCCATTTTGTAGTTCAGTCTGTCCATCAAAACGACACCACCAATACATACTTGCCGGAATCTTTTCAAATTCATCTAATAAACGAAATGCTTCTTCACGTTGTAACGTGAAAAATAAAGTTAAATTATCATTAATAAAAGTTGTTGTCCCAAATTGCATCGCATAATTCGCTAAAGTTTCTGGATTATACAATTGATATGGATGTGCATGCGGTTCAATGTAACTAGGAACTACATACTTTCCATCACAATCAACGACTTCACATTCATGTAGTTGCTCTGGTAGTTTTTCTCCTACATATATAATGCGGTCATCATAGATCCAAATATTTGCTTGCACCCACTCGCGCATATAGGAATTTAAATATGTTGCATTCTTGAATAAAATGTGCGGGCTTCTTGTGCCATCTATTACTTCAACATGTTCTCGTAATTGTGTGTTACTCCATCTAAACTGATTTTGTCCCAATGTATTTCACTCCACATCAATTTACTTTTATTTATTAAAACAAAAATAATTAACTAACTAAAGTATTATCCATTCATAACTCCCCTGTATATCCCCTATAACCTTTATTATATGGAATGATTACAAAAATGACAATTTTCAAAATTTACAAACATACCTCTTTGATCCTCAATAAAAAGGATGTCTTGTAACCGACATCCTTTTTATACTAAACTATAAGATTGAATTACACTTGTATCCGTATTTATGTTCTACATATACTTGATTGCTGCCATACCATGAATGCTAATACTGTCCTTATTTGCGAAATTAAAAAGCATCTCTTTTATTTACAACTAAAGCAGTATTCCATTCGCTTTCTTTTCATCTATTTCTTAAATTCAATTTGCATCATTTTATTAAACTGTGTAAAAACATCCATCGCACCTAAAGAGTTAATATTGACAGCTAATGTATGTTTACCTCCCATTACTCCGCCAACAAAAGTTGTAAATCCAGGAATTGCCCCTCCGTGACCCCAAACTGAAACACCGTTTGGAAGTTTAGTCTCATAGATCCCAAGGCCATATCCATCACCAACACCTTTTCCTTCTATAGGAACTGTAGTAAGCATTTCTTTTAGCTCGCGTTCTTTCAGTAACTTACCACCAAGTAAAAATGAAAAGAATTTATTTAGATCGTCCGCATTAGAAATCATATCTCCAGCTGAATTAGCTAAACTCGGATTATAATACGTCATATCTTTCAACTCACTTGTTTCATCAATTTTCATATACCCTCGGGCATGATTCTTACCTGGAATTACGGGTGAATTCCCTGGTAAAAACGTATTTGACAGATCCAAAGGCTCAATAATTCGCTTTTCAATTTCTTCCGCATAACTATTTCCAGTTATTTTTTCAATAAGCATTCCCAATATTACATATCCTGTGTTTGAATACAACCATCCCTTACCTGGTGAAAAATCTGGAGGTAGAGAAAGTCCTATTTTCACTATTTCTTCTGCTGTATACGTTTTTTTCGAATTCATAATATCAGCGTCTTTTGACTTTAAGTATTCAGCTATACCACTCGTATGATTCAAAAGTTGACGTATCGTAATTTGATTGCCATCATACCCATTACCTTGAATGAGGCCCGGTAGCCACTTTTCAATTGGATCGTCAAGTTGTATGCGATTTTCTCCTACTAATTGAAGAACAGTCGTGGCAGTAAAAGTCTTCGTCACACTACCAATCCGAAAGCGATATTCCGATTTTATCGATTTCTTTGTACTTAAATCCGCCACGCCAGCTGTATAACTACTAGTTTTTCCGTTGTTAGACGTCTTCGCTAATATTCCTGGGGTTCCAAGCTGAACTGTTTCCTGCATTACTTGTTTCCAACCATTTCGGTTCTTTTGATCATGTGCTTCTGACGGACTAGAAATATTTTGAGCTGACTCTGCTTTCACAGTAAAACCTGGTGTGAATAGAGTAGTACCCGCTAATAAAACTGCTAAACTTGCTAACTTAATTGAATTACATTTTTTCATAAGGCTCCCTCTTCTCTATTAATATCGGATTAATTCAAGTTATACTTTAATCCTATATGATAAAACTCTCTTTTTTCTTATCCATTCCTTACGAAATACTTACGTTCAAATTTTGATACGATAAACTGAGAAAGAGCTATGCATGAAAATAAAAAGGGCATATAAAATAAGGACAGCCACTTAACTGCCCTTATTTTCATTTCACCTCGTCTTTATTATTTTTAAGATGATTCATTAATTGTGTTCGTTTCAAAGGTACATATATGTTTGTTCCAGTAACATATCTTTTTCCCAATCGAATTATCTTATAAATTTAAGGAGTTCATATTAAGATTAACAATAAAAAAGAACGTGTTTTCAATTTATCAAAACACGTTCTCTTACATACTTAAAACCCTATATCAACTTTTTATTTCATTCACTTCTTTAAACTACTAATCTTTATTCACTTTTACCATCCTGCACTAGCATTCATACCATTTCCAAGAATAGTAAGAAATAGTGGCCACAATACTGGTCCTAACGTAAGAAGTAAATTTAGAAGTATAAGTAATCTATATACCCCGGGGAAATTTTGATCTTTACGATTTACAAATACTAAAATAACTAATAATATTATGGTCGTTAAAAATAAAAGTAGAATTAGCAGCCAATACCAAACCATTAAACTGAGACTCCATGGTGTTAATAGCTCGTGTATTATACCAAATATGATTCCTAATACTCCAAAACTAAAGGTAGTAACTGTTGATTTTATAAGCACTATATTTAATGTTTTTTCATATGTATTTTTACAATATAAATCTATTAAAGTGTATAAAGAGAAATATGCCATTAATACACCTATCCAAGACAATAACCAGTCTCCGCCTCCTCTAAATAACATGAACAGCAACCAACACATCCCTACTGCAGAAAAAGCAAAGGAAATAAGTATGCTTTTCAATACCGGTTTCATTATATTTTCACACCCTTAAAAATAAATTATAAGTTTTTACTAAACTCATGTAATTTTTTATTAACATGCTACCCATTAATCGTTTAGCTCTAACGCATCCTTTTTTCATTCTATATTAATAAAACAAAGATACACTCATGAACAATTAAAGAAGCAATACTCTACAAAGAGTTCCATATAGCTTGTATATTCTTTTTCCATTGGTAGAGATATTAAAAAATTAAGTATACATTAACATGCAATTAAATATAAGTAAATAAAAAAGATGACCTCAGCATACGCCAAAGTCATCTTCTATAACCATATTATTTTACTAGTTCACCGCTATAAACCTTTATATCAAGCGGAGCAGTTAAAAACTGTGATGCTTTACTAACGAAAGATGTGAAGTGTTCACTCGTATTATGACTCGCAACTGCTGCTTCATCTTTCCATACTTCTACCATCGTATAAACACTTTCTTTTTCAGTATCTTTATATAAATCGTAAGATACATTTCCACTTTCTTCTCTTGAACCATGAAGTAATGGCTGAATTTCTTCTAAAAATGATTGTTGTTTTGCTGGATCTACTTGAAATATTGCGTGAATAATAATCATGGTGTGTCCCCTCTCATATCTCACTTATTTCTGTTTTTTATAAAATTACTTCCACTCAGCAACTTTTTCAATTGGAAGACGTACTGATGGATAACCACTGTCAGCAGCTTTTCCGATTGAAATTAACATAACTGGTACGTGACGCTCTTTGTCTAATCCGAAAGCTTCTGCGATTTGGTCTTTTTCAAATCCACCAATTGGGCAAGTATCATAGCCGTGAGCACGAGCTGCTAACATAAATTGCATCGCTACAAGACCACCGTCAATTAGTACTGTATCTTTCATTACTTCTGGCGTAACCATTGAGAAGTAGCCTGAAAGTTTTTGCATTTGATCTTCTTTTACTTCAGCTGGCATTAAACCGCGCTCAACTGCTGTACCGTAAATTTCTTCTGCGTTATCAAAGTTGTTTAAGTCACCAAATACAGCAATCATCGCTGAAGATGTTTCTACTTGAGATTGATTGAATTTTGCAAGTGGAGCCAGTGTTGCTTTTGCTTCGTCACTTTCAATAACAAGGAATCTCCATGGTTGCATGTTTACTGAAGATGGTGCAAGTGTTGCTTCTGTAAGAATTTCAGTCATTTCTTCTTTGCTAATTTTCACTGAAGGATCGTACTTACGGATTGAACGGCGTCCTGCTAAAATTTCATTAAAGTCATTTGTTTTTAGTAAGTTTGTCATAGTTGTATTCTCCCTTTTTTATAATTCTTTTATGTTTTCTTGAATGCGGTCTAACATCGTTAAAAGATTGTCGCGTTCTTCTTCACTTAATCCTTTAAATGCTGAAGTAGCGAAACGCTCTTTTTCCTCTTGATACACTTGAATTTTATTTCGCCCCTCTTCTGTAAGAGAAACTAACGTAATTCTGTTATCATTTGGATTTTTACGTCTTGTAATCATTCCGTTTGCTTCCAGCTGTTTTAAATGCCTTGTAATCGCGGCATTATCAATATTCACTTCTTGCTGAAGTGCTTTTTGACTAATTTCATCTACTTCATATAACTGAAGTATGAGCTCTAATCTAGACTGACTCATACCCGTACACCCTTCAAACTTCGAACTTACTTCTTTATTGAGGAAGTGTAATTTATATAAAATTATTGCTTCTTTTGAGCATGAACTTGTCAAATTATCCCTCCTTTACATCCAAAGCAAAAACGTTTGATGCATCAATAGTTGATATGTCAATTAATATAATCTATATCGATTTAGAATGCAAGCATTTTGTTTTCATTTTATTTTTTCCAAATTAAGGCGCTTTGTAGCGTTACAAAAAATGTAAATTACATTATAATAGTAATAATTTAAATGACTGGAGAGTGATTGTAATGCGGCAATACACAAATAGAAATGAGGAAATGAAAATGGAAAATGAAATGAGGATATTTATATATGACAACAATAAATATAGGGATTGTCGCGCACGTAGACGCTGGCAAGACGAGTTTGACTGAGCGTATTCTTTATGAAACGAATGTGATTAAAGAAGTTGGCCGAGTAGATAGTGGTAATACGCAAACTGACTCAATGGAATTAGAAAGACAACGCGGAATTACAATTAAAACATCTGTCGTTTCTTTCTTTATTGATGATTTAAAAGTAAATGTTATTGATACACCCGGACACGCTGATTTTATCGCTGAAGTGGAGCGATCATTTCGCGTACTAGACGGTGCAATTTTAGTTATTTCTGCCGTTGAAGGCGTGCAGGCACAGACAAAGATTTTAATGCGGACATTACAGAAACTACACATACCGACTGTTTTATTTGTAAATAAAATAGACCGCAGTGGCGCAAATACTGAAAAAGTTGTAAAGCAAATAAAAGAGATTCTTTCAAATGAAGTATTTCCCTTCTACTCTGCCCAAAACGAAGGTACAAAGGACGCTCGTATTATTGAATATAAATCATATGACGATTGTATTGAACTGTTAGCACCATATAACGAGTCCTTGCTTGCATCATATGTAAATAACAAAATAATTTCAGATGAGCTATTAAGAAAAGAACTAGAAAAACAAATACAGCAAGCAAATGTGTATCCAATCTTTTTCGGCTCAGCAATGACAGGTATGGGCGTAACTGAGCTACTTGAAAATATTTCAGCCCTAATTCCAGCTAATAAATCGGCACAAAATGAAACATTGTCTGGTGTTGTGTTTAAAATAGAACGTGAATATTCTGGGGAAAAGATTGCTTATGTAAGAGTTTTTTCTGGTAGTTTACACGTTAGAAAATATGTTGACATTCAGCGCGATGAGTCTCCGTCACGTAAAGAAAAGATTAAAAAAATGTGCATGTTTCATAATGGAAATGCGGTTCAAGCTTCTACTGTTCATAGTGGAGAGTTTTGCAAAGTGTGGGGACTTACGAATGTTAAAATTGGTGATATTATCGGTGAACGGACAGATTATATAAAGGATATTCACTTTGCCGAACCGCAAATGGAGGCTGCAATTGATGCCTTACCTAAAGAGCGAATTCATGATTTATACGCTGCTCTTATGGAACTATGTGAAGAAGATCCTCTCATTAAAGTGTGGAAAGACGATGTGCATAATGAACTATATATTCGCCTTTTCGGTGAAGTGCAAAAAGAAGTGATTGAAACGACACTTCATGAGAAATATAATTTACAGGTTACTTTTTCAAATACACGAGTTGTATGTGTTGAAAAGCCAGTTGGTATAGGAGATAGCGTTGAAGTAATGGGTGAAAAAGAGAATCCTTTTTACGCAACAATTGGTTTCAAAGTTGAACGTGGTGAACTTAACTCTGGCATAACGTATAACTTAGGTGTCGAACTTGGATCACTACCTTTAGCATTTCATAAAGCGATTGAAGATACTGTATTTCAAACGTTAAAACAAGGTTTATACGGCTGGGAAGTTACTGACATTATCGTCACTTTAACGCATACCGGTTATGCAAGCCCTGTTACAACAGCGAGTGACTTTAGAAATTTAACACCGATCGTTTTAATGGATGCTTTGAAACGGGCTGAAACATGTGTATATGAGCCATTAAACGAATTTGAATTAACTGTACCAGAGCACGCAATTAGTACCACAATGTATAAGCTCGCAGCCATTCCAGCAACTTTCGTAGAGCCTATATTGCATAATGATTCTTATCACTTAACTGGATCGTTACCTATTGCGAAAACAGAGAATTTTAAACGAATGCTACATTCATTTACTGAAGGAGAAGGTATCTTTACAGCAAAGCCAGCTGATTTTACAAAACTTACGGCTCCCTTCCCTACTCGAAAACGCATTGACTTTAATCCGCTGAATCGAAAGGATTATTTGCTTCATGTGCTGAAGGCTTATTAAATGAAAAAGAGGTGCAAATTGCACCTCTTTTTGCATGTATTGAAACTTAAATTAGTTTATCCTTACAACTTCTTTAAGTTGTTCTATTACTTTCGCTATAGCTTCAATTGAATTTTCCGTTTCAAATCCCCCAATATTTACAGAATGATTTGCGTTCTTCACAACCTCGATTTTTAAATTCGATTGTTCTAATTGCTCAATTTGACCTGCATTGTATTGATGATCTTTATCCCCAATTACTAAAAGCCCTTCGTGATGACTATGTAAGATTGAGTCAAAAATCGAATCAAACGTCAGTAAAGGTGTAAGTAAAATCATTTTTGACTGTGAAAATTCTTCTCTCTTCATTAAGTCATTTGCAAGCGGAATTGTTCCAAGTGATTTTCCTAAAAACATCGAATCTTTGTATTGTCCACTTCTTAGCACTTCATTAATGATAGGATTAATATCACCCATCATTACTTTCGTTACTACTTCCATTGGTTTTTCCATTAATTGTCCATCGTAGGAATAATGAATATGTACTACATCTATTTTATGTTCAAGCATTAACATCGTTGCATAATAAAATAACGGTTTATCATAATTGTAGCCTGAACCTGAAAACATAAAACAAATCGCACTGGAACCTTTTTCGATATGTGTGTAACGAATGACTTTATCATCTATATGTATCTCTTTTTTAGTCCCCTTCACGGTTTTCCCCTCCGGATACGTTTACTTTTGTAAAACGATATGTTCTGTATGAATTGATACACCCTTTACTTTCTTTTTTATAAATGCTGGCTGTAAGTTATATGCATCTAACTCTTCTACCGGCACCCACTTAAACAAATATGTTCTACCCTCTTCTTCCAAAATATATTGATCCGCTCCATTCGCGGGTAATTCATGTAGCTCTACTTCATAATAAAAACTAATCTCATGAAACTTTCGCTCAGAAAGTGTAAAGAAATTTTCTACTGACCATATTAATCTCTTTACTTCAATTGGAACAGCTAGCTCTTCTGCAAGCTCTCGTTTTAACGCATCTTCACTATTTTCTAGCATTTTCACTCGTCCGCCCGGTACGTACCAATAATCTTCCCCTTCGTCTTGAAGGATAAGTATTTTATTATCATGTTTACAAATTGCTCCGACTCTGTAATTAAAACATGTTTGCTCTACTTTAAATGTAAGATCCACATCGATTTCCCCCTATATTTTATTTAAATATCAAATCATTACAAAACTAGTATGTATGTGCTGTACAAATAAGATTACTAAATATTTCTATTTCATTCAATGATTTTTGAACTTTCAAAAAAACAAACGCAAATTTCTGTCATTACAGGTATATATACATATGTTACAATCACAATACACACTAGAAAAACACTATGGGGGTACGAATGGAAACGTTATTAATCCAGCAAACTGAGAAATCTAATAAGTTTTGGAAAATCGTTGTGAAAGATAAAGATTATGTTGTGTTTTATGGAAAAATCGGCACAGCTGGTAGTGTAAAAGCGAAAGAGTTTGAAACAGAAGAAGAATGTATAAAAGAAGCTAACAAACTAGTTGCTTCCAAACGTAAAAAAGGATATATAGACCCATTCCCTGGGGAAGATTACATAAAAGAAAAGACGATAACAGAAGAAGAATTTTGGGAACTACTTAAACGTACAAAAACGAAAGGCGAAGACCAAGAAGAACAAATAGAATGGCTTACTTCTCACCTCGCTAAACGTACAGTACATGAAATTGTAGCTTTTGATACGCATATGCATCATATATTAAAAGCTTCCTATACATCTCGCCTATGGGCAGCAGCCTATATTATTTTAGGCGGTTGTTCGGATGATTGTTTTGATTATTTCCGTGGATGGTTATTATATCAAGGAAAAGAAACTTACGAAGCGTGTATTGAAGATCCAGAACGGTTAATTCCTGCGTTAGAAAATCTGAGCGAGTATGACGTTCCAAACATTGAAGAACTTTCTTTATATTTCGGTTTCACTGTATATGCAAAAAAAACAGGAGATGAAGATGATACTTACTTTACGCTTTACCATGTACTAACTGATGAAAGAGCTCATAATGACGACATTGAATTCGACTGGGACCAAGATGACGAAGACGGTTTGAAAAAGATGTTTCCTAAGCTGTGGGAACTGTACGGAGAAGAACCGATTGAGTGGTAGATTTACATATAAAAAACGCCTTGTTTCTTTAGTAACAAGGCGTTTTTTATTGATACTATGGTTAAATTATTATCCTTCCACCATTTCATAAACATTTCTAAAGAAGGAGCAACCCACGTTCTACCATCATTATTAATCCTACTTTGTTACGATAAGAATCGAATTTATATACTATTCTTATAAAAAATACATCGCCAGATTGCGATGTATTTTAGTTAATATATATTCCCTTATTAATATCATTTAACTCCGCACAACTTCCCCATCAACTAACTCAATAATTTTATTACACTTATTCGCCACTTCAATATCATGCGTTACAATAATAATTGTTCGTCCTTCTTCATTCAGTTGTAATAGTAGATTCATAATTTCTTCTCCTGTTTTTCTATCTAAATTTCCGGTCGGTTCATCTGCCAATATTAATTCTGGTTCACCTACTAACGCTCTAGCAATTGCGACTCGCTGCTGTTGTCCACCTGATAGCTCGTCCGGTGTTTTATGCATATGTTCTTTTAAACCTACTTTTTCTAAATAGAACTTCGCCTTATTTTCTCTTTCACGTTGCTTCAGCTTTCTATACGTTAGTGGTAGTGCTACATTATCCAGTACACTATGTTCTTTTAACAACGCAAAATATTGAAAAATAAATCCAATCATTTCATTTCTTGTTTTATGAACTTTATTTGCTCTAATTTCAGTTAATGTTTTTTCATTTAACGTATATTCACCCTCATTTGGCATATCAATTAATCCTATAACATTTAATAGTGTACTTTTTCCTGAGCCTGATCGCCCCATTATCGCTATAATTTCACCCTTATTTATCGTTAAGTTTATACCGTTTAACGCGAACGTATTGTGATTCTTGTTACTATACACCTTCTTAATGTCTTTCAATACAATTAAACTCATTATTCCATCCCACCTATTAATGTTTTCGGTTCAAGTTTTCTAATAAACAAGAAGACAATGAGATTTGAAACAATGATAATCAATAATAAGAACAGAAATACTAAAAATAATATAGGCATATTCAATTTAAAGTCTAATACCGTTGTTTCCTTTAAATCCTTTGACATTTGCAATAGAACCCCATACCTCCATGAAAAGTAAGCTAGTGACATTCCCAAGCCAGCTATTGCTACAATAATGTTTTCTAAAACAATTTGAATAAGCATTCCAAATTTACTTTCGCCAAAAACTATTTTTATACCAAATTCCCTCTTTCTCATCAAGATAGAAACAATAGTCGTTACTACAATTCCGACTATCGAGAATAGAATGAATAAGATTCCGACTATAAGTTGAGGTATTTCAGAATAGCTGTTAAGAGTAACATCTTCATTTATTTCATCACCTAAATTTTTTAAATAAAACGTACCGCCGTTTCCTTTAAGTTGAATTGATTCTTCTAGTTTCTTTATATCTGCATCTTTTCGTAAATGTAAAACTGTACTTTGATGCAGTCTTAAAAACATTGCTTCATATTTTTCATATCTATTAGATGACATAGGCAGTATCATTGCGTAATCCAACTTCAAATATGTGTTCGTTGTATTATTATTTACGATAAATTTATTCTCTGGCAAAAAGCCTGTAATTGTATATTGACTATTGATTGTATCCCCAACTTGAAAATATTTCTTAAAGTAAGAACCCATTAAAACCTTTGTTTTCTCTTCACTATTTTTTTGAAAATCTTCATGCAAGAAGCCTTCTTCAGGTTTTAAAGGTAAATGTAACAATTTATAGTAATTTTCATCTACAAAAATTGTTTTAATAGTAGGTCTTTCATCGTGAAACGTTTTATGTTTCAAATCAGCAATCATACTGTTTTGAAGTGGTCTATTACTTGATTGTATTTCAATTACTCTCTCCTCGTATGTACCATACGAAATCACATCTTTATTTTGTTGAATTGTTTTATAAACCGCTTGAATTTGCTCTTTATTAAATTGATTGCTTTGCAACCTATCTATCGTCTTTTCAAAAGTAATTAAATATGTTTTATCCACATTTAATACTGAGCTGGACTTATCGTTTAGATGGTGTAAATTATAAAATACATTAATGGAACTCGTTATAGTTGATAATCCAAATGTAAATTGTATTAGAAGAAGTACTGAAAATAGAAATCTCTTTTTTAATGCTATGAACGCACTTTTTATTCTCATCATTTTTACTCCTTTAATGCTTTAGCAGGTTCACTTTTAAGCACATATACAAATGGTATTACAGAGAGGATAAAAGCTATAGTAAGTGAAAGAAATACACACATTACAATATGAGAAGACTGTATACTAATGCTATAGCTTGTAGACTCTATTATATTTTTACTCAAAGTGCTAAAAATCCATTGTATGCATATTGCACAGGCTGATGCAGTGATTGCACATAAGAATAATTGACTAAATATAAAAATAAAAAGATTTATATTACTTGCTCCCAAAGCTTTCCTTAGCGACAGACTTTTTTCTTCGTATAAATCCAATAATAACTTACTATTATACTGGTAATTAAAGCTATACAAAAAAGCCTAAATGGAAAACTGAGTAACTCTTCTACGGCTTCACTTGAGTTTTTTTCTTTCTCAAAATTCTCTTTTTCACTTATCACTTTGGCATTTATATCTTTATTGTCCTGCTTTATATGCTGTATGAAAGTGTCTATCTCCTTTTTAGGGTTATCGTTAGAACGAACAATCATTTGGAATGTATTTTCATTTTGTATCATTTGTTTCATTTCATCTGGCATGTCCTTTAGAGAGACGTAAATTTTAATATTATACTCATATCCAGTATTTGCTCCAGCTACGCCTTTAACTGTATATTCCTTATTAAATAATTTTATTGTTTCCATATCCTTATAAATTTTCTTCCCCACTATTACACTATTTTCTTCATCTTGTTCCATCTGAGAACCTTTTAGCAAAGGTGGAGACCAATTTTTATTAAGGAGACCATTCATTGTTACTCGGCCGATACCTGGAATAGTAATACGAATATCATTTGTAATAACGCTAGCATTTTTAAAATCAGATTCTACTAACGTCTGAAATTGTTTGAAATTTAATTCCCTCATATTAGTAAGTTGAACGGAATAGTAATAATTAAAATAACCATTTTTACTATCATAAAATTTCTCATCATAATAATCTCGCGTCGACATTGCGATAAGTACCGGCCATATCGTCAATACAAACCCAATAAATAACATAATGAATACCGCTTTGTTCACCGCTATTTCTTTTAATACTAGATTCATATATCCTCCTCATTTTAAAAACCGCGAAAAAGGTATTTATCCTTTTTCACGGTTTTTGTTGATTTTTATTTAATTACCATTTCCTTAGAGGTGTACGCACTATCCCCTTCCATTATCCATTCATGACCCGAATAACCATTTTTCACTTTCCCTGTGGATGAAACACTAACGTTTATACGATCTGAAATTTGAGCATCATCCAATTCTGCCCCTCTAGAAGAGCCATCACTAAAGGTAGCTCTTACAGTCATCTTGTAATAATGAGGTTCATTTGATTTCGCAGTGTAGGCAGTTCCCCTAGCTTTTGCTCCGCTTCCTGTCCACGCTGCACTATTATCCCAACTAATTGAAGCAAATGAAACGGAAGAAGCCATACCTAATAAACAAACAGTTAGCCCTGTTGTAGCTAAAGTTTTTTGAAGTAAGTTTTTCATATAAACTCAATCTCCCTTGTTTAATATATTCACTTAAATATTTAAGTACTTTCAGGCCTTGTCCTCATTATACATAAAAAAAATAATCTCATATCAAAAAATCCTAATATTTACATTTCTTTGCATAACCCTTACATTCCCCTGAACTTTCCGTCATAAAACAAAAAGATGGTATGAAACTCCAGTTCACACCATCTTTGTACTAATATTATTTATTTGACTGTATACAAGTATTAATATATTTCTCAATCAATTCCCATCTATCTCTGCATTCGCTATAACTTCAAACTCAATTACTACAAGCAAATCCTTCTCCGGAATACAACAAATCATATTTCCACCATCGCCCATTGCACAGTATGAAAAGATTCCATCTTCTTCTCGTAACCATCATAAGTAACCATATTGATTTTAGTTCATTTCCGTTGATTCTTTTATCCAAAATTTTGAAAGAATTTGTTTTCGATTATGATGACGAAGAAGGCTTGAAAAAAATGTTTCCTAAGTTGTGGGAAATGTATGGGGAAGAACCGATTGAGTAGTAGATTTACATACGAAAAACGCCTTGTTTCTTTAGTAGCAAGGCATTTTTTCTTAATACTATGTTTAAATTGTTATTCTCCCACTCCCCCACCACTTCATAAACATTTCTCCTCCTTATATGCAATCAAGTATATTCAAATGGCTCATCTAAATTTATTGATACCACTTTTCTAACAAACCCTTCTCTCTCTCACCTGAAATACCTGCTTTTAATTCCCATTCGTCCATACTCTTTATCCAGTCATGCACGTCTGTAACAGTATCTTCTAACCTTCTAAAAGTAAGCCCTGCTTTAACAGCATTCTCGACACAAATAGAAAACCCACCTTTCCACGGCTTCGTTTCACCTTCTAACAAAAAAGTTTCGGGAAGCCATAAAGGCATCTCTGTCCAAGGCTGCACTTTATTTTCATTCATAAATGACTCATCTACCCAAACGAATTCAGCATCGCTATTCGTAACCTTTTTACACACATTTAATAGTTCTTCCATCGTCAATTCATAATTCGGACCCGTTACATTAAATGTACCCGCTTTATTATTTTCTGCCATGTTTAGCCCAAAGCTTGCGACATCTTTTATATCAACGAACTGTACTGGATGGTCTTTTCTTCCAGGTACTAACACTTCTCCTCCCTTTGCTACACGCTGAACCCAGTATGGAAGGCGATCTGTATAATCAAACATTCCTGAAAGAAGTCCTGCTCTTACATGTAAAACACGCCCCGGCCAATACTTCTCTGCTTCTTTTTCACATAATACTTTAAGCGCACCGTAATACTCATAAGGAGATATTTCACCATTCTCTACAGCTTTTACCTTATCACTTGGTGGTTCAGGTAGTAATTTATAGTCTTCTTTTATGTGATGCGGGATCCAATCTTTATATACGGAAAGACTTGAGATGAATATATAGTGCTTAACATTATCCTTTAATACTTCTCCAACATTCCTAATGTGATGCGGAGAAAACCCACACGTGTCGACTACCGCGTCCCATTTTCGATTTTCTAATCTTGAAACATCATCATTTCTGTCACCGATTAACTGCTCCACTTCAGGAAAAATTTCTTTATTTGTTCCACGATTGAATAATGTAACTTCATGCCCTCTATTCAAAGCCTCTTCTACGAAAGCCCTTCCTAAAAAACGTGTACCGCCCAGTATTAGAATCTTCATTCTTTTTCCCCCATTCAATCAAGCGCATGATTAAAAACCTTTTCTTTTGTTTAACGATTTTCCCTTGTAAAAAGTTACGGGTATTTTTCATTTTTTTCTATAGTTAATAT
Organism: Bacillus sp. TH25; assembly: GCF_016650935.1. Lineage (NCBI taxonomy): Bacteria > Bacillati > Bacillota > Bacilli > Caryophanales > Bacillaceae > Bacillus > Bacillus sp. TH25. The sequence continues at coordinate 275,196 of NZ_JAEKEU010000008.1, read as the reverse complement.
AACGTCATCCAAATTTGCAACTTGTGACATAACTTTTTATCGAATTCGACAGTAATGAAGACGATAAAGAGGGGTTGAAAAATATTTCAACTAAGTCATAGTGATAAGTACACATCTACGAAAATACTTATTTATACGAGCAATGCTCCTGTCAATTTGGCAGGAGCATTGTTTTTTCAACCTCTATTTACTTTTATATACTTGAATTGAAATGATCGAAATTAAACTGAGCAACCCCATAAATAAACAAGTCGCGCCTAGAATTGTATAAGAATTTCCGTATCCTTGTAATAAAGCTAAATACGTACTTGTATCCATATGACCGCCCTGCTCTGCAACAGATTCACTTGTTGCCTTACTCCCCATTTCTGGTGCATTTATTAGTACATACACACCGATAATAGCTACTAAAGCTGAAATGATTTCTACAACATTAGACTTTGTCATCATACCCTCACCTTTCAAACAACGTCTTTTATCCATCTAGTGAAATCTCTTTCTATCTCTTACTTATATATAATAGCAAAAAATATGGTATAAAATTCCAATTCATACCATATTTTAAACTAAATTTAATTATTTGACTGTACACTAGAAAGAATATATTTTGAAATTAGCTCCCCCCATATATCCTTCGCTTCCGGTACAATCTCAGATGCAATCGCCACCACCAAATCCTTCTCTGGTACACAGCAAATCATATTCCCACCATCACCCATGGCACAGTATGAAAAGACCCCATCTTCTTCTCGTAACCACCATAAGTAACCGTATTGATTTGAATTCATCGCTATTGATTCTTGTACCCACGATTTTGAAAGAATTTCCTTTCCATTATGAATACCTTCATTCAAATACATCTGTCCAAACTTAGCCATATCTCTAGCTGCTAACGTAAGTCCCCATCCGCCAGTTGAAATACCATTTGGATCGTGAACCCATCCCTTTACATCTTTTCCGAATAAGTCATCGAATCCAAATGCTTTCATATTGCAGTTTGGAATTTCTCTCATACCGATTTGCTGGAATAGGTATTCATTCGCAAATTCACGAGCACTTTTCCCTGTTACACTCGTAATAATTGCTGATAGTAAATGAGCACCTGCAGATGAATATTTAAAAGATCCGATTTCTCCGCCTTGTCCGATTCTATTTAGCGTATACTGCACCCAATCCTGTTGTGTACATAGTTCTTCTAACGGTTCCTGCCAATCTACAAAAGGATATGGAGCTGTCATTGTAAGTAGATGCCGAACTGTTACTTCAGATTCTTTAAGATTATATTCAGGAAAAAACTCTATTACTTTTTGATTAACACTTTTGATATATCCTTTATCTATACATATTCCAATTAACGCAGAGATTATCGTTTTGGTGACCGATGCCACATGAAATGTATCATCTGGACCGTAACCATTATAATAATTTTCAAAAGTAACATTACCTTTTTGCATTACTAACATACCATTAATATTTTTATATTCTTCTTTTACAACACAATCTAACTGTTCAGCCGTTTTCATTGCTCTTCCCCCTTAATCTATGATTAAAAAGGTTCGATAGGTACATATATATCGACTATATGTTTATTTTCCGGATGCTGCCTTGGATCATTTCTATATACTTCAAAAGGGTACGAATCTCTCGGTTTATATCCGCTATTCGGGAGCCATTCACCGTATAAAAAGTTCCATGCCCCTTTGTATTCATCTTGGAATATTTCAAAGTGACCTATCGCATATGTCCCTGAAGGTATTGCCATTATTCCAATGTCACTCGTTCCTACTGAGGCTTCATCTGGAATTGTTATACATAGACTTGTTCTTAAATGATAGTCTTCTGTAAACTCATGATGATCATGGTAAATTGTTAATACCTTCGTATCCTCGAATGCATGATAGTTTTGCTCCGATGCGTAATGAAATAGTTTTTCTATCATTTTCGGAAAATCTATAGCTAACTCTTTATATGTACCTACATGTCTTATGTATGCGACGTTTACTTTGTCCGCTATTACAATTTCGACCTCTCCTCGAACCTTCTTACACTCATTGTATTGAGAATCTTCGCTAACGTCTTTGCAATTCTTGCTATTGTGATTTCTATAGTGAGACGGACTTACACCGTAATGACTTTTAAATGTCCGAGAGAAAACTGCTGAATCTGTGAAACCATAATGGTAAGCGATGTCTGTAATTGTCATATCCAGGCGATAAGTAAGTAGATGTGTTGCCCTCTCTAATTTCAAACGATTCACATACCGAGATAACCGCTCATCCATCATCCCTTTAAAAATTCTATGAAAATGAAATTTTGAGAAGCCTGCCACATTAGCTAAATCTTCAATTGAAAGTGAATCATTTATATGTGATTCTATATAGTCTTGCACTTTATAAATACGTCGTAAATACTCGTTTCTACTTTGAGAACTCTCCATATTTATCCCTCCTCACAACAAAAAGGCTAACTTTACGTCAGCCTACTTTACACATTTTTTAAAAATAAAACTCTACTCCCGCCATTACCATCATAATTTGTATGTACGGATACACCTTCTATTTCACCATCTCCAGCTTCAATTTGAAAACCGATTTCTTGATGAAATTGTATCGATTTTTTATTAACTGGTGACGTGATTGCTTTTACAACTTTACGGTTGCTTGCACGAGCGACATCAAAGAAATAAGAATACAATGTCGTTGCGATTCCTTTTCTTCTATACTTTGGATTTACGCCGATAAAATGAACGTATGCTTCATCTTTATGCGTTTGTGAAAAGAATCCACATAAGAAACCTAACGTTTTTCCATCTTCTTCAATGATAAAACTCGTTTCTTGGAAGTGAACGAAGAACAATTTTGGCAACATACTAGCCATATCTCTCCCGCCCCACCAATCATTTAATACAGAATGAATCTTTTCATAATCTTCCCCTTGAATGTTTCTTACTCGCATGTATTTCTCCCTCTCACTCACTTCATTTTTTCATATATTTTAATAACCGTTTCGACTAAAAGAATGAATACCCAAATACCTGAAAATACAAGAACAGACTGGAATATCGATCCAATTACCATAACACCAACTGCACCTGTTATTGAAAATGATATTCCACCAAGCCCTGGATCCTGTATAAGTGCTCCAGCAGACAAAGCAGTTATAATAGATACTATTAAATAAATAACACTCATTATTTTTAATATTTTTATAGAAAGATACGAAGTTTGTTTTTCTTCCACTTGTGATAATTCGATTTCCCCACTCGCAATTCCTTTTTGAAGACAATTTTCACACAGAAATTCTTCATTTATTTTTTTACCACCATGTATTGTACCCGTTATTTCTTTACACCTTGAACATTTTCGATTTATCATTTTGTTATCACTCCAATCTCAAAAGATTATACTTATATAATTCCGCATTTACCTTAATATCCCTTTTATGTATTTTATATAAAGTTGAGGTGTTTTATGATGACTAAACTTACTTTTGGTTATAAAAAGCCTACTGAACAATATGTATTACGACCTAGTTGCTATGCGGTTATTTTCAATCCAGTTACTTCAAACATAGCTGTCATTCAAAATAGAGAACATTACTTTTTACCTGGTGGCGGTATGGTAGGTATGGAAACGAAAGAAGCATGTTTACAGCGGGAATTACTAGAGGAATTAGGTTGGGCGATTGAAATCGAACAGTATATCGGTAATGCAGCGCGATATTTTTATGCGGAAAAGGAAGATACATATTATTTAAACGATGGGTTCTTTTACATTGCGAACATGGTACATAAGCAAAACGAAAATTGTGAGGAGGATCATATTTTAAGGTGGATGTCTCCATCGCTTGCTATAGAATATTTACTTCACGATCATCAAAAATGGGCTGTTGAACAAGCGCTTTTATCGCATAAACAAAAAGGATCTCCTTCTATTTGAAAGAGATCCTTTTCACTATTAACTTGCTTTTTTTAAATTGAAAGCTGGCTTCTTCACTCCGCCTTTTTTTACAACATATAAGCCGATGAAGATTATAAGACCGCCAACTAATTGCATCATATTGATTTGCTCTCCAATTGTTACAGCTGCAAAGATAACTGCGAACAATGGTACGAGATACATATAAACCATTACTTTCGTTGAACCTATTTTACTAATACCGACATACCACATTGCAAGTCCGAAGATTGTCGCAAAGACGATTGAATATGCTAGTGATCCCCAGCTTGGCCTATCTACTGGCCACGTTAATGTATTTACGTTGAATAAACAGTATATAACGAGAGGTACAATTCCAATTAAAGTAGACCATGATGTGACTCTCATTGCGGAGTATTTTGTGATAAGTGGTTGCGCTAAAATGGGATACCATCCCCACGCAATTGCTGCGACTAATCCAATTATATTTCCGAGCCACGCATACTCGTATGTAGCTCCTCCTGTATGTCCTGTTAATAAAACGAATGCTGCACCAATAAATGCTACTATTGAACCCATTTGTACTTTCATAGAAAAACGTTCTTGTTTGTGCAATACTGCTAATATTCCTGTAAAAATAGGTGACATCGCAATTAATAATGAGGCGTTCGTTGCTGAAGTATATTTCACAGATAGCATAAACATCGTTTGATACATTGTCGTTCCAACGATACCGACTGCTACTAATCGTAACCAATCTTTTCTTTCAATGCGAAGTGAGCGTTCCATTAAAAATGTAATAAGTAATAATACCGGAGATGCTACTAAAAATCGTAAACTATTAAATTGAATGGATGACATATATGCCACGCCATACTTTCCAATTGTATAATTTGCTCCCCATACTAATGCTACTGATACTAGGAGCCATTCCATTTGCCATCGTTTCATCCGAATCTCCCCTTCCCTATTTAGCATAGTAAAATTGGCTGGATATAACACCGTCCAATTGGCTGTTTTTTTACCCAGCCAATTTGTTATACTTAATGTATATAAGATTTGCGGAGGCGTTTGTATGGAATGGAAGCTAGATAACGACAGTAAAATCCCAATTTATCAGCAAGTTGTTGACTTTATTGAAAAACGTATTACATACGGAGAACTTCCCCCAGGTAGCTTCCTCCCTTCAGAACGGAAATTAGCTACGCAGTTAAATGTAAACCGAAGTACGGTAACAACTGCTTATAATGAACTACGTGCTATGGGAATTGTAGAAAGTACGACTGGTAAAGGTACACGTGTGAGTACACATATGTGGGGCGTTTCTCCAACATTAACGCCGAACTGGAGAGGTTTCGTAGAAGGTGGTACTTTTTTACCAAACTTACCGTTACTTCGCCATATTCGGGCAGAAGTACAACAAAATGAGAACATTATAGATTTCGCAAACGGAGAGCTCGGTTGTAATCTCTATCCTCACGATCAACTACAAACAATTTTGCGAGAACAACCGTTAACGCAGTCATTAAGTTACGATCATCCCCAGGGGTATCTCCCGCTAAGACAAGCGGTAGTAAAATATATGAAGGAATATTTAAAAGTTGAAGCGACCGAACAATCGATTATGATTACATCCGGCGCCCAACAAGCACTTCACCTTATCGTACAATGTTTATTAAATCCAGGTGATGCAGTCGCTTTCGAAAGTCCTTCCCACTGTTATTCATTACCGTTATTCCAATCAGCAGGTATTCGTATTTTCCCATTACCTGTCGATGAGCACGGTATTAATCCGGATGATGTGCAAGAGTTATATAGAAAGCATCGTATTAAAATGATCTTTTTAAATCCAAATTTCCAAAACCCTACTGGAACAATGCTTCATCCAAACCGTAGAAAAAAACTGTTATCACTTTGCGCAGACTTACGAATTGCGATTGTTGAAGATGATCCGTCCAGTTTACTTACTTTAGAAAATAAACAACCTTGCCCTACTTTGAAATCAATTGATGAAAACGGAACTGTCATTTATGTACATTCCTTATCAAAAATGATTGCACCAGGTTTACGAGTCGGCTGGCTTGTCGCCCCGCAGTCAGTAGTAGAGCGATTATCCGACGCACGGCACCAAATGGAATTAGGAATGAGTATATTCCCGCAGTGGCTTATGCAGCAATTTTTCGAAACTGTACCATTTCAGTCTCATATCGTACCGTTACGACAGCGGCTAGCAGAAAAAAGAGACATTATCGTCCGTGCCCTAAACGAACAACTTCACGATAAAATCTCTTTTTCAAAGCCTACTGGTGGTATTTACATATGGGGAAAATTAAACGAACCTATAAACGAAAAACAACTCATTATGCAAAGTTTAAAACAAGAAATCGCCTTTATGCCGGGTAGTATTTTCGGCGCGAAAGATGGTTATATTCGTTTATCTTACGGGAAGGTGAATATTGATCAAATTGAAGAAGGTATTTCTCGTTTGCGGGAGGCTATTTTAGTTTGTGAAAAGTAACTTATGATAAAGGGATCTCGTTTGACAAAACCTAAATCTACCATTATTATCAACACGAACCTATTCATAGGAGTGATAAAATGAAGATTTACGTTGATGCAGATGCTTGTCCTGTAAAAGATGTGATTATTTTTGAAGCTACGAATGCCGAAATCCCTGTTACGCTCGTTACTAGCTTTTCTCATTTTTCTAATGCTAAGCAGCCAGCAGGGGTGGAAACAATTTATGTTGATTCCGGAGCAGATGCTGCGGATTACCGGATTATGCAGTTAGCAAAAAAAGAAGATTTAATCGTAACGCAAGATTACGGTCTTGCTTCGCTAGCTTTAGCAAAAGGCTGTATCGTTCTACACCATAAAGGCTATAAGTATACGAATGAAAACATTGAACAACTATTACAAACACGGTATTTAAGTGCAATGGTTCGAAAAAGCGGCAAGCGTACAAAAGGGCCAAAACCATTTACAGCAGAAGATAAAGAGAAATTTAGAGAACTCTTTAAAAGTGTGATTGCACTTTAGAAATGAACCTTCTATTTGTAGGGAAAGCTTAACAAAGAAAAGAAGAGAATATCCAAATGAACATTCTCTTCTTGAGGCTTACCCGTTTAAAAAGACGGTAAATTATCTAAGTTATTTTCCTTTATACCATCCGGTTCACTACGTATAATATCCCTACCATACTTATGAAATACGTCCACATGAGCTAACTTCCCTGATTTCGCTTCATCAAGAGCAGTAATATAATCTAACTCTCTTCCACTACATGTTTTAAAAGCAATTAAATCACCTTCATCATTTTTACGAACGGCAACAATTTGTTCTGCTCCAGAATTGACTTCATGGTCTACTTCCAATTGAGCTTGCTCTTCTCCTTGATGTAAGTAATCATTATAAACTTTTTGAAAGTCTTTTTTGTCCATAAATTTCACCTCCAACACATTTTATTAGTATGGTTGTGAGGTGTTGGTTTTATGTACCTTTTTATTACCTTAACAAGTCTTTACTACTCCAAATAAAAAATACAGGTCATTTTTTGTAGCCTAATACAAATCTATTTATAGTTCCTTACCTTCTTAATTTAAGCTAAATTTAAGTGTTAATATTTTCCTGACAACTTTATAATTGATTATATCGAAACGAAACTTGAAATGGAGAATGGTTAAGATGAATATAGATATTAATCGTTTAACTGATATTTGTTTAGAGTATCAGCAATCTAGATTTTATGTTACTAGAATCCCTAAAGATTTCTTATCAATTGCCCAAAAACGTTTTTCTATACCAACGGATGACCAAGTTATTGCTTTTTTAAGTTGTAATTTATTTGGATCAGGAAAGTATGGTGTTTACTTTACAAGTTCAGGTCTATACTGGAAAAATTGGCTGTTAGGTAAAGGAAATATAAAATGGGATCAATTAAATAAAGTGCAACAAATTGAAATTGATAAAGATAGCTTTTTATCTTTTAATGCACAAAAAAACTTTAATATTAACGGAAGTGATTATCCTCCACTGTTATTTAAAGAATTACTTATAACTCTTACAAATTCATTCCAAAATTCAAAGCAAAATGATATACATCCAGTTATAAAAGTTGATGAGATAAAATCAATCTGTTCTTTGTTTGAGACGTACGATGAATTATTAGAACCTGATAATGGATTATTTGTAGATACTCATATTTCACACAAAAAGTTAAAGGAAATTGGAGCAAAATATATTATTCCAAAAGAAGAAAAAATCATTGCTTTTTTAGATACATCCATCCTTGGTAATTTGAGTAAGGGGTCGGACGGAGTATTAATTTGTGAATCTGGTATATATTTTAGAGAAACTTTTATACACTTGTATTTCCCATGGCATGTCTTTAGAAATACCCCTATTACTTTGACTTCAAGTGAATTAGAAATCGGAAAAGGAAACATATTTCATCTTCAACATGCTAGAATGCCTAGTCAAGAGATTCTATTATTCATCAAGAATTTAAAACAATATGTTAATACTTTATATGAAGAAAATCCGCAACTACATATTTAATACATTCGTTATTACATATAAGCTCGTGTATAGTTAAGTCTAAAATTTCAATTCAACTAAAAAAACCGATTATTTTTGTAGGGAACCTACAGGTATAATCGGTTTTTTAATCTTATTCTTTGCTTACATGCTCATTTATAATGGCATCTAGTGATTTTTTAATACCTACGCAAATCCTTCAAAGTCTCCAATATATCATCTGTAAAGGCTGTACTTCCCTCTGCCTCTAAAACTCTGAAATATAGACTTCTTAAGAAAGCTCTAATATTTTGTACTAAAATAGCATGCTGAGGATGTCGGATGTCTTCAACAATTGCTATACTATGTAGCCAGTTGCTCCACTCTTCTTCAGTTAAAAGATTTTGATTGCGTAACGACATAATTGGCGTTACTAATCTTTCATCCTCAAAGTGTATGTATACGTATTCACTCATACGAACTTTTTGACGAACAGCAGCTAGTATTGCATATGAAAACTCACGATTTTGTATTGTACGTGCTAAAGCATCTAGTGCATCTGCCGCATGTGCAGTTGAGTGTGCCCAACCTTTTCCTTCTACGTAACCTCTTACATCTTCTTCTAAATAGACATATTCCAGAACTTGTTCTGCTACACTGTACAGTTGTTCTTCAGATAACAATGGTTCTCTTTCATGAACAGATAAAATAAGTGGTGGAATTAAAACAGAGAACGCACGTTTAAAAACAGAATCTGTGCCCTTTTCACCAATTTTATAAAATAAATAATCAGGACTAATTGCTTGTAACATTAATCCTCGTAATTCTTTTTGTCTAAATACATCATTTGTAATCCATGTGTGAAGCGTACTGTATATCAAATCATCACGTAATTCAGCATCAGGTGATCCGATATAATCTAGCATCCACTGTGCATATGGATATGCGTCTACGTCTTCTGGCACAGCATAATTATTATTTTGAATTTGTTGTAATTCTTCTTTTAGTTCTAGTACTTCTGTCATTATATTCCCTGTCCCCTTTTTACGTTTTTTAACTTATTTTCGCCTTATCCCCTGTAATTTCCCTTATAAAATTAAGTCGACTTTTAATATAGTTTTAGTCCCTATCTTTCTATGAACTTGATTCAATTATATAAATTTCTCCCGAGAAATAAAAGGAAATACATTGGAACACAAAAGCTTCTCACTTTGTTTACATGCATTTCATGTAAGTTTAGGCTATAAAATAAAGTATTTTTTTCATTTGTATTCAAACGTAGTTACAATCAAAATTCAAATCATTTTAGAACTTGTTTAATAAATTCTGTTTTAGCTTTTGTGTATGCTTCTCTATCTTGATTACACTTTTTTGCTAACTCTTGCTTTAGATTTGAATAATCATAAACTAATTGTGGATTTTCTCGTAAGCGGTTACGAAATAAAAGTTGTTGCTCCCATCGTTCAGTTCCTTTAACCATCAAATGCAGATGAGCTACACGCCTATTATTCTTCACTTTCACAAAGAACCTTCTCCAAGGTCTTTCATCTAATTCCGGGCCTACATAATGCCAATCATATATAGCCAATTTTGCTGAAATATCGAGCACTCTATCAAATGAGTTTGTTTCAACCATTAGATCAATGATAGGTTTTGCAGGTAAACCAGGTATGGATGTACTTCCTATATGTATTACTTTGCTAATACCGAGAGGAGTAAGCAGTTCATAAAGTTGCTGTTCTTCATATCGGCCTTTATCTTGCCAATCAGGATTTGCATTAACTATCTCTACTGACTCATTCGCCCATACAGGCCAATCGTTCGGATTATCTTTTTTATCCACCCGACGCATCCCCTTTCACGAACTTTTTGCTATATAAACGATTTTAAATTCATTTAAATACAACTACCGGATCATCAAAATTACTATTCTGAAATATAACATTCGCACATTCTTTCGGATTATGCTCATCTATATACATCTTACAAGCCGCATGATATCTGTTTATAAACATTTTCTCTGCTTCTTCATAACTTCCAAAAGCCTCAGTCTCGCGCTCTGCACCACGTTTTCTCGCAATCCCAAAATCTGTATCTACGAAAATTTTATAGTCAAATAGATACTCAATTTCTTTTTTCAATAAAAATGTTCCATCTACTATTAGCACCATATTTGGCGAGGCCACTAGCGGCGTATTATATACAGGGATGTCCGTTATTAAGTTATGAGAAATCGTTTCATACTGTAAATTCCCGTTAGGTCCTAAAGGCTTTAATAGCCTTTCTTTAAAAGAGGTATAATCGTGTGCATCTTCATAATACCCTCTTGCAGACTCTTTTCCTTGTGCATAACGAATCACTCTCGGGTTATGAAAATCGTCAATGCTGGCGCGTGTTACTTGTACTCCCCGATTTTTCATTTCCTCTGCCAGTTCGTTTGCAAATGTTGTCTTTCCTGAAGCTGTAATACCACTCACTCCAACTCTTGTTGGATGGGTTAATTTTAACGTTAAAATATGATCAGCAATTTCTTTCATGTATTGTTTTCGGAGCATGACATTCCCTCCTATATATTGTTTACATAATATAATTGCAGTAAATTATATTTATCGCTATTTGTTGGTAAATCGATATATTTAAAAAAATCGTTGATATATTTTAAGTTATGATAGATATATTTTTATCGGTTTATATTTTCCTTATTTCCCCTTAAACCCTCGATATAAAGCCGTCCGTAACTCTTGTTTGTATTCTTCAATTTCTGGCATATCGAGTTCTTCTGCTAGCCTGATGGCTAGTTCAATATCATATGGTACACGTACGAGTTGAATCGAAAAGCTTGCTGCTTCTTTTTCATTGTATGTTCCTTCAAAAATTAAATAGGAAGCTTGTGTAATTTCAAGTGGATTACCTACACTACCAGCATTACATAACGTTTTCCCTCTAAAATTTTGCACATACGCCTGATGAACGTCACCGTAGCAAACGACATCTGGTTTTCTTTCCCCTTCTATATTCTCTGTGAGCTCACTATTTTCGAACATACTAATACGCTCTTCTCTTGTTGCATGTGGTTGAATTCTTTCATACAAACTTCTCGGTGAAGCGTGGAACATACGAATCAGTTTCCCACTCATATAAAACTCGATTGAAAATGGTAAGCTTCTTAAATACTCATTTTGTTCTTCTGACAATTGTTTTTGATGCCATTTTAACGCTTCAAATTCAGTCGGTTTTGTAATGAAATCATCCCAGTTTCCCATTACGGTTCCTTCACATTCTTTACGAACGATTTCAATTACTTCGCTAGAATGCGGACCTTTTCCTACTAAATCTCCAAGACAAATAATACGTTCAATTCCTCTTAATTTAATATCTTTCAGTACTGATTCTAATGCCGGAATATTACCATGTATATCTGAAATTACCGCAATTTTATCCAAATGAATCCCTCCGTTATTTATTGTTTATTATATCCTCATGTTGTGATTGATACCATTTTGGAATATAAGATGAAAAATGATTATGATCTTCTATAATTCGGTTCAATCTTTCTTTCATATCCTCTACTAAATGCGGTGTAGTTCGGTTTGTCCATACGATATCCGCTGGGAATGTCATCGCTGCATATAATGAATACAGTTTCCAAAAGTGGAGTGACGGATCGCCTCCGCAATAACCGTGAACTTGTCCAACCGCAAATGGTTTGCTTATTCTTGTAGTAAAAATCGCTACGTTATAAAAATCGTGTATTGGATCGCCAAAATCATATCCACCAAAATCGATAACGATAAACTCCTTATTGTGAATCATACTATTTGCTGGGTGGTAATCATCGTGTAAAAATGTGATAGGCCGATTTTTCAATAAGTCTTTATGATTTTCTACAAAGGTTAATACTGGCTTCAAATCCAGAAAATTCACCTCATAATCTGCTAATGCCTCTATGTACCTTTCATACTTATTCCACCTAGATATTTCCCATTTATTACTTGCACTTTCTCTTTCTATCGAGTGAATTCTCTTTAATATTTCTCCTGCTTTTCTTCCTGCATTATACTGTTCTTCCACCGATAGCTTGCTTAAGCTCTCTTCACCATTTACACCTTGGGTCCATTCAAATACTTGAACACATTTATTTAATCCCTCAAGTTTTATGAAATGAATTAACTTCGGCGTTGGAATATGTAATAACTCCAATTGTTTCATATACATATATTCTTCTTGTTTTCGTTCATAATTAGAAGAATCACACACTTTTACAAAATAAGTTTCTCGATTCTCTAGGTCAATTTTATACTTCTCTTCGTGTGAAAAACCTTTTGTAATTGCTGTACATTTTACAATACGTGACCACTCTAGTTTTCTTTCTATCTCTCTTAACATTTCTTCCACAAAACTCACCTCTATCAATATACGAACAAACTACCTAACACTTCATGCTCTCGTTTCTTTTCTCCTTTAAACTCCACTGCAAATGGATATTCGCCCTGGTTCTTCAGGCGATCTTGAACCAACCCTTCCCCAATCGGTTCACAAAACTGCACATGAACATCACCAAACGATACACTTTGACACTCAGCATTCCATTCTTCATTTTGTATGATTGAATTTGCAGTTAGCTCCATTACTTCTTTCCATTTCCGCACTGTTTCTCGAACATTTTTCACCGTATAATGAATCGTTTCAATTTCTTGTACTTTATTTTTATGTTCTGTGATCGTCCCTATTTTACGTAAATCGTTTCTTCTTTCTTCATCCGTTTCATTCCACTGTATAAAGAATGGTAATTTCGGTCCATTCTCTTCTTGCTTTACAAATAACATTTTCCATTCTAAAAGCCGACCATCTTTTCTCATCCGTTTCCCTTCAAATGGTCCTATCGTATGTAAGCCGTGCTTATTAAACTTATTTGCTAGTTCTTCAATTGCATCTGTTCGAATTGCGATTTGTAGCATCCCTTCTCCATTTTTTAATTTCACCACTGTTTCTTGTACTAATGGATTTTCCGCTTCTTTCGCTTTTTCTTCATGCTGAACTGCTAAAAATTCTATATATGATAAATCAAAATAACATAAACTATTCCAAGTACCCCAAGTCGTATGCTCACCGCCTAACGCTGTATGAAAACCTAGTGCCTGCATTTGTTTTGCCGCTTCCTCCGGTGTACCATGAACTGCGTGAACGAGATGATCAAATGCTAACATATTCTTTCTCCCCTTTCTCTCCATCCTTTTATTGTATATTTTATTTTTCTTTCATTCAATTCAAAAAGCCTTAAAACCCAGTTGATTTATATGATTAATATGTATTATAATGAAACAAATTTAATTATTGCTGATTGGAAAAACCAAAGGCACTTTTCTCATACGGGAAAAGTGTCTTTTTCATTTATTATTACAGGGGGATTATTTATGCAGAAATTAATTGTCTTTGCTATTATTGGATTTTTCGCTCAATTGATTGATGGCGCACTTGGTATGGCGTACGGGGTAACGTCTACCTCACTATTATTAATGTTTGGTATCGCACCAGCTGTAGCTTCCGCATCAGTTCATTTAGCTGAAGTCGTTACAACCGCCGCTTCTGGTGCATCTCATATCAAATTTGGAAACGTTGATAAATATACAGTTTCCAGACTTACATTACCAGGAGCAATTGGCGCATTTATTGGGGCATGTTTTTTAAGCAATTTACCTGGTGATGTAATTAAACCGTACATTTCCATATTTTTATTTACTTTAGGGGTTTATATTTTATTACGATTCATCATTCAAAAACAAATTGTTTCTTCAAATAAGCGTATGTCTGCTAAACAACTTGTACCACTCGGTCTGTTCGCAGGATTCGTTGATTCAACTGGCGGTGGTGGCTGGGGACCTATTACGACACCTGTTCTACTTGCAAGAGGAAATGAAGCTAGAAAAGTTATTGGATCTGTAGATACGAGTGAATTTCCTGTTTCACTCGCTGCAACGATTGGCTTTTTCATTTCACTTGGCTGGGAACAAGTAAGCTGGGTTTGGGTATTTTCTCTCATGCTCGGTGGTATTGTCGCTGCACCAATCGCCGCATGGCTAGTACGCATCGTTCCTTCTCATTTACTTGGCGTACTAGTTGGTGGCCTTATAATCTTTACGAATATTCGTACACTGCTTACTACATTTAAAGTAGATCCAACTATTATTTCACTTTCTTACGTTGCAGTTGGTCTTGTCGTTATTATATCTATTTTTATTGCTGTTCGTAATCATTCCAATCGTTCTAACGTATCGACAGCCGGCTATCCGAAAGATCAAAAACAAATGTTACCATAATTAATAATAATACCGCCCGATTTACTTCGAGCGGTATTTTTTATTTTTCTATTTTCCAATTGACCATCGTTTCAGTACTATTTACTCTTTTCATTTGTAATTTCTCTAATACACGAATAGAGCTATAATTATCAAGGAGTGTCTCCGCTATAATCGTTTCCACTTCCCTTGTTTGAAAAGCCCATTTCATTAATTCACTAACTGCTTCTGTTGCATACCCTTTATTCCAATATTTCTCAATAAATCCGTAACCAATTTCTACTGTATGTTGCTCATTCGGTTTCCCTTTAAATCCTATATCACCTAGAACCACATCATCCTCTTTCCGAATAACATACCACGGTCCCCACGGTAATGAAGCCACATCTCGTTTCACATTTTCTATATGCCCTACAATATGTGGGCCACTATTGTATCCTTGATTATCCGCAATTTGAATCCATTCTTCTGTACACGGTACTATATGTAATCTTTCCGTTTCTAATTTCATAATGATATCCCCTTTTCAATTAAACAATACCTCAATTTTACCAGAAATAAAAAGAATATTCATTCTATTTGTCGGATTTATACTTATTCTTTGAAACGAATTTAAGGAATAATCCCCTTCTGATAGTTATGTCGAATTATATTTTCTGAATTTTCTTTTAATTTTAAAGGGTTTTTCAATATTTTTTGCGAAACATTTGTATAACAATTTTTTCTTTGCTTATTGCTACATAATAGTAGGTTCGGGTGGAGTTATGCAAGCGTTTCCTATACAATAACCGATATTTTTTGACTTTTCCTAACAAAATTCCTTGCAATATATTCAGAAAGTCATTACAATTGCCATATATTAAATATCTTAGCAATATATAAATCCTCATCAATCCGATGAGGTAGAGGTTGCGACTTTTAAAAGTAAAATGGACGAGACACAGCGAATGTCACTGACTCCGTTTGAAAGGAAAAGTTGCCGAAGTTTATATTTCTTCTCTGGAAATATGAGCTGGGGCTGTCTCCGAAAGGAACAGAACTGTCACGTTTACAAAATTACCGTGTAAACGTGGTGTGCTATCTTAACGGAAGGGTATGATGGGGTGGTTATTTGTGAAACGTTCCGCCTAATTCCTTTGGCGGTTTTTTGTATTTTTCTCCCCCGCTCCTTCCTAACCTACAAGAAAAGGAGTGTTGAACATGAATAGCGCAACAAATCAATCTACCTCTAAAACGCAAACTACACAAGGACAAGGTGAATTAAAACGCGGATTAAAATCTCGTCACCTTACGATGATTTCTCTCGGTGGTACAATCGGTACCGGATTATTTCTTGCCAGTGGTGGTGTTATCCATTCAGCTGGTCCTGGCGGTGCATTAGTCGCATATGCCGCAATTGGAATTATGGTTTATTTTTTAATGACAAGCTTAGCAGAACTCGCAGCTTACATGCCTGTTACTGGATCTTTTAGCACTTATGCAACAAAATTTGTTGATCCATCACTTGGCTTTGCACTTGGATGGAACTATTGGTATAACTGGGCTATTACGATCGCTGCTGAACTAGCAGCCGTAACATTAATTATGAAATTTTGGTTCCCAGATACCCCTTCTCTTATTTGGAGTGGACTTTGTTTAGCTATTATTTTTCTCTTAAACTATTTATCTGTTAAAGGTTTTGGTGAATCTGAATATTGGTTCGCACTTATTAAAGTAGTTACTATTATTATCTTTTTAATTGTCGGTTTTATGATGATTTTTGGAATTATGGGCGGCGAATCTGTCGGCTTTAAAAACTTCACTGTTGCAGATGCACCATTTAATGGCGGCATCATGGCAATTATCGGTGTATTTATGGCTGCTGGTTTCTCATTCCAAGGAACTGAATTATTAGGAGTAGCTGCTGGTGAAACTGCTGATCCAGAACGCAATATTCCAAAAGCAATTCGTTCTATCTTTTGGCGCATTATATTATTCTATATTTTAGCAATTCTTGTTATCGGTTTATTAATTCCTTATACGACTGATAGCCTTGCAGCGAGTGATGTTACAGTAAGTCCATTTACACTAGTATTTGAAAAAGCGGGCGTTGCCTTCGCTGCTTCTGTTATGAACGCTGTTATTTTAACTGCAGTACTTTCTGCTGGTAACTCTGGAATGTATGCATCAACTCGTATGCTTTGGGATTTAGCTCGCCAAGGAAAAGCACCAAAGTTCTTAGGGAAATTAGATAGCCGCGGTGTACCTGTTAACGCATTAATCGCAACATCAGTAGTTGGTAGCGTCGCTTTCATCGCTTCTTTATTCGGTGACGGTGTTGTATACATTTGGTTATTAAATGCTTCTGGGATGTCAGGATTTATTGCTTGGGTAGGGATTGCTATTAGTCATTACCGTTTCCGTAAAGCTTATATTGCACAAGGGAAAGATTTGAAAAATTTACCATATCAAGCGAAATGGTTCCCGTTCGGTCCAATCTTTGCATTTACACTTTGTGTTATCGTTATTTTAGGTCAAAACTACGGAGCATTTACGGGTGCATCTATCGACTGGAACGGTGTACTCGTTTCTTACATTGGTTTACCACTCTTCTTAGTACTATGGTTAGGTTATAAATTTACTAAGAAAACGAAAGTCATTCCACTTGATAAATGTGAACTGAAATAAAGTAAAACGAGCAAACAAAATTGTTTGCTCGTTTTTTTAATGCAATGCTTCTCCCTTCCCTATTTCTCCTGTTTTTGCAATAATAGAGGAAATATAAATAAAGGTTGGGATTACATGAACATTCGTATTACTGATGAAGCAAAAGCAGCTATACATAGACTAGAACGTGAAGACAAAAAGATCATTCGTATTAGAGGCACTATGACAAACTCTTGCAGCATTTTTGTTGATGTTGATTTAATTTTTGATACATATAATGCGGATGATGTTGTATATGAAGATGAACAGCTTATTGTACAAATGGACTCATTCACGAAAGACTACACTGGTGATACGGTGAAACTTGATTATAAGACGACTGGCTTTAGTATAACGACGCCTAGTGAGACTTTGGTGTATGGATTGTCGATTAAAAAATAAACATTGTTTTCAACTGACCACTGAGGTGAAAAAATGGGTAAATATGTTCCGTTAAAATTTTTATTTAACAAAGAATTAGCAGAAAAAATGGCTGATTCTATTTCTAAACACGTTCCTAATTTCTCTAAAAAAAATTTGTAGATTCCGTAACATATAAAGTTGAAAATTTAGAGTTAAAGCAACGTATAGAAGTAATAGCAGATGAATTACACAATGCATTACAAAAAGATTTTAATGAAGCAATACATATATTACTGAAAACATTAGGACCAGAAAATACAACAGAAGTCGGCACATTTACAAAGGGTTATATGTATATGCCTATCGCAAAATACGTTGAAAAATATGGGCTTAACGATTTTGACTCCTCATTCAACGCAATGTATGAAATAACAAAAAGAAATACTGCTGAATATGCTATTCGTCCTTATCTTGAAAAATACCATGAAGAAACCTTGGACATATTGCAGCAATGGCTACGTGATGAAAACAGCCACATCAGGAGATTAGTTTCAGAAGGTACTAGACCAAGACTTCCTTGGGCAAAAAAAATAGGAGCTCTGAAAGGTGACTTCAGAAATAATTTAAAGCTTCTTGAGCCATTAATGAATGACCCTTCTAAGTATGTTCAAAAATCTGTAGCCAATCACATTAATGATATTACGAAAGAGGATAACGAACTCGTTTTTCAATGGTTGCAACAATTACTCGATAAAAACCATCCTGTTAATCCTTGGATTATGAAACATGGATTAAGAACGATGATAAAAAATGGCACTTTACCAAAAGATTTTTGTTTTTAAGTATTTTAAACAAAAACGCTTATACTTCAAAAATGAAGTATAAGCGTTTTTTCCTTTTGAATAAAGCAATTATAAACGTAAAAAGTGCTTTAAAATTCTTCTTTATACCTTTATTTTACTAGCTCTTCTATGTTATTATTTTTCTTGATTTTTTCTGATGATAGCCAGAGTGAATAACTTGTTCCATCCTTGTTCCTTAAAAATATGTTAAATTCCTTATTGTATAGTTCTTCTTTAAGAATAGTGACTACCTTTCTCAAATCCTCTATTACATATGAATCATTTCTATATTTTATCTCACTGTCATTGAAAACTAAAGTCAATTCATACTCTAGACAATTGCCGTCTTTCGGGTGTGAACAAGTAATATCTTCAATTCCAAAACGATCATTTTGAATTTCATTTTGAATTTCATTTAACCTTTCGCCTACTTTTGTTTCAGTTTGAATCAAATATGTCCAATAACCGCTTACGGTGTTTTTCATTGTCAAAAGCAGTTCTTCTTTCGTTATAGCTTTTTGCACATTATAAAAAGGTAAGCCTATAGATTCACCATTATAATCCTCAATTTCAAGTTTTGTTATCTTTCTATTACTCTTCTGAATGAATTGGATTAGAGCATATAAACGATCTAATTCTTTTGATTCAAATTGACTGTAATCAATCTTGTCACTCGTTTTTAAAGTTAATAATAACTTATCAGTTGGTTTTTCCTCTATATAATCATCATCCACTATATATTGAAAAACATTTTTATTTTCAGGTTCCACGTAACCTAATTTTTCAATTTCTTCTAGCATTGGTTTAAATTCCTTATATTCCTCATATGTTTTTTTCCCGTATTGATATTCATCACCTTTTATTGTTGAATATAAGATGCCATCTACCTCTACTCTAAATTGAATATTTTTGTTATTTTTCGCTTGAACAGTATGGTATGTATGTCCCATATTCCCTTCATGTATAGCACCCCAATCTGTTACAACCACATCAATTCCGTGCTTTTTTTTCACATATTTTTTCACCTGATCTTCATCTTCATAATTACAACCACTTAAACATAAGAAACACAACACTAGCAACATTACATTTTTCATTCTTTTCATCTAGCCCCTTACCCTTTTTTCCTAAAAACAAAATATTCCATATATAAACAATACTAAATTATCGAATGTTTTCAAACAATTAAAACGTTTTTATATTCAGTTTATATATCTATTTCTTGTATTAATAAAAATATCCCCATAGATAAGTACATCCAAAGGGATAAAACGGTTCCACTTTTTTATAAACAGTACGACTTTATTGTTATGTAACAGAAATGTGAAATATCATATTTCACAAAATATCTTGGCAAAATGCAGTTTCACTGTATAACCCCATCCAAAATTTGATCGTACTTTCACCTTCCCTAATAACTTCAAAGGATTTTCACTCGATACTCCCGAATATATAAATAACCATTCTCGCAAGGAGCTAATTTATATGAATCTATTCGAACACGAAACATAAAACCGTTCCACTTTAATAAGAGGTCCTCCCTTTTTCTTTTCTTACTATATCATTTATTAACGAAATAGGAGGATAACAATATGAAACGTGATCCATTATTTTCAGCACTATTAGAAAGTGCAAAGACTAACTTTAGCGGCTGGGATTTTTCTTTCATTTCAGAAACTGGCCGTATGAATAGCGAGCCCCTATCATGGTCATACGGTAGCACTGCTTTCCAGCTTATGCAACGTGCAAAATCAATGCTAGATATGGGGACTGGTGGCGGAGAGTTTTTATCTATGTTACAACCGTTCCCGTCAACTATTTATGCGACTGAGGGCTATGCTCCGAATGTCCCAATTGCACGAAAGAAATTAGAACCTTTAGGAGTTATAGTCGTAGAAGTAACTGATGATACTGCTTTACCATTTCAAGATGGTCAGTTTGATTTAATTGTGAATCAACATGAATCCTATTCTGCTTCTGAAGTGAAAAGAAGTCTTTCCATCAATGGAACATTTCTTACACAACAAGTCGGTGGTCTTGATTGTGCGGAACTTAATGAGCAGTTTGGCACACCGCTGAATAGCGAATTTTCAAGTTGGTCACTCAAAACGGCATGTAGTGAATTAGAACAAAATGGATTTACTATTTTAGAAGCGAAAGAAGAATTCCCTCTTCAGCGTTTTTATGATGTCGGTGCTGTTGTCTACTACTTACAAGCAATTCCGTGGCAAATTCCTGATTTTACAGTAGAAAGCTATAATGAGGAATTGTATCGCATACATGAAATCATCTTGCAAAAAGGATATTTTGATGTGAAGCAACATCGTTTTATGATTAAAGCGATTCATGTAGAGTAAACTTTGAATTAGAATTCCTTGCAAAAAAGCCAAATTCTTTATTGGAATTTGGCTTTTTCTTATTATTTTAACGCATCTTATCCTATTGAGAAATGAGATGTTTTTCATATCGTTTTTTCGTATCATCTTCTGCCAAAACAGCAGTTGTGTACTCAATAATATTCCGATTATCATACGTAAATATATGATCTAAATTGTTGTCCTCTTTTAATAATATCGGTAAATATCTTTGCAAATTGCTAACTACACCTCTATTATCACCATCTAATATCCAATCAATTGACTTCCATTCTAATATACCTTCATCAGTGCTTACTGGCGTATCAATATGTACTTCATCACGTAAATCAGCAAGGAATACATACATTCCCTCTCTATCCTGAGGCTCGTCTTTAACTTTAAAAATAACATTCCCTTTATACGTTGCACTATGAAGCTCTATACCCGTTTCCTCAAACGTTTCTCTAATTATTCCTTCATATGGCGTTTCATTATCCTCGATTTTCCCTCCAACGCCATTCCACATTCCCATTGTTGGCTTTTTGTTTCTATTTAAAAGGAGTATGTTATCCCCTTTTCTAATGAAGCATATTGTGTACTTATACATATCGTCAGATCCTTTCTATTTCCTAACCGTTAACTTGAAAATATCATCCTCTTTATAGGAGCACCTGCGGATTAAAAGTTACTTCTAATTCATTGATTGTTTTTTGATGAAAATAAAATAAAAATACTAAACTAGTCTAGTATTTTCATTTTTGAAAAAGGATAATATATAAATTCCACCTTGCCAATAACGTTATCTTCTTCAATATAACCTAAACCATTTCGACTATCCTTACTATGTTCACGATTGTCTCCCATTACAAATAACTTATTTGGCGGAATCTTTGTCTTTTGAAAGTTGTAAAACACTTGTGTATTATTATATAAATCTTTATTTATATAAGGTTCATCTTGCTTTTTGTCATTTACGTATACTGTTCCATTCGTTATGTTAATTACGTCACCAGGAAGTCCTATTACGCGTTTCACATAATATTTCGACTCATCCTCTTCCTTAATAATGACGATTTCTCCGTGCTGTAAGCTAGAAAAATGTACAGCGGCTTTATTTACAAATACGTAGTCTTCTTCATGTAAAGTTGGCTGCATTGATTTTCCTTCCACTTTACATAGAGTGAAAGACTGGTACGTTACTACTAGGACAAATATAAATAGTATGTACTTTCCCCAACCTCTCTTAATCTTCTCTTTCATATCCATTCCCACCTTATCAAAACACTTTTCAACTCAAAAATATATCACTGCACCTGTTCATTTGCGCAGTGATATACTACAATTTGAAGTTTTTTACTGTTCCTTACTCGGCTATTGTGCTACTGGGACTGGACTTGCACCCGATCTCTGCGTTTTTAAGTCAAAATATGCATCCAAAACCTCTTTACCAATTGCAGAATTAATACCTGATTTATCATTATTTACCCATGGCACAACAACAGAAAAAGCAACTTCCGGATCAGCATCATATGGCGCATACCCGGCGAGAGTTAAATTATAACATTTTTTTCGATAGTTGTTTTCATCTCTTCCAATATCACTTTCTCCACCGTACACTGTTTCTGCTGTTCCTGTTTTCCCAGCCGGTTTATAAGGTAATTCTTTAAAAGTTCCAGTACCTGTCCCATCAGCCTCTTGGAAAACCCTTCTAAATCCTTCTTTCACATGATTTATATATGACAGATCCATATCCACTCGATTTAACACAACTGGTTCCATCGATTGCATAACTTTCCCGACTTCCTCTGGTCTATTCGGTTGCTCTCTAATTTCTTGTACAATTTGTGGTTTCATTCGGTAACCACCATTTGCAATCGTTGACATATATTGCGCAAGCTGAAGCGGCGTATATGTATCATATTGTCCAATGGCATAGTCAAGTAAAAAACCAGGTATATCATCTGTTCTACCCATTTGACCAATCGATTCATTTGGAAGGTCAATACCGGTTGGTACACCTAAACCAAATTGTCTAAAGTAATAGCGCATTTTATTGAATGTTTCTTGCTTAATATCTAACGGATTGTTTGGTACATAATCAATACCTGCCATTTTTAAAGCTGTATTAAACATATATACGTTCGATGACACTTGCAAAGCTCTTAAATCATCAATATCTCCAAATTCTTTCCAAGATTTCTTCGGCTTCGAACTTCCTTTAAAGTACATTGGTGCATCAAAGAAATGCGTATATGGCTTAATCACCCCTGCTTGATATCCAGCTAATAACGTAGCTCCTTTCACCGTTGATCCTAACTCGTAAGAACTTATCATCGTTCCTAAAGCGTAGTCTTCTATTTGCATCCCGCCATCTTTATTTACAATTTTCTTTCCTGCTAATGATAGAATTTGACCATTTTTCGGATTCATCATAACGACGAATGCACGATCCATCATCGGTTCAGAAGAATGAAATGCCCTTAAATTCCTTTCAAGACTTTCCTCCACCTTTTTCTGTAAATCCATATCAACTGTTAACATTAAATTATTTCCACTTTTTCCTTTTGTCACTTTTTCAGTCCGAATAATATTTCCAGCTTTATCCGTAATATTTTTAGACTGTTCTTTCGTTCCATGTAACACATCTTCGTATTGTTTTTCGATGTAACTCTTACCAATACGATCATTTCGGTTATAATCTCGCACTAAATAATAGTCTAATTGCTCCCTTGGTAATCCCTCATTCTCAGTAGAAACACTACCAAGTACAGAACGTAGTATTTTATCATTAGGATATTCTCGCTCCCAATCCACAGTCGTATCTACGCCTGGCAAGATCGATAATCTTTCACTCACTACTGCATATTCATTTTGACTTACATCTTTTTTGACGATTTGTGGCGTCATTTTATATCCCGCATTCATTTTGCTTTTAATTGCTAGTACTTCTATATCCTCTTTCGAAAGCTCGTTTAATTCTTCTTGTGTAATTCTTTCTCGTCTCAACTCTTCTACTTTCTTATCTAAGTCTTTCCCTTCTATTTCCTGTTTCCTAAATTTACTCTCATCTTCTTTCGTTACTTTTGTTGCTGCACGTTTTTCATTTAACTGCATCCAAAAGTCTTTTTTATCTGTCTCTGTTAACTTGTCCATATCTTCTTGCGGCATTTCAATTAGCTGTGCTAAATTTCTTGCCACTATTAAAACCTCTTTTGAGTCCACTCCTTTCATCTTCGTATATGTAACGGTTCGTAACGGTTTATTATTTACAATAACTTTCCCTTCCCGGTCAAACATCTTCCCTCTCGGAACTGGAGTACTCACCGTTACATCTTCCTTTTTATTCACTTCATTTCGATACGTTTCTCCGTCAATGATTTGTACTTTACCTAATTGAATAATAATAGCTGAAAATAAAAGAAAAACGATAAAAAATAGTACATTTAACCGAAACGGAATATGAGTCTTTTTCTTTTTCGACTGTTTCTGTTTCTCCTTTTTCTGTCTCATTTTGCTCCCTCGCTTCATTCTATTAACATTTCTACGCATGAATCATTATGTATTAAATTTATTTATATGCTATATATAGAATTTTATATTAATTACAAAAGAAATAAAAGATTTAATTTTCAGTTTTTGATTTTCTCATCCTATTTATTACCATTCCCCTTATACGCAATAACATGAATATAATTCATACAAAAAAACTGAGGTGGACATCATTCACCTCAGTTTCTTTACGAAAACAAAAACTTATTTAATCGAAGATAACCCTTTGGCAAATTCACCAATCTTATTTTGAAAAACAAAATCAAAATTGTATTCTTGCCCTGTTAACTCTTCATTTACTAAAATTGTTGTTGCGCCTACTTCTCTCTTTGCGATTTCTGGGAATGAAGCGACAGGTTGCACTTTTAATGACGTTCCCATTACGAGAAGTACATCTGTTTCATATAAACGTTTTATTGCATTTTGATATTGTGGTAACGTATCTCCGTATAAAACAACATCTGGGTTTAGAATGAAATTACACTTCCCGCAACGCGGTACTTCATGATCAATCATATATTGTAAATCATATCCCGTTTTACACTTCGGACAATGTGCAGTTTGAAGTGTTCCATGTAAATCAATTACATGTTTACTACCACCTACTTGATGCAAACCATCAATATTTTGCGTTAAAATCGTTATGTCTTTCCCTTGTTGTTCTTCTAGCTCCGCTAAAAAGCGATGCCCTCGATTTGGTTTATATTGATGAAACGTATTAATTTGAAAGATTTCTTTATAATGCTTCCAAAACTCTTTCGGATTTCTATTATAATAGCCTCTCGACAAATACATCTCTACATTCGCATCAGCATATAATCCATTTGCTGAACGAAAATCAGGGATTCCACTTTCTGTGCTTGCACCAGCACCTGTTAACACTGTAATTTTCTTTGCTTTTTCTAATATCGAACGTACTTCCTCATATTGCACAAAAATCACCTCTATGTATATTCCTATACTTATTATACCAGTTGTTTACAGTAGGTGTTGTACAATTCATTTTACTTACTTCATTGCATGAATTAACCCCCAACTTTTTTGGGTGTAATTAAAGTTTCAAAGATAACTACTGTTCAATTAAAATAAAGTTATTTAATTTTAATTCCGCAAACTGGCATAAAACCTTTCGAAAATTCAAACCAGCTTTAAGAATAATTGTTTATCTTATAAATTCACAACTGATTATGTTATGGAGAATGTAGTCGGCCTTGCTAGGAAACACAAAGATACACTTAGCAAGTTGGTTCAATCCTATACAAAGATTGGTTATAAGGTTCATATTAAGGAGAACTTAGATGCTGTTATGTTTGAGGTAGCCCAACATAGAAAGCGTGTATTTATCGTTGGTGTTAGAAATGATATGAATGTATCGTTTAACTTCCCTACTGGTATATCTGCCGTTGTTACTCCTAGAGATGCAATTGGCGACTTACCTAGCCCGGATACTATTAAATCGCGTGAGAAAGTGTTAGGTACTTTTCCAAAGCATACTGCTACATGGACTAGTCCTACTCCTGAAAGGATACTTGATTTAATTACAAATCCAAAACCAAACCAATTTAATGGTGTAAGAAAGTTATCTTGGGATCAACCATCCTACACTATCACTTCTCATATTGCAAAGGATGGTAGAGAGTTTATTCATCCGCAAGAAAATAGAAGGTTAACCGTTCGAGAATGCTTAAGATTAATGAGTGTTCCAGATACATACATTATTCCGCCTCATATACCATTAAGTCAACAATATACACTTGTTGGTAATGGCCGTAGCTTAGTAGCTAAAGCACTCTCACAATCAATTCTGGACTGTTTAGAGGTAGATTCAGTGAAAGGTGTGTCTAATGAGCAAATGACGATTTTTCAATTCATTTAGAAAGCAGCCAGAAGGCTGCTTTTCTTCATCGATGGGCTTAGATAGTTATGGACTACTGGGAGCCTATTAAGTTATACTTGTATAATATCAAAAATTAATAAGGGGTAATATTAACATTATGAAAGAAAAAAACGAACTTGTTCAAAGTATTCCTCAAACAGGATTTTTTGGGCATCCAAAAGGATTATTCACTTTATTCTTCACTGAGTTTTGGGAGAGGTTTTCTCATTACGGAATGAGAGCTATTTTACTTTATTATATGTACTATTCGGTCGCAAAAGGTGGATTAGGAATTGATCAATCTACCGCAACCTCGATAATGGCAATTTACGGTTCCTTACTGTTCATGTCTAGTATTATCGGTGGATGGATATCGGATCGTTTATTTGGTCCAAGTAAAACCGTATTCTTTGGTGGCGTTTTAATTATGATTGGCCATCTTATTTTAGCTTTACCGGGTAGTAAAAGTGCGTTATTTATCTCTATGGTCTTCTTAGTTCTAGGAACAGGGTTGTTAAAGCCTAACATATCGAACATCGTAGGAAGTTTATACAGTGAAACAGATGCGCGTCGTGACTCAGGGTTCAGTATATTCTACATGGGTATTAACTTAGGGGCCTTACTTGCACCTTTAGTTGTCGGAACATTAGGTCAGCAATATAATTTCCACCTTGGTTTTGGAGTTGCGGCAATTGGTATGGCAATTGGTATGGCAATTGGGTTAGGGGTATTTGTTGGAACAAAACAGAAAAACCTTGGTCTAGTCGGTACGCAAGTACCTAATCCATTATCAGATTCGGAAAGAAAAAAGACTATTAAGTATTTCAGTGTTGGTCTAGTTGTATTAACATTGCTAGGTGTGGTTACAATTCCAACTGGGTTGTTAACTATAAATCGTTTTACATTCCTGATTAGTATCTTAGGGATTGTTATTCCAGCCTATTATTTCATTTATATGTATCGTAGTCCTAAAATAACAAAAGTAGAGCAATCTCGTCTTCTTGCGTATATACCACTCTTTATTGCAGCTACAATATTTTGGTCTATACAAGAACAAGGTGCTATTATCTTAGCGACATACGCGGATCAACGAACTCAATTACAGTTCAATGGAATTACATTGCATTCCGCTTGGTTCCAATCATTAAGTCCAATCTTTATCGTAACGCTTGCCCCGATTTTTGCATGGGTTTGGATAAAGTTAGGCAAGAAGCAGCCTTCAACGGCAAAAAAATTCGCTATTGGATTGCTATTTGCAGGTTTATCATTCTTAGTTATGATTATTCCGGCTTTAATCAACGGTACTCACTCTTTAGTGAATCCTATGTGGTTAGTCCTTAGCTTCTTTTTAATTGTAATTGGAGAAGTTTGTTTATCTCCTTCAGGGTTATCAATAACGACGAAGCTGGCTCCAGCTGCTTTCTCTTCGCAAACCATAAGCTTATGGTTCTTATCAACTGCGTCTGCGCAAGCAATAAATGCCCAAGTTGTTAAACTGTATAATCCTGCAACAGAAGCAATTTACTTTGGTGTTATTGGTGCTATCTCCATTTTAGTTAGCATCCTGCTGTTTACATTATCATCAAAAATCCAAAATTTCATGAAGGGACTTCAATAACGGTCTCTTATTGAAATGAACAAATACAAGTTTCTATGTGAAGAGTAGCCAAACAGGTTACTCTTTTTTTGTATAAATAGCAATCTCCACACAAACGCAATATAATGTATGCTGGAGCAATGATATTTCTAGGAAAACAAAATATCCCTAATAGGCTAACTTGGTAAGAGAGCTGACTATTTATCTAAAGAGGAGCTTCTTAAACATAAAGACTGCGTCATCGATTTACTCGATGAACGGGAAATTTGCGAATAAAAGACCAAAACTCCAACTCATTCATGGTTTAAAATACTGATGAGCTGGAGTTTTCTCATTGCTATATATACAAATAAAATAAAGATTACTAAAGGGATATATGTGAAAAAACTATTTCTTTTGGAGGATTTCAATAAAAGAAATAGTTTTTTGGTTGTTGCAGTAAATGAAATCATGTAGAGGGCTACTAAAATACTATATATCCAAATTATTCTAATAATTTCATCTAAGTTGGAATCCCTTTACTTTGTATGTCTTTGAGTTTATCAGAACTTAACTTTTTATCCATTCATATAGACGAAAATTCTGCATCATTAAGAAACTATTTAAAAAGTTTCCTTTTATTTGGAACAATTCCATATTTGTTAGAATACTCCCATTGCAACCTTTCCCTTTATATTCTATACTGCATCTTCAATTACAAAATACAAACACACAAAGAGGGCTGCATCAGCCCTCTTTAATTAACATGCTTTTTACTTAATGCGTCGCACCGCCGCACGCTACAATATCTACTTCCACTTCCGTCGTTACCTCGATTGCTAATTCTATCCCTCTACTAATAGTAGAAAGTGACATACTCGGTTGACCTGGATAGTTAGTAGCTTGTTCTGGTAAGAACGGAATATGAACAAATCCACCTTTTATTTTCTTATCATGTTTTTCTAGTTCGTGCATGAGACCATAGAATAAATGATTACAAACGAATGTACCTGCAGTTTGTGAAACTGATGACGGTATACCTTCTTCGCGAAGTTTTTTCACGATTGCTTTCATCGGAAGTGTAGACCAATACGCATTAGGTCCTTCTTCTACAACCGGCATATCCACCGGCTGATTTCCTTCATTATCAGCAATTCTTGCATCATCAATATTAATTGCTACACGCTCTATCGTAATATCTGGTCTGCCCCCAGCTTGTCCAATACATATAATCATTTCAGGCGACAACTCTTCTATATACTCTTTTAATACTCTTATTGATTTATGAAATACGGTTGGAACTTGTTTACTAATAATCTTGTACTCTCCGATTGTTTTTTCATGCAAACTTTTTGCTACTTCCCAAGCTGGGTTGATACTTTCTCCCCCGAACGGATCAAATCCTGTTACTAATACTGTTTTCATAGTTTCACTCTCCTAATTAGAAACGATATACAAGGCCGTACATAATAAACATATTGATAATAAAAATGGAAAGAGCAATTGGTACTTGTGCTTTAATGACTGCATTTTTATCTTTCAATTCTAAAAGCATCGCAGGTACGATATTAAAGTTTGCTGCCATTGGAGTAAGCAGCGTTCCGCAATATCCAGCAAACATACCGAGTGCTGCCATAATAGCTGGATTCCCGCCGTGCATTTGTACAATTAGAGGTAAGCCGATTCCGCCAGTGATTACTGCAAACGCCGCGAATGCATTCCCCATTACGACTGTAAATAGCATCATTCCTAAACAATACGCCATAACAGCAACGAATGGATACTCTGTCGGTAACACTTGTCCGACTAAATCAGAAACAACTTGGCCAACGCCAGATTTCGCGAAAATACCACCAAGTGCAGCTAACATTTGTGGTAAAATAACTGCCCAGCCGACAGCCTGTAGTAATCTGCTTCCTTCTTGAACAGGCGTTGTTATTTTCGCTTTTGTAATACGCATCGCTGCAACGAATGCGAGTAATGCACCTAACGCTAATGCAACTAATGTTACTTTATCCGGATCAACAAGTGCAACATTTCCCCATTTAATTTTTCCTAGCGTTAACGTACCGATAATTGTAAAAATAGGGATTAATAGTGCAGGCATAAAAATTTTATTCTTTAATTTCTCAGCATGTTTCACACGTTCTTGCACTGGTACTTCTTTCTCCTCGGATTTTGTTACTTTATTCAATGAAGCTAAAACGACCATAGCGAGCACAATACAACCAACGTAAAACGAAGGGATTACATTTCCGAATATAAACGTAACTGCAAACAATGCCCAAAATAAGCTAGAACCGAATCGGTTTGGATGTTCACGATCAAATGCAATACGAACAGCGATAAATGCAACGATGATACCTAATACATAATAAATTGTATCCATTGTTATGATGTTCATCTTATATAGCCTCCTTCTCTTGGTTTTCTTCTGCCTTCATTGTTTTCTCTATATACTTATCAAACCTTCTAAACCTAATCCAGCTCACAATAAGTGCCGATATCGCAGTTGGAATGCCCCAAAGCGCCATATCCCATACACCGACATGCATACCTACTGAATCGAAGAACCCTTTCATTAATAAAATGGCTCCAGTTGCGATGAAAATATCTTCTCCGAAAAACCAAGCTGTGTTTTCCGCAGCTGCTGCGTTTGCTTTAATCTTTTCTCTCAATTTTTCAGGGAGTTTACCGTATCTTCCTTGTGCAGCTCCTTCTGCCATCGGTGCAACAAGCGGTCTTACTGTTTGCGCATGCCCACCAATATTTAGTCCAAGTGCTGCTGATGATTCTCTTATCGTAAAATATGACATTAATACTCTTCCAGTTGTTGCTCCTTTTGATTTCGTTATAAGTGCTTCTGCTCTTTCTTTTAAACCGTAACGCTCTAAAATTCCAATTACCGGTAAAGTTAATATGATTGGCATAGACATATATCTGTTTTCTATGAAAAATTTACCGAACATGCTAATCACATCATAAAAGCTTAATCCTGAAACCATGCCAGTAACAATACCCGCAACCATTACTACTAACAGTGTATTTAACCTAAATAAAAACCCAACCGCAACAAGTAAAATCCCAATTAATTTCACCAATTTTAACACTTCCTCTCATTTTTAATCCCGCTAATTAAAGTTTCACTTTATTTGGTGCGCATATAGAAATATCATTAAGTTCGAATGTTCTGTATATTTTTTTCGCAAATTGGACTGCTTTCTCTCCGTCCCCGTGTAAACATATCGTTTGCGCTTGAACTGCTACTTTCTCCCCATTAACCGATTCTACATACCCTTCTTTCACCATTTGAAGTACTTGTTTTATTGCTTCATCTTCATTTTTTATAAGAGCATTTTCTTCTGTACGGCTCGTTAAAGTTCCATCCTGCTTATACGTGCGATCAGCAAAAGCTTCTTGTACGAGAGTTATATTATATTTTTCTGTTGCCTTTATAAATGCCTCACTATTCGCTAATCCGTAAAGTAATAATCCAGGGTTAATATGATAAATTGCCTTTGCGATTGCATCCGCAATTTCCGAATCCGTTGCTGCCATATTATATAAGGCACCGTGCGGTTTTACATGTTGCATTTTCCCTCCAGCAGCTTTAACAAATCCGTCTAATGCGCCAATTTGATACAAAACATAATCGTATACTTCACTTGCTGAAACGTGCATGTTCCTTCTCCCAAATCCAATTAAATCTGGAAATCCAGGATGTGCCCCTATTGCTACGTTATGCTGCAGAGCTTTTTCAACCGTTTGCCTCATAACGACCGGATCACCCGCATGAAAACCACAAGCAACATTTATAGAGGAAACAAACGGAAGAATTTCATCATCATTCCCCATTTTATAAGCTCCAAAACTTTCTCCTAAATCACAGTTTAAATCGATTGTAGTCACGATGTCTTCCTCCTAATCTCAGCTTCGTAAAGCGATGAATTTCTTTAATAGACTCATACTTGTTTCCTGCTTTATATATAATTGTGCAGCTTCTTCCATAGTTATTTTTTCAAAAGTTACATAGTCTCCTGGTTTCAGCTGCGCTAGAAGAGGTAAATCTACTGAAATTATATTTCCAATTCTCGGATAACCACCTGTCGTTTGTCTATCCGCCATTAATATAATAGGCTGTCCACCATTCGGTACTTGAATTGTCCCGAATGTAACTGGGCTCGATAAAATTTCTATCTCTTCAGCTCTATTTAAAACATCTCCGTCAAGCCTATATCCCATGCGATCAGCATAATTGGACACTTTATACTCGTTCGAAAAAAATGACTTTATACTTTCTTCTGTAAATTGATCATATTCAAAGTCTGTTATGACGCGAAGAATAGGCTGCTTCTTATATTTTGGTAAAGCATTGTTACAAATTGCCCACTTCGTTTTTATACGCTCTTCTTCTTGTAAGTTTTGAATGAAGCGACTCGCAACTTCTGCCCCTGTACCAATTTGAAAATAATCTCCTTTTTTCAGCATTCTCCCTTCAATACCGCCAAGAGCAGCACGTATGTAAGTACTTTTACTTCCCATCGTATGATCAATATTTATACCACCCGTAAAAGTCACATACGCCCTGCAACCGCTTTTCGCTTTTCCGAGACAAAGCATGCTTCCTTCTTCAGCTAATATGGGACGCCATAATGGAATGCGTTCTCCATTTAATAACGGTTCCATATCTGCTCCACCAATCGCGAGCAATGTCGTTTTCTTTATTAACAATTTAGGTCCCATTATTGTAATTTCGAGTCCAGCCTCATTCTCCTCATTGCCTACTAACATATTAATCATCCTGAGTGCATTTTTATCCATAGCCCCGCCAACAGGTACACCGTATTGTTGATAATGAAATCTTCCTAAATCTTGGACTGTTGTAAACATTCCTGCGTGCAAAATCTCTACATCCATTCTTTAGCCCCCTCAAGCGATACGTACTCTTCCTTTGTTATTGGTATAAATCGTAAATACATACCACTTTGAATATATGTTGGTATTTCTTCTTTTGGATTAAATAGAGAAATAGGTGTTCGGCCGATAATATTCCAGCCTCCTGGTGTTTCGAGCGGATAAATACCTGTTTGATTTCCGCCAATACCTACTGAACCAGGAGCAATTTGTAACCGCGGCGTTTCTTTTCTAGGTGTTTCTAGTTCTTGCGGTAATCCGCCTAAATATGGGAATCCAGGTGTAAAACCTAACATATACACGAAATATGTTGTTTCACTATGTATTCGAATAACATCCTCTACTTGTAAGCCTTGATAATGCGCAACCTCTTCTAAATCAGGTCCATATTCTCCCCCGTAACACACTGGTATAGAAATATGTTTCACATCTCGGTTCACTTCTTCTTTATATGAATCACACAGCTCCCTTATATACTGGCAAACGTAATCATATGGTCTTATATTTCTATCATTTTCCTTCCATACTTCGTACAAATTGTAGTAAACCGCTAATGAAGTAAACGACGGAACGCATTCAACCATTCCTGCAAACGGATGCCGCCTCAGCGCTTGAAATAATCGTTGTACTTTTTCGTATATATCCATCCCAATTTCTTCACCAAATGTAACAATAATTGCTTGATCCCCTAACGCAGAAAATTTCATCCCACTCCCTCTTTCTATGCCCAAAAGCCGAGTTCTTTCGAAATGCGATTCGCTGTTTCTTTCACTTTCGCAGTAAAATATGAAATGTTACTTTCGCTATACTCAATTGCTAATCCCGAAATACTAATGCCAGCTACAACCGTTCCATCATTTGCAAAAATTGGCGCTGCTATAGCCGCTGTATGATTTTCTAATTCAGAATAACTAATTGTATATCCAGCTTGTTTTGCCATATGTAACACTTCTAGTAAATGCTCCTTATTCACAATCGTTCCATCCGCAAACTGCTGTAAATCTGTTTCCTCTACGTACTTTCTTTTCTCTTCCTCAGAAAAATACGATAGTAAAATTCTCGGACATGCTCCCGCATAAAGCGGTGCTCTTCTTCCAACCGCCGTATAAACACGTACTGGCTGAACTCCCTCCATCTTCTCAACATAAATTGCATCATTACCATCTTGAATAATTAAATTTACTGCTTGCCCTAAACTATCTCTAAGCTCTTTCATATAAGGAATCGCAATATTTCTTACTGATAACCTTTGTGAAACAAGTTGACCAAATCGTAAAAAAACGACTCCGAGACGATACTTGCCCTTTTCTGTTTTTTGTAAAAAGTCCATTTCTTCTAACGAACCAATTAAACGATAAACAGATGTTTTCGGCATATTCGTAAGCTGAACCATCTCTGTTAAACTTAGCTCCTCATGCTCATAAAACAACTCTAAAATATCCATTGTCTTAACTGCCGTTTTATTTATACTCATCCTATCTCCTTCATGTTCCGAATTTCGGAACTTCAATTCCGTTTTTCGAAACAAACATATAATTTAAAATTATAAAATATTCTTTCAATTCTATCAATATATTTTTCATAAACAAAAAAAGTATGGAAGAATATTTCTCCCATACTTTCGCTTTACTTTATAACGCTCTCACTTGTTTCAATGGCCAGAATACAGCTTGTCCTTTTCCGACAATTTCATCTTCTGAAATAAATCCAAACATACGACCGTCTTTAGATACTTCACGATTATCTCCTAAAACAAACACTTGGCCTTCTGGCACTTTCGTTTTCCCTGTGATTTGTTCTAACGTAAAATCAGGAGTTAATACACGACCAGACGCCTTTTCTTTAAATTCTTTTAAATACGGTTCTTCCATCGCTTTTCCATTTACATATAAAACATCATCTTTATACTCAACTGTATCACCTGGTAAACCAATTACTCGTTTTACTAAATCGTACCCTTCTTTTCCGTGGAAGACGATAACGTCAAAACGGTCTAATCCACTTATACTATAACCAATCTTATTCACGAGAACTCGTTCGTTATTTTCTAAAGTGGGCATCATCGATTCACCTTGTACTAATGAAGGTGTAAATAAAACACCGCGAATAATAGCGATTAATACAAGGGTAAATCCTATCGTTTTAGCCCATGAGAATAATTCTTTCTTCGTATTTTCCTTCATCGTTTCTCCTCTTTCTTAAGTGTTTATTTTATTATTTCAACTAATTCTTGTACTAGCTTTAGGTCAATCTCAGAAAAACATGACTTACCTTCTCTAACCGCTGTACCTACATGCGCCTGCGTAATTCCAGTTTCATCTAGCAATTGTTTTACATTCTCTTTCGTTACTCCGCTTCCGACAACAAGCTGTATATTCCCTTCACTTTCCTTTTGCATCTCTCGAAGCACCGGAATATTATCTACTACATTTCCTTGTCCGCCTGAAGTTAACACGTGAGTAACTTTATTGAATTTTTTCAAAGTTTTCATCGCTTCTACTGGATTTTCTGTATCATCTATCGCACGGTGATACGTGACATTTATTCCATCTACAACAGATAATAAATCTGCTAATTCCTCTTCATCAACTTCATCTTGTTCATTTAATACACCTAATACAACACCAGCAGCTCCAAGATTTTGAGCAACTACAATATCTTCTTTCATCATTTCAATTTCTTCTTCCGTATATGTAAAAGACTTCGCATGCGGACGAATCATAACATGAACTGGTATTTGCACTGCATCTACTGCTTTTTTTATAAAAGCATAGCTCGGTGTTAAACCACCTTCTGTATATGATGAAATGAGTTCAATTCGATTTCCACCAGCCTTTTCAATTCGCTTCACATCTTCTAAACAAGTTGCAATAACCTCTAGCATGAGATAACCTCTTTTCGTACTTTTTTCTTATTATACAGTAGGTGAAATAAGAAACATAGCATTCCACTATAAAACTATAAAAAGAAGAATGAAAAGAAAGATTTATTGAATTGATAATAAATATCATATATGTTATGTTTTTCTTAAAATTATACATTCTTATATCCCTATAAAAGGAGATTAATATATGATTCTTACAAAAAAAACGGTTCGTTATCTCTAGTTCATTTATTGTAATTGCATCACTTTGCGCGATTACTTTATTAACAAAGCAAAATACAAAACTAGCTTCCTCACCTTCAAGTATAGAAAAAGAAACTATTACCCTTTCATCAGGTAATAAAGAAGAAATCCAAACATTTCATTCGTCTTCATTTAATAATTCAACTGTATTCAGAGGTGACACAGGTACTGGCTTTGACTTTAGTGGCCAAGGTGACTTAAATATTACGATTAAAAATACTGGTACAAACAGTTTCACTTATTCAATTAAATTCAAAGAAGATCGTCTAGTAACACACACGTTACAGCCAAATGAAAGTAAATCCTTTACTTTACGTTCACTTATCGCTAACCCTTTACCAGGTGATTATTCGTTATTTGCACATAATCAAGACGGTTCTGAAAGTAGTATGAATCTTGAAGTGCAGCCACAATAGAACAAATTAAAAAGGCTATCCTCTTACCAAAAGGATAGCCTTTTTAATTTGTAAAACGAGAATTCCCTATTCTTTGAACATTGACATAATACATGGAATTATATCATTGTTCAAATATATCTATCACAACTCTAAATATATCAACGATTCAACATAGAATACTGATTCACCGACAACGAAAAATCTGTTCTAGAACGGAACAGATTTTATATTTCTTC
Source organism: Bacillus sp. TH25 (assembly GCF_016650935.1). Taxonomy (NCBI): domain Bacteria; kingdom Bacillati; phylum Bacillota; class Bacilli; order Caryophanales; family Bacillaceae; genus Bacillus; species Bacillus sp. TH25. The sequence continues at coordinate 238,545 of NZ_JAEKEU010000008.1, read as the reverse complement.
ATTACGACCGAAACGCCGCATCCGCCAGCATAGATAGTGTTGCATCATCCATCGGCGGATTGTGTAGCCCTGCTCTTACGTTTAAATAGTAACGATGAAGCGGATTTTTTTCTGATAAACTTTTCGCCCCGACAATACGCATTGCTTTATCTACAATAGATATTGCCGCGTTCGTTACAACATATTTTGCAGCTGCTAGTTCAGCTTGCAATGATAATTTATCTTCTGCCTCATCGTATTTTTTCGCAATTTGATATAAAAAGACACGAGCTTGCATAAGCTCAAGTTCTAATTCTCCAACTAACCTTCTAACATTCGGTAATAAACTTATAGAATGATTTAAACTGTTTGGCTTGTATGATACCGCAAACTGAACTGCATAATTTCTTGCTGATTGTGCAATTCCTAAATAACATGCTGGTATATGTAGCAACCAGCCAATACCCTTAGCTTTAACTTTTGAACCCTTTATATCAGTGAAAAAGCGATCTGGTATCTCTACATTTTGTAAAACGAGATCATGGCTCGCAGTTCCTCGCATTGCGATGCTATCCCACGTTTCTTCAATTGTCACGCCTTGCGTATTCTTTGGAATGACAAACTCTCCGATATCTTCCTGGCCTTCAATACTTGCTGAAATGATAAAATAATCAAGTACTGGTGCCATTGTCGTAAACGTTTTTCTTCCATTTATAATCCACTTCTCACCTTTTTTTACAGCTAATGTCTCTGGTTTCCCGCCGCGCGTAGGACTACCTGTATTCGGCTCTGTTGCAGCTCTATTAAAAAGCGTACCATTACGTACTTCTTCACAAAACCAAGTGAACATTTCCTCATTCCAAGAGCGATTTTCAGCTAATTCCTTTACAATGCCAAGGTGCCATCCAATTGATAATGCGGTAGCACCGCAGCCTTCTGCTATTTTCTCTTGAAATAAAACGAAGTCATATAAAGAAATCGCATTGCCTCCCAATTCTTTTGGCAACGTTAATTTCGTATATCCGATATCTTTCAAATTATTAATATTTTCATACGGAAATGATCCTAATTCACTTAGTTGATGCTCCCTTTCCATGAACTTCGGAATCAATTTATTTATTTTCTCAATAACTAAAGATTGTTCTTCTGTTTCAACAAATGAGAGTGCCATACATAATCTCCTTTATCCCGCTATTTGCGGGCAGTAAAACTCCCACCTCAAAATTCAGGTGGAGAAAAGAAGTTAGGTGGGAGTCGGGCTGCCCGTAAACGCCCGATTGGTGAAGGCTAATAATCAGTGTGGGATGAACCCCCCACTGATTAAAGTTTCACTTTATGTCCGATTCATAAACCGTTCATTTTGTCATTATGATTATATGAAGTTACTTCTCTATTGTTTCACTATTCCGATAAAAATACAATGCTTTTGAACAATAAGAAAAGTTCCTATATGAAAGGATAGGTTCTTTTCTTATATTAATCCCCTTTCAATGCCTTTAATGGCAAAGAGGTTACATATCCAATATACGAGCATAATTCTTTAAAAAAGAAAGGGATTTCTGTATCTAACGTTTTATACGCTGACGTTGGAGTTGGTGATGCATACGCTTCAATTTTAATATGTTTTGCAATTTTCATTGCACGTTTCATATGAAGTGGATCACTCACAATCGTATATGTGCGTATTCCGTTCTCTATTCCAACTTGCTTTGCATTCTTTAAATTGTCCTCTGTGAAAAGGGATTTTGTTTCAATTAGAATATCCTCTTCTTTCACACCATGTTTCAGTGCATACACTCTAGCAGTACGCGCTTCCTCAAGCTCTGCCTCAAACTTTGTACCACCTGTGAAAATAATCTTTTTAATATTACCGTTCTTATATAAGGAAATTGCATGATTAATTCTTTCTTTAAATACAGGAGATGGTTTTCCGTTCCATGAAGCTGCTCCCAGCACGATACCAGCATCTGTCTTCACACCATCATCTGTTTTAAAGCGATAACTCCAAATATCGTAAGCTGCATAACTTACATATAAAATAATAGAACAAATCATAAGCAAGAATACTTGCAAGATTCTTCTTTTCTTACTTTTCTTATTTTCTTTCATTTATAACTGCCTCCGTACATCATCCATACTTCTATATAAAAACGTATATATCAAATCATTTTGTTTGAATTTGTTTAAAAGAAGGAATTTTTCTTATCATATATATGCATTAAAGGGTTTTCATTTAAAATTGAGGATTATCAATTCATTTTTCGTTTGCGGTTTTCATTACATTTGTGTAATTTATAAGTTTATTACCATACAACTACATTGTAACGAATTTTTTATCATAATGGAATGATGAAACAAAAGAAGTAACTGTTTTGTAAGAAAAAAGGTATATTTTTCATCTTGACGATCAATACACCTTTCTTAATATGAATTATCGTTTTTCTTTATATGACTCTAATTTTTCTAATAACCTTTCCTTTACAGCTGGCCATTCATTTGCAATTACACTGTATACAACTGCATCTCTAACATGTCCACTCGGTAATTTTCTTTCGTTTCTAAGTACACCTTCTTTTACTGCGCCCAGTCTTTCAATTGCTCTTTGTGCTTTTTCATTTCGTGCATCCGTCTTTATTTGTACTCTCCGCATATACAATTTTTCAAAAGCATATTGTAATAACATATACTTACATTCTGTATTCATACTCGTACGTTGCACACTCGGGTCATACCACGTTTGCCCTAATTCCACTGTCTTATCTTCAACTGAAATGTTATATAAGCGTGTACTTCCTACTATTTCATTCGTCTTTTCATCAACAACAACAAATGGCAAATCCTTCCCTGCCCCATAAGCTTTTATCGCCTTTTGAACATATTGCTGCATATCTTGAACAGTATCCATTTTAGAGATTAAATACGCCCAAATATCTCGATTTCCTTCCACGATTGAAAACATTTTTTCGACATCATTGCTATCCATTAACCGTAACTTTGCTCTTTCGTGAATAATTTCCATTTGTAAGCCCCCTTTGTTGTAACTATATCACACTCTATTACCGTTATATTGTTATATAAGAACGTAAAATTATTTTTATATCAAGGAATAAAATATATCTTTAAAATAAAAAGTGCGATGCCTTTTATTCAAGCATCGCACTCATAAATTGAATTGAAATTTACTTCTTTTCCATTACTGCAAAATAATTATTTTCGCTATCTGCAAAATTAAATATTCTACCTGAAGGCATATTTACAATTTCTCCGACTGTAACGTTTTTGTTTACTAAATCACTATATAAACGATCGAATTCTTTTGAGAAGAACATTAAAGAAGGTGTGCCAAGATTTAACTCCGGCTGCATTTTAGCAATTAACTCCTTATTATGGAGAATAATATTAAACAAGTAATGATCTTACTTTTTCATTGTCAGTCTCCAAAAATTATCATATAATGTTCTTCATGAATGTTACATATACACAATTAAATCGTATGATTTGTAACCATTTTATTTCCTTTTTTCAATTTATTCATTAAATTAACATACATAAAGTGAAACTTTAATCAGTAGGGGCTATTCATCTCCCACTGATTATTAGCCCGCAAATAGCGGGATAAAATAAAAGGAGAATGTAAAATTGAAAACAATAAAAATAACTATAACAAGCGCACTGCTACTTGGCGCTCTCATCGCTCCATCTAGTTCTTTAGCTGTGAGTGAAACTGTAACACAAAAAAATAATGCGCAGTTGGAGATTTACGAAGACGATTACTACTATCAGTTTCCTGATGTTATTGGCTGGGCAAAGCCGTCCGTTGATTATTTAGTAAAGAAAAAAGTCTTATCTGGCTTACCAGACCGTACATTTGGACCTAACCTTGAAATCGATAGAGCTTCTGCCGCAATTATCATGGCAAAAATATTAAACTTACAAATAGACGCTTCAGCTAAGCCGTCATTTAAAGACTCTCAAGACCACTGGGCTACTCCTTATATTGCTGGAGTTGAAAAAGCTGGGATTATTAAAGGCGTAGGTAATGGGAATTTCAATCCTTCTGGAAAACTAACGAGAGCTGCTATGGCTTCTATGCTTGCTCATTCATATAACTTAGACAAAAAATCTACTGAACTATTACCTACTGTATTTCAAGATTTAAAAGGACACTGGAGTGAAAAATCGGCCAATCTTCTTGTTGCTCTTGGTATTTCAGCGGGTTACGGTGGTAGTCATTGGTATCCAGATAACACTATTACCCGTGCAGAAGCTGCAAGTTTAGTTGCTCGCACTGATCAATCAAAAGATAAAGAAATTAAATTAAAGCAAGTTACTATGAAACAAAGTTATTTTATATACCATGGATCCTCTCTTCATTCAGGTATAATTGCTGAATATGCACCTCAAACCGTTACTGTATTTGATGAACTTGAAAACGGATGGATTAAAATTGCTACAGATCATGGATTAAAGTGGACACCATTACAAGAGAAACAAGTTTATATCGATAAAAATTTTGTTACCTTTGATATACCGTCAAGAAAAGGATATGTGGTTGGTAAATATCTCCCTCAAACTGTAACAGTCGTTGAAGAAAATAGCATCTGGTTAAAGATTCGCACTAGCGACGGTCTTCAATGGATGAATCCATACTTAGAAGAGGGTGAAGGAAGAGAACTAACATACATACCAAAGGAATTTTTCGCTTACGATAGCCCTAATTTTTCTTCTAAAGTATCTGGAAAGTACGCTCCACAAGGTGGCGTAGAAGAATTAGCTAAGGGAGATGACGGATGGGTACAAATTCGTACAGATAAAGGACCAAAATGGGTAAATATGTCTTATCTCTTACGTCCAAAGCTTCTCTTAAATGTTCCTGCCATTAATCAATTACCGGAACTACAAAAAGGAAGTACAGTTGTTTCACTGCAAATGCTTATAGAATACTACACAGGACGTTCATTAAATAAAGTAGAATTTGCGAATCAAATGCCATTTGATACAACGCGACGCAAGACTGATGGAAACGGAAAAGTTACAGTTTGGGGTGATCCAGACATCGGATTCGTTGGTGACGTAAGTGGAAAGAGCTATGGTTACTCTATTAACCCAGCACCATTGAAACAATTACTTGATAAACATGCAAGAGGTACAGATTTAACAGGACAGGATTTCTCTGTATTAGAAAGCTATGTACGTAATGGTAAACCAGTTGTAGCCTGGGTAGGGAACAAAATAACTGCTCCGCAACTAGAACATACTTGGCAAACACCTCAAGGAAAGACCGTAAATGGATACAGAAATGCACATACTATTATCATAACTGGTGTAGATGATCGTAACATTTACTATAATGACCCATTAGAAGGTAAAAAAGACCAACCAATGGTAAAATCCCGATTTGAGCACAGTTATAATCAAATGGGTAAAAAAGCTTTAAGTATCGATTAATAAAAAAGCCTATTTTGATCGCATGATTCAAAATAGGCTTTTTCTATTACATCCCATAATCATCCACAATTACTTGAATTACACGATAAGATTCTTCTGCTACTTTCTCATTACTATCCCTATTCGCATCATATGTAATTAACGCCTTCCAAAGCGCCCATCCTCTCGCTCTATTCCACGTTTCTTCATCCATGCGTAATACTTCTTTAAATACGTTTCTACTATTCTTATCAAAAAATGTCCAGGCCATCGCTGCATCACAAGCCGGATCTCCTACTCCTAAAATACCAAAATCAATTACGGCACAAAGTTTTCCATCCTTAACGAGTAAGTTTCCTGGTGCAACATCTCCATGAATCCAAACTGGTTTGTGGTCCCATGTTGAACGAAGTGCTACATTCCAAAGATGCTTTAATAATGTCTCATCAAAAACATCCTTATTATTTTCAATAGCCACTCTCGCTTCTTCATCGTATACAGATATAAGCCCGCCTCGGTAAAAATTATGTTCTCCAGCTATTGGCCCGTTACTCGCATCAATTGATTGTAACTCTATTAAAAATGCTCCTAAGTCCGCCGCAAATTCATCTAAGTCACGAATATTTTCTTTCGTCACCGTCTCCCCATCTATCCACTTATTAATAGACCAAGGCCACAGATATTCTTTAGTCGGATTCCCTTTCGCAATTGGTGCAGAAATTTGTAAAGAAAGTCCCTTACTTAATATAGGTAACCAAATGTTTTCTTTCTCTACTTGCGGTGCATATGCTACATCACTTGGTAATCTGACACTCATCTCGTCCCCTAAATGAAACGTTCTATTATCGTGCCCGCTAAGCTTTACAGGTTTCACTTCTAAATGTGCCCATTCTGGAAATTGTTCTTGTATTAACTTCTTAACTAAACTTACGTTAATTAGATTCATTCACTTTCTCCTTTTCTTTTGAAACTTACTAAGTCCATCCGTACTACCGATATATTCAAAACCGCATCGCTTATAAAAACCATTCAACGTTTGGTTATGCCCAACACAATCTAACTTCAAATACTCTTTATCACTTTGCACATTCTCTTCTATCCAATGCAAAATCCATTCTCCTATTCCATTCCCCTTATACTTCCGTTTCACCGCAAATCTATGAATATATAATGAATCAGAAGCTTCCTCTTTACCAAAAATATATTCATCCCATTCATTTTGTTTAGGAGATACTGTAACCGTACCGACAATTTCATCTTCTTTCATAACAACATACGTATATTTCTCTCTTATACCTTCTAATATTTCAGCGGTAGCTTCTCCTCCTAAAAGATACTGCCACTGATCCACTTCTTTATGCTGTAACCATTGTGCTATTTCTTTTAATAAAGTTATAATGCTATTACTTTCTTCTTCTGCAGCAATTCGAATTATATATTCTTTAGCAGTATTTCTCTCCATATCTTCGTTCCCCCCTTCATATTACTACCATACTGATAGACGAGTTCTACCGTCATTCTCGTCTGTAACGTATTCAACATAATAACCTTGATTCTGTGCATTTTCATACAACGATTTGATTTCTTTTTGGTCTTTAGCGTAAACTGTGACGTATGTAGAATCCGCAACTAGTAAAACTAATTCACACTTACTCTCTTTAAATTCTTCATATGTTTCAATATCTACTACTTCCTCTCCTTTTGGATACGCTTTTAAATCTGCAAAAATAACATAATATATGTTGTCTTTAAATAATCTTTTCAAATCTGATCCTTCCACTATACTTGGTTCTTCTGGAAATAATGCCTCATCCAATCCACCACGCGCTACTAAGTATGACTCCTCACTCCCCACCCACCAATCAAATGAAGAAATATCAATCGGCTTTAACACTTTCCAAAGTAAATTATCATTTTCATTTGGAATATCTACTGTAATTCCTCTTTTCATTTGTTCGCTCCTAGCTTATTTATTTTCGTTCCATACATTATATACCAAATTCAACTACTATATTTTGTCGATACCTATGTAACTTGTATTTCACCGCGAAAAAACCGTCCCACTACTTATGAAACGGTTTCTTTCTATTTATATTCAAGTTTTCCATTCAATTATTGCACTGCGTTTTAAAATAATTTCTAATATGTTCAGCACATCAGCCATTCATTTTTAACACTCACTTCGACTTCACAAAATAATATAAAAACCACACTGCATGATTTTGTTCATCTGCTGCTATTCTGCGCAATAACTCTTTCATAGATGCATTTGCTGCTTCATCTGAAATTTCCAAGTAAAAATCTACGGTCTTTTGCTCATCTTGTATAGCGAACTCTAATCCCTGTAAGTACGTATTAGGGCAATTTTCCGTAATTTGTGGTTTCGGCTGTCTGCCAGTTAAATTCGTATAGATTTGTACAAAATGATGAAAATGCCTTATTTCATCATTACGAATTTCAAGAATTTGTTTTTGTTCTACTTGATTTGGAGCCATGTTAGCTAATTTTGCATAGCAGCTTATAGCGCTATACTCTCCGTTTATAGCTTTTTCAATATCACTAATTAGCTTATCATTCTGTCTATACCAATCATCATAATTCGAATTATACATCGTATCCCCTCCGTTATTTCACATAACATTTTATGCATTTCGAAATAGTAGGAGCATGTATACATAAAGGGACAGCAAATACTAGTTCTTCACTCACCTTTAAAACATCGAAAAAGCCTATCTATCATTGAATTATTCCCCTATCGATTTCATCACAAAAAACCGTTTCACTACGAGTGAAACGGTTTTTATTTCTTAAGCATTTAATTCAGTTTTGTGTCCCTTTACCGCACTACGTTTTAAAGCACTTCCTAGTATGATAAACATACTTACTACTCCAATCCAAACGAGCACTGTAGTAGGAGTATTCCAAGTTAACCCTTTCCCAAAGAAGAATATTTCCCTGAGACCTTCTATCATAAATCGCATCGGTAACCAGGAGTAAATCCAGTCTTGATAAAATGGAGACATCATTTCAGGCGCTAGCGCCAATAGCGGTGCACCAAAGAAAAGTAACAGTGCAAATAACCCGATTCCTTTTAAACCAACTAATGAAAGCACCGCAGAAATCATTAAGAAGAAACAAAAAGAAGTAATGAATAAGAACAGAGCCGTATCCGTGAAATTCGGGATATTTAATCCTACCATTCCATCAGCTATCCATGTAAGACCAAATCCAATTACAAGTGTAGCAATTGCTCCTGTTACTATTTGTTTTAGTTTTAATACAAAGTTTTCTTTTCTTGTACCTACTGGCATTTTATTTATCGCAATAAAGATAATTGCTGCGCTCGCTAAACTTGCAATCCATAACGGCTGGAATAAAGACATTGGCGAGTTACCGTTCGCACTATTTTTTCCGATTTCATTCACATTTGTTACTTTCTTTGTAATAGGTGTTACTACATTTGAAACTTGATCCGTTGTTAATGTAGTCCCTTTTGCTTTAAATCCTTCCAATAGTTGTGTACGAACGTTATTGTTCATATTATCAACTACGCCATTTAACATTTGCCCTGCCATAGTTGAAGCCGCCGTATTCATTCCTTGATTTATATATATTTCGACTTCAGGCGAAGATGGCTGTGGTGTTCGTAATGATGCTTGTTTTACGCTAAAGTCTTTCGGAATGACTAATGCTGCATAATACTCTTGATTATTTAAGCCTTTTTGAACTGCTTCTTTATTTTGCACTTCTACCCACTTTACCGCAGGTTCTTCCTCTGATTTTGATGTCTTTTTCATATTATCAACAATTGTTTGCCCCATATTCATCTTCGGTTGATTCGGAATTTCTACTCCTTGATCCTCATTTACAATTGCGATTGGTAAGTTTTTCAGCTTAGGTTGAACGGTTGGAAATAATGTTAATGAAAAAATAAAAACAACAAGTAGTGCAATAACTGGAGATAACAATAAAAGTTTGTTTTTAAACATTTTCTTTTCTCCTCCTTTAATTTGATTTATAATAACCAACAACGTGTTGTTTATTTATATTTGAATTATATGTTCGAGTTGAACCTTATACAATAATCAAAAATCGTGAATGTGTCGGTTATAAGACACATCCTTGAAATGTGTTGGCTAAAATTAAGGAGGGACATACTTTGCGCGATAGTAATCTAGATTTACGTGTTATTCGTACGAAAACTGCCATACGAAAAGCATTAGTGGAATTAATTGAGGAAAAAGGTTTTGACGCCATTACAGTGAAAGATATTACTACGAAGGCAAACATAAATCGTGGTACATTTTATACACATTACCAAGATAAATTTGATTTAATGACAAAATGCCAAGAAGAAATTATGTATGAATTTTCTAGCATTGCTAAACAGAGATTACCGGAAGTTATTGCTGATCTTGGATCAAGCCCTTCCCCCACAATGCCATTTATACTTATCGCTTCTATTCTTGAATTTCTAAATGAAAATAGTGATTTTATGAAAGCTGTACTAAGCCCAAAAGGAGATTTATCTTTCCAAACGAAACTGAAAGACTTTATGTGGAAAACACTATTTGAAGATACGAATGGGCCTCTCATTAATAAGGAGGATTTACTTGTCCCAAGCCAATACTTAGCTTCTTATATGGCATCTGCTCATATAGGTGTCATTCAACAATGGTTAAATAATGGACAAAAAGAAACACCTGAGGAGATTGCTCGTATTTTATCAACAATCGCAGTTCATGGACCTTTTTATGCGGCTGGTTTAAAGAAATAAGTCCGCTATATAATAAAAGATCATCCACTATAATAGCGGATGATCTTTTATTTCATTACAACACTTCAATATACCCTTCTGTTCCATGTACCCGGATTCGTTGTCCGTCTTTTATTAATTTCGTAGCATTCTCTACTCCGACGACTGCTGGTAATCCATATTCACGTGCGATAACTGCTCCATGCGTCATGAGTCCACCAACTTCAGTGACTAACCCTTTTATAGACACAAACAATGGTGTCCATCCAGGGTCAGTAAAGGCAGTAACTAATATATCTCCATCTTCTAAATTCGCATCTTCCATATTTAAAATAACGCGCGCTCTCCCCTCAATCACTCCTGAAGAAACAGGCAAACCTACAATCGCGTCAGCCGGAAGATTTTCTCGTTTATATTTACCTGTGATGATTTCTCCATCAGACGTCATTACACGTGGAGGCGTTAGTTTTTCATATAATTTGTAATCATTTTTTTGTTTATGAATAAGCTCGTAATCTAGTTTATTCGTGCGGACAACTTCGTGAAGTTCTTCAAAAGTTAGATAGTATATATCTTCTATTTCATGAATAACGCTATTTTGCACGAGTTGCTCGGCTTCTTTCAATATTTCCTGCTTATATATGAAATAGCGATTAATCATACCGTATTTTGGATATTCACGATAACCGATAAAATTTCGGATGTTACGAATCATTCGCTTCGTCTCTTCTACTTTTTGTTTACCATCCGGCAAATGCTGCAATCGATTTACTAACTCCTCTTCTTTTTTCAAAGCTTCTTGCAACCCTTCTTCAAACTTCCGTTTACTAGCGCCAGCTTCAAAGTCTCTTATATTATTTAAAATCATTGGGATAATGATTGTTGGCTTTTCACTCCAGCGCGTTTTCGTAATGTCGATTTCTCCGCTGCATCTCATTCCGTATTTATTTAGAAAAGTTAGAATGGCATCTCGAGCTTTTTCTCCGCCTTTAAATTGAACTAATTCATCTAAAAAGTTATCATTTTCTACATGTTGTAAATACGCAATAACTTCTGGATATGGCCGAATCACATCAGCAACATCGAGTAATGCTAGCCCCATTTCAGACGTAATATTGTTTTGTACTGATTGAGAAAGTGTGTCTGCTGCATTCTTTTCGCCTAGCCATTGCTCCATTTTTTCATTGATCCATGTTGAAGCATCCATACCTGCCATAAGGACAGCCATACTTTGCGGGTGAAATAATATTTTCTTTAATTGCTGGATATCTTCTAAAATAAAATCAAGTACATCCAGCCCTGATTTCGTTTGAATATTTTGTTTTAACTCTTCGATCGATGCTTGACTATTCTTTATTAAATCCATAACGATTGCCGGATCGCTTTCGATTTGTGGTTGTGAACTTGCAGGTGGCATACTTTTACCAAGACTCTTTTCTTTTTCATCATCCGGTAACAATTTGATAAAATTATCTCGCTCTATTACAGTCGTTAATGCATCTTTAATAAGCGGCTCCGAGTTCCCTATCATATTTAATAAAAGTTCTCTACTAGTAGGCGAAGCCAATCTTTGTGCAACATCAACAAACAACCTTCCTCCAGCTTGAAACCTCTGTCCAAAAGATGTTAACTGGAATAAAGACATTCCTAATGGCTTCAAGGGATCGGTCATCATTTGCTGGTGACCAACCGATACATACACATGATTTTCCCCATCATTTACTTCTGGTATTGGATATAAAGTCGTGATTGGGCGACTTTGGACAATATAAAATGTATCATCCACTAAACACCATTCAATATCTTGCGGACAACCAAAATAAGCTTCAATCTGTCTTCCAATCTGTGCTAGTTGTAAAATTTGTTGTTCAGACAATGTTTGAATTTTTTGCTGAGCCAGATCAACCTGTTTCGTCTCCGTTCCGCCCTCTTTTAAAGCATAAATAGCTAATTTTTTAGTTGCTATCATCTTTCCAGTAATTTCGCCTTCTTTTACTTTATAATTATCGGCAGAGACCAGTCCTGATACTAACGCCTCACCAAGTCCAAAACTGGCATCAATTGATACTACCTTTCGGTTAGAAGTAACCGGATCAGCAGTAAATAAAATTCCCGAAGCCTCAGGGAAAACCATTTTCTGAACGACAACACATATAGAAACTTGATTATGTTCAAAATCATTTTGCATGCGGTACATAACTGCTCGCTCTGTAAATAAAGAAGCCCAGCACTTTCTTACATGCTGCAAAATCGCTTCTTTTCCGATGATATTTAAATACGTATCTTGTTGACCAGCAAACGAGGCATATGGTAAATCTTCAGCAGTAGCGCTAGAACGCACTGCATACGCATGTTCATTTCCAAAATGTGAGAGATAATGAGCTACCGCTTCCACTACATCAGAAGGGATTTCTACTGCCATAATGACTTTTCTAATCTTCTTACTAATTTCACCAATTTGAGCTCGCTCTTCCATTTTCAACTTTGTTAGCTGCTGCAACAAAGTTTGAAGCTCTTCATTTTTCTCGATAGCCTTTTGATACCCTACCGTTGTAACACAAAATCCTTCTGGCACTTGTATACCTTGAATATTTGATAACTCCCCTAAATTCAAACCTTTTCCACCAACGAGTGAAAGCTGTGTTTTTTCTATTTCCTGAAAATCGAGAACGAAAGAACTCATGTAACATCTCTCCTTACTATGCATGTGTTCTTGATTGTAGCAGTAGTAAATGAGAATAAACAGTCTATTTCGAACTTGATTTACATGATATAATTAAGTTAGGAAGAGATAATTATTTTTATTTCTCCCCCTCTAATTCACTTCAATTACATCACCAAACTTAAATACCCTTTGATTATGAAAAGCATCCGGTACAAGTAAGCGTCTTATTTAATGGATTTATATCAGCTACTGTTATGTAATTTTTATATAGATAGCCATTTTTATAATATGTCTGTAAAACCTCTTCCTCACCTAAAAATGAACATAGCAGCTTATTTTCAATCATTTCCTTTGCATCTTGCGTCAAGATTGGACGCGGGACTTTTGTTTGCTCATATATCATTCCTTTAATATGGGCGAACTGCCCTGGCATACTGACAAACGGTTGCCACTTGACCATATTATCAAGACATTTTATAAATTATTGTAGTGATATTAATACCTCTATCTTTGTACACATATCTTCATACATAATTCTCCTTATAACAGATTCTATATTTTAAAATTTGATAAGTAATTATTACGTTTCGATATGCTTAGAAAATTCAGGTACATATATAAGTTATTTTTAATACACTGGGATTTTATATGCAAATGAGTACCTTTACAGTAATGTTTAAATACAATAGTATGAGTAGTTACCATTATATTTAAGCGTTCGTTATAAATGCCAGTATGAAATATCATAAATAATGAAGGACACTGTTAAAGAATTGATTGAGTATGGCGAACGGATTCCGCACTATCATAAGGATTTCCCTATAATTTTATTTTGGAGTCACATAAGCGGTTGAACTTCCCTGACGAATTGGTTTTTCTTCCAAATTGGGTTATATGAAGAAGCAATGAAATATGCACCGTTCATTCATTACTATGAATCTGAAAACAACAATATATTGTGGGGGAAGAAAAGGTCATCAAACAAAATATAAAACTAGAGAATTTTAATACAATAATTCCGGAGCTGGAGAAAGAATATGGATTACTTTCTTCTGATATATTACTCCTTACAAACTCCACTCATCATAGGGCACATCAAATGATTTATAAAGGAAACTATGCAAATAGAGATATTACAAATCCAAAATCCCCTTCATTACCAACCTATCGAAGTTTTTATGATGAAGAAGCTCTAAAGCTTGTTTCAGAAATATATAATGACGATTTTGAAGCATATGGATATACAAAGAATGAAATTAATTTTTAACTAATATACCTATCCCCCCCACTATGCATAGAGTCTCTTTAAAAGCGAAAACCACTATTAAAAGCCAGCGGTATGGAAGGGGAATTATAATGAGTATTTCTATTATAATGATGGGTTTCATCATAGGGGGATTGGTTGGAGTAACAGGGATAGGTGGGGCCGCATTACTGACTCCATTTCTTCTAACATTAGGTATAAGTCCTTCTGTAGCTGTTGGAACTGATCTAGTATATAACTCTATTACTAAAATGTTTGGAATATCCCAACACTGGAAACAGAAGACCATCAATTTTAGACTAGTAAAATATCTAGCTATTGGGAGTATACCTAGTGCAATTATCGCAGTAGTAACGATTCATTTCTTACCGATCTTTCACTATAGTCGAGAAGGAATTATAAAGTATATATTAGGATATGTTCTAATCCTTGCGGCAATTTCTATTTTAATAAAGGCATTTTTCTATAATGAATCTACACAAAATTATTTTCAAAGACAGACTATGGTACAAAAAAAGAGCCTAACAATTCTTATTGGTGCAATACTCGGTTTTATCGTGGGACTTATTTCTGTGGGGTCAGGCTCTTTATTCGCTATTGCAATGATATATTTATATCAACTGAGACCATCCGAGTTAGTAGGCACAGATATTACACATGCTTTTTTATTAGTGACGGTTGCAAGCATACTAAATATGAATTTAGGCAACGTAGATTATCTCTTGTTAATTCATTTAATCATTGGTTCTATCCCAGGTGTCATACTTGGTAGTAAATTCTCCACTAAGATTCCCGTTAAACCCCTTCAAGTATTTCTAGCTATCATTTTTGTATCAGTGGACTAAAGTTAGTTATCGCTTATTGAAAGCGTTTTATGCTTTTGCTATATAAGAATGGAGGTTCAAAATGGATCATACAGAACTATATAATTTTATATACAAGCAAGGGCGTGTCCCTCATTTCCATAAAGATTTTCCCCTAATCTTATTTTGGAGCCAAAAAAGCGGTTGTACTTCGCTAGCCCACTGGTTTTTTTATCAAATTAATTTATTTAAAGAAGCGATAAAATACAACCCATTCATTCACAACTATGAGTATGAAGTATATAAAAACTCTACACATTATTTAGCACAATTAGCTAGTGGATTACAAACTAAAGAGAAGAATACTTACAAACTAGTAAGAAATCCTTATAGAAGAGCAGTAAGTTCTTTTGTTGCTCTGATTCCGCCACCAAATTTTGAGAATCCCGCATGGAAACCCATTCGACAATTTCTGTATGGTGATGAAACCTGCAATAAACCCATTTCCTTTAAACTATTTTTGTATTATTTAAAAGCACACATGACCAAATTAGATCAAGTAGATCCTCACTTTACACAACAATATATACAAGGAGAAGAGGAATTCGTTACGAACTATATTTATCTAGAAAATTTCAACACAGGAACTTCGAAACTAGAAGAAATATATAAATTAAAAAAATCACCATTAGATCTGTTATCAAAATCTTGGCATTATCAAGAGAGTAAGATGATTTACAAAGGAGTTTATGCAGACGGTGATATCACAACCCCTCTTTTCCCACGATTACCTACTTATGATAGTTTTTATGATGCAGAAACAATTCAGTTGGTTCAAGAGATATTTGCAAAAGATTTTAATATGTATCATTATGATTTAAATTCTTTTCTCTCAAAATAAAAGTGTTCAAAGCCACTGGCTCTATTAAGTGTGTTATCTTAAAACTGATACGACAACATCACATATTTATAAATTTCCATACACTTTTCCTAATTCTTTTTTTAGTTGTGTTTTTAAGTGCTCATTTTCACTTTCTAATAGCTTGTTCTTATGTTTTAAAAGCTACTTTACTCAATAATAAGTTTGGCCCAATACCAATCGTACTTTCGATCCGTGTACGTTCATATATTTCTCGCTTGAACTTTAATGCGAATTCGCACGGATTACTCGCAAATAAATGAATACTTGCGGTCATATCCATGAAAAACTCATCGATACTATATTGATGAAAATCTTCCGGTGCAACATATTGTAAAGCTAAACCTGTTATGTAAGTTGAACACTTCATATACGTATGCATAATTGGATTCACAATAATAATATCTGGAAGCTTCGATATTTCGTACAAACGAGCCACTCCGATTTACATCTCCTACGACAGCCAATTTTGTATAACGTGGATCGAGTCCTTTTTTAATACATGATACGCTCGCATAAAAGCTACGAAGATCTACACATAAAATAATCCGATTTGGTAAAAGAGAATGATTATCCAAGGTTATCACTCCCAAACAAAGAACGTTGGTTCTTATCAAAGATATTCCCATGAAAATTCTGGTTAAAATAGCCAGAATTTAAAAACATATTTAAGAAAAACTTAAGGAGTTTCCCTCTATATTCATAAGAAGTTTTTTCTATACTGAAAAATGTAAATACATAAGAGGAGAAACAATCATGAAGAAATTTTTACTTTGCATAATAGGAATAAGCCTTCCTATATACTTACTACCTTTCATATTACGCGGGGATTTGGACAGATTTAATCCGATTGCTGAAGAAAAAAATGTATACGCCATTGCGAAGGGATATGGCGTTCCAGATTATCATCATAAAGGAAGAGCTATGTACTCCCTAAAAGGTGTTGATGAAGCAAGGAATGAGAACAAATATACAGTAGGAACTAATACTCCTAATGATTTCATAAGAAAAACTTACTTAAAAATTCATGTAAAAGGAAAGTATGTCTATTCTTACGACGTTATTTCTGAAAAGGACATTCCGGAGAAAATAAGGGGGCAATTGGAGATAGAAGATAAAGTGAAACTTTAATCAGTGGGAGTCTTACTGCCTGGCAAATAGCGGGATAAATAAAAGAGCCTACTCGTATGAGCTGGCTCTTGATTACCGCTCCTTTGAGGAAGGAGCATTATTTCGGTAAATTTATTAAATTAGTTATCATTGTTTTAATAACCATTGTTCAATTACTTTAACTGTTTCATCTCGTTGTGCTTTTGATGTAATTAAGCTCGCATTATCACCTTTTTGCTCACCATACATGCCAAAATGAGCATGGTTTCCGCCTTTTATCATGTGCATAGTTGTATTCTTTGACATTAACTTTTTATTGTTCTCTATTTTTTCTACAGTTGCTAAAGCATCTACTTCCCCATAAATTGATAACATCGGAATCGATTTGGTAGAAAAATCATCTGCAGGATACGAACCTAAGAAAATGATCCCGTCTACCTTGTCTTCATGTTGAAAAGCATACTTAGAAATCATAGCTCCCCCCATTGAATGCCCCGCAACATACCATTTTTGAACTTCAGGATACTGTTCAATTACACTGTCTACTGCATTGATGCCAAGTATCGCTAAATTTAATGGTAACTTAGGCATTACTACAACATGCCCCTCTTTTGCAAGAGCTTTTCCTAAGTAACTATAAGCCTCAGCTTCTACTTTAGCTCCTTGATAAAAAATAACCCCTATTTTAGCATCTTTCTCTCCAAATACTATATTACCTTCATCTTTTTTATCATCTACTAACGACAAAGCCTCTTTCGTTGGTTTATAAGTAAACTGAGACCAAGTCAAAAACGTAATACTTCCTATAAGTAAAATACCTAGTAAAGAGTAAAGAACAATTTTCATCCACTTCTTCACATATATGCCCTCCCTAAGATGTGTATATTTTATACTTTAAATTATTATTTATATAATTGTCGAATAATCTTAACTAATAAATTTAGAAAAAATAATACGAGCCCTCAAATGCCGTTTTAAAATGAGTTCAATATATTCATCCTAAAACACAGGCTTCATACACAAAGTAAAATTTCATAAAGAAAAAGTCGATTTCTTTATCGTATAGGAAATCGACTTTTGGCTTAGTTATTGATTTAGTAATAAAAAACACCTTGTTAAGATAACCACGTTCACTATAGACGTTGATCTTTCTGGAAGTTTAGACGAAAATGATCTTCATCATTATATACCCCAAATTCATACCCTTGCTCTTTATAAAATTTAATAATTTCAGGAAGAGCTTGTAATGTTTGCGCCTTTTCATGCATTAAAACAACTTCTACTTCTTCTGTTGTCTGTTTCTTTACATTTTCGATAATCTGAGTTGGATTATCTTTTAACTTCCAATCATTTGAGTCTATTGTCCAATCCCAAACTTTTATTGCTGCTTCTACAATTTGATTACGAATTTCTTCACCCTTTAATCCTGGTGCAGATCCATATGGTGGACGGACTAGTTTAGGAGTTGTACCCGTAATATTATGGATAAGATCTAACGTTTCTTTCATCTCTGGTACAAATTGTCCTTTTTTGTATAACTTATCACTATTATGTGTCATACTATGTGCACCAATATAATGCCCTTCTTTTACTGCTCGTTTTACATTTTCCTGAAAACCTGTATTTTGTAAATTGCTACCTTGCATAAAAAATGTCGAAGCAACATTTTGCTCTTTTAGTACATCTAAAAATTTCCCAGTCAATTCGCTAGGACCGTCATCAAATGTTAAATAAACAACTTTTCCTACTGGCTTTCCATCAGGTCTTTTTTGTTTTGCTGATGATGTTTCCTTTTTCTTTTCTTGTTGTTGCGTATTAACTTGTTTCATACTTTCATTAGCTACTCCCTTCGCTGGGATAGAGTGCCATTTTCCAATTAAAAAGAACGTGAAAAAGGTCGTTGCTAAAACAACTCCTAGAGATATTATTACCTTAGTTAATCGACTTGTTTTTTTCTTACTTTGTGATTCTTTCATTATTTTTCGATCCTTTCCCTATTAATTTTCCATATTCATTATTTATAAGGCTGAGCCTTTACTCGACTGAATCATTAGTTTCAACCGGTATCTACAATAAATAGATTAATAGAGACGGATAAAGATAAAATGCAGATAATGTCGATTTTGTTTAAAAATGATAAAAACGTGTAGAACGAAAATTCTACACGTTTTTATTTAAGTAGAAGAAAAATAACACTCCATCTTCTGTATTCGAAACACCATATTCCGCGTCATGCAGTTCTAATATATTTTTTGAAATAGCAAGGCCCAATCCTGTTCCGCCTTTGGAGCGTTGACGAGACGTATCTCCTCGATAAAAACGATCCCATATTTTCTCTAAATGTTCTAGTTCAATATGTGCTCCTTTATTTTCTACACATACTTTTACACGTTCATTCTCTTCTATTGTAGAAATAATAATATTCTCCTGTTCTGGTGTGTAACGAATCGCATTCGTAATAAAGTTAGTCACCACCTGCTCTATTCGATGTGGATTTGCAACTACCTCAATTTTAGAAAGTTGTTTATGGACATGTAATTGCTTAGCTGTTATATCCGAGGTTAATTGCTCACATATATAATCAATCATCTCATCAATATGGAAAACATCCATTTCCATCTTATACGTACCAGACTCGAATTTTGCTAACTCCAGCATATCAATAATAAGCATATCCATTTTATCTACTTCTTTTGACATTGCTTTAAAGTAATAATCCTTTTTATTACTAGCAACACCATCCTCCAAAATTGAAATACAGCTCTTCATAATACTTAAAGGTGTTTTTAACTCATGTGAAACACCCGCGATAAATTCTTTACGTGTATTTTCTAATTGCTTTTCTTTCTCTATATCTTGCTGCAATTGATTAATATACGAATGCAAAGCCTTAGAAAGTGTATTAATATTTTGTGATAAATCACCTATTTCATCCTTTGTAGTAATAGGTATCGTCTCAGAGAAATCTAAACCTGCAATTTTTTTTGTAGTATCATTTATTTGTAATAGTGGTTTGGCGATTTTATTTGAATAATAGAACGATATCAAAACGATTAAAATCAAAACAAAGATAATTAAATATACATAATAATCCTTTATCATTTGCACAGCTTCATCAACTGGTTGCAATGATGTCATAGCAAATATATAATTTACCTTACCATCTGCATCTATTGTTGGTTTGATTAATAGTTTATATTTAATATCATTTTCCTCATAATCCACTATTTCTGTAGAAGTAATATTATTTGGTTTTTGATTTAATATTAAATCAACCTGAAATTGTTTTATTCTATCTATTAACACACGATTTCCATAAATAGAGTTAGTTCCTACAGTACCCTCCGGTAACTGCACGTTCTTAATACTTCCTGCTAAATATAACTGTGAATTTTCTTTTGAAGATGCGATTTTTGGGCCATATAACTTCTCTGACAACTGCTTGTTCTCCAAACCAATATTCTTCTCTTTTATTGTTAACATCGCAGGGACTACTGCATCACCTTCCTGCACTCCATCGATAATAATATGACTCCCCTGTTCTAAACTATCTTTTATCCTTTGTATATCTTCTAAATTGATAAAACTATACAACGGTATCTGAATTAAACGTTCAGAAAAGGTCTTATTTTCGTTAGGATCTAGCTGAATTTCTAAAGAAAAATCACTTGCATATTTTATATTCCCTACCCTATCTAGCGTTGTAATCCATGTCGCATTATCTTGGTAGAAATTTTGTTCCAACTCTTGAATCCTTTTCGCGTCATCTCCAGCTTTTATATATGCCTTTTCAAAGGATTGAATATTCGTTTTAATATCATTAACTTTTCGATTCGAATAATATTGCTTAAAAAATATGGTTTGCCCAATAAAAATAGTCACTAAAATAAGTGTGCATAATGCCGTAGTTAATATAAATAACTTTAATACAATTCCTTTTTTCATACCTGTCCCTCAAATTTATAACCAGTTCGCACAACGGTTACAATACAAGTCGCTTTTTCCCCTAATTTATGACGCAAATTACGGATATGACTATTAACAGTACGATCATCCCCAGCGAATTCATAACCCCAAATTTTAGTGATTAGTTGTTCTCTCGAAATTACAATCCCTTGATTTTGCATTAAATACGTTAATATTTCAAACTCTGTATGTGTCATACTTATGTCTTCCCCATCTACAGTTACTGTACGAGAAGGGAAATGTACATGGATACCACTACTAGTTAATGTGTCTGCAGTAGATACATTAATAGTGGAAGAATATCGGCTTTCAATTAATCGTTTTGCCCTTGCCAATAAAATAGGAGGACTATATGGTTTTGTAACATAATCATCTGCTCCCAGTTCAAATCCGAGTAAGGTATCATCTTCATCCACCCGAGCCGTTAGCATAATAATAGGTACATTAGATTTCTTACGAATTCGCCGGCAGACCGCCCAACCATCTAATTCCGGTAACATAATGTCTAAAATAATTAAATGTACCTCATGTTCTTCAAATATAGATAATGCTTCTTTCCCATCAATCGCCTCTAAGACGTTATATCCTTCGTTTAGTAGGTAATCCTTCATTATTTCACGTAAAATATCTTCATCTTCTACAATTAATATTGTTCTTTGCATCTTTTATCTTCTCCATGATTATTTTTATTGTTAGGAAGAAATAGTTCATTTTATATTTTAACCAATTAAAAACCTTTCACTATTTCCATCACTACTACATGCAACATAGCTATATCAAGATAATAGCATGCTAATATAAAGATAAAATGCAGAGATATCCTTACTATTGAAATTCCATTATAATTTTGTAATTGGAATGAATTTGAATCACATAAAGAACCAGAAGAAATAATATGATTTGGGAGGTATCACGATGAGCCTTTTAATTAGAAAGTTAGAAACAAATGATTTAGACAATCACCCGGAGATTGATGACAGTTTTATAGTGAATGCTCGGTTAATTCTTTCTCTTTCAAAAGTAAATAGACGCATAGAATATACAGTAGAAGACGTTCCGAGTTATGAAAAAAGTTATTTACAAAATGATAATGAAGAACTGGCGTACAATGAATATATAAATAAGCCCAATCAAGTAATTTACATAGCACTGTTACATAACCAAATCATCGGATTAATAGTATTGAAAAAGAATTGGAATCACTATGCTTACATAGAAGATATAACGGTGGATAAAAAACATCGTACACTCGGGGTTGGTAAAAGATTAGTTGATCAAGCAAAGCAATGGGCAAAAGAAGCCAACATGCCCGGTATCATGCTTGAAACGCAAAATAATAATGTCGCAGCATGTAAGTTCTATGAAAAATGTGGATTTGTAATAGGTGGATTTGATTTTCTTATTTATAAATGTTTGGATATGACAAGTGATGAAGTTGCAATTTATTGGTATTTGCATTTCAAATGAAAATAGTTTACAACATTAAACAAACTCAAAATAAAAACCCCAATCTCTCTAAATTAAAATTGAGAAATTGGGGTTAAGTTACTTAACAATATTTTTATTTAAAACAAGTAGCTGATTAATAATCCTGCTGATAATAAGAAGCCGAAAATCGTATTTGTCATCGCTGTTGATTTCATTGCGATGCGCATATATCCGGGATCCTTTGCTCCTTTTTGGAAACT
This sequence comes from Bacillus sp. TH25, assembly GCF_016650935.1. Classification (NCBI taxonomy): domain Bacteria; kingdom Bacillati; phylum Bacillota; class Bacilli; order Caryophanales; family Bacillaceae; genus Bacillus; species Bacillus sp. TH25. The sequence goes on along the minus strand of NZ_JAEKEU010000008.1, from coordinate 215,968 downwards.
TTGAATTGCAGAGATTGGCTTTCTCAAACCTAGGAACATAACTAATGCCCAAGGGCTTAAATAACCCATCAATACAATTACCACGATCCATGAATAAGCAATGAAAAAGGCTACAGCTAGTGTTACTACTGCTTTCTCTCTTCCAAGGAGGATTACTAATGTCTTTCTTCCACCTTTAATATCTTCTTCGATATCTCGGATATTATTCGACATATTGATTGCACCAACTAAAATTCCAATTGGAATGGAAATCAATACACTTTCAATCGTTATAGTATTCGTTTGAATAAAGAAAGCAATGAGTACAAAACATGTCCCCATTAACAATCCAGAAACTAGTTCTCCAAAAGGAGTGTACGCAATTGGTAATGGACCACCTGTATATAAATAGCCAACCGCCATCCCAATTAAACCAATGACGACTAACCACCAGCTGCTATTCATACAAATATAAACTCCAATAATTGCTGCTACCACATACAATAAAAGCGCAACTGTTAACACATTTTTTGGTTTCAATCCATGACGGACAATTCCACCACCGATGCCAACAGAATCAGCGGTATCTAATCCACGTTTGAAATCATAATACTCATTAAATAAGTTCGTTGCTATTTGCAATGCTAAACATGCAACCATCATCGCAATAAATAAAAGCCAATGAATGTCTGTAACATACAGTGATGCTACTGTTCCTAAAATTACAGGAGAAAACGTCGCCGTTAATGTATGCGGGCGCGTCATCTTCCATATTAATTTAGCGGAACTAATTTCTTTTTCTGTCCCCATAACTCTGTTCAATCTCCCTACCTTTTAAGTATAAATGACTAGCAGTATCTTTCTATTTTCTGCTTCACATCTATTATATCAAAAAAAGAATTGGTGATAGAACTGTAATGCTCTTGCATGCACCATAACTTTGCATCAAAGTATCGTTTTTTCTAATATAGGGTACAGCCACATGTCCATCAACTTAAGAAAACAGATTCACCCCAAAACGAAAAAATGAGCTTAATTCTCCTATATAACTGTCGAGAGATAAAATTTTTGTTTTGGTGGTGATTCAAAATAGTAGCTTGATGGCGATCGGACTGACCCCCTAATACTTTATTTTAATACTGACTCTTTTCATGAAATAAAACTCAGTTATCAGTCTAAACCATTTTTTAAATCTAACAATAACAAGTATGCTTCTTTACCTTTCAGATAGTCTCTATTATTCTAATTTCTTCATTTCTTTCAGCCATGCTATCTCCTTTTCTGAAGCATTTTCTATTTTATACAATTCATAGCTACCCTTTATCTCATCTATCACTACAAATTCAACTTCATTTCGAACATAACTTTTAGTTTTTCCCTTTTTATAACCATTAACATTATCTAATATAGTTTCTCCACTATCTTTTTTATATAAATTATAGCTAACAGGTGGACGGCCAATTACATACTTATTATCAGAAAATCCGACTATATCATCCCTCCCTAATCCTGTCGAAACACTCCAGACAAAAATAATCTGAAATATAGAACAAACTACAATACCGCATATGAAAAAAAATAGGATTGATTTAAAAAATAACTTTAAAGATATCCTGTCCAAAAACATTCCCTCCCATTTCACCTCGGGATAGCAAGAACAAAACGTGAATTTTGTACGCTAAGAAACCGAATTTTTTAGATTGTTGAACTCAATCCCCGTCAGTGCCATAAGAAAAAGGGTTACCGCAGTAACCCTTTTTCTTATAATACACGTCATTTTGGGAAGCTACGGATGAATAAAGTCACTCTATGAAATTTCCCACAATCTTTTAACTTCCACCAATTCCTGCCCGTTGAATTCCATTCTATATATATCTGGTTTTGATGTCTGAAGTAAAAAATTCAAATCATACTTACTGTCATAATACCCCATCATCAAAGTCATTACAGCTCCATGAGTGCCTAATACTACTTTCTGTCCTCGATAGGTGTTTAATAATTCTTTTAAGACTTTTATAGCACGTTTCTGACAGTCGACATTAGACTCTCCTCCCGTTAAAGCAAAGTCGGGGTCTAAAAATGACTTTTTTATCAAAGGAAATAATTCTTTATCCGACATTCGTTCCTCTTCAGCAATAAAGATTCTCTCTTTTAAGTCTTCAAATACTAAAACTTCTTGTCCTATTTGCTTCGCTAACTGCTGAACAGTTAGAATTGAACGATTGTATGGACTTGAGATAACAACGTCGATTCCCTCACCTTGTAATATATCTGTTATTCGTTGAACATCTAATTTTCCTTTTTCAGTTAATCCTCTTGTTCCTTCTTTTCCAAACTTTGGTGAATCTCCGTGTCTAACCATATATATGAAAGTTTTCATAATTACCTCCATTTTTCCAGTTTCCTTTACAATTCCTCCATGATGTTAGCATATATATCCAAGTTTGTCTCCTTTAATTAACAGAAAACTGTGCGAATTTGAAATGAATTCACGATATTTGTAAGAAAGACGTGAAGTTTTCACTATCCTCAGGTATAAAAAAACGTTATTCTTTCTAAACAAGCTTGATTATTAGAAAGGATGAGATTTTTATGAATCTTTCGATTCGAAGCGAGCTACAATTATTTGCTGAAGAATTACATCAACATCTTACCCCATCATTTTTAGAAAAACTCGCTAGAGAACTAGCTTTTGTACAACGAAAGCGTAAATTTTCAGGACGTGATTTAGCTATTATTTGTGTATGGATTAGTCAACTTGTAGCGAGTGATTCCTTAGTTCGACTGTGTAGTCAACTTCATGCTGTTACAGGAACTCTTATGAGTCCAGAAGGACTAAATAAACACTTCAATAAGAAGGCTGTTTGCTTTTTAAAACATATCTTCTCTATATTATTAAAAAATAAAGTTTGTGAAACATCAGTGATTCCAAGCTCTTCAATTACCTATTTTCAACAGATTCGTATTTTAGATGCGACGATTTTTCAAGTGCCAAAACATTTAGCTAGTGTGTATCCTGGATCGGATGGTTGTGCACAAACAGCAGGTATAAAGATTCAATTAGAATATGATTTACATAGTGGACAGGTTTTAAATTTTCAAGTTGAACCAGGTAAGAACACTGATAAGACCTTTGGAACAGAATGTTTAGCAACATTACGACCTGGCGATTTATGTATTCGGGATTTAGGCTATTATTCACTGGACGATTTAGATCAAATGGACCAATGAGGCGTGTATTATATATCGCGACTTAAACTAAATAATTTTGTACAATTACATCCGATTTACATTTGATATATCCTAATTATTAAACATAGAAAATTAAAACATAATACATAAACGAAAGGGCCAACTCCTAGGAGTTGGCCTTTTTTCTCTTATTTTAAAAATCTTCAATAGTTACGCTACATTGAAAAACAGATAGATTTCACTTTTGTAACCCATTAATAATTGTATCTATATTCCATTTCATCATTTTCAAATACGTATCTCCATCCTCACCTGTTTTACCTAGTGAGTCTGTAAAAATTGTACCTGCAATCGGTACGTTTGTTTCTTTTGAAACAGTTTCCATACTACGTCGATCTACACTTGTTTCTACAAATAATGCTGGAACTTTATTTGTTTGAATTAAACTTACAACATCTCTAATTTGATCTGGAGTACCTTGATTTTCTGAGTTAATTTCCCAAATGTATCCCGTCTTAATGTCATATGCTTTTCCAAAGTATTTAAAAGCACCTTCACTAGAGATTAAGAAACGTTTTTCCTCAGGTATTTGATGAATTCTGTTCACCGTTTCATCATGTAATTTTTGAAGTTCTGTTATATACTTATCGGTATTTTCAGTATAGAACTCTTTATTTTTAGGGTCTTCTTTAATTAATGCTTTCTTTACATTTTCAGCATATAAAATACCATTTTTAATATTCATCCATGCATGTGGATCTGGTTCTTTTTCTAATCCTTTTGTTTCTAAATAAATAGCCTCTACACCTTCACTTACTTTATAAACAGGTGCATCTTTCTCTGATTTATTTGCGGTTTTCAATAGTTTTTTAAACCATGCTCCGCCCTCTTCTAGGTTTAATCCATTGTAAAACACCATATCAGCATCTGTCATTTTCATAACATCTTTTGGTAATGGATCATATTCATGCGGGTTAGCTCCAATCGGAACAAGACTATGAATCTCAACTTTATCTCCACCAATTTGCTTCACCATATCATATATAATGGAGTATGTAGTTACAACTTTTAATTTTCCATTGCCCTCTTCTTTTCCATTGGTGTTACTCGAACACGCTGTTAATGCAAATACGAAAATACAAAGTATCGATAATAAAACATTTTTGAATTTCATCTTTATCCTCCAATCAATTATGACAACTCTGCTCTATTTTTTCTAATTTTGATAGCTCTCCAAAACAAACCTTGTGACGGTGAAAAAAAGAATGCCAATGCGAACAAGAATGTTGCGACAAGAACAATTGTTGCACCTGAAGCAAGATTATAAGAGAAACTAAAATATAGCCCTACTACAGATGAAAGTGCACCAATACCTGCGGCTAAATAAATCATGACCCATAAACGGTTTGTTAATAAATACGCCGTAGCCGCCGGTGTAATAAGCATAGCGACAACTAGAATAATTCCTACAGTTTGAAGTGAAGCAACTGTAACCATTGTAAGTAAAATCATTAAGCCGTAATGAATCCATTTGTTCGGCAACCCATAACTTTGCGCCATCGTTGGATCAAAAGTGGATACGAGTAATTCTTTGTAAAACAGCATCACAAGCCCGATAATAACCACTCCAATAATAAGTGTCATCCACATATCAGAAGAACGAACTGATAGGACATTCCCGAATAAAATATGATACAAATCAGAACTACTCTTCATAAAGGTGATTAAAATAATCCCTATAGCGAAAACAGATGTGAACATAATCCCTATCGCCATATCATGTTTAATTCTACTATTTTGACTTACAAATCCAATTCCAACTGCAGTAATAACACCTGTTAAAACCGCCCCTATGAAATAGTTCATACCGATCATATAAGAAAGTGCTACTCCAGGAAGAACGGCATGTGAGATCGCATCACCCATTAATGCCATACCTCGTAAAATAATAAAACATCCTATTACCCCACAAATCACTCCTACCATAACGGAAGTTAAAAGCGCCTTTTGCAGAAAACTGTACTGCGTTAATGCATCTATAAATTCTACAATCTTCATGATGAATGTACCTCCGCTGCATTATTAAACAATATTCCTTGATTCACATATGCTTTTGACATAACAGTTGGTTCTAATACTTGTCGTACTTCCCCGTAATGAATTAAGCTTTTATTCAGTAATAGTAATTTATCAAAATAGGACTCTGCTTTACTTAAATCGTGATGTACAACAACAATTGTTTTCCCTTCTATACGTAGCTCTCTAAGAATTTTAATAATTGTCTCTTCACTTGTTACATCAATTCCAACAAATGGTTCATCTAAGAAAAATATCTCTGCCTTTTGTGCTAACGCTCTCGCTAAAAAGACACGTTGTTGTTGTCCGCCTGAAAGCTCACCAATTTGGCGATTTTTAAACTCCTCCATGCCGACCTTTTTTAAACATTCAAAAGCCCAATCCCGATGTTCTTTCTTCGGTCTTTTCATCATACCTAAAGATGGATACGTTCCAATTAGCACAACATCTATAACTGTGATTGGGAAATCCCAATCTATATCACTTCTTTGCGGTACATATGCAACATGTTTTCTAGCGCTTCGAATATCCTCTCCAAGAATCCGAACATATCCCTTATCACTTGGGATTAAATCTAAAACAGCTTTCATTAAAGTAGATTTCCCCGCACCGTTTGGACCGATAATTCCAACGAGTTTTCCTTTTTCAATTTCAAAAGAAACGTTTTGAACTACTTGATTCCCTTGATAGGATACAAACAAATCTTTGACGATTATAGCCTCACTCATTTTTTGTGTATTCCCCCTTCTTTTTTCGTTAATATAATTATTTTGCACAAAGGCAACTTTCAGACAAAAAAATATAATATGAATGTAAATTCATACCTAAGTTTCCCTGAGGAAACTTTTTTATATGAGTCAAATTATATAAGCCTAATGCAAATTTGTAAACTACTTTTTACTAATTTATGAATATATAATAAAAATCATTATCACTATGAAACAAAATACATAATCCATTCTATGATTTTTTGGAAAGGATATTACTGTAAAAAATAGTAGTGTATAAAAGAAAGAACCAACTCCTACGAGTAGGCCCTTTTTCTTTAAGGATATGTAATACGCTCTACAGCAAAAAACTATGATTACGGTCGAATTACTTCCAAACAACACCTCGCCTCTCGTATTCCATTCTATATTCAACAGCAGCTGCAATTTGTGGGCTTGCGAACCTTTCCGTGATCCACAGACCTAAATCAGTTCCTGAAGTAACTCCTCTTGCAGTAATAATATCGCCTTGATCCACAATTCTGTAAGGAAGAATTTCGGCCCCATATGTACGAATTTCATTCTGCGCCAAACGATGCATTGTTGCCTTTTTATCATTCAATATATCCGATGCAGCTAGTAACATACCTCCTGTACAAACTCCAGCAACAATCGTTCCTTCATTGTGCATCTCTCTAATCATTTTAGTCAAAGTACCACGCTCTGCTTGCTTTCTTGCCCCATGTCCTGCTTTATGATTCCAGCCACCACCAGGTACAATTAACAAATCTGGGCGATTATCCATTCGTAAAAAATCATGTAGTTTCACCGTAACTCCAAACGAGGTAGTAACTTCTTGTTTTTGTTCACTAGAAACTAACTCAACCGTAAACGGAGCCCCTTCTTCTATCGCTCTTTTCAATACCTCAAAAGGTGCAAAGGAGACAAGCTCTCCGAATCCGTCAAACAATGCAATTTGTATTTTCATTTTTAGAACACCTCATATGCTTTGTTTTATAAATCCCAAAAGAGAAGAAATGTTATCTACAAATTAAAACAATGAAGACAACCTTTCTCCCCTTACTCTATAAACTTTCAAATGTCCCTCTAATTCTCTCCCGTCACCTAATAGACTCATCGTCTTTTTAACGAAGTTCCAATTTAAACTACCGGATAACCATAGCAACGAAGAAAGTCTTTTATAATCATTTGAAGTTAAAATGTTATTAGCTTTATATCCTTCTAAAAATGCTCTAGCAACTTCCGGACATACTTTATGCGACTGTATTCCTTTCGTTCGAGAGTACCATTTTATTAAAAAGGCTAACCCTTCAATACGGTCAACATAACTAATAGATTCAAAATCTACAATTCCTTTTACCTGTTGACTTGAGCCCCATAAAACATTCAAAGGATTTAAGTCTGTTTGTACAATAAACTCTAATTCACTCGTATATGCGCAGTCTATATGATATTTAGCAAGATCTATATACTCCCGCAATTCCTTACATGCGCTTGTCTTGCTTTCTAACATATTAATAAACTGGGCATACCCATCCAAATGAGATTTCTTCTGAAAAATCGCGCTTTGAAATGCACTAGAAATATCATGAACCTTTCTTGCTTCCTTTCCAAATGCTTCTGCGATAGCTTCTGTACAGAGTGTAATATGTTCTCCTTCAATCCAATTAGACAATATAAATCGGTATTGTTCATCATTCCAAGCGACTAATGTAAATGACTCCCCTGACCTATTTTTATTAATTTGCATAAAAAGGACTCCATGCTCGCGTAAATAATACGTAAAACGTACTTGCTCTATCAGTTGTTCGTTTGATAACGCCCCAAAAGCTGGATTGATTGTTCGCTTGCTATTGATAAACCGTGCGGAATATCGCTTCCCATTCACCATAATTTTATAGTGTAGATCTGTATTCCAGCTATTTTTATGTAGCTCTTCTTCCACTGCTAGTGAATGAATTTCTTTAAAATAATTTATTAATACGTCTTTTATTATGTGTTTCACCCTTTTTTCCTTTCATGTGAAAAAATTTTTATTACACGCTATTTTTTATGATTACTATCTCGATTACTCTAAAAACCAAAATTTTATTCATTGTTAATTACCAATAGTGTTTTTTTCTATATATAAATTTAATAGAGGCAGACTACCATTCTAACTATATCATTCTAACTATATCATTCTTACATAATATTCTGCATTCGTTGAGATAGTTGTTGTAAACCAATGCAGTAGTGACTATGTATAGAAAAAGAGCCAATCCCCTATACAATAGAAAATTGACTCTTTCCTTTATTTACTCCCCTGTTTCAGAAAATCGTTTTATACGTTCCCCAATTTCATCGCGAACACGTTGAAATTCAGACCATTCTTTTCCTGCTGGATCATCGAATACCCAGTGAACACGATTCACATGTGAAGGAGTAGATGGACACACAGCATCTGCATGACTACAAAGCGTAACGACTAAATCAGCGTTATTTAAAATATTTGAATCAATCATATCCGATGTTTGATTCGTTATGTCGATGTTTACTTCATTCATCGCTTTAATAGCATTTGGATTTACTCCGTGTGCTTCGATTCCTGCAGAATAAACATTCCACTTATCTCCTAAATATTTCTTGCCCCATGCTTCTGCCATTTGGCTCCGGCACGAATTTCCTGTGCATAAAAAATAAATTGTCTTTTTGTTTTCCATGTTGTTTTCCACCTTTATTTTTAAATTATACTGGTTGATCATTAAAATATTTACGCTTAAACCAAAAAGCAACGTTTACAAGTGCAATCATTACAGGTACTTCAACTAACGGCCCGATAACAGCTGCAAATGCCGCGCCTGAATGAATACCAAACACACCAACTGCTACAGCAATCGCTAACTCAAAGTTATTACTACCTGCTGTAAATGCTAACGTTGTTGTCACCTGATAATTTGCACCAATTTTTCTTCCCATAAAGAAAGAAACAAAGAACATCACAATAAAATAGATGAATAGCGGAATCGCTATTCTTACTACATCAAATGGTACGCTAACAATCATTTCTCCCTTTAAAGAGAACATAATGATAATCGTAAATAGTAATGCAATTAATGTAAGTGGACTAATCTTAGGTATAAACACCTTTTCATACCACTGTCTTCCTTTTAGTTTCACTAATACAAATCGTGTTAACATACCGGCTATAAAAGGAATTCCCAAATAGATAAATACTGATTTCGCTACTTCTACCATTGTAATATCTACAATAGCCCCTTCAATTCCTAACCACTCTGGGATTACTGTTACAAACACGTATGCATAAACTGAGAAGAATAACATTTGGAATACTGAATTAAAAGCTACTAAACCTGCTGCATACTCTTTATCCCCATCAGCAAGGTCGTTCCAAACAATTACCATTGCAATACAACGTGCTAAACCAATCATAATGAGCCCGACCATGTATTCTGGCTTATCTGGAAGAAAAATAATTGCTAAAACAAACATAAGTACAGGACCAATAATCCAGTTTTGCACTAAAGATAAAACCAATACTTTTACATCTTTAAATACCCGGCCCATTTCCTCGTAACGAACTTTCGCCAACGGTGGATACATCATGACAATTAAACCAACAGCGAGCGGGATGGACGTCGTTCCAACTTGTAATGTATTTAGTCCGTCTACTACACTAGGAAACACAAATCCTAAACCAATCCCAACAGCCATAGCTAGAAAAATCCATAGTGTTAAATATCGATCTAGAAAAGATAAACGTTTCATTTTATTTTCCATCTCCTATTAACAACAAGAATTTTTTTCTACTACGTTAGAAGTCGTGCAACAAGATGGATCTTCAATTTTATGAACATCACTATGTGCTTTTGTATAAAAGAATTCCCACTCGTTCCCATCAGGATCCGTTACCCAAAACTTATCTTGAACCGCATAGCAACAAGTCGTATCCATCTCATCACGTGCAAAGAACCCTTCTTTTTCTAATCTTTCTTTATGAAATGTAATTTCTTCAGCTGTATCCACTTGGAAACCAAAATGATTTACCTGATTTCCCTTCACTTCATCTCTTACGTTCAGTGTGAAATTAAGTCCTGGTGTCTCTAATAAAATTTTTGCATAATCCACTTTCACCTTAACTGGTGACACACCAAATACCTTTTCGTAAAATTCAATAGACTTCTCTAAATCCGTAACATTTATACCAACGTGAACATATTTCATAGCTTATTCCTCCTCTTTATATGTTATTAATCAATTTTTTTGATTAATAGTGCAAAATTTTAACAACAGCTACCTTTGCCTGTTTTTCTAAAGATACAGCATAATTCTTCTGATAATAAATTATTTACTTCCGCATCATTTAAATCATAATAACTCCACGTACCTTTTGTTTCTTTTACAATTAAACCTGCATCTAATAAGATCTTTAAATGATAGGACAACTTAGATTGCGTCATTTCAAAAACCTCTGTTAAATCACATACACAAGTCTGGCCCCGCTGGCAAAGTTCATACATAATCTCTAAACGCTTCTGATCCGCTAATGCTTTGAATTTTTTCTCATAGAGCTGAAAATCTTGTGCCACTGTAGTTCACTCTCCCTTCATCAACTTTTTTTGATATTTATAGTATATACGCTGTTTAGTTCTTTATGCAACTCATTAATCAATTTTTTTGATTAACAAAACTCAACTTCCTCTCATCATATCTATGCCACCATTAAAAAAGGCCATAGCCTTCCCAAAATGAAAAACTACAGTTCGTTTTACAACTCAATAGTTAAAATATTTTCGAAAGGTGGAGTCTCTATAGCTTTTAAATAATCTCAAGTTAATAATTATAGAGTGATTCCGCCTATAAACAAAACCCACCAGAAACATCTAAAACCTGCCCTGTTACCCACCGACTATCAGAAGAAGCAAGGAATGCGACTGCATCTGCAATATCTTCAACTTGCCCTATTCGTCCAAAAACAGACGAACTCGTAGCAAAATTTCGTATTTCCGGATTATCTAGCAATTTCGCATTAATATCTGTCTTCGTATATCCAGGCATAATTGTATTAACGGTTATACCTCTTTCTCCAAGATGTTTAGCTAGAGGACGTGTCATCGTATTTAATGCACCTTTACTTAAACCGTATGCAATTGATCCTGTAAAACCAAGTCGTACTTCGGCCGATGAAATGTTAATAATGTGCCCTTCTGCTCGTAGTAATGGTAATGTTTGCTGAATTAAGAAGAACGGCGCCTTAATATTTACGGCCATAATTTCATCAAAAATTTCTTCTGTCGTATTTTCAATCGTTCCTTGTATACCTATGCCTGCATTATTTACTAAAATATCAATCTCTGATGTACCAACTCTTGCTTGTAATTCATTCTTTAATTGTTCTACTAGCTTTTTGACACCATCCATTGAATTAAGCTCAGCTTCAATTAAGAACGCTTTTCCTCCATTAGATTCAATCTCAATAATCGTTTCATCTGCAGCTGTTTTATTTCGGCCGTAGTGAACTGCAACTAATGCCCCATCTTTCGCCAATCTTATTGCAATGGCACGGCCGATGCCGCGACTCGCTCCTGTTACTAACGCTACTTTCCCATCAAAATTCTTCATTTTTTCCATCCTTCCTAAATTTCCGTTTAATAAATCCTATACTTATATTTTTAAGCAAATACTAATAATTTTAAATATAGATTTATAGGTAATTCAGTTAGTTAACTTATGATATTATAGTTATAATTTACGATTTACTTTGGAAAACAAAACAAGGAGGCTACACAATGCAAAATGCAGTAAAACTGGATGAAATCGACCATAAAATTATGAACTTGTTGTATGAAAATGCGAGAATTTCCGTTTCAGAAATAGGGCGGATTATATCCATGACGCAGCCTGCTGTAAAAGAACGGATTAACAAACTTGAAGATCAAGGAGTTATAGCGGCATACCGAACGAGATTTGAGCCTTCCAAAATTAATAAAAACATTCAAGCATTTATTATGTTTAAAACGAGCCAATGCTCTGATTTTATCCAATTTTGTAATGCTGCTCCTGAAGTAACAGATTTATATCGAATTAGCGGGGAGTTTAATTATATGATGAAGGTCATGAGCGATTCGATGGATTCTCTCGCTGCATTTTTAGATTCTTTAATGCAATTCGGATTATCATCTCCTTTAATAGTTTTAAAGAGTGAATTTGAAGAGAAATTGTCGTTCTGATAAGAGGGTACTAAGGTAAAAATATGAAGTGTATGTGGAAAAATCATTTTATAATATAATAAAACCAGCCATAGGCTGGTTCTTTTTTCATTCGATTTCCTACTAAAAAATCCCGAGTATAATTCTCCTTCTTCCCTACCCCTGATTCTTCCGCGCCTCCCTAAACTCCTCCTTCACCTTCTCTAATAACCCTTCTTCCGTAATTAATCGATACGCTGTATTCGCTAATGCTTTTGCCGATGTAATTAACGCTTTGTCTCCTAGTTCTGAACGAGCTGCTTCTCTAAATTCATTCGTATGCGCAATTAAATCGTCTGGTCCGATTTTAATGTACGGATGAATTGTCGGTACAACTTGGCTTACGTTTCCTGCATCTGTTGAGCCAATTCCTACTCTTTCTTTACGGTTTACGTCTTCACCAAGTAGTTCTAATTCTTCGGCTACGACGTCATTAAATGTTTTTGTCACGAGCAATTCATCGATTTCATTTTGGAATTGATGAATTTTCACTTTTGTGCCTGTTGCTAACGCTGCCCCTTGTGCGATATTTCTTACCTTCTCTGTTACTTCCGCACATCTTTTTCTCGTTGCTGCGCGGATGAAGAACCTTGCTGCAGCGTAGTCAGGAATAATGTTAGGTGCTTTCCCGCCTTCAGTAATAACTCCGTGAATTTTCACATCTGACGGAAGTTGTTGGCGAAGTGCATTAATACTGTTATACAGCTGGATAATCGCATCTAATGCGTTAATTCCTTCTTCTGGTGAGGCTGCTGCGTGAGCTGTTTTTCCGTAAAAATGAAAATCTAGTGGATCAACTGCTAGTGACGGACTCGTTGGAGCTGTTTTTCCGCTCGGATGAATCATAAGCGCCGCATCAATGTTTTTAAATAAGCCAGCTTTCACATAACTCGATTTTGCACTACCATTTGGCCCGCCCTCTTCTGCTGGTGTTCCGAACACGACAACTTCTCCGCCAATTTCTTCAAGCGTTTCTGATAATGCGATCGCTGCTGCAACGCTAATTGTACCAATTAAATTGTGACCACACGCATGACCGAGTCCTGGTAAAGCGTCATACTCCGCTAAAAATGCGATAACTGGTCCTTGTTTTCCTGAACTTTTCCGCGCGATAAATCCTGTTTCATGTCCAGCTATATTGTGCTGCAACTGAAATCCTGCGCTTCCTAACAACAAACTTAACGTTCTTGATGCGTAAAATTCTTGGTTACCAATCTCCGGATTCGCATGAATATTATGACTTGTTTCTATGTACTTTTCCTTATTTCTTTCTATACTCTCTTCAATTGTTTTTCTTTGTGACGTTACTCCTGTCGCTCCCATTTTTCTTCCTCCTTTTATTTTCACGTAAAAAAGCCTCTTTCTAAAAGATAGAAAGAGGCTTCTGTATATACAGTCAAAATGAGCTTCTTTCTTATCTTTCAAGTTACCTTGCTGGAATTGGCACAGTATTCATAAAGAATCCGCTGCCGAGGTGTCATAGGGCCAGTCCCTCAACCTCTCGTGATAAGAATTTTCATAAAATTATATTAAATTATTTTCATTCTAAGTTCATTCCAGGCAAAAGTCAAGGAATTCCTATCTGAATTTACCGAATATCTAAAAACCCTTTTAATACGCCAATTGTTTCAGGTGCTTGTAATCTTGCACATATGTACGGAAATTCCATACTTCCTTCAAACATCATTTGAGATGTAAGAGGTGCTCCTGCCCAAAAGATTTCATCATCGATTACTATAAACGGGAACGCTTTGTTTTGCCTTTGTAATTTTACATTTTTTAATGGAACTGGTCCATCACTATACACCGTTATTTGCGCATTTGTACGCATTAACGCTTGCCATACTCGTTTATCTACTTGCCTTGTACTTGGAAGGGAAATGATAATTTTTCGTTTCGCAGCTAAAATATCTTTTAATAACCCTTTCGGTTCTTCAAGATTCATTTCCATAAACCAGCGTAAACGTTTCGAGATTTTTCGCTCCCACAATTGTCTTGATGTCGTGCGATCATACACATCTCCGTGACGTTCTATATGAGCTGTTAATTGCGATAACGCTTGTTTTCTCGAAAGATTTTTACGCATGTAGTGGCAATCTGATAATTGAATGAACTTCCCTCTCGCTCTCGTTACTGCTACATTGACGAGGCGATGGTTTTTATGATCAAAGAATAACACGCCAGGGCGTTCTTGCGGATAACTATCTACCGTATCAAAGATCATCATATCTCTTTCAGACCCTTGAAACTTATGAACTGTCGCCGCTAAAACTGGTATGTTTTGATATTTCGTTTTCTGCAACATTTCTCTAATGCACGTTGATAAAAAGCGGGACTGTGCCCTGTAAGGCGTAACTACACCGATAGATTGAACACCGTCTAACAATCCAATTAACATCATTTGCATCGCTACTAACCCAGACATAATATTAAAACGAGAACCGGAAGCAGCGTCTTTTAAAGAAAAGGCTCCCATTAAGCTCGTATCAAATAAAACACTCGCCTCATTTGCGAACGGTTGCAGTTTCGCAAGTTCTTTACGCTCTGAAACAGATGGATGATCGTATACTCTATTTTTATAAATAAATGAATTCGTAAACTTCGATATATCCGTGTGCATACGTCTTTGCTCCTGCAGCATAAAAAGGTTCGGATGTGCTTCTGATTTATTTACAGAATCAACAATCCCTGCATGATAAAACATATCTTCACCGAGCCATTTTCGAACGAGTTCATGGTTCGCCATCGCAATCGGAGGTAACTGTAAAAAGTCACCACAAACGACAATACGTTTCCCAAGTGAAGCAGCTAATGCGATTTGCGGCACATAAGCCATACTTACTTCATCTACGACAACTAAATCAAATGTACGCTCATAAATAAGTGAATCAATTGCACATTTCGATAAAGTCGCACCGATTACTTTCGCATTTTCAATGTATTCTTTTTCTACTTCTTTAATTTTCGCTTTTTGCTTTCGAAGATCACTTTCAATCTCTTGTATACGCTTCTTATCAGCAGAAGTCGCTTTATATGATAAAATCTTTTCACGAAGATCTTGTCGTGTCTCTTCTAAATAGAGTCTTTCTTCTCCCCAAGATCCATTCGTCGTTTCAACTAACTTCGATGCAAGTAACGTTTCATGATTTCGTATATGTTCATGTTGACTATAACCGTAACGAACGATTTCACCAGGTGTCCATTTCTTTTTCTTCTCAATTTGCTTCGTTACTTCGCTCATTAATACGTCAACTGCCGCATTACTATGAGCTAACACAAGTACCGATTTTCCTTTTTGATAATGAGCAGAAATAATACGCGATAAATTGTAAGACTTCCCTGTTCCCGGTGGTCCCCACACGTACGTTGTTGGATTGTAAAAAGAACGATACGCCAATTCATTTTTCGTATTTTTCATCTTTTCAATATGTTTCGGACTGCTCGTCCCATCAACAAGACGCTTTATACGATTACGTTTTAGCTTATCTTTATGTGCCTCTTTCAATCTCTCTTGTAGTTGTTCTAACAGTTGCCACGGTTCACTGTATAAAACCGCTTCTCGTATTTCACCTTGTATATAATCATTTAATTTCAGTTCTATTTCTAATCCATGTACAGATAATACTTCTCCTGTCGCTTCCTCACCATCAAACTCAATTCGAATTGGTGAACCTTCAGGTAAGCTTACTTCCGAAATAAGCTGAAATACGTATACTGTACTTTCATAATCTGTATATAAAAAACGACCGTTAATGATAGAAATTTTACTACCACCTATCGTTTTCCAATGTTTAATTTCATATGCTAATGCATAATGCCACTCTTTCATCGTTTCCGATAATGAAGGAGTTTGAGTAGGTGTATTCATCGTATAATCTCCTTCCTTCTCCCCAAACATACTTTCTCACTATACCATATAACAAGCTAAAATTTGTAAGGTTTTTATCTTGCTTATTTTCTTAATTTTCAATAATATATTGTATATAATTTTCAGAAAGAAGGAAGGAATCTACATGCCAGTTAGAAGAATAGAACACGTTGGACTTATGGTTGCAAACTTAGAAACATCTATCTCATTTTATGAAGAAGTAGTCGGCTTACAACTCATTAAACGTATGGGACATCCAAATCCAGACTTAAAACTCGCTTTTTTAGGTGTGGAAGAATCGAAAGAAACGATAATTGAACTAATTGAAGGTTACAACTCTTCCCTTCCGGCAGAAGGAAAAGTACATCACATTTGCTTTAAAGTGGATTCATTAGAGGATGAAATTGAAAGAATACAGAAACACAAAGTAACCTTTTTACTAGGAGAAGAAATTGAAACATTACCAGATGGAACACGTTACATATTCTTCGCTGGTCCTGACGGAGAGTGGATTGAGTTTTTTGAGACGGAGAGATAAAAAAGGAGTCAGGATTTTGGCCCTTATACTACTTCCAATCCTTTATGTAATCCTAATAAAGAATTGGAAGATACAAGGAGTTGCCGTTTTTGTTGGAAGAATCCTATTAAATATTATCCTTTTCATAAATGGAATATTAACAAAAAAACAAACCGTGAAAAGGTTGAAGAAACGAGCAACAAAGAAAAAAGTATTACCTACAAAGAACAAATTGCGCTATTCCCAATTTACGGGAAATTTGATATACTATTTTCATAAATTGAATATTTTACATTTTAGGAGGATAAAATGGAGAAAAAAACAGATTTTTCTTTGTCACTTTTGTTTTTTTGGATTAAAGGGTTTGTTTCAGTTGATTCAAGATTTGTAAAAGTATCCACTGGAAACACTATATTAGGGTTTATTCCTGCTGGAAAAGATAATCAAAGCATTCCTTTGAAAAATATTAGTTCTACAATGATTTCTTCTCAGTATAGAATAAAACCCATTATATTAGGATTGATTATTATTCTTTTTTCCTTTAGTACCATAGGAAATAACTTTATATTCGGACTTATTTTACTATTAATTGGAATTGGTATTTTAGGTAGTGGTATGCAAAATGTATTGATTATTCAAAGAGCAGGATCGGATTATATTTTTGCAGTACCATTCTTTGAAAAAGCTAAATTGGAAATTATTCAAGATTGTATTGCTGAAGCATTAGCTTATGATACGGATAAAACTGATTTAAATTTATTTTTTAATAAAAAATAAAAAAGGCGATAGATTAATCTGTACCCTATAGAATAGACTTTTTTAAGTGTCTATTCTATAGGGTACATTTTAACAAATTTACCGAAAAAATTCTCCGTCCAGAGGCGCGTGAAGGGCGATAGCCCAGCGGTAGGTGGGAGATGAATTTCGGATAATACGTTAAAATAGAGAACTTGAGCTTTTTTTCGTTCCGCCATCAAGGCATCCTTTGGCCGAAGAACCCGTATTTCAACTTTTATTATTCAACTGTATCTAATAACTCTACAACTAATTCTTTAGGATCTTCCCAGCTATGATATATTTCTAAGTGCCATTTCGTTAATGATCTTGAGTATCCCTTTTTTCTATCCATTTATGTAAATCATTATAAGCATTCATATAAAAACAGCTTAAGTCATACAACCTTCGTTATTCCTAGTTACTAAATATTAGTTATGTTCATAATTTTGCAACATGTATAGATGGGTATATATGTTATAATCAACTTAGCAAATTACAAATAAATTTGCATTTCCTGTGCCCCTTACCTCCCAGTAAGGGGCGTACCCTTTTATAAATAATTATTTCAATACAACTTTTTTCACAGTACTTTCTCGTCAATTTCACAAATTCAAGAACTCTCATATGTTACCTTTTCCAAGGAACTATATGCCGATACACAAATCCCTATCTATATAGGGATTTTTTTATAAAGGAAGAATTCAAAAAGAAGGGATTATCCCCTCCTTCTTTGAATTCCGTGTCCCTTATTATTTACTATAACCATGATTCAGTTTAGTTAACTCTTCATTAATGTGAAAAATTTTCACTCTAATATCTTTAACACCAAATGCTTGAAGTCTGTTCTTGTGCATTTCTCCATATTTTTCAGCATCTTGTTTTTCTTCAAATGCATAGATGCCTCCAGCTTCTTTCGTTTCTTGATTCTCCGTCCATATTTTCCAATGGAATCCTTCTTCTTCATTAATACTTTTTGCTAAATCCCAAAATGCTTTTTCCATTTCATCACCAAAAGGACCTTCAAACGGAAAATCAACCTGTAATAAATATGCCATTTTCACTCCCCCTTACTCCCTATATTTCTCAACAGGAATTTCACTGAAATTTTCTTTGATTTGATAACTCCCAGATAAAAGCTTCCTTGTCTAACTAATCAACAAAAAAACTTGTAGGAAACATTATCTAGAGTTTTATTTTGCTCTACCGGTTTAACCTCTCGACAGCTTCCGCGCTTGTATCTACACGTTTAACGAAAAAAACTAATAGTAGTGCAACAACATTCATGCCAAGCGCTACATAGAATGAATATTGGATTCCGGATAATAAAGCCTTCTGAGTTAACATTGCCTTCGTAGCTTCTGTGAAGGTTGTTGGATCTACATCAGCCATTAGACTTTCAGCTTTTGTTCTTGTTACAGAATTCATAATCGTAACAAGAATAGCAGTACCAATCGAACCGGACACTTGTTGAGCTGTATTATTAACAGCTGTACCGTGCGGATTTAAGCGAGTTGGCAATTGATTAAGGCCATTTGTCATAAGTGGCATCATCACCATCGCCATCCCAAACATTCGCAGTGTGTAAATAAGAATAATATGTGTGTGACTAGAATCGATTTGCAGGTTTGCCAGCATATAAGTTGAAACAGCTGTAATGGAAAGTCCTACTATACCAAGAATCCGAGGGCCATATTTATCAAATAGTTTTCCTGTAATTGGTGACATAACCCCCATTATTATCGCACCTGGAAGCATCATCAGCCCAGAGCTCAGCGGCGAAATACCGCGGACGTTTTGTACATAAGCTGGTGTTAAAATCATACCCGAAAACATGGCCACTGCGTTGACAATTGCAATTACAGACGCAAGTGCAAACATTGGGTACTTGTAAACACGTAAATCCAATAACGGTTCATTCATTTTTAATTGACGGACAATGAAAACAATTAGGGCAATAGCGCCTATGGTTAAGGTTGTTAAAACAACTTTATTCGTCCAACCATCGGAGCTTGCGGAACTGAATCCATATAACAAACCGCCAAAGCCTACAGAAGATAATAGTAATGAGAGATAATCAAGTTTTGCATTTTTGTTTTGTCTCATGACATTCTCCGATTTCCAAATCCCTAACAGTAAGCTAATGATTGCTAACGGTAAAATCATTTCAAAAAGCAAACGCCAGTCATAATACTCTACAATATAACCCGATAGTGTCGGTCCAATTGCTGGAGCTGTAATCATAACTAATCCAAAAATCCCCATTGCTGTTCCCCTTTTTTCTCTTGGAAAGCTTACTAGCATAATATTCATTAGCAAAGGCCCCATGACTGAAGAACCTGCTGCTTGAACCATCCGGCCAGTAAGTAATAAACCAAAGTTCGGTGCTAAAGCCGCTAAGGCCGTACCAAGAATAAAAATCACCATAGATGTAATAAATAAGCTCCTATTGGAGAAACGGGTTATTAAAAATGCTGATGCCGGAATTAATATACCACTTACAAGCATATACCCTGTAGAAAGCCACTGGATCGTTGAATAATCTTTAATGTCTAAATCCTTCATTATTGATGGCAAGGCTACATTTAAAAGCGAATTATTTAGAAATGAAACAAATGCACCAATAAAAAGGATTACAAGCATTAAATATGGTGGTTTTCTTTTATGTAATGTTTCACTCATATAATCATTTGCCCCTTCATTATAAATTCCATTGATTCGTTTAAATCGTTTGCATATCTGCACAAGAATACATTATCCTTGCAGTATTTTGCCAAACTCTTCGAATGGATATTCTCTTTTTAACAATTTTACTTGCTCAACATAACATTTTAAAATCTTTTTTATTGATTAAACCTGTATAAACATTTAAACACGTTTGTTAACCGAAATTAAATTAGGCTGAATTAAACAAAAGGAGCAACTGAAAATACCCTTCTAAAATAAAGTGAAACTTTAATCAGTGGGACTTTTACAGGCGGCTCAACCCTCATCTAGCTGCTTCGCTTTCGCTGAATTTTGAGGTGGAGGTGTCTTGCTGCCCACAAATAGTGGGATAAATCAACAAGACCACACACCCATTCCTTTAAATACAGGCTTGTAAATCTAGTCATGTAACCAACCATAAAAAGGAATATTACATAGGCTAAGTCTAACATTACATTTTTAAAGTGAGGGGAATAAGCTTATGCACCAATATTGGTATTTGAATTCAGAGGGAAACAAGGAGCAATATAATAATCAAATTTCAATGTCATCATTATATTCACAGCCCCAAATAACTAAAGCTGAGGGAATGAATGGTCTGACGATTCCTGAGAATTGGAGTTGTCGAGTCTATCCATTTGGTTGGGATTCACCAGCCAATTATACGGGTTTCAATCCCGGTCCCCCTCCCTTCTCTTTGGGTCAGCCAATCCATTATGCAGGGATGATGCCCCAAGGACATCCTGCTAATTGGGCTCCATTACCAGGCCATGCAGGTTTTAATTTTCAAAAACCTCCCTTCCCCTGGCCCCAACCATTCAATCATACAGGGATGTTCGCACAAGGTCATCTTGCCGCTTTACTATCGCCGCCAGCCAAGCCTTTTAATTTTAATACCAATAAATGGGGTGTTTTTAACCCTCCAGGTTGGGGAGGACAGGTAAGTCCCATGGGATGGGGGAATAACGGAGGTAACGGTCAACCAGGAATGTTTGGAAACTTACTTACAGTAGGAAAAGGCACCATGAATGGAATAGGAATGCTTAGTAGTCTAATCGGTATGGGAAAGCTCTTCTTTTAGTTAATTAGAACGGGAGGATAGGTCCTTAGCTTTTTATTTAGTACGTAGAAAAATATAATTAACTTCCGTTAACGATAATTGTGTAAATAAGCTGCCCATATGGGCAGCTTATTGGATTTTTTCAAATACGTGATATTTTATTTGTCGATATTTTTTTAATCTTCATTATTGATTTCTATTGTACCTGTTCTAGCACTAACTTTTAAACTATTTAACAGATTATCAGGTGTCTTAATTTCCACTTCATATTCAAATGTAGATTGTGCTAAGTTGTCATCTTCTAATTCGAATTCTTTTTTCACATTAATAATTTCTCCATTTGTATGAGCTAAAGAAATTTCACGAACTTGTTTCTCTGTGTAGTTTTCATTCTTTTTCGCATAATTGTAGCCCATACCATAATATCCACCAACAATAGCAATACCGCTTACTAAAATAGCAATTACACTTATAATTATTTTCTTTTTATGTTTTAACATTTTCATCCACTCCTTAATAATTAATCATTTATTCCAAATCTTGCTTCAAGTACATTTTCTGCTTGCTCTAATTGATCTTCAAGTATATCTTGTTCTCTTTCTTGTATTTGATATTGTTCAACAGTTATCGTTCCAGCGTGAAAATCTGCTTCTAGCTGATCATCAGATAGATCTATCTTGTCATCTAATTGGTCAATTTCTTTTTTTGCTGCTAAGTACGTATTTAAGTTATCTTCTTTTGCTCCAACTGGTTTCGTATTATTTGCCTTTTCTACAATAGATGTGACTTCGTTTTTGAAATCTTGTGTTTGCTTAGTATCATTCATAGCAGGCCCTGTTTTGTGTGGTTCTTGTTGTAGTTGAGCACCTTCTTTTTGTGATGTATCGTTTTCTACTTTCAGT
The DNA here is from genome assembly GCF_016650935.1 of Bacillus sp. TH25. Taxonomy (NCBI): domain Bacteria; kingdom Bacillati; phylum Bacillota; class Bacilli; order Caryophanales; family Bacillaceae; genus Bacillus; species Bacillus sp. TH25. The sequence goes on along the minus strand of NZ_JAEKEU010000008.1, from coordinate 193,918 downwards.
TGTTGTATTTCTGTATCGTTATCAGCTTGAGTAGAACAAGCTGTTAAGAATAAACAAGACATTGCTCCAATCATCATCCATTTTCCCATTATGTTCTCCTCCCTTTACATGTGCACCTTATCCATGTCCTTATATTACTGAACAAACATTAAAGGAAGATTAATGTGCAAAAAAATAAAGTGAAACTTTAATCAGCCCTCACCAATCGGGCTTTTACGGGATAAAATGATATAATTAAATAGTTTCTAATCTTTCTTTAATGTTTCGGAATTATAGTGATACATATAAATAAGAAGAAAAGGAGAATGTTAATGCGAGTTCTTATTGTCGAAGATGAAAAAGACTTACAAAATATATTAGTAAAACGATTAAATGCAGAATATTATAGTGTCGATGGATGTGGGAATGGAGAAGATGCTTTGGATTATATAAGCATGGCTACCTACGATTTGATTGTGCTTGACATTATGATTCCCGGAATAGATGGTTTACAAGTATTACAAAGATTACGTGCGGACAATAATACAACTCCTGTCTTGCTCCTTACAGCTAAAGATACAATTGATGATCGCGTAACAGGACTCGACTTAGGTGCGGACGATTATTTAGTAAAGCCCTTTGCTTTTGATGAGCTGTTAGCAAGAATTCGAGTGTTGATGCGAAGAAAAACAGGAAATACATCTAATGTGTTTGAAATCGCTGACCTAGTGGTGGATTGCAATATGCATAAAGTAACAAGAGGAGATCAAGTTATCAATCTTTCCAGTAAAGAATTTGCTATTTTAGAATATATGATTCGTAATAAAGAAGTTGTGTTGACACGAGATAAAATTGAGCAACATGTGTGGAATTACGACTATGAAGGTGGCTCGAATATTATTGATGTTTACGTCCGATACCTTCGTAAAAAAATTGATAGCCAGTTTGAAACGAAGTTAATTCATACAGTACGAGGCACTGGTTACGTATTGCGAGTTGAATCATGAAAAGACTATCAATAAAAATGAGAGTGACCCTATGGTATACGGGGCTAGTTGTAATTATTATGGCACTCGTGTTAGCTTTTATTTTAACTTCTTCAGATAAAGTTGTGCTCTTTAATATGAAAAATCAATTGAAGAGCACAGTAAAAGAAAGCATTGAAGATATCGAATATAAGCATGGACAGTTAAAGATTGACGATGAATTTGAAGCCTTAGAAGATGGAGTAAATATCATCATTTATAGTAAGCAAGGTGAGCTGCTGGCAGGACATAGTCCAACAGGATTTAATAAAAAGGTATCGCTTAAATCCGATGAAATACAAACCATTAAAGACGGTAATAAAGAATGGATAGTATATGATTTCCTCCATAATGTAGGCGGCGATGAGCAAGTCTGGGTTCGTGGAATAATGACCATGAATCAATTATCATCGACCATGAATACGCTTATTGTGGTAACACTCATCTCATTTCCATTACTTATTCTCATTGCAGCAGCGGGAGGATATTTTATTACGCAAAGAGCGTTTCGACCTGTGCAACAAATGAGTGATTCAGCCAGTGAAATTGGTGATGGTAAAGACCTTTCGAAGAGAATTAATTTACAAGGTTCATCGAAAGACGAAATGTATCATTTAGCACAAACCTTTGACAAAATGTTTGAGCGATTGGAGACATCATTCGAAAGTGAAAAACAATTTACATCTGACGCATCTCATGAATTAAGAACACCAACATCTGTTATTATTTCGCAATGCGAATACGCTTTATCGCAGAGGAATAATCCGACAGAAATGGAAGAATCGTTAGAAGTAATTTTAAGGCAATCGCGTAAAATGTCCGCGTTAATCTCGCAACTCTTATTATTAGCACGAGTTGACCAAGAAAAGCATAATACTTTTCAATTTGAATGTATCAATATGAGTGAATTAACGGAAATCGTTGTAGAAGAGCTTTCATTAATGGTTCAAGAAGCTTCGATTAATATAACAACACATATAGAGGAAGACCTGTTTATTAAAGCAGATCAAACATTGATGATGCGTTTATTAATGAATTTACTAACGAATGCGATTGCTTATAGCAAAGCGAACGGCACTGTGAATATGCAACTGTTCCGGGATGAAACCAACATAATAGGTAAAGTCTCCGATAATGGCATAGGCATCAGCGAGCAGCATATTGTGAAAATATGGGACCGCTTCTATCGAGTTGACGCAGCACGAACATCTTCAAACAATGGAAACACAGGTTTAGGATTGTCGATGGTAAAATGGATTATAGAACTACACGGAGGAGAAATTACCGTTGAAAGTGAATTAGGAGAAGGCAGTACTTTTACATTTAAACTACCTATTGAAAACCGAGCATAATGTATGCTCGGTTTTAGCTTTAGAATAAAGATTGATTAAAAAGCTCTCTTCAGTCCTTATTTAAAAGTAAATACAAAAACTCCATTTTGAAAAAAAGCGATCAAAATGGAGTTACTCTTTTTAGCTATATATGAGATTTTATAAAACTATCTACTTAAATCTATTTTCCAAGTATACCATTCAACAATCTGAAATATTCTAATCAACACAATCACTCATTTAACTAAAAAAATTGGTTAATTGCATAATGCTCTTCTGACTTTCCTTGCGAAAATTAGTGGATCATCAACGTCTTCGATATTAACGTAAATTAAATTTGGATCATCACATAACCACTCATTGTGTATAGACGAAACGATTATTCCTTGTTTAATAATTGTAGCAACAAATTCAGTGACTTCCTTTTGTAAGAGTGCTACCCGCCCTAGACATAATGCCCGTCCAGTTTTATTATCTCGTGATTCGAATGAGAAGGAAGTTGTTACTCTAAAACGTTTCCCCAAGATTGTTGCTTGTATTTCATCTCGATTTATTGTTGCCACGCATTTTCCACCGGCGAATCCTTCTTGGCCGCCGATAATTCTTGCAAACTGTTGACAAATTAATTCATCATTAATCACCATGCCTTTAATCATCCCCCCTTTTACTGTTAGGTTATGAATGAATACATCGGTCTGAAACGGTAATGAATCTATTCTATTACAAAAAAGATAATGGCAATCTAACGAAAACTGTTAGCTCAATTATTCTTGATTATTTGAATTAACTCGGCTATATATGTTAAGACATTTTTAGAGAGCATAAAAAAGACACCCTAAGGTGCCATCCTCCGACTTGAGAATCATATCTATGTATGGAGAAATTTAGAAAAGAGAAGCTCCTAACTATAACTTATAGAGCTCTTATACCATGAATTACTTACATACATATTTCCTTATTTACCCGAAGAAGAATCCCCGTTATATTACTTTCTGATCAGTCTCGTTAAAGCCATCCCAATAAATCCAGCACCCATCCCTATTAGCCATCCAGCATGAGTATCACCTAATATAGATCCCACTCCTCCGCCAAGAAACATGCAGCCAACGAATACTAATCCTCCAATTCCCCAATTCGGCCGTTCCATAATTCAATCACATCCCTTCAATAAAACATATGCGATTAACTAGCCTAACTTTCTTGCATGAGATAGTTAATTATTTTGCTAGAGATGGTATCGTTATTCTGCATAGGTTCAGCCACTTTTAGTGAATTCAAAAAAACGTGATTGACCGATTTGAAAGGATTTAACCTTGTCATTAGAGGATACATAAAAACCTGACAATTAATCAAAATAGATCATGCACTATGAAATAAAGTGAAACTTTAATCAGCTCCCAACAAACTTCTGTACCACCTAAATTTTGAACTGGGAGTTTTACTTTCCACAAATAGTAAGAAGCTAAATATATAGTAAAACCCCAGAAATCCAAAGGTCTCTGGGGCTTCATTATATATTTAGCTCTTTTTGCTTTTTGTTTTGTTTATGTCTATGCAGCAATTTTCGACTTATGAGAGAAATCAGTAATAAGATCAGTATTAGTACGAAAAGTTGCATAAATGATAAATCAAAATATTTAGCACCTGTAACTATTAAAAGTGTAGAAATCGTACCTTTTACAATGAAAAAAATAATAATCCATAATCCGCCTTTTTTCCAGTTCATTTTTATTTTACCCTTTCCTACGCTTAAATTCTTAAATGGGACACCTTAATAGAAATCTATTATATTAATAAAAAAGTAAACTTTTTCACAAAAATCATGTCCAATTACATGTGACGACTTCATAATAAATGAAAATGATATTCAGTGTCAATTTTATTGACTATTTGAATATCTATTTATCATCTCAATCTCTTTCTACTTCGTTTCTTATAGGCAATGAACTCTTGTTTTCAAACAAAAACACCTCCATTGAATTTGCACACTAAATATGCGAATTCAAGAGGTGTTTTTTCATGTACCATCAGATAAGGTTTCCTGCTTTATTTATTTCTTAATACGTAGCTATTTTCTAGTACACAATAACTGGATCATTAGTGTTCAAACTATCATATACAGTTTTTGCAACATTAGGAAGAAGGTTTACACACCCGCCTGATCCCCCTGTTAAATAAGCATTATTTGCCCAGTCTTTTCGCCAGCCTGCATCATGGAATCCTTGGCCGCTATTTGTGAATGGCACCCAGTAATCTACTTTAACTGCATAATCAGCTTTACCTACTGCGCTGCCTTTGAGCGTGTATGGTGTTCGTTTATATAGAACGTACCACACACCTGGTGATGTATCTTCACTCGTGCTATGTTTACCAGTTACTACATTTGTTGTGACGACTAATTTCCCATCTTTATAAATCCAAATTTGTTGATCTGCAATTGAAACTTCCGCATACGTGTCTCCGATGCCATTATTCGATGTTGTTTCATAACCGATACCTTCCTTCTCCCAACCATTTCCATGGATATTAGAAGCAGATAGCGATTTTTCACCCTTTTCAAAAGCTTGTTGAACTTGTTTTGTTTCTTTTTCAACATCTAGTGCCCAGCCGTAGCCTTGTCCTTTTACTGATATGACCGAACCGGAATGGGTTTTAAAGCTGAAATTTTTATTTAATGTTGATTTAGCATTATTAATTTCAGCAATCTTATTCTTAATATCGCTTGCATCGATTGTCACTTTCATATCCTTTGACATAGAGGCATTTTGAATTAAATCTTTCGCTTTTAAAGGATAAACTTCATTCTGCACTTTATATTCAACTGACTGCCCAAGAAGATTCTGTAGTGCTTTCTCCTCTTTTTTGATAATCGGATCGTCTTCTTTAATAGGCTGTATGTATGTAGACTTCAGATGAATTTCGCTTTTATATTTCTGCTTGTCGTAATCTTTCAGTAGACTCGTAACGTCATACTGTTTTCCATCAACGCTCTTCGAAATAACAACTTTTCCTTGTTCCAGCTTCGCCATAGCATCTTGAGGCGCTTGTAATTTTTCATTCATAGAGATGAGCTTTTCTTCTACAAGTTTTTTCATCGTTTCACTACGATACTGATCCGCCTTTTCCGGTAGCACTGAATAATTTTTTTCCTTTGAGGAAGGGAAAAATGTCCACTGGCTTTTTAATAGTTTCTTAACTTGAGGAAAATCTTTTTCCGTAAGTTCCGTTTTTGTATCTTTTTCATCTAAAATTTGTTGTTGATCAACATAGACTTTGTTTTCTAGTCCAGATGTTTTTAATTTCTGTATTGCCTGATCAGCGTTCAGACCACCGACTTTTGTGTCATTAATCGTAACATTTGAATTGAAGTGAGTTGCCTGATAATAACTCATTCCTCCAATGAGAAGTACAATTACACCAACACCCGCTGCAATAAGCTTCCAATTTGTAAAACGTTTGCTTGATCTTACTCGTTTTCTCTCAACTTCTTCAACTGATTCATTTATTGGACTATTGTTCATCAATCTTTCCCCCGTATACATTAACGTCAATCGATTTTAAACTAAAACCATTGACTAGTGTACCTTATTTTTCCTAAAATTTCATTATTTTTAAAAAGATTTTATCGCATTTAATTGATCAAATTTAGACTTTTTAATAGAAAGACACACTGAATAATCCCTTACAAGTAGTGAATCATTACAATAAATCTGAAAAAGTTAAGTACCATATACTTTTATTCAACTAACTTTTCTCCCGTAACAATCTCAAACAAAGTGGCTGCATTTTTCCCTTCTAATTGAGCATAGCGATTATCCCCCGCCATAACTTCTACTTTATCTTTATTAGGACTTATCCAAATTTGATACAACACAGCTTTCGCCTCTATTTTCGGATTTTTAAATTGAAAAACAAAGTGATAATCAGCTGAACGAGACATTTCCACTTTTTTATTTTCAAAATGAATATCATTTAATATTTTCTTTACTTGCAACACTTGATTATTGTCTGTAACTACTTTCAAATCCTCATAATTATCATCACCAACACGTTTTTGCACTTCGATTCTTTGATCTTTCCTTTGGTTCAGTTATCATTTCACTTAAAATACAAATATAATCCGTAACCTAAAAAAATTATTAATATTATAGAAATACTGAGTATTGTGTATATGACCTCTCTTAATGTTGTACTCATATAATCACTCCTCTCACGCTTCAATAATTCCATTATATAACAAATGATTCGTTGGAAGTTTAAAAAATGTTTTAAACTAAATTAAGCGAAGTAAGGGATGCCATTTGACTTCCCTTACTTCGCCTTTAAAGAATAATTAGTGAGTAGCTTACACATCAAGCTTATTAAGTAACCTTTCACTATTTTTTACACAATTGTAATTATAGTGTTTTTTGACATTTGATCATTATAAATTTAAATGGAGGTTTACTTTCCACATTTTTATGTGGCTCCAAAATTTCCGTAGTTTCTATCAGTCCATATTTTCCAAAGTCTTGTTTTACCGAGTCCATATCATAAAAGTACATTTTTACCCCTTCCATTATCTCGAAGTAGTCTTTACCCAGTTGTTTACCCTTCCCAAACATTGGGGCATCTTTAGAAATAGTAGTAAAAATCATATACCCGTTTGGTTTTAGCTGACTATAACAATCTTTAATAAACTTCTCTCTCTCATCCTTATTCAATAAATGAATAAGTGCATAACAAAATATACCATCATAAAGTTTGTTATCAAAAGGCATATCCGTAACTGAACCGTGGAAGAAATCAGCATTGAGTTCATTTGCCCTCGCCAATTCAATCGCCGTTTTTGAAATTTCAATACCTGTTACATGTATTCCGTTATCAATAAAAACCTTCGCATTTCTACCGTACCCAATACCAGGAATCAATATATCCTTCACTTTCTTTTCAAGGAAAATGTCCTTCGTCAAAATTGCGGAATCTGAAGGTTTAAATCCCCACATCATTTGATTTTCTATAAAACTTGCTTCCCAAAATTCTGTCATAACATCAATCTCCTTTATATATATCTCTCGTTATTTACCATTGAATGTTGAAAAATCATCGCATATTCACGAAATTGTATCAAATTTCAACATTAATTCAAAACAAAAAGCATTGGATATCCAATGCTTTTTCACACTTACGCAAACAGAGACGTATTCGCATATAAAGCTGGTGAGCCACCTGAATGTACGAATAAAATGTTGTCCTCTTTATTAAATTTACCTTTTCTAATTAAATCGATTAGTCCCGCTACTGCTTTACCTGTATAAACTGGGTCAAGTAAAATACCTTCAGTTTTCGCAAGTAACTGTACTGCTTCAACCATTTCTGGTGTTGGTAAAGCGTATCCTGGTCCTACATATTCATCAAAGCATGTAACTGCTTCGCGTGAAATAGAGTTTGGGATACCAACATGAGCTGAAGTTTCATCTACCAGTTTTGCTACTTTCTCTTCTTGCTCCGCTTTTCCTCTACTTACGTTAATTCCGATTACAGGAATTTTGCTTTGCGTTCCGGAAAAGCCAGTAATTAAACCAGCATGCATACCAGCGCTACCACTTACACAAACAACTGAACTGAAATCAATTCCTTGCTCAAATGACTGAGCCATAATTTCTTGCGCACAAGCAATATATCCCATTGCGCCAGTAGGGTTCGATCCACCAACTGGAATGACATATGGTGTATTTCCTTTTTCACTTACTTCCTTCGCTACTTTATGCATCTCTTCCATAAGGTCTGTTCCGTTTGGCACAACAATTACGTTTTCAGCACCTAATAAATGATATAAGAAATAGTTTCCGTTAAAGTCTGGCTTTTCTTCTGGCTCAAGCCCTTCCTCTAACACAAGAATACATTTCATTTTTTCTTTTACCGCAGCTGCAAGTGTTAGACGGCAATGGTTTGACTGAATACCACCAGCTGTAATTAACGTATCTGCACCCTTTTCCTGTGCATCCGCAACTAGAAACTCTAACTTTCTCGTCTTATTACCGCCAGCTGTTAAACCAAGTAAATCATCTCGTTTAAAATAAATAGTTGGTCCACCAAGTGCTTCTGAAAAATTGTTTAATTTTTCAATTGGTGTATATGATTCTGTATATTTTTTTCTCGGGAATTTAGCTAAATTCATCAATAACGCTCCTTTTATACTCTTTCACAGTAAATGTAACCATACTATTATTACATGGAAAAATGATGAAGTCACCTTTCTGGATTAAAAATGTATCGAAATTCAGTAAATGAAATTATATAGGCGATATTTTACTTTTACTGGCGATTCAACATAGAATATCGACTTACCGACAAAAAACGGCTTACAAAATCCATTTCTCATCACTCAAAAAAGAGCCCACACATTTAAATGCGGGCTCTCTCCAATCACTTATTTGCCGAAAAACGAAGAAGCTGTGTTAATCCTGGCTCTAAATTCATTTCTCCTTTGTGACGTACGTATACGATTTTGTCGCCATCAAATTTTGGCGGTTTTCCTGGATTATACGTATTCCACTCGTTCGTTCCTTCTACAGAGTACTCCATATATTCTGTTGCACCAACGATTACATTATTTCTATCATCAGCCGTCACATCTGGTGCCATTTGTGCGATTTTTGCATCACTAATTGATAATTTCTTTATATCCTTATCACGTTTATAATCGTAAGCCGTTACGACTACATCGTTACCATATGCTTTTATTTGTAATCCTTGTTTGAAAGAATATCCATCCGGCGCAGTCTTCTCGCCACCATTTGGTCCAGCCGACATCCAACCAGTTTCAATTCCGCCCGTATTTACAACTGTAAATCCTTTTTCATCTCCGCCTGTAATTTTCTTTTTACCAGCCCAATCTGGTAAGTTTAAATCCCAATGTGTATGACTCGTAAAGAAAACTACTTGCGGATAGTCTTTTAATATATCGTACAATTTATCAACGTTTAAATAATCTTGTAAATATGGATTTTGTCTTGATCCAGATACTGTATCAGGTAAAACGTGATGAGAGAAAATGAAAATCGGCTTATTTTTATCTTTTTGACTATACTCTTCTAAATTTTGTTTTAACCATCCTAATTGCTCATCACTCATATATACTTCATCCCACATTTTTGAATCGTGGTATTTCATATATTTTTCAGTTCCTAAAAATAAAAGCGGATAACCATCTAATTCTTTTTTATGATATACCTTATCTTGTCCGCTAAATTTTAAATATCGATTAAACAATGTCTCTTCCGTTACACCATTTGGCCATGTATTTTGAGAGAGTTTCCCATCAGCTGTCCATTTACCAGCGTAAAATTCATGATTCCCAACAGTTGACCATACATTTTCCGGGTGCTTATTTTTGTTTAACACACGCTTTACATCATCATATTGTGACTGCTGTCCAGTTGGCGTTATATCCCCATTCATAATAAGCGCTCTAGAAAGTGGCGTCACTTTGTTCATATCTTTTAACACGTGATCAAAATCCCCTAAATCCCCTTGAATGTCACTAATAACATTAAACATCGTAGCTGTTTTTCTTACTCGCTCTTTCTCTTCCGCATGCATTGTAAATGTCGGTAATAATACCGCCATAACAGCTAATGAAGCAACTGCCTTTTTCATACAATTTCTCCCCCTAATAATAGAATGTATAAACTGACACGCTCTACTTTCTCTTAGGTGCTTGTCCAATTCATATTATAAGGAGGGATTGTAAAGATAGATGGAGTGAAAATTTAAGTGTTTTTTAAGAGATTTTGTCTTTTTTACACTATCCATTTAACAATTGGCGTCAATTTTTCTATTTACCTATTAATATTAAATGAGTGTAAAATTATGCGATCAATCGCTTAGTTTGATATGTTGTGTTTTAATCTACTTTACACAAACTCAATAAAAAACTTTACCTTTTCAAATTTTCTTCATTTAATTCGAACAACTCTGGTAAAATAAAACGCCCACCTTTTCTAATTAGTACATCATCGAACCAAACTTCACCCCCGCCATACTCCGGTCTTTGAATGTTTACTAAATCCCAATGTATCGCTGATTTATTCCCGTTGTCTGCACCTTGTAATGAATCTCCAATCGCTAGGTGAAAACTACCATTTATTTTTTCATCAAATAACGTATTATTCATCGGATGTAGTATGTAGGGGTTAAAAGCCAGCGCGAACTCTCCAATATATCTTGCTCCCTCATCCGTATCAAGAATTCGATTCATTCGCTCTGTATCATTTGCATATGCCTCTATTATTTCCCCCTGTTTAACATGTAACTTTACATTTTGAAACGCATAACCTTGTTGAACAGATACTGTGTTAAACGTTATTACTCCATTTACAGAATCTTTAACAGGTGCTGTATATATTTCGCCATCCGGGATATTATCCGTACCATCCCCCTTTAAAACACCTATTCCTTCAATAGAAAACTCCAAATCCGTTCCTTCTCCAATAATCCTCACTCGTTTTGTCTTTTCCATTAATTCTTTTAATGGCTCCATTGCTTTCGACATTTTCTTGTAATCTAACGTACATACATCATAATAAAATTTTTCATAAGCCTCCGTGCTCATATTTGCTTCTTGCGCAGAAGCCGCATTCGGAATGCGAGTTGTCACCCATCTCGTTTTATACACTGCTTCACTATGTGCTTTTCCAAATATCTTTTGATATAACTTCATTTTTTCTGCCGGTACATCTGCTAATTCATATGCATTTCTAGGACTACGGAGATTAATATAAACTTGCATTTTACTTAATCGATAACTCTCCCAATCTGCAAATAACTTAAATTGTTCTTCTGATCCTGACAAAATCAATTGCCTCGTAACAGAAACGTCACGCATTGATACATGCGCATATCCCCCTGCTTTTTCAACAGCTTTAATAATTTCGCGAACTACCATAGGATCTATTTCAGTAACACTTTGAATCAACACTTGATCGTTAGGTTTAACTTTAGTCGAATGATTCACTAATACATCTGCTAATTTCGATAATCCTTGCTTCACTACACCGCTCACCCTTTCATTTCCGTTTCAAAAACTGAAAAAAGAGAACTACTCTTTTAAGCATTTCTCTTTTTCATCCAAACGATAAATATAAAATAAATCATTAAAAATATACTATATAAATTCCATAACGTGGGTATTGCAGCTACACTTAAATAAAGAGTTCCTGGTAACAAGCAATCATAAAAGTCTTTTTGTTTAAAAGCGATGTTTTTTTGCCATCGGTTCTATATATGTATTTAATATCCACATTAATACTTTCCATACCTTTTGTTGGCTAGGTGGTAGATGATCGTTATATACATAACTGTATTCAATTTGCTGTGTTGCACCACGATTTCGTTTGAACTCTCCAGCCCCAGCACTACAATGACAAATTAAATCTTTTTCGATAGAATCCATTGTAATAAGGAGGGAAAGTATACGGTATAAACCTTGTTGCTGGTCAGAGTTTGTATTATAGCCAAGGATCGGCGTTGTCATAACTCCATCCCGAATAAAATAAGCAATAACACCATCAATTGTATCCCCTTTTTTTATGGCCTTTATCTCAAATAAACGATGCTGAAGAGCATTCCATAAATAAGCGGGTGTAAACATTGGGTTATGGGCGGAATATTTTTCAATATATAGTTGGTTGTATAGCTGGGAAATTTGTAAAATATCCTCCTTTGTTAATTCTTCATTCGTAATGATTTCATAATTGCTTTTCTCTAATAAGCTTTTATCGTTTAATAAGTCTTTTCGTTTTTTTCGATTCATTTTTTTATAGTGTTTCGGATCAAATAAGTATATAGAACGAGACATAATTTTCTTGTAACCTACTGTAGATAGTGCTTCTGTCGTTACGGGATATAATTCATTATTTAAAGAGCGAAATAGAATTGTATGCTCTGGAAATTTCTCAACAAATAGATTCGTAATTTGTTCGATTTGTCGTTCGTTGATAGAGTGATAAAGATTTGTTGAAAGCATCCAATTATTTACGACAATTACTTTATTAATATTCGTTCGTCGTAACCAACTTCCCATAAGATGAATTGGATAGGTTAATAGCTTCTCTAGCCATGGTTTTTTCAACTCCCATAGCTCTTCTAACGCATAAGATACGTAATGTGTATAAGGAGAACATACATATGAATTTTCGAACTCTGCGTTATTAAGAGTAACTGGCAAGATGAGATCATCGATTTCTAATAGAAAGAGCTCCGTGTTAACATTTTCAATAAATGCTGTAACGCCCTTTTGAAAAAGAGGCAGGAAACTATCTCGCACATATGCCCCATCTTTTTTTGATTCCCAATCAATGCTATGTAAGGAATGAACATCATGTAACTGAATCATTTATGTTCACCACGTCTTACAAGGCTTTCTATTCTTTTTAATTTTTCATCATATACTTGAATATCGTAATGCGAAAAGAAGAACTGTGGTATCGCACACTTTTTAGTAGCCCACAGTGTATGTAATTCTTGCATTACCTTTGATTGACATAATTCGAGGTCTTCAGGTAGTGCTTTAAGTTTAATTTCAATTTTTTCTACGCTGTGTTGTATCACTTTAAATTCTTGAATGTCACTAGATGCAAACAAAATTGCTCTTCTAATGAAATCTGGAAAAATAAATATTTCGCTATTATCCAATTCACTTATTCCAATAAATATATCGTCACATCGACCGTCAATTCGTTCTAATGCTAAAAAAGGTGAGCCACAGCTGCACGGCGTTTTTTTCTCAATTAATATGTCATTGAGACGATAGCGTATAATAGGCTGTGTTTTCCTCATGAAATCAGTAATAATAGGAACGAATATCCCATTCTCTTGATCTAAGTATTCTTTTTCAATATGAACGAGGTCTTCATTAATGTGTAACGTCCCCTCCTTGCAGGTGGTAGCAAGAAAACCTTCTGTACATTGGTAAACTTGGTGTACTGTTTGCTTAAAAGTTGCACGAATAAAGTCTCTATCAATATCTTCAAGCACTTCTGCTACAGAGATAATTTTTTGGGGACAAATCGTAATCAGTCCTTCTTGCTGCCAGTAAGCGATTTTCCGTAACATAGACGGAGGTGCAATTAAAATAGATGGCTGTATTTCATTTAATCGCGTGATATGCTGCTGAAACGAATCTAGTAAATCAAAAAAATGAAATGAGATTCGCTCATTTTTTGTCGCTTCGTATAAATTGCTATTTGCACGTAAGAAAAAAGCAATCGTGTGTTTATGTAAAATGCTAGATGGAAGCACCTTTCCAATAATCGAGCCAGCCCACAACGTTTGTTCTTCCTCAGAAACGAGAAAAACCCCACGATTTCCACTAGTACCTGATGATAAACCAACAGTTATATTACGAATGGTTGGTGAGAAATTCCGGGTCTTTTCTGCTTCAATTGCTACATGAAACGCTTCTTCCTTTGAAATATGAACTGTATTTAATGTATCAAAATGTTCCATCATTACTTCTTTATCAATAATGGGGAGTGCAGCCAAATTCCCCTTTTGAATTTCATTTAAAAACGGCGTAAATAATTGGCGATAAAAAGGAGACGCCTCTATCGTGAACAAAAGCTGCTTTTCTATTTGTTGTTTATGAAACTGTTCCAACTGTTTACGATTTGAAAATCTCGAGACATATTTTGTTTTCAAGTATTGCTTGAGAATTCGTAGTTTATTCATAGTACACCCCTGCTTTAATTTTATCCCATGTATGTTCACAATGAGTTGGTACAATTTCAATCTCAGGTGATGTTTGTGATAAATGGTGTAACTTCTCAATATTCTTTCGATAAGATTTTGGATCGCTAGTTAAAAGATTGGCAATCTTACTAGGAAATACAAGGTTTTGATAAGTTTTACTTAGCCACACTGCGTCTGCACAAAGAAAGACAATTTTATTACTCTGTAAATGAACGAATAGACCAAATTGTCCCGTTGCATGTCCTGTTAAGTCAACAGCAAATAATGAGCCATCATCAAATACATCATACCCCTCTTCAAACTTTCCATATGTAGAAGGTAAGTTAAGGGATGGAGTTTGATCAATGAATGACATTCTTTTCTCTAAATCTATCGGCAGTGTATCTTTTAGACACCCTTTTAATAGAGCACCAAATTTACTTCTCTTTTTAATATCCTCATAAGCTTTTGCGAAGGTTAGTATTTTCGCTTTTGGAAAGTCAGGTAAACCAGCTGTATGATCGCCATGGAAATGAGAAAGAATAATATATTTAATTTCTTCTGGCTGAATACCATCAAGAAGAAGTTGCTGTTTAATAGATTGCTCTTCCGCGAAATGAACAGGCGTAAGTTTTGCATATACAGAGTAAGGGAATTTTTTTGTCGCCTCTTTAAAATGTCCCGCATATCCAGTATCAAATAAAATATATCCTAATACTGGATGCTGGAGTAACCCTACTGTAGCAGGAAAGCATATTTGTTTCCAACTGCCCTTGGAATATGCAATTTTTTCTGGATGTGTGCAATATCCTGTATCATATAGCTTTAAAGATTTGATTTTCATTGTATTTTCCACCAGTCTACAAATTTTGTAATTCCTTCTTCTATACTGATCTTTGGAGCATATCCTAGTTCTTCTTTAGCTTTATCAATATTTAATGTCTGGCTTTTTGAAAGGACACTAACAGTATATTTTGTGAGAATAGGTTCTTTTCCGAATAAAATAGTTTTTGAGATTCCTTCTAGTATAGCAGCTAGTGAAAAAGCAGTTTTGTAGGAAATTTTTTTATATTTTACTTCCTTATCAAGACGCTTCATTACATTTTCTATGACCTCATATAAATTTACACGCTCGTCATTTGTTATATTGTACTTTTGACCTAATGTATGTTTTGGGGAATGCATACAAAGAAGTAAAGCATCTACAACATTCTCAACATACGTAATATCAACAAGAACATTTTCAGTACCAATCCTCGGTAAAGCACCCTTTTCACATACTTTAATAAGACGCGGAAGAATAGCGTTATCTCCTGGTCCGAATAAAGCGCGCGGACGTATTGTGATAACTGGTAAACCATGCATGAAAGCTTGATCAATAGATTGTTCGGCCATGTGCTTCGTTGTTGCATAATGATTTACAAATGTATCAGGAAGTTTCGCGTTTTCTACTACATTTTGTCGCTCATCATAATAGAAATAAATACTTGGTGTTGATACGTGGATAAGGCGTTTTATACCGTACTTTTGACATCCCTCGATAATATGTTTCGTTCCTAACACATTCGCATTATAAAAATCTTCATATTTGCCCCAAGGGGAAGAAAGTGCGCCGCTATGAAAGATATAATCCTTATCTTTACAAACTTGTAGCACACGATCCCTGTCTTCAAGAGGACAATGAACAAACTCGATTCCATTTTGTTCTAATACCTTACCGATTGTTTTATTTCTTCCCGCTGCCGTTACTTCATAGCCCATATTTTTCAGTCGAAAGGCGAGTTTTTGTCCTAGAAAGCCCGTTCCACCAGTTACTAGCATTTTCATAAATCTTCACCATCCCACGATATGTCATATGTTGTTTGCTCTAAAATAGTCCGTTCCTGTTTATAACTTTCACGCCATAATTTATACATGCTAAAAAACTGATAAAAAAATGGTTTCCAATCATTGTGACGATAAACGATATCTGGATAAGAGCATAGAACTTTTAACCATCGCTTACGTTTTTGTTTACTTTTTAAATAAGGAAATCCATATAGAAGCATCGCTAACCGAATTGCGCACTCAGAGTTTGGTCTTGGAATGAGTGTATTGTTTACTGTTTCATGAAAGAAAACCGGCAATATTTCCTCATCGAATAAATGTAATCCACTTGTAGTACGTGGATTACATTCAATCGGAATCGCATCCCCATCCTCTGTAACGATAAAATCAAAAGCAATTTGTCCTGAGAAATTCAGCTCTTTTACAATATGCGTAACAAACTGATCAATTTTAGGATGATTCATATGCTTAAATGCAATGGTAGCGCCTAAGCCTGCCGTGAATTCCGTTTTATACGTAGAGTGAGCTAACACTTCCCCAGATTGTGCAATACTGTAGGAACAGTGCTGCGTTCCTCGTATAAACTCTTGCATAATATAATTCGACTTATCTATCATGCTTTCTTTTAGAGCAACCTCTTTTGTAATAAATTCCACTTTATCAGAAAAACGGGAGAAAATCGGCTTTCGTACAAAAGGAGTATTAGCTGGCGTTTTGTGCATCATTGAACTTATCGCTTCTTCATTATTTATTCTATATGTTGCAGGTACTTGCCACCCTAAATTCGCTACGAACTGAATAAATTCCCACTTATTATGCAGTAATGAAAGTTTTTGAAAATCATCTACTAATACATGGCAAAATGCGCTTAATTCTTCTCTATATTTAGATATATAAAACACTTCTTCACAAGTAGGAATAAGCAAATCCACATTGTGACGTTGAATAATGGATAGTAGCGCACGGATACTTTCATTTGTTTTCCACTTTGGAGAAGGAATTTCATAAAAATAATCCGTACTCTTTGAAACTTTACTTAATGGATAAGGAATACTATCTGCAATAATAACGGTATGTCCAGCGTTATGAAACAGTCTGCATAAATGCAGAGTTGCTGGTGCACGTGCCCCTGTAATTAATACTGTTTTCTTAGTATTCAAGAAGGATGCCCCCGATTGAAAGTCCTGCAGAAGTACCTAATAATAGTATTTTATTTCCACGTTGCACTTTCTTTTGCTTAATCGCTTCGAAAAGAGCGACTGGAATAGATGCGGAAATCATATTACCGTAGTCTTCAAAAATGGTCATAAAGCGCTCTTCATCAACCCCTAATTTTTTACGAATGAGTCTCATAGCTGGCCCACTTGCTTGGTGAGGAACAATTAAATCAATATCGGCCAGGGAATAACCAGTATCCATAAGTAGCTTGTCGATAAACTTCAACAAATACTTAGAAGATAGTTTAAAAATGGCTCTTCCATTCATATCGAACAAGAAGTCTTCTTTTCGTTCCTCACTATACTCCCTAGGATGAATCATCGTTCCACCGCCACGAATTTCTGATAAATGCGCACCAGAGCTATATGTTTCCATATGGGAAGCAATAATAGAAGATGTATGATCACCTTTTGTTATGACAACAGCTGCCGCACCGTCACCGAATAAAATGCTGCTTTCATTTTGTCCCCAATTTAATCCAACAGAAGAAATTTCAGAAGAAATAATAACAACATTTTTGTATCTCCCGCATTCCATTGCGTAAGAAATTGTATCAAGTGCTGTTATGAAACTTAGACATGTTGAATTGATATCAAAACATGGAATACCAGAATGCTGTAGCCCGAGCTGTTCTTGAATAAGTGATGCTGTAGAAGGTATTGCCTGTTGAATCGTTCCGCTTCCGCAAATAATACAATCGATATCATCCCAAGTTAACTTAGCATCTTCTACAGCTTTTTTTGCAGCTTCCGCCCCCATATAAGAAGACGTTTCCCCATCAATAAAATATCTTGTTTTTACCCCAGCTTTTTTTAATGTCCAGCCTTCTGGCACATGTAGCATGCGATCTATTTCAAAAGATTCTACCTTTCTTCTCGGAAGATATGTGCCAATTCCTTTTATACTAATATATCTTTTCATTCTCTATCGCCTCTTAATCTTTTTATAAATTTAAAAATCCTTTACATCTAAACATTGCTGTGGATACATACAGAAAGTCTTTTTATAAAATTCTGCTATCTCCTTATGTACTTCTAATCCTATTTTTCTTCAAAAAAGAGCAAGCTCTCTACTTGAGAACTTGCTCTTTTTGCATGAGAATTCTTCAAATACATACTCTAGAAAAAACTTTTATATCAATTTAATTATATTATAACAATTATCAAAAAATATTTAATGGTATTTTCTGTAAATAAAAGTGAAAATGTGGTACAAACTTACGCGAGAGGATAGTTTATTGAACAGCAAATATACACATACGGAACGAACATACATGTAATTTTAACATCTTCTATTTCCCCTTTTGTTTTCACAAAAGTTACTGTAATTTAAAACCTAAAGTATGTATCTCCATATCTTTTATACCTATTTACTATTCTATTGAGATTGAAATATGATAAATCAAACCGAGGTAGTAAATTCAAATAAAAAATCTACTACTTTTGCAGAAGAAACCTTCATTAAATTCAGATGTAATCATATTTGAATAGTAAAAGAACGCTATTTTTTTAATAAGAATCGCGTTTTTTTACGCTTGATTGCAATTAATATTTTTCAGTTAATAGATGTGTAGCGATATACCTATCAGTAATCTTTGTATTAACAATTATGCGTAACTTCTAGCTCATTATTAGCATAAATTGTTCCGTAAGTAGCACAAAGTAACATTCCACCACAAACCTCACTACTCACTTGAAAGTTTATGTTATCTTCAAATGTATCTATACTATTAGGTCTAATTGTATCTACAAGTTTTTTGAAATCAAGAACCGGTAAATATTTCGTTATGATTTCATAGCTTAATAAATTATCTTCATTATTATATGCATTATATTTCTGAATTTCTCTATAAATCGGACTTGGACTATACGGATCATATTGCAATTGTCCATTTTCATCTTCGAATTTTTTTATTTCTTCTTTTACTATATAATCTGGATAATCTTCACTACTTTCATCTTCATCACCAAATTCCCAAAATGGATATTCTATATCACATAAATGCGTTATAATCCACATTAGAAATTGCTCATTTATAAATCCAACATTGGTTTCTAACTCTTTGAATCTATTACCATAATATTTTTTAGCTTTTTCTACCTTTTCTTCTTGAGTCATATTATCCGTCGCCCCTGTTATATCGCATCCATCTAAATCTATAAAAATTCTATTGAATTTACCTAAAATGCCCAAATCAACAGTTTTACTCCAGTAGCCTTCACCATCTTTATCGATTATTATCATAATATCCTCCATTCTGTTTTGTTCGTTGCATAAGAAAAAGTGACTCTTTCTTAATAAGAATCACTTCCATTATTATATAACTTTTCCCTCATTAATCCTCAATTTCAATTCCAGCTTGTTTAAATGGTTCTAATACTTTTGGGTAACACATTGAAATATATTCCACTGTTTTTAGATTTTTTAAATTTTGAAATCCTTCAACAGATATTACATCAAATAAACTGTCTTCACCATCCCAATCTGGCTTTAAGATATGATAAATTTCATTTCCTCCATCAAAGCAAAGGGATTCAATCTTTTCCAAATCACTTGTTTCCAAAATTAACTCTTCTAAAAAATCTCTAATTTCAACAATTGGCCCAGCTCCTGAATACCATTCGAAATTATTCGTATACTTTTCTATTAAGTCTTTTAATTCTTTTAAAAATAATGGCTCTTTATCTAATAAAGCATCAATTACTACTAATTTAAAATTAAAATCCGGAAATATCTCACTCTTCCCCATTTTAAATTCCTCCAATGTTATAATATCCTTACCCAAATTATTATAAGTAAAACATATCCAATTGCTGCTACTTTATTTCTTTCAATATCATATTAAAAAGGGATATGCTTAATTGCATGACCACAATCGAGAAAATATACATTAAAAATATTTTCTTACTAATTATATTCTTTATATACTTACCTTCGCTTCTCTAGCATCCTGTTTCTTAATTAAGTCTAAGTAAAAATGCGAGACAGTTGTGTTGTAATAAGGGGAAATGAATATGAATGACAGATTAAATGTAAACATACCTATAAATGCTGTTAATAAAAACCAACCAATAAAAGATAGCCAAAGAACAAATAACTTGAACTTATGCCCTTTCATTATTCTTTTACTCTCCCTTAGTGCTTCACTTGCTGTATAATCCGGATTCTCTATTAAAATATAATATGCCATTGAATAAGAAAAATATTTAATAATACCTGGAACAATTAATAACAGGCTCCATAAAAATAGAAAAATAGCCTGCAACACTCCTAATTTCATTGATTTAAACAAATTGTTCTTCCTAAACCCCACAAATACATCGTCCACCTTAGCATCTTCATTTTTACCTAAGCGTAAGGTGAAAACAGAATACCCATAATTAAAGATACCTTGTATGACACTGTAAATTAAGAAACAAATCAGTCCTATAAAAAAATAACTTAGAATAAGTAAAACTAGTGCTGTTGGATCTACTTGTGGTTGCCCACCAATTGAATAAATAAAGAAAACATCCAAACCAATTACCCCAATAAACAGGCCAAATATTAAATATATAAAACTAGCAATCGCTGATGCACTTAAAGTTGGTACAAAATAGTATAACGCCGATACCCCTATACTTACTCCCCATTTCCCATCTAACGAATTAAGTGCTGCTTTCTTTAAATTTCTTATCAAACTTGCACCCTCCTTTTTTCCATATTTTAGTCAATGGAAATTTTACAAATAAAAGAACTTGTAACAAGCCCCACTACAAGTTCTTTTAGCTTATCAAAACAAAATATACTTTCTACATAATCGGGGGTAATTTCTAAAATATGGTTTATTAAAATCATTATATAACATAATCGCGAATTTTCGTTGAACATTCTGTTTTTTTGACAAATACACCCCACATTCTTCCTTATGTTCATCTAGATGTAGTAACTCATGTAACAATATATCTATCATTATCTTTCTCAATAAATCCCATCCTCTTGTTTTCCACAAAAAAAGACACAGAGATCCCTCCCCATGCCTACTAATTATCTACTTCTTCACCGCATGAACATAATGCACCGTCTCAAAAGCTTCTAAATAATCGTTTCGTCCTTCAAAATATAATGTATGAACATCCTCTGGTGATAAGTGCTCATAAATGAGTAAGCCCGCCTTCTCTAACAGTGCTTCCATTTCGGTATAAGAAAAACAAGATTTCATCGGCTCCCCGCCTATCACAGCCATCTTTATCATATTTTCAACTCGATTGGATAATCCTTTTTCCGTAAATAAGTTTTCATCAGGATAATCGAAAACGATAGAACTTCCTACTGGAACCATTTTGAATAAACATTCTATTAAACTGGAAAGTTCCTCTTTCATTAAATAATACGTAACCCCTAACAAGCTGAAGAAAGTCTTTTTATTTTCAAATCCTTCATTTATTAATTCTTGTTTAGAGAAATCCTTAGTGAAATCCATTGAAACAAAATGAAGATTATTTGGAACTTCAAGTTCTGCTTCTTTTATTCTTTCCTTCTTAAACTGCTGTGTAGAAGGATGATCTACTTCAAATATTTCTATATTATTCTCTAATTCTCGGTGTCTAAAACTGAACGTGTCTAAGCCTGCACCGAGTATGACGTATTGCTTTGCTCCTAATACCATCTCATGTAGCAATACTCTTTCACAATATGCCGCGCGTGCCAAAGGCGTTGGTGATAACTGAACTTGCGTAATCCATTTTAATATTTCCTTTGGATTGTCTTGAAACTGCTGTGCAATGTCTTTATTGAAAAAATGTATCCCTTGAACCATGTTCATTTCAATATTGTTACGCTCTTTTTGTGAAATTAAATCTTTAGCTACATAATCATCAAAGATTGTAGGATTATCAAATTCACTATGATACGCCCTTCCGAAAGCTGATACTAACGACGTTACACTTGCTTCACCTTTGTTCATGCACATACACTCCTTCATTTTCACAACAAAAATAGGGTTCCCCTGGCCAGGAGAACCCTATTATACACGTTATTTTTATATTGGTAAATTATAGCATAAATAAGTTTTTTTGTCAAGTTCCCAGCTCTCTTTAACACTTCAATAAATTGTATGTTTTCAAGAGGAAAATTGAAATTACATACAGAATATTCCTATTTTAATGAACAGGTCCTTTTGAAAATAAAGAAAAAACACTCTAAGATTCCTTTCTCCTACTTCATTTTTCATATCAATAGAGGATTTTTATCGGTTTAAATATTGAATATTCTAAATTATTCATTCATTCTTTTTTGAGCAGTATTAGTATCTTGAGATACTGGTATGTGTTCGGTAGCTCTAGATAAACCTGTTTTTGGCATATTAACATAGATTGCTTCAGAAGCACCTTTTTCTATTTGATAGGTTTCGTGAAAAACACCGACACTCCCATTATCTTTAATCTTATTATTGTATGATTTCCAAGCATATGAATGGTTTTCTCCGTGAGCATAGTTTACTAATTCGTCGAATCCCTTCCAGTATTGAATTAAAATTACTTTTCTCCAACTAAATAAGAATTCTGTATGTAAGAAACCCCATTGTGGATTTTGATACAATTCTTTAATCATAGGTCCCATAGCATTAAAAACTGGTATCCACTTCCAAAATTTAAATAAGTTATTAATACGCATACCAATAATAAAAACAACAAATTCTTTATCCTTGCAATTGGCTATATGCCTGCCGTTGAAAATTTTAACTCCCACTTTAATCCCCCTTTTTTACTGAACATAAATAATGTGCAGCTCCCAAATAAACCATAACACTTCCCCATGAAATTTCCAATTACTTTAACATAGATTATGAAAGGCTGTACTTAGCAATAAAAGGTATATGTTTCCCTCCTCTTTTGTTATTAACAGCTATCACTAATATTTGCCTTAGATCTCCTTTTCGCCAGGAACATTTCCATACTTTAGGGCTTTTTTTGAGCTTCAAATAATTGTTCCTTATGCTTCACCTCGAGAGGAGTAAACGAAATTAAAATTCCTTCTGTATATCTATTTCAATAATCATAATGTTGCTATCTCCTTTCTAACAGTATATTATTTAGTTCGTTTGAGTTAAGACAACATCACAACACACTCCTTCACATCTTTTGCAAGACTAGCGTTCAAACTTGCAGGAACAACAAAAAGCTAATCAACTCCCCTACTCTATAAAGTAAATAAGAAATTTTTAAAATTACATATTCTTAGATTAATATGCAAATACTTCCTCTAAGCGCCGAACATGGTATATAATGATAAAATAATCTACTTCTATATGCTCAATTTTACACAATAGAGTTCACTCATAGGAAAGAGGTACAAAAATATGAAAACAAAACAAACAATCGCTGCTTCTACACTAGCTTTAGCAATGATTGCGGGATCTACCCCTACTCATGCAGAAGTAAATGAAGCTACTCCCCAGCAAAGTACAGGAGATCGATTAGCTGAAATTAAGCAACATAAACAAGAGTTAGATGCGAAATTGCAGCAGCACAAAGAAAATGTGGATCAAACGTTAAATGAACTTAACCAAGTTAAGCAAACTGTCGATGAAAAAGCGAATGAACTACATCAGCATAAACAAGAATTAGATGCAAAACTTCAGCAAGACAAACAAATCGCTGATGAGAAAATCGCTGAAATTAAAGAGCATAAAAAGCATGTAGATGAAAAAGTTGCTGAAATTAAAGAGCATAAGCAAACTGTTGATGAAAAGGTTAATGAGATTAAAGAACATAAACAAACTGTCGATGAAAAAGTGAATGAAATTAAGCAGCATAAAGAGAACATCGATCAGAAGGTTAATGAACTTAAGGAAGTTAAAAAACAAGTAGATGAAAAATTGGCTGAGTTAAAGAAAGCGAAACAAACTGCTGAGGATAGACTTGCTGAAATTAAAGAAAATAAGCCGAATACTGGTAACACGTTAGAAGAACTGAAGAAAATTAAAGGAAATTTAGATAGCCTTTCATCTAACTTAGAACTAGCTAAACAAGATGTAAAAAATAAATTAGCTGAGTTACAAGAGGCTAGACAGAACTTAGAAAACAAATTGAACGAATTAAAACAATCGAAACAAACTGTTTCAGACGATTTAACAAAGAAAAAACAAGACTTAGATATTAAAATAAACGATTTTAAACATACTGAGAAGAAAATCGATGACAAATTAGCTGAGTTACATACAACACAGCAAAATGTAGATAACAAGATTACTGAAGTATCACAACCTAAACAAACGACAGCGAATAATAACAATACTACTGTTCCAGCGAAAAATAATGCTAGAGAGCTCCCTAACGCTGGTAGTGAGCAATCAAGTAATATGGCTTTAGGAATGTTATCTGTCTTAGGTGGCGTTCTATTACTTACGCGTAATAAAATTAAAAAAGTTTTTATAAAGCAATTATAATTTATATTATATAATCTACTGTCTCTTCTTTAAGACCATTGCATCGGCTTCTTAAAGAAGAGACCAATTATAGGTACGTTTATGAACTAGCTATTCCTCTAAATTTAGATTCTCTCTCTATCCACATATCATTTGTTGTAAAGGGAAACCTTTTCATTTTTGCATTATGATAATCCCCTGAAAGCAAATATATATCAATTATTTTTATCCCATTTCAAACTTATATTAATTCCTTATGCTTTAACAAAACAAGAAAACCTTCACTCATACTGTAATTCCCCTAAGTCATACTGATAGGAAAATGTACAATTCTTTAACAAAGTTCACTCTCAATTCATACACTACTAATAGAACTTGTGTAGCAATAAAATTTTCCAAATCATCTAGACTGCCACACATTCAACCTCTACTAGTGCCTACAGGATATTTTCATCCTCCCTCTCATAAAGTCTTTATTCTTCTAATTACTACATGACCATGTTCCATTGCTACATTCGAACGACATCTATAAATATTTATAAGGAGTGAAATACATGGGTTCAACAAAACTCACAGGACGGGTAATTTACAAAGGAGATCCAGGCTATTTAGAAGCTATTAAGAATTGGAATCCTTACGTTGATGTCTTCCCCCTCGTCTTTGTTTTTGCACAAAGTTCATACGATGTCAGTAACGCCATTAAATGGGCTCGCGAAAATCATGTTCCCTTACGTGTCAGAAGCGGTCGACATGCGCTAGATAAAAATCTTTCTGTTGTAAATGGCGGTATTGTTATCGATGTAAGTGATATGAATAAAGTTAGTTTAGATAAAAAGAATGGTATAGCAACCGTTCAAACTGGAATTCACGTCGGCCCACTTGTAAAAGGACTAGCTAGAGAAGGTTTTATGTCACCATTTGGAGATAGTCCAACAGTTGGAATCGGTGGCATTACAATGGGCGGTGGATTTGGAGTAGTCTCACGAACAATCGGTCTAATAAGTGATAATCTTATTGCTTTGGAAACAGTAGATGCAACAGGCCGAATCATTCAAGCAGATCTATGTTGCAATAAAGATTTATTATGGGCTTCTAGAGGTGGTGGTGGTGGAAATTTCGGATACAATACTGAATATACATTGAAGCTTCACCGTGCCCCTAATACTGCCACAGTCTTCAATATCATTTGGCCATGGGATCAGTTAGAAACTGTTTTCAAAGTCTGGCAAGAATGGGCTCCTTTTGTAGACTCACGATTAGGATGCCTACTTGAAATTTACAGCAAAATAAATGGACTTTGTCATGCAGAAGGTATTTTTTTAGGTTCAAAAAACGAGCTTATAAACTTACTAGAACCTTTAACAAGTGCTGGAACTCCAACACAAATTGTTATAGAAGAATTACCTTACCCAGCCGCTATAGATTTCTTAGATCCTGATGAGCCAATCCCTGGTCGATCTGATCAGAGCGTTAAGTTTTCTTCGGCTTGGGCACTTAACCTTTGGCCGGAAGAACCTATTTCAATTATGAAACAATTTTTAGAAGAAGCTACTGGAACAGAAGCTAATTTCTTTTTTATTAATTGGGGTGGCGCTATAAGTAAAGTACCTAGTAATAAAACAGCTTTCTTTTGGCGTAGCCCATTATTTTATACGGAATGGACTGCTAGTTGGAAAGACAAATCCGAAGAAGCTGCAAATCTAGCATCAGTTGAAAGAGTACGCCAATTAATAAAACCTTATGTAACTGGTTCTTATGTTAATGTTCCAGATCAAAACATCGAAAATTTCGGACAAGAATATTACGGATCGAACTTTGCTAAGCTTCGAAAAATAAAAGCAAAATATGACCCCGAAAATCTTTTCCGTTTCCCACAAAGTATACCTCCCTCTTCCTCTTGTTAATGCGTGACAAAATAAATAAAAACTCTTTACTTTAAACAGAAAAAGGAACTCTTACAATCGTAAGAGTTCCTTTTTTATCATACTAATTTCCCATCTCGAAGCGTCAATATACGATCACATACATCAAGCATTCTTTCATCATGTGTAATCATAATTGCTGCTTTTTGACTTTCTTTCACTTCACGTTTCATCATTTCCACAACTTCACGTGCGCGTTTTGAGTCTAAGCTTGCAGTTGGTTCATCAGCTAATATTAAATCTGGGTTGTTCATGAAAGCACGAGTGATTGCTACCCTTTGTTTTTCCCCACCAGATAGTTGATTGGGATAATGATTTTTTCTTTCTCCTAATCCAAATGCCGCTAATAAGTGATCCGCACGTTTTTCAGATTCTTGTTTGTTGTCTTTTTTTAGCTTTGCAATGTAAAGCAGTTGTTCTTTTACATTTAAATATGGAACAAGATTTGCGAACTGGAAAATGAAGCCGATTTTTTTCAAACGAATGTCTGTCATTTCCTTTTCTGATAACTTCGTAATATTTTGCTCACGAATGTAAATATCCCCTTTTGACGGTGATAGTAAAGCACCCGCGATTGATAATAACGTACTTTTCCCTGATCCAGAAGGACCAACGATTCCAATAAACTCTCCAGCTTTCACATCAAGCGACATCGGATGAAGGGCTGTTACTTCTGTATTCCCTTCTCCGTACACTTTACTTACTTTGTCTAATTTTAATAATGAAGTCATTACATCCCGCCTCCAATTGCTTCTAATGCATCAACTTTTAATACTTGATATAATGAAATAAGTGTTCCTAAAATACTAATGACGATAAAGATTGCGGCATATTGTGCAATCATCGGTGTTGTTAATAAGAACGGCATACCCGCTGGTAAAATTTGTTCTAATCCTTGTACAAGAACAATACTGATTATCATCGCAACGACTGATAAGAATAACGCCTGTACGACTAAGCTATTTGCTAAATAAGAATTTTTCGTACCGATTGCTTTTAGTACACCTAATTGCTGTGTTTTTTGCAACGTAATTACGTAGAAGAATACACCGATTAGTAACGCAGCGATAACAAGTAAGAACGCAATGATCATCGTTAATGTTCCTTGCTCTTCTTTAAATCCTGGAATACTTTGTAATACTTCTTTTTTGTCGATAACATGTGCATTTTTAATTTCTTTATCTGTATTAAGCGCAATTGCACTATAATCTTTTTGGTTTGGTTGTGAGATAGCGCCCCATACGTCTTCATTTACATAAACGACTGGTGTATGGCTAAACATTTGATCTTTCGTAAATCCTACGATTTTAAATTCTTTCTTTGAAACAGGATCGATAATTGTATCCCCAATATCGATTCCTTTTTCTTTAATTGATTCATCAGCAACCATTTCGTTGTTTGCTGTACCCAATTTCTCACCTTTTACAATTTTCGGTTCTAAAAACGAATCACGTTCACTTGAGAAAATAGCGACATCAACTTTTTTCGAACTATCTTTCTTTTCATAAGTTGAAATCTTCACACGAAACGGAACTGCCTCTTTCTCGCCGGCTTGATTTACTACGTTATCTACATCATCTTTCTTAATTTGTGAACGAAGTAATTTATTTTCCGCATCATCCGCTAAAACGAACTTATTTGCCTCCATATTTTGAATCGATGAAGCATTATCATATGATAATCCATTTGCTAATCCTGAAATTACAAGGACTAAAAATGATAATAACACCATAATAAGTCCGATTAATCCATATCTTAATTTTGATTGTTTTAATTCACGCAGAGCTAAAAACATTTCGCTCGCTCCTTCCTATTACTTTCTATGCACTTATCATAAAAAAGAAATATGAACGGAATATGAACGGAAGATTACAGCTAAAAAAATAAATTTTCTGAAAGTATTGAAAATAAATAGAATCCTTGATACAATTCAGTCAAATAATATTGACCGAGTAATTTAATTTGAGGAGTTGATTATGTTGAAGCCCGTGTTAACACTAACTACTTATAGCCAACTAAAAGCATTAAGCGATCCACTACGTGCCGAAATGATGATACGTCTATGCGAACGTCCGTATACTGGACAATTACTGTCTGAGAAATTCGGCATTTCAAGGGCGAAAATTCATTATCATTTAAAAGAATTAGAAAAGAATGGGCTTATAGAGATCGTTTACACCGAAGAAAAGAATGGCATCGTTCAAAAGTTTTATCAATCTGTTGCTAAAGGCTTCACTCCTGCCGCAGATCTATTACCTCATTTAGAAATATTAAGCGAATCAGGTCGCCAAATCTTTTTACAAATGATAGAAAGAACAAAAAGCCAAATTCTCGCTGCACCAGAAGAAGCTTTTACATTACGAAATGCAAGTGAAGATCCAGCTGAGTGGAATTACGTTTCATCCTGCTGGGAATTTGATGCTACGCCAGAACAATTTCAATTGTGGGTAAAAAAGTTTCATGAATTAATGGCTGAATTAAACGAAATCACAAAAGGTGCAGATAAAAATCCAAATAGTAAACCTTATTATATTTCTACTACTGCACTTCAAATCGCTGAGAGAACAATGCAGCAATTTGTTAAAGAAGAAGAAAAATCGTAATACGATTTTTTTTACCGAGACGGTCAAATTTATTTTACCGAATAAATTTATTATAAAGGAGTAGATAAAATGGACGTATTAAAAAACCGGAATTTCCTCTTATTATTTTTAGGGAGAATTTTTACAAACATAGGAGATAGCTTGTATTATGTAGCAGCGATGTGGCTCGTATATAAGCTGAGTGGTAATCCTTTTTATTCTGGATTAGCAGGTTTTCTTACATTATTACCTTCTGCACTTCAATTTCTTACTGGTCCATTCGTTGATAGATGGTCGATAAAAAACACCCTCGTAATCACACAAGTCCTGCAATGCATTCTTATATTAATCATTCCTATTACACACTACTTCGACCTATTAACCGTTCAACTACTACTCATCATTATGCCTATCGTAGCCTTTATCGAACAATTCGCCTATCCAGCACAATCAAAAGCTTTACCACTTCTACTGCATAAAACACAATTATTAAAAGGGAACTCACTCTTCTCATTTGCGTATCAAGGCATCGATTTAATTTGTACGACTCTTTCTGGAATATTAGTAGCACTACTTGGCGCAATTACTTTATATGTGGTCGACTCCTTAACATTCGCGATTACTGCCCTCTTGTTCTTTTCATTGAAAATGCCAAAGCAAGCTGAAACAAACACATCACTGTCAACCAAGCAATATTTCTCTGATTTAAAAGAAGGCTTTTCCATCGTCTTTCGTTCATTAATGGGCGTCTTCTTAATCGGTTCAGTTGTCGCTAATTTTTCAATCGGTATGATGATGGCAATACTCCCTTCTTTCACTGATTCTTTAGGAGGGGTGAAATTATATGGTTTCTTTTTAGCCGCTATATCCGCCGGTAGTTTAATTGGAGCACTATTCAGTTCATGGGTTGGTAAACATAACGTTGGCCGTGTCTCCATTATTAGCTTTGCGACTAGCGCTTTCTTTTGGTTTCTCTCTACGCTTGTACCGTTTCAATGGTTATCCATTTTTTTATTCGGCTTAGCTTGGATACCAATTGGTGCGACCAACATATTATTTGCGACAATTGGTCAAATTGTAATTCCAAACCAGTATCTTGGGCGCATCAACTCAGTCACACGAAGCATAGGTACAATCGCTATGCCGCTTGGTTCTTTAATTGGCGGATACACTGCGAATGTATTTAGTAGCCAACTCATTTTCGCGCTCGCTAGCATCGGTATTTTATTTATTTCTCTCGTATGGCTACTTCATCCGAAATTACGGGCTTTGCCGAAAGCTGATGAAATTACAGCGGATACTTTTGAGCTTCGGTTTAAGGAAGAACGTGGGAAAGGTGCGGCTTTATAGCAGAAAGAAAATATTATCTAATCTAATGTGTAGAGATAAAATTATTTAATTTTAAAAGCTCAAACAAGCATAACCCCGTTCCAAATTTAGAACGGGGTTATGCTTGTTTAATTTTGTATGTAAGATACTTCACTATAATAAAAATATAACAATACGGTCGTTTAAAAATCTAAGTTTTATTCAAAAAATAGCGCCCGATTGCTGCATAAGAAAAAATTCTGCGATAGCTCACCTTCACGAAGTTGGTAATGCTCCTCCTCAATTCTTTGCAAATCCATCATGAATTTCAATCTATATCGCTCATTTTCCCATTTCCTTCAACATTAACATAATCTCCTCTATAACAATTTCTGGCTCATCATGATGAATATAATGTCCACTTCCACTAGCAATCCGGTACTTGCTTGACGTTGACAGCCGCTGGAATTCTGCTTGGAGTCTTTGTTCAATTTCCAATATTTCTTGAGATGGCCATTCCTCTTCACCATTGTCAGGTAAACCTCTTGTAATAATTGTGAGAGGAATGTTACTTTGCTTTGAATGATCAACGATTTGCTTATAACTTTGTATTTTATCAATCTTCTCACTATTCAACATAGGATTCTCGTAATATTCCCTATTTCCTGCAAGCAGATTTTCGGGTAGAACCTTTTCATAGGCAAGTTCTTTATATTCCGGTGCAGAGTCAACCAAAACCATACCGCAGATGTTCAGTGGATAAAGGCTGGCATATAATCTAGCGACCAAACCACCAAAAGAATGGCCAACCAATATATAGGGCTTTCGCACTTCAAGAGCTAGCAACAATTCGTTGAGCTCCTCGACTAGATCATAGCAAGTCGTCGGGACGGATGCGACTTGACTCCTGCCAATACCCGACCTGTTATAGGAAAAAGTTGATGTTTTTTGCGATATTCGGTCTTGGACTTTTTTCCATGTCTCATAGCTATCTCCTAACCCTGCTATGAAGATTACGCTTGGAATACTGTTACTTGAATGTTTATTGAATAGTCTGCGGTCATCATAGATATCAATTATCTTTTTATTTTGTATAGTCACTTTTAATCACCCAATTCAATTATAAGCTTCACACCATTAATACTTCCATAATAATTTGAACATTGTATATTTTTATGAATTTTTACGTTTTAATTTTGTAACTTTAGCTTAAACCACTCCAAAATAAATCTGTAGAATACCAATCGATAATTTGCTTACTTCCAAGTTTTTTGTCGTTATTCTGGAAACACTTGATCTAAAATAGTGTGAAACTACAGCTTAGCTTCCACATACATATTCGTCACAATCTCCTGTTGTCTAGAAAGGTTCCTAATATTTAACAGTTTAATTCCCATCTTATTTATAAATATGAAAAATGCGACCTCCATTTCTGAAGAATCGAGCCTTTAAGCATTGTTGAAACGAGCAACCACCTCTATTGAAATGGTATCGCAAATGTCCGGTTACACCACGACTGTCTGCCTGACTAGTTTTTTCGTTCTGGAAAACAAAACAGTGCAACTTTTTTATAAACGGTTCGACTTTATTTCAAAGCTACAAATGGGTAATATTTTTCAAACAACTTTATAGTAAATTAAACAACTTTTTGTCA
This sequence comes from Bacillus sp. TH25, assembly GCF_016650935.1. NCBI lineage: Bacteria > Bacillati > Bacillota > Bacilli > Caryophanales > Bacillaceae > Bacillus > Bacillus sp. TH25. The sequence continues at coordinate 161,952 of NZ_JAEKEU010000008.1, read as the reverse complement.
CTTTACTCGTAAGTGACAATATATCAGCGATTTTCCGATTATATCGACTTACCGACGAAAAACGACAAAAGAGAAGAGGCCGTTTCCAAACAGCCTCTTCTCCTAAACTTATTTAGGAAGCTCCACCCGAACAGTGGTCCCTTCCCCTTTCGTACTATATACCGAAACGGTTCCATTATGCAGTTCAACAATTTTCTGTACGATAGATAATCCTAAACCGCTACCTTCTACGTTTCTTGCCCTTGCTGTGTCTACTTTGTAAAAACGATCAAATATACGATCCATTTCTTCTTTTTCCATACCAATTCCGTTATCTGATATAGAAATGACAATACTGGATTCTAATTCTTCTACAACAAATTCAACGGTCCCGCCATCGTTTGAAAACTTAATGCTATTCGTAAAAATATTACTCCATACTTGATGAAGTAAGTTTTCATCACCTTGTATAGTGATATTAGGTACATCAAATTCAACGGCGATATCTTTTTCACGCCATTTCCATTCAAGCATAAAAATGACGTCTTTAATTTGCTTTTGTAAGTGAAACTCTTTAATTTGTAGAACTTTCTCTTCTTTATCTAATGAAGCGAGCGTAAGTAACTGTTTACATAAACTAGACATCCGCTTACTTTCTCCCTCAATAATTTTCAAGTAACGTTTTCTTTCCTCTTCACTCATATTCTCCGATTGTAATGTTTTCGAAAAACCTTGTATCGAAGAAAGCGGTGATTGAAATTCATGAGAAACGTTAGAAACGAACTCTTGTCTCATTTGATCTAATTCTTTAATACTCTTTGTCATCTTTTGAAAATTAGTCGCTAGTGTACCAATTTCATCTTTTCGATTTTCATCTAATTCAATATCATATTCACCACTTGCAATCTTTTTGGTAGCTTTCGTAAATGTTCGAATAGGACGCACAATATACCCTGCTGCAATCGCTATAAAAATGATACTTAATACAACGATGAAACCAAGTAACACCGCTAGAAAAATTCTCATCTCACCAAATTGTTGCTGAATGTCAGGACGAATGAATAAAGCGTATTGTTTATCACCATGTTTTAACGGGACACCTACACTATTAATTAATTCATTATCGAAAAATCCTGTAATAAACAGGCGGGTTGGATATGTGGAAACACCATTATACGTTTCACCTTGCAGTACTTTATGAACTGTAGCATCACTAATTGTTATCTTACGAAACGCATTCCCGATGCGCTTTCCATTCTTTTGGTCATCTACAATATAAATTTCATATCCTAATTTCGCAATTGACTGTAAGTATGCCTCTTTATTTTCTTCACTTTGTTTTTCGTATAATGATTTTACTTCCTCAGCATACATTAAAATCTTTTCACTATTGTACGGTTTTAACTTCACTTGATAGTACACATTTGTTAATAAAAAACCAATAATACTACTAAGTAGCATAATCCCGACCGTCATAAAAACAAATCTAGAATACAATGATTTCATCTTATTTCAACTCCAACTTATAACCGAGTCCACGTACTGTTGTAATTTGAAAATCACCTGTTCGTTTTGAAAAACGATCTCTCAGTCGCTTCACATGAACATCGACTGTTCGTTCATCCCCTTCAAAATCCATTCCCCATACTAATTCAATTAATTCTTCTCTCGAGAATGTTCTTCCAGGATAACTAGCAAGTTGTGATAATAATTCAAATTCCTTTAATGGAAGCAAAATCGTCTGACCGTTACACTTCACTTCAAACCCTTTTCGGTCAATTGTCGTACCGTGCAGCGTAATAATATCAGCACTCAGCATTTGATAACGACGCAGTAATGCTTTCATACGGAAAATGACTTCAGCTGGCTCAAATGGTTTTACAATATAATCGTCCGTACCAGAAATGAATCCTTTTTCTTTATCGACTAGCTGATCTTTTGCAGTTAATAAAATAACAGGTATATCATGATACTTCCGGATTTCTTCGCATAACGTATAGCCATCAACAAACGGCATCATAATGTCTACTATCGCAAGATGAATATTTTCTTTCTCTAAAACGCCTTGCGCTACCTTTCCATCTTCCGCTTCAAAAACTTTAAAGCCCTCTTTTTGTAAATGGTAATGCAATAACTCTCTAATATGTTTATCATCATCAGCTAATAAAATATGTATCATCTTCATTAAACCCTCTCTTGTTCATCCTTCTACATTCTTACATTAAGAAACAATTGTACTTTTTGCAAGAAAAACAAACTGCTATTAGTTTTTTTGAATAAGAGTTGATACATAATACGCTACAAGCCAACATTTTAAGATAAATAAAAAGAATCTATTTTGAAAAAAATTATTCAAAATAGATTCTTTCGTTTTAGTATTAAGATTATTTTAATAAAAATAATTTCTACTCTTACTAAGCCTTAGAAATATCAACAAATCCTTCTCCGAACACATCACGAACATCGTGTATAGCGATGAACGCAGCCGGATCCGTAGTTTGAACAATCCGTTTTAGCTTCACTACTTCTTGCTTATTAATAACAATATAAAGAATTTCCTTCGGCGTTTTCGTGTAATAGCCATGACCTAAGTATACAGTAACCCCTCTGCCCATTAAGGTAGTTACCTTCCCGGCAATTTCATTCGGGTTATCAGAAATAATCGTAATGGCTTTCTTCGGATTTAAACCTTCAATTACAAACTCCATCACTTTCGTTGCTACATATAGCATAATAATTGTTATCATCAGTTTTTCTGCACCAATGATGAAATAAGATGAAAACGCAACAATTAAATCGAAGAACAGTAAACCATAGCTAATGCTCCATCCTAAATATTTATGCGTCATCCTTGCTAAGATAGTAGTACCTGCTGTTGTTCCGCCAACACGAATAATAAGACCAATCCCGCACCCAATAAATATTCCTCCGAAAATGGCATTTACAAGCATTTCATCCGAAGCAATCGTCCAACCTTCTGTCAAATGAAGGAATAGCGAGTTCGTAACTACAGCGATAATCGTATAAATTGTTGTAATCTTATTTAAAAATTTATAACCAGCTATTAACAAAATCGCATTTAAAATTAAGTTAACTAAGCCTGGCGACCATTCAAATAAATAGTACGTAATAATCGTGATACCAGTTACTCCGCCTTCTCCAAACTCGTTCGGAATAACAAATAAATTGACACCTAACGCAAAAAGAAATGCACCAATAATAATAAAAATAATGTCTGTCGTTCTTTTTTTCATACAGTACCTCACTTCTTATGTAAATATTTATTCTGTCATAAACTCTCACCATTATATCGTGGAATATTCAAATCGAACAGTGGTTTATTTTTATTTTAATATAGGGTAATAAATCAACTTCATCCTATATCCACATGTAATTTAAAAAGGGTAACAACTTTATTTATCCTTTTCGGCAAGAAGACTCCACCTGAATTGTGCTAGGGGTGAAACCCAACAATTCAGGTGGTGATGAATTGCCGTCAGAAGGTAGACTGAACTCTTTTGTTTCCTTCATAACAATTTTTTGCGGACGAATATTTGTTTCTTTTTGTCTTACGATATGTCGTAGATAAAGAGGGAATATATCGTAAGACAACGAAATTGGATAATAATAATCATTCGGTCACTTGAGCCAAAAGGAATTACTGTAGAAGAATGGAATTACGCTGAAGAACATGTTCATATTTTGTTCCGTTTCGTTCCAAATATTGATTTGTCAAAAATATTTTTAATGAACTCTCTAAGAAAGGTGGTGAAAACGATAGTTAAAAAGAAAGCAGTGAAAGTATTACGTAAACAAAAGAAAAGAGAAAACATACAACGATTCACGCAGAAACAGAATATCGGACGGGCTTGCCTCACAGCTAAAGAATTTCGTTTACTGCAACGCATGTCAGATAGTTCAAAAGCATTGCGAAATGTTGGATTGTACACGATTAAACAAAGTTATTTGAACCATAATAAAATGGCTACTGTAAAAGAAGTGGACAATGCCATGCAGGCTGATATGAACTACTGGGGCATTCAATCAAACTCTGTTCAAGCGATTCGTAGAGCCTTATTTACAGAAGTGAAGAGCTTTTTTAAAGCATGGGAACAGTGGAAGAAAAATCCTGAAACCTTCACAGGTCGTCCTAAGTTTCCAAATTATTCTCGTTCAACGGACAAACGAATTATTGAAATCTATCAAGTTCCAAAAGTGGATGATAACGGGTATTGGATGATCCCGATGAATGTTGCATTCAGGAAAAAATTCGGTTCCATTAAAATACGTATGCCAAAGAACTTAAGAAATAAAAAAATCTCCTACATTGAGATTGTACCGAAGCAAAAAGGTCGGTTCTTTGAGGTGCATTACACATATGAAATGCACGTTTCTCAAATGAAACAACAATCTACGACTACTAGTAACGCTTTGAGTTGCGATTTAGGTGTAGATAGATTATTAAGTTGCGTAACAAATACAGGTGATACATTCTTAATTGATGGAAAAAAATTAAAATCCATTAACCAATACTTCAACAAAAAGATACGTAATTTGCAGCAGAAAAATATAGAAAATGGAATTTCAAAACGCGTTGTAACGAATAGAATGGCCGCACTTTGGCATAAACGAGAAAGACAAGTAAACGGTTATATTTCACAAACTGTAGGCTTGTTGTTCAAAAAAGTGAAAGCATTCGATATAGATACTATTGTCGTAGGGTATAACACGGGTTGGAAACAAAAATCTGATATGGGAAAAAAGAATAATCAAAAGTTTGTTCAAATTCCATTTCATAAACTGATTGCAGCGATTGAGAATAAATGTATAAAAGAAGGCATCCGTTTTTTGAAACAAGAAGAAAGCTATACTTCAAAAGCTAGTTTTCTGGATAAAGATCCGATTCCAGTTTGGTCTAAGGATGATAGGGCGCATTATCGCTTTAGTGGCAGACGAATCACTCGTGGCCTGTACCAAAGTAAAGCAGGAACATGTATCCATGCTGATATTAATGGTGCGTTGAATACATTGGAAAAATCAAGAGTTGTAGAATTGGATGACAACCTCAAAGTGAAAACGCCGATTCTATTAGAAGTGCAAAAACGTAAGGCTGTTGCTTCGCGCATAGCTTAGTGGGTGCGTCAACCATCCATGTGTACTCGACTTGTCGGGGCTTGTAGCACACGCCGGAGTCATCTGAGTGGTGGCTTCTTCCATAAGGAAGAACTGCTCTTTTTCAAAAGGGTGGTGCAAGTGGGGAAACGATTGTTCGTTTCTAGTACCAACCAAAAACTTACTTGGGGTGTTACCGTAAGGTGGCATGAATGTTAGAGCGTCAACTGTCTAGCGATAGACGACAAGACCTAGCGTTCTAACTCAAGCCCCCACTGAAACGCTTCATCTCAGTGGGGGTAGTTGACTATGTACTACAAATAAAGTTTTGATTTCACATGCAATTGTTGCTAAAAAAATGAATATGAATACTTACTCGCACAAACTTCGAATAAAAAACAAATAGGCGAAGCTATAGAATAGGCTTCGCTTCAAGCATGTGATCACAGAGATTTATATGAAATTTTATATTCATACATTCCAGAAATAAATTTACTTATCTTTCTCCATATATTCTTTAATCTTTCGTTCTTCCCACTCTTTTCCGAATATCCCAAATGGAAAAGTTGTCAAACCGTGTATAACGATACCGATTCCCCAACCTCCAAGTGGATATAAAAACCATAATTTACTTGAATCAGAGCTTACATTTATAAAAAAAAGCATCAAATTAACTAGTATATAGACCGTTAAATGAATGTAAAACGCTTTTAAATTCTCCATCCTTTTTTTAGCTCGTAAATAAACCTCATCTCGCTCCACCCTTAAACACCTCTTTCATTATTGTATTTTTTAAACTCGCTCCGATTTAAACATCATATTCTAATCGAAAATCCCTTATTCTCAAAAAACACAAAATAAAAAATACCCATCAAATTGTCATACACATGATAATTTGATGGGTACTGCATGATACATTTATGGTTTGGAGTAAATTGCAAATAACGACTTATACTCGCCTTATTAAGACCAGATCCATACATCCTCATTATTTTCAACGTTGCTCTTTACTTCATGAACTTTTTCGATATGATCCGTTGTGTTGTAGTTAATAGAAATTCCGCCCCAGCCTACATACTTCATATCAATTTTTACTTTCTCACCCGTATTAAATACTTGTCCTTTAGTTAAGTACACTTCAATAATAGCTTTCTTCCCATTTACTGATGGATACTGCACTACAACATATTTAGTAGAACCGTTCCCCTCATCTTCCATCGTTCCTATTTTTGATACTTCCCCAATTACATAATCAGGAGAACCGTCTTCTTTCATGTGCATACCTAATTTATTTGACGTATTTTCAACTGTATTTGCAATCATATATTCAGTAAAATTACGCATCATAGATCCAGTAGCTTTAACCTCATCCCCTACTTTCACATTTGAAAGGGAATCTATATACACACTAACAGGTTCCTCATATTGCTTAGATTTTACAACAATTACACCGTTATCTACTTCTACTACTCGCCCTTCTAACGTCGAGAAATTTGATTCAATAGAAGCGGCACTCGCTTTTGACAGTTCTAATCCTGGTAAATTCGTTCCTGATAATGCTGCGATCCCTAAAGCACCTGCTAAAATTAATTTTTTCATACCCATATGTAACCTCTCCATTCATGATGATCTTATTTTTTGATTGGATACGACCAACCTGTAACCATTATAGTTACAAGTTGTAGAAAATAGCAACCATCTTTCTCATGCAATGATGCATACTGTGATTTTTAAATATAAAGTTTGATAAAAAGATTTATTGTATCTTATCCATATATTCAGCAATAGTGTTAGGTTCATAAATAACAGCAGGTGTATTTGTTAATTGTGGCGAAATTAAATGTCATGTACTATGTTCTTCAACTCTACGGTTTGTATAGTCGTAGTTAATTACATTATGTAGGAGCGGAATTAATATGTTAATGAAACCAAAAAGATTACAGCCAGGAGATATTGTGGCGACAGTAAGTTCTTCATGGGGAGGTGCTGGTGATTCTAAGCTAAGATGGCGATATGAGCAAGGAGTAAAAAGATTAGAAGACGTCTTCGGTCTTAAGGTTGTCCCAATGCCAAATAGTTTAAAAGGTAGCGAATACCTTTATAACAATCCAGGGGCTCGTGCGGAAGATTTAATGACAGCATTTAAAGATACGCGTGTTAAAGCAATTATTACGAATATTGGTGGCGAAGATAGTATCCGTTTACTACCTTATATTGATTTTAATGTGATACGTGAAAATCCGAAAATCTTTATGGGGTACTCTGACGATACCGTTTCACACTTATTTTGTCATAAAGCAGGAATTTCCTCTTTTTACGGTCCAGCAATCTTAACCGATTTTGCTGAAAATATAGAGATGGATTCATATACGATTGAAACAGTGAATCAAACTCTCTTTTCAAATGAGATTATTGGTGAAATTCAACCAGCTAACGAATGGACGAGTGAGCGTTTAGAATGGATAGAAATAAATAAGGATACAAGACGTACGATGCAGCAAAACAACGGATATGAGGTCCTTCAAGGATCTAGGACTGTACAAGGACGTTTAATTGGTGGTTGTATTGAAGTATTGGAATTCGTAAAAGGAACGGAACTTTGGCCTGAGAAAAAGCATTGGGAGAATAGTATTCTATTCTTTGAAACATCTGAAGAACATCCAGAACCAAATTATATAAAGTATTGGTTGCGAAATTATGCAGCGCAAGGCATTCTGCAAAAAGCAAATGGCATCATTTTTGGTAAACCGAAAGACGAAAAATATTATGAAGAATATAAACATGAAATACTAAAAGTTATGAAAGAACATAACTTAGAAGATTTGCCGATTCTTTATAATTTAAATTTTGGCCATACCGAACCGAAGTTTATTTTACCTTACGGTGCGATGGCAGAAATTGATTGTGAAAATGTATCTTTCTCTATTTTAGAGAGTGGCGTGGAATAAAGAGAAACTTTTAATAAGTATAGCCATAAGTTTTATAATTATGTTTTCCTGATCCTACAGGAAGAATAGCGTATTTTTTCATTTTTGGGAGTATTTTTTTGTTAGCTTGATAGCGATATGGCAGGACCCCAATAAATACAAACACTCCTATGAGATATGACTGTGCATTGATACTTTTAAAAAGTATATAATTTAAGGGAGAGTACTTATCTAATGATAAAGGGGGATTTACGTGTATGGAAGTAACATTTACAGTAAGTAAATGGGATGAAAAACTAATTGATGATACTAGAAAAGATTTTCCAATTAATATTGCCCATGTTGAATATGATATTGATGGTGAATTAAAAGGAAAAGCTTTTGTTGAATACTTATTATATTATTTAGACTCAAATATAAATGATGGTCACTTGGCTACTGCTAAAATTTCTGGGTTTTTACACTTTGAAGGAATTTATAAGGGGCAACAAGGGACATTTACAGCTATAGAGCAAGGAATATTTGATAAAGGAAATCTAGATTCCCCAGGAACAATTATTAAAGCTACTGGTAACTTAGAAAATCTGAGAGGGTCCTATAATTATCAGTTTACAGGTCAAACTAGTAAACTGATTTTAGAGTTTGAATTTTAGCAAAATACCCTATAATATAGTGGAAAGGACATTTCTTGTAATACTAGGAATGTCCTTTTTGTTGACGAGCTTATTCAACTATTCTTCTATTAGTTAAGAAAAGAACAGAGTATATTACATAACGTCTTATTATCAGTATTCAGCAATGCATAAAATTTTCGTTATGGTGGAATTAAAAATCTAAGCCCGAGAGGCATGTACCCCCCATCTATTCATTACTTTTCCTACTAACTAAAGAATAATCCCCGAAAAACTCCCCTTCATAACTTCTTTTTCAAGTTGATTTCTACATATAAACATCGCAATAATTTTTGTGCGATGTTTTTCATCGGGTTCAAATTGTTCAATAGTTACGTCACAACGAATTGTATCACCGCTAAAAACAGGACGTAAAAATTCAAAATCCATCTTGCGAGCTAGTACGTTATAGTCACCGCCAATTTTTGTAGGCAGCGTTGATGTTAACAGCCCTTGTACAACAAATTTCCCTTGTTCATCTGGTGTAACATGATGAACACCTTCATCTTTAGATACTTCTGTAAATAAAACAACATCTTCTTTTGTAAAAGTTCGCTCAAAGGTGATTTTTTCGCCTACTTGCAATTTCATCGATACCCCTCCTCAAAAACAGTCCACAATTAATTAAACTGACGTTCCATTTGTTACAAAAGAAAAACCGAAATTAAAAATCATTTCGGTTTTTCCAAACTGTAGAAGTCTATATTTACTTTAGCGAATGAACAAACAACCCACTGCGCAGTTTCGGTTCAAACCACGTTGATTTTGGCGGCATAACTTCCCCTGCGTCTGCGATTGATAATAAAGCTTCCATTGATGTCGGATATAATGAAAACGCTGCTTTATATTCACCGCTATTTACAAGGCGTTCTAATTCTTCTAATCCGCGGATTCCTCCGACAAAATCAATGCGTGAATCAGATCGTGGATCATGTATTTCAAGTACTTGGCTTAATAAATGATCTTGCAGAATAGATACATCTAAACCTTTAACGAGATCATTCGCATCAAACGTTTCCTCTTTCACAGTGAGCTTATACCACTTCTCGTTTACATACATTCCAAATGATTTTGGCTCATTTGGTTTATACGGTGAAACCCCTGCTTCTTCCACATAAAAATATTGCGCAACTTGCTTTAAAAATTGCTCTACTGATAAGCCATTTAAATCTTTCACAACACGGTTATAGTCCCAAATTGATAATTCATCATGAGGGAATAAAACAGATAGGAAGAAATTGAATTCCTCTTCTCCTGTGTAATTCGGATATTGCTCTCTTCGCATTAGCCCTACTTTTGCAGCTGATGCAGAGCGGTGATGTCCATCTGCAATGTACAAGTTAGGAATATCTTCAAATGCGTTTACTAAAGTGGCAATTACTTCTTCATCTGCAATCTTCCACGCAACATGCCTAACGCCATCTTCTGCTGTAAATGTAAAGATTGGCGCATGTTCTTCTTTCCAGTTTGCAATGAAACGTTTCACTTCTTCTTTTGTACGATACGTTAAAAAGATTGGCCCCGTATTTGCGTCACACACATCTACGTGGCGAATACGATCAAGTTCTTTTTCATGACGCGTTCTTTCATGTTTTTTAATTGTATCATCTTCATACTCGTCAATCGATGTACAAACGACAAGGCCTGACTGCGTTCTTCCTTGCATCGTCAGTTCATAAATGTAAAGCGCTGGCTCCTCATCTTGAACGAACACTTCTTCTTGTATAAATTGCTTTAAATTTTCACCCGCTTTTTCATATACGCGATCATCGTACGGTGAAAGTGCCGGGTCTAAATCAATTTCGGCTTTATCAACGTGTAAGAAAGAATATGGATTCCCTTTTACAACTTCTCTTGCCTCTTCACTATTTAATACGTCATACGGTAAAGCTGCTACTTGTGCTGCTTTTCCTTCTACTGGACGAATAGCACGAAACGGTCGGATTTTTGCCAAGTTTCTCTCTCCTTTACACAATCATTCGAACGGCTACAACACCTGTGATTTTGCTTATATTTTCCACAATATTCTCTTTCATTATATCATCAATTCCGTTATCAATATCAATCATTGTGTACGCCCAAGAATGTTTACTACGATTAATCATATCCGCAATATTAATATGATGTTCTGCTAAGCATCCTGTAATTTGTCCTACCATGTTCGGAACGTTTTGATGCATAATTGTAATTCGTTTTTTTCCAATGTACGGAAGTTCTACGTTTGGATAGTTTACTGAATTACGAATATTACCTGTCTCTAAATATTCACGTAATTGACGTGCAGCCATTACTGCACAATTTTCTTCAGATTCAGACGTAGATGCACCGAGGTGAGGAGTTGCTGTTACATTTTTCATCTTTATCACATTTTCATTCGGGAAATCCGTTACGTAATGTGTAATAATATCTTCTTCTAACGCTTTTTGAAGAGCATTTTCATCTACAAGTTCTCCTCTTGAGAAATTGAATAGACGCATTCCTTTTTTCATCGTCTCTATAGCGTGTTCACCAATAATCCCCTTCGTTTGGTTCGTAAGAGGAATATGAAGTGTAATATAATCACACGTTGCAAAGATTTCATCTAGGCTAAACGCTCTTTGTACTTGCGTAGAAAGACGCCATGCTGTTTCAACAGATATATATGGGTCGTAGCCAACAACGTCCATCCCTAAAGATAACGCATCGTTCGCAACTAAAGCACCGATTGCGCCAAGACCGATAACACCTAAACGTTTCCCCGCAATTTCTGATCCAACGAATTGCTTTTTCCCTGCTTCAACAAGCTGTGGTACTTCTTCTCCATCCAACTCTTTCGTCCAGCTCACTCCATTTATAATATTACGGGAAGACATAATAAGGCTTGCGATAATAAGTTCCTTCACTGCATTCGCATTAGCCCCTGGCGTATTAAATACTACAATCCCTTTTTCCGTACAACGCTCAACAGGAATATTATTTACACCGGCACCAGCTCTTGCAATCGCCTTTAAATCTTCTGAAAACTCTTCTTCATGTAAAGAATAGCTGCGAAGTAAAATACCATCTGGATGACCTACTTTGTCTCCAATTTCATAGCGATTCCCATCAAAAATTTGCAAACCCTTTTCGGCAATTTGATTTAACGTCTGAACACGAAACATATCCCCATCTCCCTATCTATTTTCAAGCTCAAATTCCTTCATATAGTCTACTAATTCTTGTACACCTTGGGTTGGCATCGCATTGTAAACACTAGCGCGCATACCGCCGACTGAACGATGTCCCTTTAGCGTAACGAAACCGCGCTCTTTCGATTTTTGTAAAAACTGATTGTTAAGCTCTTCTGACGGTGTTGTAAACGGAATATTCATAAGTGACCGATACGTGGGATCAACTGGTGAAGTAAACAATTTAGATTCATCTAAAAAATTGTAAAGAAGTGAAGATTTCATTCTATTTTGTTCTTCCATCGCAGATACCCCGCCTTGTTCTTTCAACCACTCTAGTACAAGTTTTGCTACGTAAATACTAAAGGTGGGCGGTGTATTATATAGGGAGTTATTTTTACTGTAAGTTTCATAGTTTAACATCGTAGGACAAGCACTATTTGCACTGCCAATTAAATCTCTTTTTATAATTACAATCGTTAAACCCGCTGGCCCTAAATTCTTTTGCGCACCCGCATATATGAGACCAAACTTCGTAACATCATATTGTTCTGATAAAATATTTGAGGACATATCCGCAACGAGCGGCACTCTTTCTAAATGTGGAATATCCACATATTTTGTCCCCTCAATTGTATTGTTCGTTGTAATATGTACATAATCTAGTTCTTCATCATTTGGTAAATCATCCATTTTAGGAATCGTAGTAAACTTCTCTTTTTCAGAAGAAGCAATCACTTGTACTTCTCCTACTTTTCCGGCTTCTTGCAGCGCCTTTTTAGACCATGAACCTGTCAGTACGTACCCAGCTTTTTTATACGTACTCATTAAATTTAACGGTATCATAGAAAATTGTAATGACGCACCGCCCTGTAAAAATAAAACTTCATACTCATCAGGAATGTTCATTAATTCACGAAGTAAGCTACTTGCTTCATCAATAATACTTTGGAAATAAGAAGATCTATGGCTCATTTCCATAACAGACATGCCTGTCCCGTTATAATTTACAAGCTCCTTTTGCACTTTCTCTAAAACTGGCAAAGGGAGTATAGATGGTCCTGCTGAAAAATTATACACTCTCTCCATCACCCAGATAACCTCCCTATTTCTCATTTTTATTATTTTTTAAACTTTCTGAATTATAACCTATATACAATACACGGTCAATTTGTTTTCCGTCATTACGGTGCAAGACGCAATGGAATCGCTTGCATGTGCACCCTGCTTTTTATAAACATACAAAAAAGTGTTAAGTACATAATCGTACTTAACACTCTAGTAATTAAGTATAATAGCTACTTACTCGTAAAGAACCGATCGAAAATTTGATAAATAGCTGAAAGACCAAAGAGCCAATAAATAGTATCCACAAACGCCGGCATAGAACCAAACCATTTCTCAACTACATTATAATCTAACGCTACAAACAACCAATTCAAACCGCCAAGAATCACCAAAATTACTGTAAGGTATGACAAAAATTTCATTATGATTGCCCCCTAGGTGATAAGATGGTGAAAGGCCTTTCACTAAAATATATGTAGCCGATTCTAAAACTTACCTACTTTATAAAAATTATTTTTTATACCAGCCATTAATAACTGTCTCTGCTTCTTTACTATGTATTTGATATGAATGATTACTATCATTAGATCCGATAAACCAAATTGAAAAACCTTTAAAATACGGCTTCGATTCTAATACATCTCGGTAAGCACGCCACCCGTTAAATTGTACATCTTTTGAAAACACATTCGTAACATCTGGGTTCCACGGGTTTTGTAGTCCAATTTCACGCGCCGGTACGTTAAATCCACCAAAGTACACTGGCTTTCCTGTTGCTTTATGTAATTGTTCCAGTTGCTGAACAACATTTTGGCCACGATTATATACTGTCGTCGCAAATAAACTTTGTTTTACTTCTTCGTATGATGGATTTCTTTTCCCTGAAACTTCAAACCAACTATCAATACTTATAATGTCCACCTTTTTTAAATACGGACGATTTATTTTCTCTTTAAATTTCGCCTCAAAAGAAGGATCAAAGCTTGCAGTTAACCACCAATTCATTTGATACAAAACATTTCCTTTATACTGCTGGCGAACAAAATTAATCGTATCATTCCAATATCCTTCTGCATATTCCATATTAACGAAATTAGAAGCGATTTTCAGCCCATACACATTGTACTTACTTGTAATAGAATTAAAAATATCTTGTAAAACAACCGTTTTCCAATTCCAGAAGAAATCGTTAATATTACTCGGGTTCCACTCTGTTTCTCCAATATTTCCTTGCTGAATAAATGGGAACGGTTCCACTATAACTTGTATATTACGCTTTAATAATTCTTGAATTAAAATAATAGCTTGTTTCTTTTGCGCCTGATTAATTACCATATTAGCAGAATTCACATTCGGAATATCAACTTGGACCGGTACATTCACCGTATTTAAATTCAAGCGCTCTACATCAGCTAACACTTTCTCTACATTGCCTACTTCCCATACCGTTACGTTTCCTGATTTTATTTTTCCGGATTGAACAGTATTTACATCTGCCTGTACATTTCCCTGGAAACAAAAAGAAAACAACATGATACACACTCCTAAAAAACTTATTAAACTCTTATTTTTTTTCACAACTTCCCCCCATAATTTTTGACTTTCTTGATTATTTTATACAACATTTCACATATATTCCAGAAAAAAATAAATACATTTCCATTAATAAAAGTCTTATCCATATAATTCCCCTAAAAATAGTAAGATAAATAAAAAAGGAGCGTATTTCCGCTCCTTTTCTATCTTTTCACAATGGAAGTTATTGAATATTTTTTGATAACCTAACCACATCTATTTTTTGTATAAATAAATTTTTATCTATATTCGCTTTTTGTTTGTATTACTTTTATTTACTTCATTATTTACCTTTGCAGTTAAGAATTCCTTTGTTCTTTTTTCAAAAATCACACCATCATACAAATAAATTCTTAACTGTGTACAAAGTAATAATTACTTCATGAATATTATAGCTATAATTAATTCTTTTAGTTAAAAAATTAAGAAGGGAGAGAGATACGTATATTATTCAAGTGTTCATTAAATCGGAATTTAACGAACACTTGAAAGAAGGGAAGTTAACCTCCCTCCTTATTACAGATATTGATTTTCTTGGATCCATGTTGTTTCCATATCCCCAGTAATCTTGTTCAAAGCTCGTTCAGCTACAGTAACTGTTTATGCTTTATATAAGGATAATCCTAAAAAAGTAATCGTAATTGAATTAGAGAAAACGGATGATGGTTGGAAAATTAGTAAATTATAAAAAACGGTCTAGAATTGTAGGCCGTTTTTTGTTTCCTCAATCTTCTTCTTCAAAATCACGTAGACTAGCAAGCAATTCTGAAAATGTTGAGCAAACAGGATATATTGCTTCCTCTATGTCTTCTTCCTCATGATCCCAGAATACGATTATTGGTGAATCAGTGTTGTTTCGATAATCAAAGCATAGAAGATTGCCGAATGGATCTCTAGCAAAAGGATATATTTTGTCAGGTAATCTATCTTTCGTACTATTATATGTTTCTAGAATTGAATATTTTCTATCAGAATCTAAGGTTAAAAGATTATTAAGTGAATTTTCATCTTGATTTGGAATGTTAAATGTATCTGGCGTTGGATATCCACCATCATATTTTTGTACACAATCAATAAAATCATTAGGAAATTTAATATTTAAGTATTGTTCTAATTGTTTAATTTGGTCATCTGTTACTCTTTTTTCATTTACATTAATCCATGTAATGTGACTCATGGCTAAGTACCTCCCTATTTATCGCTATCTTTTCCCCAAATTTTATATCCACCTGTATGACCAGTATCATGATGAGTCTGATAATCTACAAGTTGCATCCTTCCAGTGTCTTGATGATGATGCCATGTATAATGCTCTGGAGTTTTTCCCATTTTAAATAATTGAATTTCTTCATACGTAAATTTTAAAGCTAATTCAGGATTTTCCATTATTTGTTCATATAATGCCTTACTACACTTTCTAGACTGTGTTGTTCTAGACTTTTTGAAATCTGCCTCTTTTAACATTACCTCGCCTTTTGATTCAAAAATAGGAAATCCTTCAGCATCATACGGAATACCTGTAACAGGGTGCTTATCTCCTGCTAAGTCTCCTTTACGCAAACGAATCGTTTTTGGTCCATTTGCACCTTCATAAGTATACGTAGCTGCTTTCTGTAAATATTGTTGTGTACTACCGACACCTGCATATGAAAGATGATTACCAGCTTTAAATTCATAGTTATTTAATATGTGTAATGCATTTCTGTATGCCGGAGAATTAGTCACAAGTGATTTCCCTTTAGTAAACCCTGTAATAGCAGCCACCTTACCTGCTTGTCCTACTTTATCTAGACCTTTGCTACCAAAAAAGCCTGTGAGTAGCGTAGTGACTGCGTAAGCTGCATAATGTTCTCTGCTTTCCAGATTTCCATTCCAAAAATTATTCATAAATGTATCTGATACAGTGTTCCATGCAGCAGGAATAGTCTCCCTATAATTTACAATCGCATTTCGCATATTTAACCAAGTTTCTTTATCTCCTAAAGCTACGAATCCTTCCCATGCATCTACAACACCATTTATAAAGCCAGTAGAAATACCAGTCCATGCTGCATTTAAATCCTTTTTATTCAAAAATGACTCTTCTGATTTTGGTGGGAGTTTTCCACACATGGCTCCTTCTTCAATATCAGAGTCAACTAAATTTCCGTCATACGATTCATCCGCTTCTCGGAATTTAACAGCTGCACGTTCTAATTCTACTGCGATTTTATCTAATTCTTGCAAAATGTTAAACATCATTGGTTTTGCTTCATTAAACATCTGATAGAAACGATCACTGCTTGCTCCGCTCCACTGAGAAGCTATATATTCAATTTGAGAGTATAAATCTTTATGTATATATTCTAATGATGATCTCGTATTTCTTACGGTTTTAGCAGCTTGTTCTAATTGTTCCGGTGTTACCTTTATTTGTGTGCTCATTCCATCCCTTATTTGCATATATATTATGAAAATTATAACATATCATTATTTCATTAATGGTTATCATTTGAAAATATCCGTTCCTAAAAGTGAAAGTATATCCCATCATAAATACAGCTCCAATTCCTCATTAGAAAAATGAACTGACTTCGTACAATAACCCACAACTTTAAAATAACCCCGGTTGTCATAAAAGACATCACGTTTTTATACTGATAGTATTATAAAATAAGTGGTTTATTAATTTTGCAATGAAATTCATTTTATAGACCCCTCTCTTTGTCAATAATTTATCTACTTAATACAATTATATATTCGAATAGATAACTAATAAAAACAACAAATTTCCGAAAAATATATTTCGTTTATTAATAATATAATTTTTGGTATTCGATTGATGGTCGTAAGAAAAACATAATAGGATAACGCCACATGCTCGTCAAGCGAAGTTAAAATTATATCCTCAAAATAAAAAAACGCTATACTTATGGTAAAAATCTCCAACTGGAGTACCGATGAAATCAGAAGGATTGAACCAATGCTTTAATTCAGTATCCGTTGTATTTCTTCCAGAAATCCTTACTCCTCTTTTTACACAAAAACAGACTGTGGAGAAGATTTTCTCCACAGTCTGAAAAGAATCCATATATATATGGATTCTTTTATTTATCACCTTAACTTACTGTAACCTATATTGTCCTGTTAATTGTTCCTCTGCCATTCGAACTAAGCGTTTTGTAATTTCTCCACCGACAGAACCATTTGCACGTGCTGATGTATCCGGTCCTAATGTGACTCCTAATTCACGAGCAATCTCGTACTTCATCTGCTCAATAGCACTTGCAGCTGCAGAAATAAGAATTTCATTTGTATTACTTTCATGTCTTTGAATATTCATAATTGTACCTCCATTATATTTGCATATAACATGTGATTAATTATGATATTTATACATGGGTTAACTATATTTTTCTAATATTTCTAGGAGCATCTTATTTCGCCTTGTCATATTTCACTAATTGAATTTAAAACACATCCGTATGCTATTTAGTAACATTTACTATTCGAGACGTAATTATTGCAGTAATCAAGATAATAAGAGCAGTTATCAAGCCAGATTCTCCAATCCAAATCTCAGTTTGATATCCTGTACTTGCACGTGCGAAAGGTCCTTGAATAATGGCATTCCAAGTAGTATGGATGATAACCGAAGGCCAAACGCTACCTGTGATAAGTCGTAAATAAGCTGTAATATAACTGAATGGTACAATACAAAAATAGATGCCAAGTACTGAAAGAAGGACAGATGTTCCCTCTACATATAGACCAGCAATAACAATTGGAACATGCCACGTTGCCCAAATCAATCCACTAATAAGGATGGGCCGTGAAAACTCTGCATCGACTAGCCTTGTGAGCATATAACCTCGCCAACCCATTTCTTCTCCCAAAACTGGGATTAAGTTAAGCAAACTTCCTAAAATGCCGCTCAATACTACTAGATAAATGAAACTGAATGGTGCCGTTAGATACTGAAGCCCAAGTATATTGTAGATTGGTTCTAACATACCACCTTCGGGATGCTGAAACCCCGCAATCCCGCTCAACCAGGCGATAGAATAAGTAATTCCACAAATAATCATAGGTATTAGCAGAGCAAAACCAATCCCCTTCCATATCTTTAAGTTACCGAGACTAAAAGATACATCTTTAAACCCTTCTTTCAGTATTATGCGAGTCAAAATAGAAGAAAATGCTGGGGTAAACATATATACCACAATAAGCGGCATACTTTTAGTAATTATTACTACTACATTTAGGATAATAGAAGTAATGATTAAGATACTCAGAAAGAGTTGCAGTCCTATTTTAGCACGTTGGATTTTATCTTTATTGTGGAACGATTTTGCGTGTAATATCATTGTAATCCGCCCTTCCCCTTTAATTCACTTGTTTATCGAATTTACTTCTTGTCATTTCCACAGACACAACTTAGAATAAAAACATTTTGGCATACAGATTAATTCATCTTTAAAATCCCTCCCAAATTTATAATCTAGTCTTACTTGCGACTCATCAATGTAATTATTATTTATAAGTTGTCATAGCCGATAGTACAAAAGTGTAATGATTAGTCTATGACCTGTGTCAATTAACCTTATGACAATATGTAACTAGAAAATATGATATGGGATAGATAACAATTGAATTAAGGCAATTGATTCGTGCAAGTACATGAATCAATCTCGCTTTTAAAAACAATTCAATTGAGGTGGAAAAAAATGAATAAGAAAAGAATAATTGCAATGGTTAGTACAGCTTTATTAGTCACAGGATGTGGAGAAGTAGGAAACGCTCAAACAGTAGCAGTCGAAAATTCAGGTCAATCAATCCAAAAAAATATAGTTAAATCAATACAATCACAGGCTTACCCATTAAAAACGATAGAACCGTCAAAATCATTTGAGGATTTAAAACCACTTAAGAAAATGATTGGGAGTGCACAATATGTAGGATTAGGAGAGAATACTCATGGAAGCTCTGAAATTTTCACTATGAAGTTTCGACTTGTGAAATATTTAGTTACTGAGATGGGTTTTACAAATTTCACAATGGAAGAAGATTGGGGAAACGGCTTAAATCTAAATGAATATATCCAAACAGGAAAAGGAAACCCTAGGGAATTTTTAAACTTGTTATATCCTACTGATGAAATTATAGCCATGATTGAGTGGATGAAAGATTATAATGCCGATCCATCCAATAAAAAAAAGATCCAATTTATTGGGCTCGACTTAAAGGAGTTGGACCAAGGTTGCTTTAATAAAGTAATTGATTATGTAAGGCTGCATCGACCAGATTTGCTGGCAGAAGTAGAAGAAAATTATAAAGAATTGTCGGCTTTTAATGGAAGTACACAGGAATATATGGACCTTGCTCCTGAAATAAAAGAAAAGTTCAAAGCAAACGCTGAGAGAGTAGCTCGATTACTAAAAGATGAGAATAAACAAACCAACACAGAAATAGTTTCACCCGAGTACATCTGGGCGAAAGCAACGGCAAGTGCAATAGAGAAATTTACCACAATGCTAATTCCTAACGACTATCCAAGTATGTTAAAGCTACATGAGCAATACTTGGCCGATCATGCAATGTGGGCACAAGAGACATTGGGTGGTAAAACGATGGTATGGGGACACAATATTCATATTGCTAAAGGAATTATCGATGAGAAATTATACCCTTATGTTGCCGGGCAATTTTTGAAGGAACGTTTAGACACTAATTATGTCACAATTGGTAGTACAACTACGGAGGGGAATTTCACCTTATACAGCGAATATGATCCTTCTACTGGAGGTAAGATTACAACGGGTACGATTCCACAAAATGTAAATAGTTTTAACTATACCCTCGGAAAAGTACCATATAACATGTTTTTATTGGATACCCGTCACCTTAAAGGACAAGCAGAGAAATGGGTTAAAACAAAAAGACCATTACTAAGTATAGGGGGACAAATATTCCCAAACGAATCGGCATACTTTGATAAATCATTGCTTGAGCAATTTGATATTATTTTTCACATTCGAAAAACAAGTCCATCTCATATTAAATAAAAGTACAAAACAATCCCGTTCTTGCATCTGCAAGAACGGGATTGTTTTATGGAGATTAATATAAGCATCTTTTTTAACCAGAAGTAGGTTACTCTCCCCTTTTTAGCATCATTTAGAGATGTCATATGACACTTTTACACTAGTGAGAATGACAAAAAAAGCAATATAATTCGTTTATTACATAGATAGGAGCGATGAGCTTTATGAAATCAAGATTCATCCAGAATGGTTATTTTTTATTACTAACTTTCATTACAGGTTTGTTTTATTTTTGTTTTTATCTAATAGCTCTGCTATTCAGTTTCACCCTTTCATTTACGGTAGTTGGGATTCCATTAGTTATACGCGTACTACAAACTACCACACCCTTTATCCAATTCGAGCGCATACAAACGAAAATTTATACTGATATTTCGACAGAATCTTACGATAGAAGTGTAACGACGGATACATCGGACTGGGCGCAAGTAAAATTAGGACTTACGGATCGCCACACCTGGTCTGCTGTCTTTTGGTTAATGCAGAAATTTGTGATTGGCATTTTCAGTCTCATTAGTGCAATCATTTTTTATGTAATGCCACTTATGTTCCTGTTAGCACCACTATTGTATCGATACATCGATATGAATATTATTTTCATACAGATAGATACTTTTCCCAAGTCACTCCTTGTAATGTCTATCGGTATAGTGTTTACCGCCATAAGTATTAAAATAGTAGATGGTTTAACGAAAAAATTTGGAGGTTATACACGCAGTATGATTCAGCAACTAAATCGATAGAAGTTTGTAGTCTACGAATAGTAGGCAGTTTAAACTTAAAAATATAACAATGTAAGAAGGATTATTCTATAATATAGGAAATGAGAAAGAAGGCTACTTAGGGGGTAAATAAATTGTTTGATATGGTTAAATATTGGTTTTGGTATGATTGGATTATGTTAGGAATCCGTCTACTTGTTAGTGTGTCTACCCTCCTAGCAACATTAAATTTCCAGGATGGTTTAACATTACCACTTTGGATTATTATTATTTGGGAAATTATTGCCTTCTCTATTCCATGGGTAGCCTTACTATTCAATTATAAATATTACTTATTCACAGAAATATTGCTATATGGTGGACTATGTATATTCTTAACCTCTTTATTTCCAGAAGCTTACAATATCTTTCTTATATCGGTATTTCTTATCGCAGCAAATAGTAAGCATTTGTCCTATTATTGGACAGCTCCAACAACAGTTTTTATAACAACTGGAATTTTCTATGCGGTTGCGCCAAGTAATAGCTATTGGGTTATGGTCACCTATTATGGATTCGCTTATGTAATGGGATTCGCCTTTCATTTATTAATCGTCAATCATAAGCAAAATGAAGCAATTCGTAAACAAAACGCAGTACTTGAGCAATATATGTCTCAGATTGAACGCATAACACTGGCAGAGGAACGAAACAGGCTATCGGGTGAGCTTCATGATACAGTTGGTCACGCTT
Source organism: Bacillus sp. TH25 (assembly GCF_016650935.1). NCBI lineage: Bacteria > Bacillati > Bacillota > Bacilli > Caryophanales > Bacillaceae > Bacillus > Bacillus sp. TH25. Next base: position 139,937 of record NZ_JAEKEU010000008.1, on the reverse strand, counting down.
ATACTTCTATTATTATGGGGATGGAAACGTTGCGTACCGAACTTGCTACTGAGATGGGTATACAGAGGCTAGATTCTCTGCTTGAAATGGGACGTAAAAGTATTGAGGACGTGAGAGGTTACCTACATCAAATGGATTCTCCGTGTCAATCCCCTTCCTTGATTCAATCTCTACAAAATCTTGGAGCCGAATTTCAGGAGCACGCTCAGGTAAATGTAAGTTTTAGGACATTCGGAGAGGAATATCAACTATCTCGGCAAGCGAAGATAGCGTTCATTCGTTGCTTACAAGAATCTCTTACAAATGCAGTACGTCATGGTCAGGGGACTGAAATTATAGTTTCATTGCAGTTTGAACAACAATATACGAGGTTAGAAGTTCAAGATAACGGAAAAGGAAATGTAGAATGGCAGGAAGGCTTCGGTATGAATGCGATGAAAGAACGGGCAATGAATTTGCAAGGTCAATTGTCTGTATATACAAAGCCAGAGGAAGGAATGCTTGTTACATGTACCATACCGCGACAAACTGAAATAAAAGATGGACTTATTCGTTTGTTAATTGTAGACGACCAGCCATTTATTCGGGAAAGTTTGAGGACACTACTCGATAGATATGAAGATTTAAATGTAGTCGGTTTGGCTGAGGATGGCAATCAAGCCATCGATTTGTGTGGGCGCCTTCAACCCCACGTTATACTTATGGATTTAGATATGCAGCACATGGATGGAGTCGAAGCAACCAAAAAAATTAAGCAACAATGGCCACATATCCGCGTATTGATTTTTACAACTTTTCAGGATACCGAACAGGCGTTGGAATCACTTCGCAACGGTGCGGATGGTTTTTTACTCAAATCTATTGAAACATTGGAGCTAGCTAATACGATCCGACTTATTCACAAAGGTGGGACACTGATTGATCAGGGAATGTCTCACAAAATATTTGAGAAGTTTGATGAGCAAATCGAGACACCACAATCAAAAGCAACTGCTTATGAGCTAACAGCTAGAGAGATAGAAATATTGCAGCTAGTAGCAAAAGGACTTCGATACACTACCATAGCATCAAGGTTATATTTATCGAATGGTACGGTCAGAAACTATGCTTCCACAGCTTATACAAAGTTAGGAGTCCGTAACAAAGAAGAAGCTGTTCAAAAGGCTCTAGAAATTGGAATTATTGAATAACAAAATGTTTTGCGGTATATACCAATGAATAACAAAAAAACAGAACGCTTTGTGTGGTTTCTTTTGTAACAGAGTAAATAAGGCCCGTTATCGTATAAGTAAATGTTAAAACACTTACTGTTTTGTCATAATAAAATCATTGAATCTTATTCTCTAAAATACAAAAGCCTACTATCAATTTAACTGATAGTAGGCTTTTAAAATGATTTAAGAACTGGGTTATGTTCTAATTTAACAGTTTTCATCAGTGGAAATATTATCACTTCGGCTCTAAAGTTAACACCTTCCCCTCTATTCCATCCATATTCAATGTAGTCGTATGATACTCACCGTTCACCCAATCATCTATTTGATCATGATACCAATCGCTTCTAAAATGTCCTGATTGTCCCGGCCCCACTATATGATAACCGTTTGACATATCTTTCGTATCAATAACGAATCGCCAAGAAGCTCCGTGATTGACAATACCGTTATCTCCGTAACTTGCTGCTTGAACGGTAACTTGGCTTCCGCCAATTGGAACTGGTTTCTCACGATTAAATGCAAGTAATGCTAACATACTAGATGATCTCGAAATCGGATGTGTAAAAGCAAGTTGATGGTAATCGCCCCACTTCCACTCTGCAACATTCGGTCCATATTCCTTCTGTAATTTTTTCATTACATTCTCGTACGATGTATGCACAACTTTCGTGAACCCTCCGTACTTCGTAAACCAAGCGCTATTTTCTCCTGCTACTTCTTTTCGAATCAATTCATCAACAACTTGTGACTTCCCTTCAAATAACTCCATCACATCTTTCGGTATTTCTTTTGAAAATAACGTATTCGAAATCTCTTTCATTAACAAATGGAATATTAATGGTGCAGCTTCATCTTTACTATCGTAAAAATTCCACTTTGTTAATTGTTTTACGCCTTCTTTCTCTACTTCATTTAAAGATGCTTTATTTAACTCTTTTAAAAATATAGGAGCAAATTCTTTCCCGTATAAATTTTTTTGATCCATCTGTAACTCTTCTAAATCTTTTACCGTATACTTATCCTTCTCTTGCAAAAACTCTTGAATACGCATTTGCCTATATGGCTGCGCCCACGTATTACTAATATGGTACGGATAATTATCATCAACAATTTTATTATTTGCAGTTGAAATAAACCCTTGTTTTGGATTTATTACTTTCGGTAGCTGATCAAACGGAATATACCCTTCCCATTCATATTCGTCTGTCCATCCTGGCACTGGCAAACTACCATCACCTTTTTTACGCACTGGTATATTTCCATTCGCTTTGTAAGCAATGGTTCCGTCATTTGATGCAAACACAAAGTTTTGAGTTGGTGTATGAAAATCTTGAAGAGCAGTTTCAAACTCATTCCAGTCTTTCGCTTTATTCATATTTAATACAGCCTTTAATTCAGCTGATGGCTCTAAAGCAGTCCATTTCAAAGCGAATACTGTTTTCGTTTTCTCTTTCCCTTTATCTGCAAACTCTGAAATTACTGGACCATGCCTCGTAACCGTCACGTTATACGGAATTGTTTTCCCGCCTTTTACTTTAATAGATTCATCAACAACCGTAGCTTTTTCCCACTTATCGTTATACAAAAATTCATTTTCATTATTAGGATTTCGCTTCTCAATATATAAATCTTGCACATCAGGACCAGTATTCGTAACGCCCCATGCTATTTTGTCATTGTGACCTAATATAACACCTGGTACTCCTGCGAAAATAACGCCACTCACATTTAAATCTTTCATTTCAAGTTGCGATTGATACCAAATAGAAGGCGTCGCAAGAGATAAATGAGGATCATCTGCTAAAATTGGCTTACCAGACGCACTCTTCTCACCGCTTATGACCCAGTTATTACTACCGTTAAACTCAGGCGGAATGATCGTTTTTGCAAAACTTTGTGCTACGTCCACATTTGTATTTTTCAGTTCAGCTAGCAATCTAGGCGCATCTTTCGGATATGTAGGAAATAGCTCATTTGCTTGCTCTTTCGGTAAATTTTTCAGCGCCCAATATCGAAATGCCTGTCCGTGCCAATGTCCGCCTAAATCAAACGCCATATACTTTCCAATCGTTAAAGAATCCACGATTGACCATTCAGCAGGTTCATAACCTAATAGAGTAAACTCCACTGGCAATTTCTTTTCGGCCTTCGCTTCACGTATAAAGGTATTCACCCCATCAGCAAATGACTGCAGGGCATATTTCGCTTCTCCATCATATTGACTAACAGATGCTTCTGCCGCTCGCCGTAAACCGAGCGTTCGAAACAATTTATCTCGATCAACAGCTGCTTCCCCTACAACTTCACTTAACATACCAGAAGCTTGTCTTCTACTTAAATCCATTTGAAACAAACGATCTTGCGCTTGTACGTATCCTTGCGAAAAATATAAATCATGCGCATTTTCCGCTTTAATATGTGGTACACCTTTACTATCTCGTTTCACCGCAACAGCATGTTGTAAATCCTCAAGTTTTATCGTTCCATCTATCTTTGGCATAGAACTAAGCGTATATATGTTCAAAAAAATCGCTGTACAAATAACTAATAAAAGAACGATACTACTAGACCAAATAAAAATTCTTTTTCCCCTATTTCGTTTCTTTTTTATGACGACTTCCATACAATCCCTCCTCTCTCAATCTATTCGCTTCTATTGTGAAAGAACCTTTTAGAAAAGAAGAAATCATTACTTGCTCATGCTATGGATCATACAAACTGAATACTTCTCTCTTACGCACTATTTCCTTTCCTTTATTGAAGCTTACTCGTCCTTTCTTACACCAATTCTTCAAAATCCCCTTTACATAAGCGAACGTCCCCTTATTATTTTCAAACGCAATTTTAAGTGCCTCTAGTACTTTATCTCCTGAAACTCTTTGCATCCATCCCTTTAATTCCTTCACTATATATGGAGATAAACTACTAATATTTTGTTCGTAAAACTTGTAAACTTCACTATGCGGAGTGACCTCCTCTACTCTTTCTACCTCTTCCTTCTCTTGAATAATTACTTGTTGTGAATTACTATCAATCTCTTCCTCTGGCATACCAAAATACTGAAGTAATAACGGAATCTTGCATTCTTCTTCAAGACATTTACGCAAAAACTTATGTAGGAACTCTTTACTTTTCACCATTTTCAGCTCACGTAATACACATTTCTCTATGTTCGTATTAAAAATAGGATTATAGTGTAACCAATTTATAATGAATAACTCTTTCGTTTCCGCATCATATAAAATCTTCCCGTATTCCACAAACCGGTTCAATAACTTCTCAACAGTTTCCATACTGTAACCAGTTTCAAGCTCTGCCAAACGTTTTGGCAATATGTAAATACCACATTGCTTCGTTTTCGTACCAGTTAACAAATATATGTAAAAATAACGCTCTTCTGGCGTTAAATCTAATATGAATTCATCTTGCCAAAAGTTCACCTGCACATTACGGTACACCGCCATCAGTTTTCCTCCCGCTCTTTACTAGTAAAAAGGAAAATTCCAATCCTTCAATATAAATATAGGAATGAGGTAACGGTTTTGGCATTCAAGTTCCAAATTTTTTTACTACTACTACGCCGGTTTTATTTTTTCGCGCTTGTTTTGTTCTTGTAGTTGTTTTTGTTTTTGTTTTTGTTTTTGTTTTGTTTTGTTTTTTCTTAGTGATTTATTACTTGGTAGGTGCTTATAAGGGGCTTTGAAGGGGCTTATATAGTGTTTTCATTCCTCTCTTATCCGATGCCTAATTACAAATGTCTCCAACAATCTTCATATGTTGCAGACAACCATTATGATTCACCTGCTCATATTTACACGAAAATAAAAAGCACTTGTTGCCTTCGTAGACAATTCAGTGCTTAAAGTTAAAAGTTTATAAATAAAAGTGTCTATAATCGACATAGTTGATTGAAATACGATTCTGTTACATTTATTTTAGTAACGATAATATGATACATACCGAATTATCTACAACTGAACGTTCTGGACGAGATTTCATTAACACTGTTAATCCAATTAATGAAGTGACTAGCGTTTGTGCCAATGCTTTAGCATTCACATCACTTTGCAGTTCTCCTGACTGAATACCTTTGGCGATTAATTCTTGAAATATAACTGAAAGATACATTTGATGTTCTCTAGTCAACACTTCAAATTTTTCATTATGAGGAGCAAGCTCCACCATTGTGTTAATACAATAACAGCCTTTATTTGATTCTCTTTTATATTCATCTTCCACCATATTTTCAAAAAATGTACGAATGGCCTTTTTTACAGATTGTTCTTTTTGAAGTTTTGTTCGAATGCTAGCCGCATGTATATTTGTGTATCTCCGTAGTGCAGCTTCAAACAGCCCTTCTTTATCACCAAATGCTGCATATTAACTCGGTCTTTGTATTTCCATTTTAGCAGTTAGATCACTTAATGAAGCAGTAGCGTATCCTTTCTCCCAAAAAAGTTGCATAGCAGCATCCAAAGCTTTTTCTTTATCAAATTCACGTAGTCGGGCCATTTAATCCCTCCTCTTTTTTCACCTGTTTTCTAAATTATAAATCACGTTTTTATGTACTAATCAGTATATTATATATCGTATTAAATTATAAATGATATGTCAAAAGAAACTGAATTTATTTTACAATTCACTTGACATAGCAACTTATCCCTGATTATATTTGACTCACGAAATAACATACCGTTCGGTACATTATTTTAAAAACAAAAGGAGATGATATTATGGATACTAAAGAAAAAATGACAACTGCTCTTACACAGAATAATGATCAGTTCCAATCACCTATCAATACAATCATGCCCCGCTATATAACTCTATTATTTTCAATAGCTTGTGGGATGCTGTGGCGAATATATACTTCGCTCATCCTCTACTTGATTCTTTATCAAATGCGTTTAAGATCAACCATTCAACTATTGGTGTCGTTATTACGATTACTCAAGTTTGTTATGCACTCGGATTACTTTTATTAGTTCCACTTGGTGATTTGTTAAATCAAAAAAGACTTATCATTGTTCAAATGCTTTTATCCGTTTTCGCTTTAATTGTGGTCGGAGTCGCTCCTTCAAGTACCGTACTTTTTATAGGTATGGCCTTAGTCGGAATTCTTGCGACTGTTACGCAGACACTCGTCGCATACGCATCCATTTTAGCTAACCCAAAAGACCGTGGGCGAATAGTAGGTTTCGTCACGAGCGGTGTCGTAATAGGAATTCTACTTGCACGTACATTTGCTGGAACATTAACAGATTTAGCGGGATGGCGTTCCGTTTATCTTACCTCTGCTGTACTTATGCTCTTCGTAATTGGTTTGTTATACCGTAATTTACCTAATCTTGAACATAAAAAAACAGCTATGACCTATCGTAAATTATTACGTTCTGTTCTCTTATTATTTGTAGAAGAAAGGATCTTACGTATTCGTGGAATATTAGCATTGCTTATTTTTACTTCCTTCAGTATTTTATGGACTTCATTAGTTTTACCTCTAAGTGCTGCACCATATAATCTATCACATACAGCTATCGGAGCATTTGGTCTTGCTGGAGTTGCTGGTGCATTAGCTGCCACTAAGGCCGGACAACTCGCTGATCGCGGATTCGGAGAAAGAACTACTGGCATAGCCTTATCCTTATTATTACTTTCATGGCTCCTAATTAAATTAATGAACCATTCTCTATTCCTACTAGTTATCGGCGTTATCCTTTTAGATTTAGCTGTGCAAGCTGTACATGTCACGAACCAAAGTATACTTTTCACAGTGCGTCCTGAAGCGCGAAGTCGGCTCACTGCTAGTTATATGATTTTTTATTCTATCGGCAGTGCTACAGGTGCAATTTTTTCCACAAACATTTATGCAAGCTACGGATGGAACGGAGTTTGTATATTAGGTGCATCTGTTAGTGCTTGTGCTCTTTTATTCTGGGCAATGACCTTACGGCGATCATCATAAATAAAGGCTGTTTTCTCAAAGATTGTTACTGCTAAAACTAAAAGGCAGATTTAATCTACAAAACGTGTAGAATACTTTGCTATAATCAACCCAGGATATATAATTATGGTTAATCGAAAGGAGGGATAATAATGAAACAAGTAGCTCTCCATCAATTGCACAAAGAGCATAATAAACGAATAGCAGAATTTCATAAAAAACACGAAATTGAAATTCAACGTGGTGAAAATGGGAACGGTTTGTTAGCTAAATGGGAAAGATTTTTTTATAACAAGGTAATTTCCCCTCTAAAGAATGTGAAATAATACCTACCTATTAAATGAATTGTCATCCTTGTACAGTTCATTTTTGTATCGCATTTTAAGTCAAATACGCATTACTCTTTTTTTCTTATTCAACTAAACTACTCCATTAGTTAAATAACAATAAACCACTGAATCTACCTAAAAAGCATCTGATTAATGATGCTTTTTATCTTTTCTTAATGCTTCAACTGTGAAATATTTAGATTTTTGGCAAGCTGAAATAAGTATTTGCTCTATCCAATTTTCAAATGCTAAGTTTTTATGTAACTCAAGCCAACGATATCAGTAGAGGTGACTATCCAAATAATACGTACAAACGCCTTGAAATCGTTCCATCCATCTTTTCAAGCGGCGATGAAAGTTATTAACGTGTTGTATGTGGAATATCCCTTTTTTTACTCGTTGATAGAGAGCAACAATCTATACGAAAACAGCCTAAATAAAAGGAGAATAATTTATTAGTGCATTTTTTAATATACTTTTTTTCAAAACTATAAAATTGTGAAAAATACGATTCAGGATTCTCCAGAACGAACAAAATCCGCTATGAATAAGCTTCTAAACACTGTGGGGATTTCATATGCGCCACTACATGAAAAGGCAGTCGAGACTGCAAAAGAAGTTGGTATAGTTGAAGTAAAACGTAACAAGAAAAAAGCAGTTTTCTAAATGCTTACGAAAATATGCATTTAGAACTTGATAGAGAAAGACTCGGTTTCAAACGTAAATATGTAAGATGTAAAAAAACAAAAAGGGGTATCAATCATTCTTGATTGATACCCCTTTTTACTTTGGTTACTGAACTAGCTCCGTAGAAAACATTCATTTAATTCTGGACAACTTATATGTTGAAAATTTCTTCATTCAATTTATAAACCCTATCTCTTTTCTCATCATTTTTGATAAAAGTAAGCTTTCCTTCTGTAACAAACCCTTCTAATATTAAGCATACTTGTCCAAAGGCTTTCGGCTTATTCGTAGTGAATCTTTCATCGGGTATTTTACCAGATCGTATTAATCGTTCGCATAGCTCAAGTGCACTTATTTCTTCAGAATTAAGTAATTCCAAAATAGCTTCTTGCAATGGCGATAACGGTACGGGTATCTCGGCTACCTCCACCTTTTCTTTTTCTTCTTCAAATAAATCTTCAAATGAAATTTGATTCATTACATCTTTTCCTTTCTAACAACTGATTTGTATAACATGAACTGAATCCTATAGGTACGAGAACTTTAAATATTAGTTATTGTTATGTAGTACTTACCTTATTACATGAATTTCAAACTCATGTACATCATTTCATATAGTATGTTTTGATTATACCAAATATACGTTCTGTCTTCTATTGTAGAATTCGTTATAATAAGAATGAAAGTAATTATGAACATTTATCTCGTTGTTATTTGTATAATTCCTGTAAAAAAATAGAAATAAAATCTGTAAATTTGTATAATAAAATTGAAAGAGTAAAATCTTAATATAGAAAGGTCTTGGTAACATGTTAGGTATTAATGTTGAAAAAACAAAAGACGAACTAATTATTTCATGGCAATTCTCTAAAATTCATATTCCATTATGTGAAATCACTGAGGTAACTGAAGATAATACATATGCTGGTGTTGAAGAAAAAGCGCAATCCGAATTGGAACAGCATATGGTACAACTGATCGTATTTTAATTAAGACAGTAAAGCAAAATTATTTATTATTCACTACTAATAGAGTATCCATTTTAAATAAAATAAAAGCTTAATTGTTTTTCTTCATATATTTAAATGTTAAACACCTACATTCTATTATAGTAAACGCGACAAAGGATTCGTTGATTACTCCTGCTCCTAATTCGGAAGCATATGGTGAAACTATATAATACAAACACCCTAGCTCTTCGCTAGGGTGTTCTCAGTTTTATCCATAATACAAATGGTCGCTACAGTTATCTTATATTTGTAAATATATATCATTCACATTGCCTTTCCACTGTTTCTACAATTCTCATTTATTTTTCATCTATGTACTCATTTCTCACTTTTATTTATTTTTATTAACTCCCTGTAATTGACTAAGAACCTCATTGGCAGTGCTCTCAAATCTTTTAGGGTCATCAGCAATAATTTCATTAAGTAAATCAATTACCGTTAGTTGTATATCATGATTCATTCCTACAAGCACTTTAGCATACTCACTTCTACATAAATCACTATTTAAAATTCTTATGTTTAGTAGAATTGCCCACTCTTTTGCACTCTCAACCATTTTTGGTAAAGCTTTAGGCATCTCTGTTAGATATTTTTCCATTTCAAAACTTTCAATAAAATGAACTAAACCAAACATAACTTCTTCCGCTTGTGTTTCATCCTCAAATACTATACACAACTCTTTAATAAGCTTCTCATCAGTACAATCTGCTAAGTTTTCTAATATATTATCAAACTCTTCACATTCCGATTGATTTTTAAAAATCTACAACTATATAATCTCTTAACCTCAGATTGAGAGTCCATATAAATTTCTCCTTTTAAATGAATTGGGTAATTAAATTAATATGATCATTAGTTTTCAACTTTTCTAATCCGCCTAATCCAAGAAAAGGCACAAACCCGAAACATTCATTATATGTGGTGTTCCATACTTTTCTATTAAATCAATATATGGCTTCCACCTTAAGTATAAATTTTTAAATATTCAGCAATTTCTGTTTGTCCTCTTTCAATAGCAAATTCATAAGCTCCCATATCTTTCATAGTCTTCTCTGTATACTTGATATTTATATCCAGACCATTTTTAATGAGAAACTTTACAATATCAAGGTGTCCGCCATAAATAGCTGCAAATAGTGGATTTCTATTTGGGTCACTAACATCTAATATTGCACCATTATCAAATAAGTACTCTACAATACCAATTTCACCTTCACTAGCTGCATGTGCAATAGGCGCTGACTTTGGTACACCTTCATTAAGGTTAATATCCAGACCAGATTCAACAAGAAATTTTATCATATCCAGTTCACCAGCTCTAGCCGAAACATGTAGCCACGTTCCATAAGGCGTTACAAAATCAAGCAAACTTTTATCAGTAATAATTATCTCTTTCGCTTGTTCTATATCACCATTTTTAATGAAATCATAGATTTTTATCGCTTTTTCCTCACTTTCCATAGAGTCCCCCTGCATTATTTTTATCTAGTTTAAAAAGTTAGCTTTCCTCTTCATACTTTTCCTCTATCACTATCTGTTAATTAATTCTTTAATTATCGTTTCAGCCTTATGTAATTCTTCTAATAGCGCATGTGGATAGTCATTGTAACTGTCCATATACGCACGCACACCACCCACAATGGTTATTCCCTTAATATCCTCGTTATTCTCTAATATTTCTAATGCCTTCTTATATCTTTTATATATTAATTGTAAAATGCCACTATTAATATCTTTAACATAGTCTTTCTCCAACTTATGTATCACGACTTTTACTTGTTGAAGTAACTGCCTTTTCTTGTTCACTATGTCCTCCTATTTACTCGTTACGAATTATAATTGTCCATTTTAATATCCTTGCATGCTCCCCAATCTAATTTATCTCTTTTATAACATAATATTTTCCACTTCTTTTTTCTGTTTTTTCTATAGTCTTACCTCTTTGTATCTGGTCAACTGAGTATTTCTATCCTGCTCTATTTAACTAAATTGGATTATCTGGATACTCATCTAAATATCTGCTAATTAAATCTTTACTTTCACTATCATCTGGTTCTGTTCCTAAGTATTTATACTCCCAAATAACTAACTGGTCACCAAAACTATAATCAGTATCGAACCAATTGGTATAATCATAATGCACCTTCAGCTTTCCATTGCTATCAAGAGATAGTGTAAAAGAGTACCACAGTTCTTGTTGATTATCATTAAAAACCTTCCTTAGTTTATTACTTAACTCAAATAAAGTTCTACCCTTCAGTTTATAGTACTCTTTATCAATGTCGTATTCATAAGCAATTTCTAAACTATACTTATAGTTCTGTTCATCCTGGGGTGTGTTATAGAAAAAGTAAGTTCCTCCACCTGTCTCAGATATTTGAGCATAAAAATAGAATTTTCCCCATTCTTCCGGAATCATTTCATTAACTGTCTCGGCTATTTCTCTATACAACTTATTCATTCCTTTTTCCATATTAATTAACCTCCTGTTCGATATTTTGTTCTGAAATTACTGTAACCCCTTTTAAAGCTTATTATTTTTCACTTCTTCAAACCACTCATCAGCAATATGATCGGCCGTTTTAATCTCGTCATGAGTATATATTAAATCATACTTGTATTCAGCTTTAAACCTTCCACTCTCAGTATCATAAATTAACTTCATCTCTGTTGGCATATCTCTTTCATATTCTTTACATAATTCTTCGATTTTTTCGATATCTTCACATAGTATTCGAAGTACCATAAACATTCTTTTTGGAGACACATCATATTTTCCGTCTCCATCTTCCAATGCATCATTCACTTTATGACACTCTACATACTTATTATTAATCAAATAAAAGAAGCTGCTTGAAATAACGTCTTCTTCACATGAAGCATACACATATACTTTATCGGCCCTGTCTTCAACATATTCCATACATATAGATATCATATCCGATTGCAATTCACTAAACTTTTCCTCAAATTCTTTCATACTACTTTTTCACTCCTTAGATTAAAAGTTAAATGGCAACGTCTTGATACCCCACTTCAGTTACTTTTTCATTTAATAGACGTAGCCCAAGTCCATTCTCTGTATCCCATGTACAATCGAAAGTTATCCCAATATCTCGCTCTTTATTAATATCTCCATATGGGACTACAATTCCAACTAAAGTGATCCTATTAAGTAACTGATCAATTGTTTCAATATGCGGATAATTTTCATTAAATCCAATATCATATCCTAATTGTTGACGCTCTTGCTTGTAATAGTCTAAAATCGCTTGTAAAAAAACTTGCTGCAATTGTTCCCAATTTTGCAATAATGAATTATAAGCAATATATTGTTCTTCATCAAACTTACCGTCTTTTTCACCTTTAACTATCAATGCTATTTCAACTTCTTTTCCACAAAATTCAACGGTAATGTCCTTAACCCATCCATATGTATATTCAATCTCACCAAAAACCACATCATTTATGATCATGTTTAACTCTCCCTGTTTACTCTCTTGGATCCATATCGATTTCTCTAATCATATGAAAGTTACCCTCTAATATTAACTGTTTTTTCCAGCCACTTCTATACTCAGTATAGTACTATCAATTGCTAATTTTCCAATGAGTTTTTTCGCCTTACCGTATGGAAATCTCTCTACTAATACATAAGGAAGATTTTTTGAACCCTTTAGCAAATCTACCGCGGCAATCTCAAGCCCTAATACGCTCTTTATTCTTATTAAATCTTTCAAACCTTCACTAGGAGTTTTCACTAACACTATATTACAAATATCAGACGAATTATTTATCGTTTTCTGTTCTATTTCACTTACACAACCACTATTTACCCATTTTTTAAAATCAGCGGTAATTACAGTAGCATGGCTTGGATTCATATCCCCAGAACCAATTACTAACACCCCTTTTTCCTCTGCATGCTGAGCCATTAAAAATACATTACCGCCACCGTCATCACCAATTGAGACATACCCCATCGCATACTCATTTACTTCCCAAACCTCGTTCCTTTCTGCAATATGCTCCGTACCATAAATAAGTAACCCACCACCGATTGAAAAGCCATTTGCACATCTCAATAAACCCTTATATACATTTGGTAATGTAACATTCATGCGATTTTCTACTGCTTGAATTTCAATATCACTCGCTGCTGAATTTTCTATCAAATCTGGAATATTAAATAGATTAATCATTTAATAATCCCTCCTAAACTATCAATATATTTAAACATATCGCCTGTCATCTCTCTATAATCGTTTCGCAATAGAGTTCATTAAATTCATAAAGTATGTCGGTATGTAAGTCTTCATTTTTCATTTGGTAAGTAGACAATCATTTTCCCTTTCATGTACTCACCGTTCCATCCACAAGGCCATCCTCCCATTTTATACACCTTAAATACCTTTTCATAAAAATTATCCACTTTTCCATTTACTAAACGATTTAGTGCACACATCTCAAGATCTCTTTCTACTTCTTCAAGAATATTTATATGATCAATAGAAATAAACTCCTGATAATAATTATAGTTATCAGCAAAAACTTCATATAACATATCTTTTTTTGATTCCATATTAGGGTTATAAGTTCCTTCTAATAATTTTGCACTTTCATCCGATTTCATATCATCCCAAACGATTTGGGTAACATCCAAATCTTGAGACCAAGCCAATTCCTGTGCTTTATCAAAATCATGAATCATTTCAATGTCATGTAATAATTGATGTAACTTTATATCATCCCTATCAAATAAGCTTCTTTTTTGTATATACTCGATAACTTCCTCAACTAACTTAGTATTTTCACCATACTTCATCCCTGTAGCCACCTTTCTCGTCCGTCGTCCTTCATTCCCCTTCTCCACACTGTATTCACTTATGGATATTCTTTTGAATTTCATTGATTTTTTGTAAGTATCTTTACTCATGCAGAGCTGCCTCGAAGCCCCAATGCCCTAAAGTCTAATCAAAAACAACTCTTAATCCTAAGTTTTACCATAAATAAAAAGAATCCATTTTGAAAAAAGATTGATCAAAATAGATTCTTCTTCAGCAGATTTTTTGTTTCGGCTTTATAAAAATTCGAGCATTTTCTGGCTGTATCGCTCCATCATCGTGCCTGATTATTCTCTTAAAATTGAAGAGTTGCTATTAAACTTTCTTAATATACTCATACACTTCTTTAGGTTTTATATTAAGCATGTGGGCAATTTCCGTTATTTTCTTTCCTTCTTCCTTCATCTTTTTTACTTTTATCTCCATTGTTTGCTCATATTCTTCTGCAATATCAAATAATGGACTTAATAAAGAGTGCCATATTTCAAAATCAGTAAATTTATTTCTTTCCAAAAACTCATTTAGCAATATTTCTAATTCTTTAGTTTGTATCATTCTTTTACCTTCTAACACTTGTTTCTCAGTAAGAAAATCACCTATATCTTTCATAAAATTAATAAATGAGTCCATGGAATCTGCAAGAAAATCGCCACCACTCCAACTGTCCATTCCGTGCATGATTGAAGATATAGGATATCCTTCCTCATTTAAATCAATAATAATTGGATCTCCACACATAGTTTCATATGCAATAACAATCCAATTTGCATCCCAAGTATCTTCCTCATCGGTTACAAGGGAGTTTCCATCGGTGTCAATGCTGTATCCTACTTGAAATTCATCTAATTGCTCAAAAGAACATACATCAAAATTTACATACTCTCTAATTTTTTTATGTTCTAAGTTAATAAGTTCTAAATTTCTCTTTATCTCTCCTTTTTGATGATAAGAATTAAATTGTATCATTGTCATTTTTACTACATCCCTATTCATACTTTATATGTATTCTTTTGTATCTGGTTGTTTACCAACCAACTAAGCCAAGAATATTAATAATAGATATTGTTATTTTTTCTTTACCTCACATAAATATATCTTTGCTGTATTCCCTATAGCTATTAGAAAACAAATTACAATAATGCCCTATACTTTACTTAATAAATTCGATGTTATTATTGTAAAATCCTTTTGCACCGAAACTGCTCCTTAGTTTAATAAAAAAACCCTGTAAAACAGGATCTAAACAAACTTTAGAACATCGTAACATTCTTTAAAACGTCACGACTTTATTTCAAATTGGCATCTACAACTCTTTCTATAAACCAACATTTATCCTGTTTATATCTAAAACATCTGTAATACCATGTTCACTCATTTTATTAAGCAGGTACTCATGCCCCTTTTTTAACACAAGAGTTCTTTCCTCTTCATAAATAGGAACGAGGGTATAAATATTTATACGTCCCTCTTTACCTTGGATTGTATGTAGTCCCAATTCTTGAGAACGACATACCATTATACATGATAACTTTGTATTCGCCGCAAATGGTTGTGGAGGTTCCCCATTTGGAAGAATTACCCCTTCATCGAGCCACCCGCCATATACATGTGGAATATGAGCTAATTTTCTTAACCATGCAAAGGGCCAATAGTTGTTTTGATCCTTCATATTCTCTTTCCCAATTATCCAACTTGAAGGTAATTTCAATAATAATTCTGCATATTTAAATTCACTGTCTTCACTTGAGTAACCCATAGGCTCATCACTCATACCTGTCGTTACAAGAGTTACAAAATCTTGATTCATTGAAGCAGGAATAACATGAATATTGACTGACACTCTACTCCCAGGAACAATCTCACTGATTGTATTTTGAATCGCACCAAATTGTTTAGTAACTTGCTCTAAAATTTCATTATGATAATCTTGGTTACTATCACTTGTTTCAGTTATAGTAGAAGTCCATTCTTCTATTACCTTAACAATCTCCACTTGTCCTTGTTCTCTTGCAAAAGCTAATGCATCCATACCCTTAATTGACTCACCGCTATATTTAACATCAACATCTATTCCGCTTTCGATTAAAAGTTTTGCGATATCAGGATTTCCATTACTTATTGCTCCAAACAATGGATTTTTTATTGGATCACTTATATCCAATTCCGCCCCACAAGCCAACAAATATTTTACTACGCTAATATGTCCTTTGGAAGCAGCTACATTTAACGCTCCACCACCATATACGCCACCTAACGCATTTACATTTAAACCAAGCTCTATTAATTTTTTTACTATATTTAATTCCCCTCTAGAAGCAGCAACGTGAAGCCACGTTCCAAAAGGGGTTATCATATGTAACACTTCTATATTAGAGCCAATTAATTCAACGACTTTTTCAAGATTACCGCTTTTTATAGCTGAACGAATCTCTTTTGAAATTTGTATTGTACTCATACTTTCTTTCCCCTTCTTTGAACTATAACGCCAAAGTCTCTACATGTTTTCAAATGTCTAATAAGATATTCACACCAACATTATTTACTAATAACTCGGTTAGAGATGGTGCAATTTTAACCGCATCCTCCATGTCCAAATTTCCAAAACTGTTATAATATATACCAAAACCATCTTTACCTTGTAGATAAATTAATCCACCCCCACCTTCATCATCACCAATTGCGAGTGAATGAAGAAGGTAATTCTGCACTTTATAAGCTTCATTCATTTCTATGCAATCCGAAGCTCCCCATATCCTAATATACATTTGGCCGTTAACATTAATTTCAACATTTGAAGCTAGCTGAATCATTTCTATATATTCTGTAGGCACATCTATTACTGAGAAATGCTGAAGCGCTTTAATTTCTTCTTTCGAAGGAGGTTCTTTATTATCAATTGTATACATATCACTGATGTTATGTAGTATGTTCATTAATAATCGCCCCTTTCATACTTAGCATATAACTCTCCGTATATACAGTAAAAATAAAGTAATTCATATCCGAATATGTATTTGCAGGACTACTATGTCGAAGGTATAAATACATTGTTTATAAGATCTGTGAAACCTCCTTTAATATTTCATCTTCCTAACTTAGAAACTCCCGATATCATTTTAAAGTCCTTCAATACCATTACATTAAATTTCTAATCTTCATAAATTACCGATCCTATATACTTAAAGTTCCTACCATCCAGTTTTGCTTCTTCAACAAGTTCTTCATACTCAAAATCATATAACCTAATGACAGTATTGTATTGTTCTTCTAAACTTTCACCATAAAAGTCTATAAGTTCACTTATAATTGATTCAGAATACGAAGCATTCTGTAGTAATTCAGACAAAGAAGATGTAACATGTTCATTATATGTACATTCTAATAAGTCTTGGTTATACTCAATGAAATCTATTTGAAAATCAGTCATAAAACGCGAAGGAATCCTGTTCCCTTCATTATCATATTTTATTTCTACATACTTTCTTAACACCATTTTGCTAGTACAATTTCCAAACCAAAGAGAAACAGCTCCTGGACTTTCCATATTAATCCTCCTTTCCAATTTTTCTATGTTCTAATAGTAATAAATCAGGCTCACTTTTTAAGATATATTGTAATCAGGTTCTTAAATTCTTTTTAGATGTTTCAATTATTTACCAGTTAAATTATTAATAAATCTTATTTTTTCATTTTCAATTTGTACGAGTTCGTTAGTTTAGTATACATTCCATGTGTTTATATTTATCGCTCGGTAAAATGTCATCTCGCCTAAGCTCGTACTTTGTTTTCTATTCTATCATTGCACATTGTACCCTATGATGGTCCAACCATCATGAAGTACGTACTTTCTAACAGCCTATTCTTTTTCTTTCCACTGCAAATATACTTTATTTTTTACTCATCTACATATATGCTTGTTATCTTTAACCACGCACCACAACTTTTGACATTCTCATGTGTAAAGTATAGTTTTAGTATTTATAAAGTCACTGTAATTCATTTCGTATATTTGCTTAACCTCTTAATTATTAATTACAATATACAAAAGTTAATGATTAAGGATTCTTCAATCCATTAATAAAATCCTTAAAGCTATCAGCTATTTTATACGTATTTTCTTCTTCACTAGATTGCGGGAAATAAAAAGAGTGATCCCAATAATACACACCATAGTTTTCAGAATCTGTAATAAGTACAATTAATCCTGAACCCGGATCATCTCCTATTATTAAACTGTTCGGTAACATATCTTCTTCAAACTCTTCATAGCCTTCACTTAAATCCAAAGTTCTTGTTACACCTATACCATACAAAACATCTAAAGGAATTTCATGATTTAATTCTTTAACAAAAAATTTACTATATCTAACTTTCGAAGTACCTCCGTTATATTTACTTAAAAATTCTTTATAATCTTCCGGAAGTAAAAATCCTAAAAACTCTTCTAATTCTTCAATCGATTCTTCTGCTGCTTTACCAAAAGCATTTAAATTCATTTATTTCACTCCCATTTAATCTTTTAACTTCTTAGCTAATGACATTCCACCCATATGTCGAAATCTTCTGTGCATCTCTTTATTAACTTCTTGCATTGTTGTTAAATCTTCATGATGGTGCCATGTGTTTTCATCTAATTTCGGTCCGTTTGGAGCTAATTCATCAGCCTTAGCAAAGTCAATATCATATCTATTAAATTCACCTATCGGAACTTCTTGTCTTACCAACCCAGCAGATTTAAAGTCCGGAAAACCTCCAGGATAAGAAACTTGATTTGGAGGGATCTCCCAATCAATATAAGTCCATATTCCTTCCTCGTTAATTTCCGATTTTCCCACCTTTTTTCTGCCATTTTTCAGGATCTCTAGAATATAGAGGTTTCGTAGATAATTGTTCCTCTGTAAACTTCACTATTTCTGGATTTTTACCCGTACCCTATGTTGTAATCTTAAACCCTCACAATAAAAAAACAAACCATGTAAACCTTATTAAACTACTTCTTTTTCTTCTACTACCGGCAATTCATAAGCTGTTTTATATTTCATCATGCCATATACAATGTTTACAAGCCTTCTCATAATACATACCAATGCTTGTCCTTTTGTTTTCCCCTCTTTAAGTTTCTTTTGATAATATGCATGAAACACTGGGTTTCTAGGTAACTTACTTCCTCTCGCTACTTGCACTTGTTGTACAGCTAAATTATAAAATAAAGCGTGTAACGCCCTGTTTCCTTGTTTGCTTTTATGTCCCTTACCTTTCCCACCAGAACCAAAGTAAACAGGTGCAATCCCCGCAAATCGTGCTAATTTATTGGCATTTAGAAATCGTCTTACATCCCCAATTTCTGCAATTAATGCTGATGCAGTCACAAGTTCTATTCCCGGCATCGTCTCTAATTGATAATCTAGTAGATTTATTAGCTGTTTTAATTCTCTTTCGATGTATTTCATTTCCTTCTTTTTAAACTCAATCTCCCGTACAATACTTCTTACTAAAAAGTTTCGCATTTCTTGATACTCTTTCATTGTTTGTCCATCTTCTTTCACAAGCCTTAATATTTCACTTGCTTTCTTTACTGAACATGTATTGTTGCTAACATCTAATAAAAAAGCTGTTAATTGCTTTATATTCGTCCCCTCTAAACAAGAGGGTGACGGATATTGCTCCCAAAATGCTAATGCTGTTTTTCCATCTAACTCTGAGAAAAACTTTTTATAACTTGGATAATGGTGGTTTAATTGAATATGTAATTGGTTCTTTAATGCACTTTGTGCTTTTACTAATGCATTCCTTCTTGACACTAGTTGTTGTATCGACCAAAATAAATCGTTTGGCTTTGCATCTGGTAATTGATTTAACTTATTTATTAGTATACGGGCTACGCATTCCGCATCCCAACTATCATTTTTTTGTATCATCACTTGGCTCTTTCGTTCTAAAAATGATAAAGCTGGATTTACTTCTTTCACTACTTGTTCATGATCTACTAAATATTTCGCTAATGCTCTTCCATAACCGCCAACATCCTCTAAACCAAATACAACTGATAAACCATCACTCACATATGTCTCTACTTCTAATAAAAACTTCGAAAATGCAGATGGTTTATTCTCAAATTGTATTTCTCCTAATTTCTCTTGCCAACAATTAATAATAACAGCCGTATGATGCTCCTTATGTAAATCTACTCCTACATACAAATAGTTCTGTCTATTATGCATAACTCATCCCTCTATTCAATGATTTAGTCATATATAAAAATGTCGGCAACCTTAGTTCGAGCGTTCATCTTCCGATGCGCATAGGTACGCAAGCCTATCCATTTTTCATCACTCTAGTAGTATGTATAGTAAAATGAGCTAATTTTTTAAGTGAATTTATAAAATAATTGCTGCATGTTGTCCTTTTGTTTGTATTTTTCCGTATTTATACATGCCACGATAAAAATTCTCTCTATCTAACATGCGTTTCACTTGTACTTTCGTAAATTGTTTACCTTTCGCTGTGCAGTAGCCTTCCACATTCAATTGTTCTGCCAATTGCGTAAGTGACCAATGTTTAAAAAAGTGTCGTAATTCAAATAGTCTACGTACAACTACTGCTTTCTCACCATCTACTTCTAACACCTTTTGTCCTTTTGTTGCCTTGTAGCCAAACAATACACCACCACCTGCATATCCACCTTGTTCAGCCTTCTTCTTTCTACCTCTACTTAGCTTCAATGCAATTTCAAGTCGTTGGTATTGGTCTAATAGCTCTAACATGCCATTCACCAAAAAGTCATTTGGCTCATGTATGTAAATACTATAGCTTGATTGTTCAATTGCCTTCACATCTACTTCATGTTTCTTTAGTTCTCGTTGTATTAATACTTTCACCATATCAGAGCGCCACAATCGTGATGTATTCAACACAACAACATAGCTTACTTGTTTATACGCCATATCCGACAATAGCTCTTGTAGTCCATCACGTTCAACTGTTAATCCCTCTTCATCAACAGTCGCTCCGCTTAATCCTCTATCTTCATACACACGAAGTAGTTCTAAATTATTTTCGTTACAGTAACGTTCAATCTCTTCTACTTGATACGCTAAACTATACCCATCACGTACTTGTCCTTCCGTTGAAACTCGTATGTAACCAACTACTTTCTTTCCCATCATAAATTCCCTCCCGTTACAGTAATTTGAGTCCCTGTAACGTTAACCCGTTTTTTTGCGGATAACGTGTTCGTAACGTAAATCCGTTAAAACGTACTTTACGATGACTTCAAAACATAATACAACCCTTTATTTTTTCTTCTACTCTCGTTATACACTGTACAAAGCCATTACAATCTATAAAAATTTAATACTTCGTGCACTTATAAAATTATAATGTGTCTACCTATTTCTATCCTAAAACGCAAAAAAGCACTTGTTGCCTTTAGTTGACAATCAAGTGCTTTAAGTTCATATATTTTTAAGTAGCGTAAATTTGTAAGTTTTGTAGTAACAGTATGACACCTTTTGTACATCATGACAAATACTATATTAAAACTTACGAGTTTGTACGAGTTCGTTAGTTTAATATACATTCCATGTGTTTATATTTATCACCCGGTAAAATGTCATCTCGCCTAAGCTCGTACTTTATTTTCTATTCTATCATTGCACATAACACTCTATGATGGTACAACCATCATGGAGTATCTATTTTCAAACACCCTATTATTTTTTCTATCCACTTCACATAAACTTTATTTTTCATTCATCATTATATTTTTCAATCGTGTAATTCACTTAAAAAATCAGTAAATGTATCAGCAATGTAAAATACATTTTCTCTTGCCAGTTCTTCTACTTGCGCTTCTATTAGACCTTCTTGACGCATTAACATTTCTTTTTCGCCAGCATTCTCATGCTCCCAAAAAACTACAATTGGGTTTTCTGTATTATTTTTATAATCTAAACATATTAAATTTCCAGCTGGATCAATTGCAATAGGGAAAATCTTTTGCGGAAGCGTAGGTTTGTATATTTCATACTTTTTAATAATGTACTCACTACTTTCCTCATCAAAACTAAATAAACTACCAAAGCAACGCTCTACATTGCCTACATTAAATTCTTCTGGTAATACACTCGCACCTCCATTTATTTTTACACAATCAATATAATCTTGAGGTAACTGGAAGCCTAATTGTAATCCAATTTCTTTAATCTTAGTTTCTGATACTTCTGCATCAGCATATTCCCACTCTAAATCTTTTCTCATCTAATACCCTCTCCCCATAATTTATTTCCACCAAGATGGTTAACCCCATGAATATCTGTTAATACTAATTGCATCTTTCCAGGAACCTGATGATGGTGCCAAGTAAGCCCCTTTATTCTTGCTCTCCCCTTTTCAATCTGATTAAGCTGTTGTGGAGTAAAAAGTTCCCTTGGTACTTTACCTTCTTCAATTGCCTTTTTTAATATCCTTGTACACTCTTTAAACTGATCTGTATCTTTCATAACATAATATTCTTCCTTTAATTTTAACGTAAATTTTAAGTTATCTCCTTTAAAAATAGGAAAACCTAACACATCATAGTCTACACCCTGCACATGTGTTCCTCCTGCCAATCCTTTATTAATTATATTATTTTTAGGTGAAGCGTTTAAAAAGTCATCAACATATCCTACCACTGATTTAAATTCTTCAACACTATCATACCCAAATTCTTTGATGGTAGTATCATCTACTTGTTTTAAGAAATCTTCAACACTATCATATCCCTTAGGAACAATTGATCTATTAATCAAGTTTCCGTCTTTATCGTAATTATTTTTAATTACTTCGTCAATTTCAGATCTATGAACAGCGTTACCCGTACCCTATGTTGTAATCTTAAACCCTCACAATAAAAAAACAAACCATGTAAACCTTATTAAACTACTTCTTTTTCTTCCACTACCGGCAATTCATAAGCTGTTTTATATTTCATCATGCCATATACAATGTTTACAAGTCTTCTCATAATACATACCAATGCTTGTCCTTTGGTTTTGCCCTCTTTAAGCTTCTTTTGATAGTATGCATGAAACACTGGGTTTCTAGGTAACTTACTTCCTTTCGCTACTTGCACTTGCTGTACAGCTAAATTATAAAATAAAGCGTGTAACGCCCTGTTTCCTTGTTTGCTTTTATGTGTCTTACCTTTCCCACCAGAACCAAAGTAAACAGGCGCAATCCCCGCAAATCGTGCTAATTTATTGGCATTTAGAAATCGTCTTATATCTCCTATCTCAGCTATTAATGCTGATGCCGTCACAAGTTCTATTCCCGGCATCGTCTCTAATTGATAATCTAGTAGATTTACTAGCTGTTTTAATTCTCTTTCGATGTATTTCATTTCCTTCTTTTTAAACTCAATCTCCCGTACAATACTTCTTACTAAAAAGTTTCGCATTTCTTGATACTCTTTCATTGTTTGTCCATCTTCTTTTACAAGTTTTAATATGTCGCTTGCTTTCTTTACTGAACATGTATTGTTGCTAACATCTAATAAAAAAGCTGTTAATTGCTTTATATTCGCCCCCTCTAAACAAGAGGGTGACGGATATTGCTGCCAAAACGCTAATGCTGTTTTCCCATCTAATTCTGAGAAAAACTTTTTATAACTTGGATAATGATGGTTTAATTGAATATGTAGTTGGTTCTTTAACGCACTTTGTGCTTTTACTAATGCATTCCTTCTTGATACTAGTTGTTGTATCGACCAAAATAAATCGTTTGGCTTTGCATCTGGCAATTGATTAAATTTGTTTACCAGTATGCGTGCTACACATTCCGCATCCCAACTATCATTTTTTTGTATCATCACTTGGCTTTTTCGTTCTAAAAATGATAAAGCCGGATTTACTTCTTTCACTATTTGTTCATGATCTACTAAATATTTCGCTAACGCTCTTCCATAACCACCAACATCCTCTAAACCAAATACAACAGTTATCCCATCACACACATATGTCTCTACTTCTAATAAAAACTTCGAAAATGCAGATGGTTTATTATCAAATTTTATTTCTCCTAATTTCTCTTGCCAACAATTAATAATAACAGCCGTATGATGCTCCTTATGTAAATCTACTCCTACATACAAATAGTTCTGCCTATTATGCATAACTCATCCCTCTATTCAATGATTTAGTCATATATAAAAATGTCGGCAACCTTAGTTCGAGCGTTCATCTTCCGATGCGCATAGGTACGCAAGCCTATCCATTTTCATAATTTCATAAGTACATATAGTAAAATGAGCGATTTTTTTAAGTAAGACTGTTATATAATTGCTGGATGTTTCCCATTTGTTTGTATTTGCCCGTATGTATATACCCCTCGATAAAAGTTCTCTCGGTCTAACATGCGTTTCACTTGTACTTTCGTAAACCGCTTCCCTTTCTGTGTACAATAGCCTTCCATATTCAGTCTTTCTGCCAATTGAGTAAGTGACCAATGCTTAAAAAAGTGTCGTAGCTCAAATAGTCTACGTACAACGATTGCTTTATTAGTATCCACTTCTAACACTTTTTGTCCTTTATTTGCCCTGTAACCAAACATCACACCGCCACCTGCATATCCACCTTGTTCTGCTTTCTTCTTTCTGCCTCGACTTAGTTTTAATGCAATTTCAAGACGTTGATATTGATCTAATAGTTCTAACATGCCATTTACTAAAAAGTCATTAGGGTCATGTGCATATATACTATAATTCGGTTGTTCAATTGCTTTCACATCAACCGCATGTTTCTTTAGCTCTCGTTGTATTAACACTTTTGCCATATCAGAGCGCCATAACCGAGATGTATTGAGTACTATCACGTGCTTCACTTGTTGATATGCCATATCTGACAATAGTTCTTGTAAGCTTTCACGTTCAACTGTTAATCCATCTTCATCTACTGTCGCTCCGCTAATTCCTTTATCTTCGTATATGTGAAGCAGTTGTAGTTTATTTTCAGTGCAGTACCGTTCGATTTCTTCAACTTGATACGTTAAGCTATAACCTTCACGCACTTGTCCTTCTGTTGAAACTCGTACATAACCAACAACTTTCCCTTCCATATCAAACTCCCTCCCGTTACAGCAATTACAATCCCTGTAACGTTTACCCGTTTTTTGCGGCTAACTTGTGCGTAATATGCATCCGTTACAACACACTGTACGATGACTTCAAAAAATAACACAACCCTTTATTTTTCCTCTACTATCGTCATACACTGTACATAGCCATTACAATCTATAAAACAACAATAAAAATTTAACACTTAATGCATTTATAAAATTATAGTACTCTTTTAAATTTCTACGCTAAAACACAAAAAAGCACTTGTTGCCTTTAATTGACAATCAAGTGCTTTAAGTTCATGTGTTTTTAAGTAGCATTAAATTTGTAAGTTTTATGGCGACAGTATGACACCTTTGATATGTCGTGACAACTACTACGTTAAAAATTACGAGTTTGTACGAGTTCGTTAGTTTTATGTCCATTCCATGTCTTTGTATTCGTCGCACAGTAAAATGTCATCTCGCCTAAGCTCGTATTTCGTTTTCTATTCTATCATTGCACATAGTACTCCATGATGGTACAACCATCATGGAGTGCGTACTTCAAAATGACCTTTTCTTTTTTTGTACACTTCAACTATACCTTAATTCAATCAGCCCATATATTCCGAATGACTAAAAAAACAATTTTATTGTCTCTATAAAAATAGGCTCCAAAGTTTAAAGTACAACGTCCTGATAACCTACCTCAGTTACTTCACCTTTCACAAGACAAAGGCCTAATCCATTTTCCATATCCCATGTACAGTCAAACGTAAGTCCGATATCAAGAAAGTCGATAAGGTCATTATCTGGAACAAAAATTCCAGCTAAGGTTATTTTTTCGAGAATTTGAGTAACTGTTTCTATTAAAGGATAATTTTCGTTAGATTCAACATCGTAACCAAGTTCATATCTTTTTTGTTTATAATAATCTAATATAGGCTCCAAAATACTTTGTTGTAATTGTTGCCATCTTTCTATTAAAAAATTATATGCCATATATTGTTCTTCCTCAAACTGACCATCATCTTCTCCCCTAACTATTAACGCCACCTTAACTTCGTTCCCAAAAACTCAATGTTTTTATATCCAATCCAATCATAATTATTAAACTCAAGTTCGCCAAAAATTGCATCATTTATTTTCATTATATATATCTCCTTTATTGTTTACTAGCAAATCCATTTGGCATAAACGCTCCTGCATTGATTTCACCTACTCCACCAAGATGTCCAAATTTGCTGTTGATCTCTGTTGGTACAAGTTGCACTATCTTTACATCATTCAATTCATGCCAAGTTAACTTATTTGCACGTCGATATTTCTCTATTTGTTTCCATGTAATTCCACCAGATTCCATCCCAAACTTACGTGCTAATTCAGGAGAATTATTCAATTGCTCAGCCAATTTTTCATCAGCTTGAGTAAAATTAAGACGTCTTGCTGCTGATCCATATCCAGCAGTGCCACCTACCATGTAATTGATTTCTACCTGCGCCTTTGATACTGGCGAAAAATCAGGAACTCCATTTTTATATTGAATACCTTTAATCCCAGCTTCATCTAATATACGTTTCAATATAGGGTCTGGTGGTGGTTTAAGCGTACTTAAAGATTCTCCTCTGATTCCTTCAAATTCAACCTTCGAATTAACTGGTGAAGGTGTCTGATTATACCTTGCTTCATAAGAACTAGCAAAATCAGTTTGTCTAAAAGCAGGTGGAACTTCAGCCTCTCTATTACCCGTACCCTTACCCCCCCACTCTCCAAATTCGAGATCCTACTCTGAATACTCGCCTTAGGGGCATCATGAGCTTCTTTTTATCCTTCCATTAAGTATTACTTCTTCACCTTTAATGAAGAGGAATAGTTCACATCTTTTACTAATGTATTTTCAATTATATAATACTAGTAATTTCTGTTAGCCCTAATTCATAAAAATAATTTTTATACACTCAAAGCATACCTATCTATTAAAAAAACACTCGTTGCCTTTAGTCGACAATCAAGTGCTTTAAGTTCATATGTTTTTAAGTAGCATAAATTTGTAAGTTTTGTAGTAACGGTATGACACCTTTTATATGTCGCGACAACTACTACGTTAAAACTTACGAGTTTGTACGAGTTCGTTAGTTTTATGTCCATTCCATGCCTTAATATTCATCATCCAGTAAAATGTCATCTCGCCTAAGCTTGTACCTTGTTTTCTATTCTATCATTGCACATAATACTCTATGATGGTACAACCATCATGAGTCATTATTTTCAAGCTTCTCATTGTTTTCCTGTATCACTCAAAAATCTTTTTGGAGTTCCTTTATCTAGTTTTAATCATGTGATTTGTCTAGATAGATGTATTAGTGAAGCATACCCATAAATTCATCGAATGTATCTGCAACATGATGACTTACTGGTTCAAGTTCAGCAGAATTCTCATGATCCCACACACAAACTTTCGGGTTATTTCTTGATTCTCTAAAATCTAAACATAAAAAATCACCGGCAAATAATACAGCGATTGGTAATAAAGCTACTCCCAGTAAATCTCCATCATCTGTAAGTCTCTCATCTAGCTGAGTCCATGTTACATCAATATCAAACATACCTATTTCAATATTTTCTGGGGCTTCAAGAATACATAAAAACCTAATAACTGCATAGCTATGGTTATTACACACAAAAGATTTCTTTTCTGGGGAACCACCATTATTAACTTTTATGAAATTCTTATAATCTACCGGTAGTTGAACTCTCCAAAATTCTTCTTTCTTTAATATTAAACTATCAGACGGTAACGGATAAATTATAGATTCTTTTTTAATTTCCATTCAAAACACTCCTTTTTTATTATCTTGGTGCATCTGACCACATTCCTTTAGTCCTTCCACCATTATGAACAGTAATACCATGGATTCCATAAGGAACTAGTTGCATTTCCCCTGGTACTTCAGTATGATGCCACGTATAAGAACCATTTTCCACCATAGCCCTTATATCTTCTGGAAGCCTGTTGTTCAACCAGTCAAATTGCTCCACATCTCTTTTTAACCATAAATCTTTTGGAAGTTCATCTTTATGTACTACTAGACCAAGTCCTTCAAAATCAGCAAATCCATAGCGCATACCTTCTACTTTTTTCACTTCAACTTTCGGGATAAGACCTAGTTCTTCAGCTCGTTGTTTTATCATTTTCCTTTTATTACTTGTTAATTTGTTTCCACCTTTAATATTATTGGCCCAAGACCAGTTTTTAATATCTATTACCTCAATATAATGTCGAGCATAATCATCTAATACGTCATCAAAATTCTTAGTTCCGTTAATAAAATCAGCTATATTATTTAAATTAACTTCACTTGCTGTCTTACTTCTATTACCCGTACCCTTACTAGCAAGAGAAGCCTCTACACCCTTAATCTTATCATCTATAATCTTATTACTTTCTGTATGATGCTTATTCACCCAGCTTTGGAAATCTGTACCACCTTGTTTAGATATTAGTAAGCCATTTCCGTCAACTTCAAAACTTGCCGATTTGGCTGTCCTATCATCTATGCTTTTGGCTATTTTTTCGCCAAGTTGATACATCTTTCCGTTTCCAGATTTCTCCATTTTAAGGCTCGCTAGTTTCAAACGGTCAAGCATAGTAGCTTTATTATCACGCAATGATTGTACCACATTTTTACCCGAATTCGGATTAAAACCAGGCATTCCTTCTTTGAATTTTAATAATTTTGCTAAATCAGCTAATTCATTCGTGCCTTTGAATGCTTTTACTCCTTTTCCTACCGCTCCAACAACTGGGATTGCATCTAATCCGCCAAAAATGATGTTTCCTATCCGCTCTTCTTGGCTCAATTTCCTGTGTGTTCCCCAGTCTTCTCCGTCGATACCGCTTTTTATTTGTACAGCGCCGTATACTACTGCGGCAGCGGCCCCGAGTGGTGGGCAAAGGATTGTTGTGATGATGATTCCTGCGCCTATTCCTATGTCTCGCACCATTTCTAGTTTTTTCTGTTCATCTTCTATCGATTTGTATTCAAATCCTCGTGTGGATGGGACTACTTTCTTGTATTCTTCATAATTTAGTTTTGCATCTGGATTTTGTTTTTTTAGTTCTTTGTATTCCTCTCTCAGTACGTTATCAAATGCGGGTGAATCTTTAAAAATATCTTCTACTGTTATTTTATCTTTTTTTGTTTTTATTGTTTGTGGTACACTTCCGTACCCCGCGTGCGCATCTGGTAATACTGTCGTTGTTGTGGAGCCAATTCGGTTATCTGTTTTGAAACTGAGAATAGATGTATCTCTCATTTTTTGAGCGAATTTATCCATTTCTATTAAAAAAGGTTTATCTATATGTTCAGAGACCAATCGCCCTGCTTCTCCGCAATATTTTTGTAATGTCGAATAGCTCTCGAGTAATTCCCCGATTTTTTGCGATTGATCTTTTGGGTTAAAATGTATACTACCATCCGTGTCTAAATCTCGTATTCTTCCATCAATTTTTTTTAATAATTCATTTGCGTCCCCTAATTTTATGAGTGCATCTTTTGTAATTCGATTCATACCATCTCCCATGTTTTGCCATGGTTCAGGTCTATATTTCACATCCATTTCGTTTTCATCCCCCAGCCGTATGGTGATTTCTACAACTTACTTAATATTTCACGTAATTGTTCGTCCTTTTCAAGCATTTCTACACATACGTTCCTTACAATTGTCGCCGACCTAGAATAGTGTTCAGCAAATTCAAGTGTTTTGTGTAATATATCAGGATATTTTTCAATTACTCTCATCGCTTCACCTTTTTGATAAAAATCACAGCTTAATAAACTCTCAATATTCGTTCCAATGACGTCTACATGGATTTTATATATATTTTCTAACTTCATTACTATATCAAGTAGTTCTTGAAAATTAACTAATACTTCTTCTCCACCACCAGAACCACCATCTCCCATTGATACTTGCATTATTCAATACCTCCTAATGAGAATTGTCTCGGGTCAATTAATTTTTTATACGGCATTTTTAACACGTCATACAATTTCTTATTAACCGCATAGAGGCTCACCCAGTCATATCGATTACGATCTACATCTATTTGAACGAAATCTTCTCCTTCAGTGAAATATAAGAAACATTCCCATTTCCCACCTCTATTACTTCGAGGCCTCGTATACGTTTCTATCGCTATAACGTCTTTATTTGATAAATCTTTTTCCTCAAACGTTTGTTGTTCTGTTTCTGTCATTCTCTTTGAGAAAAATGTATCTTCTATTTCCCTCGGTTCTCTCAACAAGAAAGGGATGCGTGTTAATAAGGAAAAATATACGTCTGACTTTGGTATGTAGTCGATCTCGTATTTTTTATTTAGCTCTACTTCTGTTAATACAGCCACTCGATCTTTATCATGTTTCAAAAAACCAATTAATACATTATTAATTCTCGTGTATTCATGACAATTTTCATATTCCTTTAATAGCTCAATCAATTGAAAAGCTGCAGGGGTAATTCCATTTTCACTTGTAAGTAAGCCTTTTTCTTTTAAACTCGTAGTTGCTTTCGTGACACATTCTTCATCAAGTAAAATAATTACGTCACGATTTGGCAATCCAAATATATCCGTAACTCCAGCTGCACCTGCGAGAACATATAATTCAGCAGGTGCAAAACTCATTTCTTTCCCCATTCTTTTATCCCTCGTTTCTCCATCACAATTGTTTTATCGCCCTTACTTCCGGTCTATCTCCGTACGTTTGAATACTTTTATCTAACTCTTTCAAAGCTTTCGTATGTCCTTCAAATGCCTCTACCATTTCTGAGTTATATTGAATGATTAAATCAAGATAACTCAGAAATGCATCCCTCGTTTTTCCATTCCATTTCGCACCTGTGACGTATGCTTTTAAGTCTTTCGCTTGGTTTAAAGAATCCTTCATACCATTTTCAATGTTTTGTGCGTAAGAAATTGCACTTGTCGTGTTACTTCCTATAATTTCAACCTCTTTACCACTCATGTTAGTTCCCCCACATTCTTTGTATGCTTAATGGATAAGATTTTCAAGTTCCTTTTTCTTTTCTTCAAAAGCCTTGGTCGCTGCATCATATGCGGCTGCTTTCTCCGCTTCTGCTTTCGCTTTATATTCCAAATACTTTGCATAAGCTGTGCCTATCGCAGAGCCAACATCACTTAATGCACTTTTAAAATAGGATACTAATGTATTTAATTCTTCGTCCTTTTCATGACGTTTTTGTTCAAATTCCACTGCCGGAATTTTATTAGCTTCTAAACCATTACTTTTACTCTCATAATCTCTCTTCGCTGATTCAGCCTCTTGAATGGATTGTTTTAACTCTCTTTCTTTATCTTTTAAATAATCATGTAATCTATCATACTGATCTCGTTTCCTTGCGCTTTCCGTAAAACCCGATGCATTTAAAAAAACAGTGTACAATTCCTCTAACATCTTTCTCCCCCTTTATTACAATAACTATGTAGTTAAATTCGTATATTTAAACATGAATATTCATTACATTGAGAATTTATAAATAATTATTTTTGCATATTGCTATTCTATCAAAGGGGTTTTAACATTTCCATATTTTATAAAAAGGTTTCGCATTTTTCTTCAATTAAATAGCAATGAATATTTATATCTACAAATTATAGTTTTATATAGATTATTGGAATTTAATCCACATTAAGTAAATTAATAACAAATAATCATCATTTACATGTTATAATTACGATGTGTACATTTAGCTGTATTAGCTGTATTAGCTGTATTAGCTGTATTAGCTGTATTAGCTGTATTAGATGTATATGTGTAATACGTATATTTAATAAAGTTAAATTAAACTGGGGAGGCTTTCTCAAATGGGCAAGGAAACAAGCAAAGCTAAAAAAATTTTGGGATTCGTAATCACCACAGCACTAGCAACTACAATGATGGTAGGCACAGCAAACGCACAAACAACTACGAATAACTATAAAGTAGCTGGCAATGCGAACACTGTATTTACAGATGTACCAAAGGACCACTGGTCAAAAACTGCTATTGATTACTTAGCAGCAGCAGGGATTTATAAGGGATATGGAAATGGAAAATTTGGTTTTGGGGACAACATTACTAGAGGACAGGTTGCTTCTTTAGTCAATCGACATTTAGGTTTAATAGCAGATGATAAACAGGGAAATATGTTTAGTGATATTACAAATCATATGTTTGAAAAGGATATCAAAGCCATTGCGCAAGCTGGAATTATGACAGGTGATGGAACAGATGCATTTCGTCCCGATGACGCATTAAATCGGTATGAGATGGCAGTAGTATTGCAAAAAGCATTTCAATTAAACTCAAAAGGACAAGAGAACTTTAAAGATGTACCAAAAGGTCATTGGGCCTATGAATCTGTAAATGCAGTGCGTAGTAACCGGATATCCCAAGGTGACGAGTCTGGTAATTTTAATGGCAACATGCTTGTGAAACGTGAGCAGTATGCACAATTTTTCTATAATGCAATAGCAAAGAACAGATCTTATAATTTCAACATCAATACAAAAGAAGAACTGAAACAAATGTTAGCAACAGCTTTACAGGATGGGACGTTTGGTCCATTTAAATTAGATGTACTGGGTAAAGATATATCTGAGGTAAAAAAAGAATTTGGAGTGCCTGATGTTTGGAAGCAAGCACCATGTACAGAATGTGATGCACCTACTACAGCGGTATATGGAGATTATAATATTGATATGTACCCTTCGGACGCTAGATATATATGGGTAAAAATGGGTATCACTATCAATGAATTAAAAGAGTGGTTTGGTGAGCCAGATGGAATTGGAGAGGATATGACTAGTGAAGGCTTTATATATAATCGAGGAAGCTATTCTCTTTATTTCAGCTTCTCTGATGGTTATATTCAACGCGCTGAAATATCTAAAAGTGAACATCATTAATACGTTACAAGCAATATAAAATATATAAAGCATAAAAAAATCCTTCAAGAACGTGCCTTTTCTTGAGGGATTTTATTTTGTTTCTATCTATTTAACATAATACAAAGCTGTAAAACTACTACTGATTAAAGTTCCACTTTATTTTTCTTAGTGCTCCGCATTCCATTCACTTAAATACGTTGCATATTCTAATTCATCTGGATCATCATATAACATAGAAATAAACTCTAATTTATTTCCATCACAATCCAGAAAATATACGCTTGCAGCTGGCATCCACCTTTGGACAATTGGCTCTTGATTTCCTTTACCCTGACTTCCTACCACCTCTATTTCACGATTCTCTAACCACAATTTAGAAATCTTTAAAAACTCTAAATCTACACGAAAAGCGAAGTGTTTCGTCTCAAAATCTTCATTCGTATGTACTTCCCATAATCCGAGCATTTGTTTTTTATTTTCTCCTTCCCAAAAGAACGCAACTCGTCTTTTCGATAGTTTTTTTGCGAATACTAAACCTAACTTATTTTGATAGAAATCTATCGCCTTTTCTAAATTTCTTACATGTAAATGAGTTTCATATATGCTTTGTATCATTATATATTTCTCCCTCCTTTCTAATTTTTTTAAAATATGTTTTGTTTTTATCATACAAATTAATATATTTTTAAACATCCTACTTTTGTATAATTGTTCTTTCCTTCAAATGTATAGGTATCCAGCTCTATAACTGATGTCCCAATCCTAAAATTCAATATATTCACCATCCTTAAATTTACATTTTTATGTAGTTAGTTTCTCTCTATACTACCTTCACTAACAAAGATCTCTAGCTAAGCCTTTCATTGTTCAGTAAAAAAACAAGCCCTCCAACTCAAATGAATTGGATGGCTATTTGTTATGAGATTACTTCAATTTCCCCTCAAAAACAATTTTTCTACCACACGGTTCAACTTCTGTTTTTCCGTCTTTCTTTACTTCATGAAAGATTGGCTCTTCCATGCGACGAGACGGTGCATATCCTTCTTGTTCCATACGCGCTAAGCAGTCTGTAATTGTTTCGTTTTCGAGTACTTCAAATTTCTTTTTATTAGGTTGTTTTGTCATGCCCTAACCTACTTTCTATTTTTCTTGATGCGAATTGATTCTTCATGTAGACCATATATACCATTGCGAGAATTCCCATTATAATCATAACCGCAATAAAAAAGCTTGTATACTGTATTTTTTCTATAAATACGCCTCCTAATACAGGTCCCATAATACTTCCTATACTAAAGGCGATTCCGGATAATATATTACCTGCTGGTAGTAAGTGTCTCGGTAATAAATCTGTCATAAATCCAAGCCCTAGTGAGAAGCACGAGCCAATGACCATACCTGCTATAAGCATACATGCAAAGACAATCCAGTAATATTGATCAAATACTGCTGCGAGTAGGAAAATGCCCGTACTTACGCTGAACGTCCACGTTAAAATACGGTCTCTTCCGTATTTATCACTTAATATACCGAGCGGGATTTGTGTAATAATACCTCCAACTGCGAATGCTGGTAATAAGAAGGAAACTTCCGATACAGACCATCCTTTGCGAAGTGCGTATACTGGTAAGTTACTATTTAACATCGCTTCAAGTACGCCGTATGCGAGCGGACCAATTAGCGCAATCCAAGCTAATCCAACGACTTGTTTATAACGAGAAAAGGATGATTCACTTTCAGTTTTTGCCTCATCTTGTGCTGGAAATGCATTTTTCGTTGGTAGTAGTAAAAGCCATCCTATTAAGCAAAGTATAGTAGATACGATAAATGGTGTTGCAAGACCGTACTGAACAGTGCTTGCTAAATACGGGCCAACTGCGAAACCAATTCCGAAGAATACACCGTATATCGATACTTGTCTACCTATTTTACTAGGATCTGACGTTGTCGTAATCCACGTTTGCGTTCCGACATGGAGCATATGATCTCCAACACCAACTAGGAACCTAAGAATAAACCATACCCAAAATGAAAATGTTTGTGTAAAAAAGAATAATGAAATAATAACGAGAAACCCACCAATTACGATAATTGGTTTCATTCCAAACTTTTGCATCGGTTTTTCAAGAAACGGTGAAATAAATAATATCCCGATGTATAATGCCGTCGCATGAATACCGTTAATACTTGAACTAACCCCTTCTTGTTCAAAAATCATTGCGATGGCAGGTAAGAGCATCCCTTGTGATAAACCTGAGATTGCCACAATCCCAACCATAATCCAAAATGTAAAACGCATTGACATCCCTAATCTCTCCCTTTTGTAATTCACCACACTCATTATATATTGTTTACTGTGGAATAAGAAAGAACTAGTGGCTGAAATAATTTTGGTTTTCCCACAAAAAAGAAGCTAGATACATTTGATCTAACTTCTTCCTCAACCTACTTATCTTCTAACCAATCCTCAACATGTTTTATAAATACATCTAAACAATCTATAAACGGTGAGTGTCCGCAATCTTCTAATATCTTCAACTCTGCATTTGGCAAATGTTTTGCTAATTCCTCACCGACTACTTGCGGTACGACGTAATCTCTGCCACCTTGTATGACGAGTGTTGGAGCTTTAATATGATGAATTTGCTTATTTCCCTCTACAACCCCGTTATGTTCATCCGAAATATTAAATGTAATGAGCGCATAATTCACATCTACGAAATTACGTTGCGTTAACATATCATCTAAATACTTTTCATAACGATCCGGTTCGGGTTGATTATGTGTATATATTAATAGATTCCATACTGTACGGTAATATAATTTATTCATATTTTTTATCGCATCTAGCACTGGAGCAATTTGTACGGGATCTTGCGCGATTTCTTCTTTCGTCTTTACTAAACTTGATACGATCGGTTGCCCGTTAATATCTTTTTTAAAGATTGGATATCCCTTCATTCCCACTGATTCTACTAAAATCAACTTTTCGACAAATGTTGGATGATTCGCTGTAAATTGCATCGCAACACCACCACCCATTGACCATCCCATTAATGAAAATTTCTTCAAATTTAATTTATCTATAAAAAGTTTCACATCTTCTGCAAAGTCTTGTAAAGAATCTATCGCCTTATTATACGTTGATTGTCCAAATCCTCTTAAATCAATTGCGTAAATATGATATTGCTTTTGTAGTTTCTCAATAACTAAATCAAAGTGTTGTGACGATGTCATATTCCCATGAATGAGTACGAGCATTTCTTCATTTTGCCTTCCAACTTCTTGATACGCGATCGTTTCTCCGTTCGATAGTGAAACAAACTCCATTGTTGCAGGCTTAATCATCGTAAGTTC
Organism: Bacillus sp. TH25; assembly: GCF_016650935.1. Taxonomy (NCBI): domain Bacteria; kingdom Bacillati; phylum Bacillota; class Bacilli; order Caryophanales; family Bacillaceae; genus Bacillus; species Bacillus sp. TH25. The sequence continues at coordinate 103,522 of NZ_JAEKEU010000008.1, read as the reverse complement.
CCCCATTCTTTTAATAGAAAGAAAATTCCTTACCTAATTAAAGAATACCACACAGAATATACGTTCTCAATATAAAATCCACACGAAATTTCCACATAAAACAACATGTCTATTACTAGACAATTATTATAAAAAAGTATATAGTTAGCTAGGTAACTAATTTGAAAGGATCAAAATACATGGACGAAAAACAACATTTTTTCCACATTGTCAGTCAAACTTCTCGTAAGTTTACGAAGAAATTTAATGAACGTGTATCTCCAACAGGATTATTTAGTGCGCAATGGGCTGTTATTTTCCGCATTAATCAAACTGGATCTTGTACCCAAACAGAATTATGTCAATATTTAAATGTTGAATCACCAACGATGACTCGTACGTTAACACGTATGGAAACGATGGGCTGGATTATTCGTACTGAAGGAAAAGATCGCCGTGAGAAGCTCATTTCCTTATCGGAAACAGCAATAGAAATGATTCCACTATGGCAAGAAGAAGTTGATTCCTTTGAAGAAAAGACGCTAGAAGGTATTAAAGAAGAAGACTTACATGAAGCTTTTCAATTGTTACAACAAATTATCAAAAATTTAGATCATTAATTTGGAGGGATGACGATGCAAAGTGAAAAACTTTGGACGAAGGATTTCCTCGGAACTTGTTTTAGTAGTCTGTTTCTCTTTTTAACATTTTACATGCTTATGACTACTCTGCCTGTCTATGTTATAGACAGCCTAAAAGGAAAACCTGAGGAAATTGGTTTAGTTGCAACTGTTTTTCTTATTTCATCTGTTTTATGTAGACCATTCACAGGAAAATGGCTCGATGATTTAGGAAGAAAGAAAATATTATTCATTTCACTTTCACTATTTTTAGCCGCTACTGTTATGTATTTCGGTACGCAAAGTTTATTTTTATTACTTGCCCTTCGCTTCTTACATGGTATTGGATTCGGAATGGCAACGACAGCAACTGGAACAATTGTAACTGATGTAGCACCAGCTCATAGACGCGGCGAAGCACTTGCTTATTACGGCGTATTTATGAGTCTACCGATGGTAATTGGTCCTTTTTTAGGTTTAACAATTATTTCTCATTTTTCATTTACTGTACTATTTATCGTTTGTTCAGTATTTTCATTACTCGCATTTTTATTAGGATTACTAGTCAATATTCCGCATGAAGCACCAGTAAACAAACAAAAACGAGAAAAAATGAAATGGAAAGACTTAATTGAACCATCTTCTATTCCAATCGCTCTGACAGGATTTGTTTTAGCCTTTTCTTATAGTGGCATTTTATCCTTTATTCCTATTTATGCGAAAGAGCTCGGTTTAAGCGAAATTGCAAGTTACTTCTTTATTTTATACGCACTTGTTGTGGTCATTTCTCGTCCATTTACAGGGAAAATATTTGATCGTTTCGATGAAAATGTACTTATTTATCCCGCTATTATTATTTTCACAATTGGGATGTTCATTTTAAGCCAAGCGCAAACTTCATTTTGGTTCCTTGGCGCAGGTATGTTAATCGGTTTAGGATACGGAACATTAATTCCAAGTTTCCAAACGATTGCAATTTCTGCCGCTCCAAACCATCGACGTGGTTCTGCGACAGCTACTTACTACTCGTTCTTTGATAGTGGCATTGGCTTCGGTTCTTTCATTTTAGGTATAGTCGCTGCCAAATCAAGTTATCATAATATGTATTTTATCGCAGCTATTATCGTTGCGTTCACTTTACTTCTATATTATGGATTACACGGACGAAAACAAAAATTCAAGAAACAAAGTACAGACGGACAAATATCTGCTTAACGTTCATAAGGAAAGTAAACTTACCCGTTTACTTTCCTTATTTTGTATTTATTTTAAGACGAGCGTATACTTATAATAGAAACTAAAGGAGGTACCTATATGAATGTAAAGAAATCTCCCCTGCTATTACTGTTACTAGTATTACTATTCGTAGTTACAGGGCTTGGGTTTACTTTTTTTAAAAATAATAAAACGACCCCCACTAAAGCAAATGTCACAAAAGAAAACTGGTTAGACGATCCTTACTTACGCTGGTCGTATACACATATGAAAGAATTCACTTTAATAAATGAAGTAAAAAACAATCCTGATCAAGTTGCTCCCTTCCCTACCGCGTTACAAAACTTAGACGATTTTGCTGTGGAGCGTAGATTTGGAAATAAGACTCCTCTAAAAAAACTTTTAGACGAAAACAAAACAGATGCTTTTGTCGTTGTACATAATGGTCAACTTGTTTATGAACGATATTTCAATGGATATAACGAGAGTGAACCTCATGGAATGGCATCGTTAGCAAAGGTGTTTACTGGTGCAATTATACAATCGCTCGCTGAAGAGAATCGAATTGATGTAGAAAAAACAGCTGACACTTACATAAAAGAATTAAAAAATACACCGTTTGGTAAAGCAACACTTCAACAATTAATGGACATGCAAGTTTCCGCTGAATACCCTACTCACGGATATATGCAGCTAGGACTAGAAAATCAAGATGCACAACTATATTTAGCTAGTAATATTTTACCCCGAGGAAAAAACTACGAGGGGCCTATGAAAATTTATGATATGTTACTAGAAGCAGAAGAAACTGCACCACCCGGTTCCGCTTTTTCTTACAATAACGGATCAACAGAAACACTCGCTTGGATTATCCGAACGATTACAGGGAAATCGTTAGCTGAAAATGTAAGCGAACGAATTTGGTCTCAAATTGGTATGGAAGAAAACGCGTATTACGTTACAGATGAAACGAAAGTAGAACAAGCGAGCGCTGGCTTAAATGCAACTGCTAGAGATATGGCGAGGTTCGGACAATTACTATTAAATAATGGTCAATATAGCGGAAAACAAATCGCCCCTTCTTCTATTACAGAAAGTGTGAAAAATGTACAAGAAGGTGAGCTCGCAATTGGCAGCGGCGCTTCAATTTCTTATCATAATCAATGGTGGATTCCGCACAATGAACAAGGTGCTTTCGAAGTGTTAGGCAGTTACGGACAAACTCTTTACATCGATCCGAAAGCAAGTATGGTAATCGTCCACTTCTCTTCTAACGCTGCGCCTAGTAATGAAATCCATTCGGTTTATTCCGATATGTATATTGATATTGCACATCATTTGGAGAAGCTTCCACAGTAGTGGAGGCTTTTTTTATTTACCCAAATCCTATTCCAGTTAGTGCTTGGTTAGTAGGAGTTGCCGAAAGAATTACTATTTAAGCCACGCGTAAACCCCATTTATATTGATAATATTTTAGTAATTTGAAAACACTAGTGCTTAGGAAAGGAGGGATTACGAATGTCTGTGAAAAAGCTATTAACTGGATTAATCATTTCACTTGCGATGATTGTAGTTATGACTACTTTAGGTTCGATCCGTGTATTTGCCGAATCCGACGTTGTGAGACAGCCCATTGAGGTTGAATTGAATGATGATTACTTTAATCCGAGTATCATCACTGTTCCGGTTGGAAAAACGACGACGTTGCTATTGAAAAACAAAGGAAATAGAGAACATACCTTTACGGTGAAAAAGCTCGGAATTGACGCCGAAGTCCCGTCAGGAAAAGAAATAACAATTACCGTAAAACCTGAAACTCCCGGTACATATGAACTAATATGTCGGTTCCACTACTTGAAAGGAATGGATGGAAAAGTAATAGTCCAATAACGAGCGGTACCGACTGATTCTTACTTTTTTTATAAAGTGAAACTTAAATTCACGGGGGGTGCCCATCCCCCGCAGATTATGAGCTCTCACTAATCAGTTTTTACATGCAGCATAAAGTCATTACATTTTCGTGGCGTAAGAAATTTGTGTTTTGTTGGTACTACCACATCGCTATCAAGCTAAGATTTTGAAGTACCCCCTAAATGAAAATTTTCTTTCTCTACAGTTAGTTATTTTAAGAGGTCAGCTCATTTTTTTGTTTTGGGGGTGTTTACTTTTCTTATTTATTCTATTTAACAAAAGCACCTTTTTGTTTGAATGTATTATTTCACAAATTCCCCGTCATAGAAATAACTTTATTATGATTTACAGTTTACAATGATTGAAATTCATATTAATAAAGACCTCCATTTACGATTCGAACTTTGCATATGAATTGCTAATCAAGTAATAAATCGGACTTAAATACGATTACAGCATTTCCTGCAATTCTTACTTCCTCTGGCTCCTGATTACAAATTTTCACTTGAACATCAATGATACCCGCCCGTTTTATAGCTTCGCCCTGCACTGCTTTAAAACTAAATAAAGTATTATCATGTTTGACAAGTCTATGATGTATCAAGTATGCGCCTAAAGGACCGTTCGCATTACCTGTAACAGGGTCTTCGTTAATACCAATTGCAGGAGCAAACATTCTTCCATGAATTAAAATATCAGAGTCGGGAGCATTCATCGTAAACACATAGAAACCATTGCAATTAATTAATCCACTGACTTTTGTGAGTAAATCCATATTAGGGTTTAATTGGTTAAGAAGTTCCGAATTTTTAATTCCAATCATCACCTTAGAATGCCCGGTTGAAACGATTTGTACTGGACAATCTTCTAATAAATCATTTTCACTAATATTGAAAGCTGTAAATATATTCTCTAAAGCTACACCTTCAATCACAGTTTCAAAACTTATACTACCCTGCGTCATAATAATTTTGTAATCATTATCTTCATTAATCACATCGACTGGTAAAATGCCGGCACCAGTTTTATGATAAACTTTAACTGTATTTAAACTATTTTCAACTGCACGAGCATAGTGGGCAGCAATCGTCGCATGTCCACAGATAGGGACCTCATGAGTAGGCGTAAAAAAACGAATATGTACATCAGATTCGCTATTGTCTGATTTAAAGATAAATGCCGTTTCCGAATTGTTAAGCTCTCTAGCAATCCTCTGCATCTCACCCGAGGATAAACCATCTGCATTTGTTATTACACCAGCCGGATTACCTGATAATTTTTTCTTCGTAAATGAATCAATTTGATATAATCGGTACCTTCTTTCCATGTCATTTTCCACCTTTAATATATTTAATTTTTGGTCCTTTAAACTATCTTTAATTCTTATTATATTAAAGTTCTCCCGTTACTTCTATAAGGAGCTTGATAGCGATGGGGTAGTACCACATCGCTATCAAGCTCAGCTTATGAAAAGTCAATTTTTGGTTTAGTAGTTCAGCTAATAGGTGTTGTAAAAATTGGACGGCCGCTTGATTAAATCGTTGATTCAATCCCTCTGAATTGATGAGCACTTCTGTTGATGCTTCCAAACAGCTAGATAATTGAGTTAAAGAAGTCGTAGCGATATTTTGACTCATCCATACACATAAAGCGACTAAATCTTTTGCTTGGTATTTACTGGTTCGTTGCACGAAACCAACATCTCTAGCAAGATCTCGTAAGATATTTGGAGATAAAAAGCTTTGAATCTCTTGAGCAAATAGTTGTAATTCATCAGATATAGAAATAGACATACAAAAAACGCCATCCTTTCCTATGATTCTACAGAAAGAATAACGTATTTTTTTCATTTTGAGGGTATTTCTTTTTATTAGCTTAATAGCGATGGGCGGGACCCCATATTGTGGAATGTAAAAGGGATTTCTATATGATTTAACATTCCAATATTCCTTTTAGCATTTTAAAATTCTGTTGATAAACCTCTGGAGAACCCCAATTTTTGTAGTTGTTAGGTACTTTAATATCTTCGATATGGTCTTTTTCTCGTGCAATTACAGTTAAATCAGTTATATAGTCTATTAATTCTAAAATATGGATTTTCATTCCAATTGAACCATGTCCTGGAATTGCCATCTCAACATCCATATCGCTAACCTTTTCCAAAATGCGAATCCAATTCTCAGGATTCGATTCTTCAAAAAATGTTGGATGGCAATCAACAAATAATAAATCACCCATGAATATTACTTTCTCTTCTGGAATATAGAGAACTGCATCACAAAATGAATGTCCACCACCTAATGTGAAAAGCTGTGCACTACGTTCAATTCCATGAAACGTTATTGCATCACAAAATGTTTTTTGAGGTAAAACTAATTTCAAAGTTGGTAATGAAACTTCCAATTCGCTTAGAAAGTTTATTTGATGTTTTAACTTAGGGTCATTGTTTTGATTTATTTGATCTTTTAAAGAATGAATATAATTTCTTAGACCTTGTATATCATTTTTCTGCTTATTGATTCTCGATGGATGAATATCCTTCATTTTTTCATATGTAACTTGACTTGAAATAATATTACTTTCCTTAAATGCTTGGTTACCTCGAATATGATCTCCATGCCAATGACTATTTACAACCCATGTCACGGGTCGATTGGTTATTTTTTCTGCAATATATTTTAAATCTTCAGCAGCTTGTTGTGTGTTAAATGTATCAAAAACTATTGTTTTATCTCCTAAATCAATAAAGCCTGCATTTGCTACGGCACCACTGCCTTCTCTTGCTATTGCAACGTATATCCCTTCACTAACTTTTTCAAGACTAAAATGTTTGCTGAAAAATTCCTTATCCATTTTCCTCTCTCCTTGATTCTCATTTTAACAAAATATTTCGACATTAAAGGAGGGATTCCTTTGAAGGGGTATCGCCCATCACCATCAAGTTAAAATTTTATAATGCCCCCAAAAAAAGAAACGAACAAAAATGTTCGTTTCTTTTTCATGGTGTTTAATGCTCAAGAAAACTTATAACCGCATAAGTATATAGAACGACTAGAGCAAAGGCACATATTCCCATAATTATAATCGCTAGTGCGCTTTTCTCTTATCTAAACCCTATAATTCCAAGAATAAATGCACTCCACATTGTTACCTTAAGCATTTTAGAAAGGTTGGGAATTGAATATCCACTCAACCAGGTAGAGAAACTTACAATTACGGAAAAAGAGAACAAAGTTAGAACAATAGATAATATATTAATGTGCTTCCCATACTTCAGTTGCATTTCGCTACCCCTTTTCTTTTCATTAGTGAATAATAGGTAGATGGCTATATTTTTATTTTATTCTAAACTTTCTTGAAAATATACAACAAAAAGAAGAGGTTGTCCCAAAAGTCGCTGAATAGTTACTTTTAGGCAACCTCTTTTCTTTATTTTTTACTTTCCTCTAGTTTAGAGATACTTGCTTCTTTTTCAGGTAACGTATCAACAAAATCCTTTTGAGCTTTCAATAGGTCAGATTGTTGTATCCAAGCCATAAGATCATCTAAAGATTTACGGGCTTCTTTTACATCGCCAGTAATATCATTCATGTTCAGCTTATTAAATGTAGCTAAAAATTCTTGTTGAATCTCACCTTGCAATGCATTGCTTTGTTAATTCTTTATTTTCATCACTTTTTGCCTTTTGAACATTATTCATAGCTTTCCCGATTTCATGTTTATCAAAAGCATCTTGCGCTTTCTTTAAATTTTTCAAGTTCTTCACGTTCACGCGGAGACAATTTTTCTAGTAGGGGTACCACCCCATCACCATCAAGCTAAGAAATGCAAAAGATAAAAATTGGAAGCCAATAGATGAAAAATAATAATTCCTTATTCAACTAACGCATGCATTAGTTGAATAACCTAAGGCCGCTTCGGTAGCCATTTTTTTGTACCAACTGGCAGTTTAGTTTTCAATATGTGAAAAGGGATTTCCAAGTAATTAATTGAATATACATTTATTGTTTACTAATTTTTAGGAGGTCCCTTTATGGGAGATAAACTTTACTGTATTGCTACATATCAAGTTCTTAATGAAGAAAGAATAGGAGCTTCGCACGGTTCTATAATAATTTATAGTGCTGCTGTGACGGGATCTCCTGTTAGTGAGATAGGGTGTTTTTTAATTTATTTATCATAATAACGTACCACGAAATTGCAACTCTCGTCCTCAAGAATTATTTCTTTTGGGTGAAAGTTTTTTTATTCTGTCATAATTTAAAGTTTTCGAGAGGAGAAATGATATGAATTCTATTTTATTAGATGTTCCGTTACAAATAGAAACAGACAGACTAATTCTTCGAGCACCACTTCAAGCTGGTGACGGGAATGTCGTACACCAAGCTATTAAGGATTCAATTAATGAGTTAAAACAATGGTTGCTTTTATTCCAGTCAATCCCTACTGTTGAAGAAACGGAAATTATCCTGAGAAATGCCCATATAGATTTTTTAAAAAGAGAAAGCTTTCGCTATCTTATCTATCATAAGGATACTAATGATTTTATTGGAACTGCTAGCCTTCACGGAATTAATTGGAAAATTTCTAAATGTGAAATTGGATACTGGATTAACACGCAATTTAGTGGCAATGGATATATGACAGAGGCAGTAAGTGAGTTAACAAACCTTGGATTTCAGTTACTCAAATTTAGAAGGATTGAAATAAGATGTGAATCTACTAACACTAAAAGTCGTACGATCCCTGAAAAACTAGGTTTTGAGCTTGAAGGGATATTACGTAATGAAGATCTTTCAGCTGACGGTAAAAAACTAACTGATACCTGCATCTATGCAAAGGTAAATTAGATTAAAATTTTAATACTCAATTGATTCTGTGTACATAGTTTATTCCCCTTCTAATCCGTTATTGTGATTTGTTTAGAACTATAGTACATCAATATGTTTAAAATGAAATGTACTGAAATGGGTATTTTCTATTAAAATAAGAATATTTACTTCTCATAATAATATCAGTATTATATACAAATGTTACAATCATTTTATAAATAAATTACTTCATGAAGTTATAAAATTAGGACCGTACATATTAGACATATCTAAAATTTACGGTCCTTTTGTTTACTAGTACTTATCTAACCTAAAGATAAGTATGTGCTCCTTTTACAATTTGAATTTCTTTGTAAGCTTCTTATATTTTCTATATGAACGTCGAACAATGTTTAACATGAAATACGGTATTTTAACAGGGAAAGGCAATTTATAAATGAAAGGCAAGTAAAATGTAAAATATGCCTTTTCTAAGTCTCTCCACTTACTATCTTCTTTTGTTTTTAAGAAATCAGATACATCGACTACATATCCCCTTCCATTTTCCATCATCACATTTTTTCCGTGAACATCACAAGGAGTTAATCCTTGCTCCCTTGCATACTCTATAGCTTCATTGATATCAAGGATTACCTGCTTAGGAATTTTAATCCCCTTATGGATAGCATCGTATAAGGTAATTTCTTTTAACCGTTTCAATACTATGAAATTTTCTCCTTTATATATAAGATTCGAATAAGAAGGATGATTTCCGATTCTTCGGTATACTTCTGACTCTTTTTCAATTCCTTCTCCTTCTCGCGCGTAAACTTTCACTACCCAATCTTTGTATTCTTTGTGCATAAATACTGCGGCATAATTACCTGTCCCTAAACACTTCCAAAGTCTAGGAATATCTTTAACTACTATAGGCTCGAATTCATCCTCACTTCTTATGCTTACCTCTTTTAATAATTCGTCCTTTATCAATCTCACAAAACTATTTATACTCATCATTCCCACTCCGGTTTTGCTACAAGGGGTACTACCCCATACCCATCAAGTTAAAAAGTACATTCTTCCCTAATACGAAAAAAATGAGCAGACTTCACTAAGTAACTAACTTTAGCGAAATAATTTTTTCATTTAGGGGTACTTCAAAACCTTAAAATGGATATTCTACGCAAATATATATTATTGATACAATAAGTTATGTTAACTTCACATAATTATATTATACAAAAACTCAGCAAATATCGTTACAAAAAGTGTACAATCCATATCTACTCTCTCTAAATAGTTTACTGCGAATCTATTTTAAGGAGATAAGTAAATGGCATATTATGTAGGCTTAAATATATTTGTTTCCCCAAATGCTAATAGTAGTAATGATAGACTTGCTCAAATGTTTATAGGAGCTCAAGACTATTGGTTTGCCTATACCAATGAAGAGTATTCCGCAGATAAAATTGACTGTTTTAATCCAGATACTTTAAAAGATTTACTCCCATATACTCAAGGAGTTAACGAATGGATTGGTTTATTTTTTGCCTGAGGAAATAGATTAGCAGATGGAGAAAGCACTGGGTGCACTTCGTATGTACCGATTGTTCAGAATGGTGAAATAACGGATTTTCAAGCTAATATTGTTGTCACTGATGAAGCAGATCATAGTAACGAAGAAAATGATTTAATGCTTCCTATAGTACCAGCAATTCCTAACCCTATTCTGACACAAGAAGAGGTAGAAAAAGCTCTGCAAAGTCCTAAAGCTTTTTATGTTAAATAATTAATATAAAAAAGGAAAAGAAACTTCTGACATCATAATTTTCTCCCCTTTCTCTACTTATCGAGTAACATTAATAAATGAGGTACCGTCACATTGTCATAAAGCTAAGGATTCACACTAATTATTAAGCAAAAAAGACCGTATCACTACGGTCCTTTTCTCGCTCTTATGCAAACACTATGACTGTGTAACTTTATTAGAAACAAGTAGTTTTTCAATACATATAGGTAACATATCTAATAACGTTTCAAATGCGTAATTTACGTCCAGACGCTCCGTCCATTGATGTGCATCTTTTCCTACTGGTCCCATATTTAATACTGGAACGTCAAACTCTTCTAATTCCTCTAGTGGAATCGAATAACCTTTATCCCATAATGGCATATTGTCTACAAGAGAACTCATTGAATCCAATGGGTTTTGTAAGCCCACATAGCTTAAATCTGAAATTCCTCCAAAATAATTTTGGTTTTCAAATGTAATGCTATGATTATAGTGGGCATACTTTTCCATTTCTACAACTACCTCTTTAATTAAAGGATTGTTGCGTGAACTCACAGCTGGATAGTATGGCGGCGCAAAGAAAAGTACAATCATTGGAGCCTTTTCTTTACATAAGATAGCTAATTTGTCTACTAAATCAATAGTTACTGCACGATCATCTTTATCTTCTCTATTTTTTATAATATCGGATTGAATTTCATCTATTTTTTCTTGTCCATATTGTTCAATTGCATAAGCGATAAGCTCTTCATACGTTAATACATTTACTTTAAGATTCGGCGGTATGAACGGATTATACTTAGAAAAATGATACGCTCGCTCCTCATAGGATTCTTCGATTTTCTCTGCTACTTTCGTTACTTTTTGGCGTAACAATGAAACTACATCTGTCATCGTTTTTTCTAGTAAAAACAAATTAAATAATGTGACTGCACGATGAGGAATTTGTACAGAATAATCCTCCTTTAAGTCTCTTTGAAGCAAGTTAGTTGGTGGAGGACTCGCTTCACCATCTACAATATCGCAAAGGTCCGTATTCAACTCTAATTCAGCTGTTAATAATGCAGCCATATAGCTCCCATTTAATCCTGCAAAAGGTTCGCCTACATGTGTCTCTTTTCCATAACAAAGGAAACCAGGTAACACCTTACCAATAGAACCAGTATAAATATACTTATTTTGGTCACCAGGATGTCTTGAAAACATAGGCTCTGAATTTAGGACCGTTTTATACTCTAAGTCATGTTCTTTTGCTAGGTCTAATAATCTTGGAACAGCAGCTCTCATCCCTACAGAGTTCACTTCTTCATCTGGAACAGCCAATAAAAGAACATTCCCATCAAATCTTCCTTCACAAGCTTGCTCAACCATCGCCATTTGTAAAGCTAGACCACATTTCATGTCCATCGTTCCTCTACCAAATAGCCAATCTCCTTGTTCAATATCTTCACGTACATGATCTGGTAGCTCATCTTTATGAGAATAAAACATAGATGTTAATTTTTTAGGGTTAAATGCATCTTCTTTCCACACTCCGTAATCTTGTACATCTACAACATCAAAGTGGCTAACAAGAATTACGGTATTTTTCGTACTATCACTTTTCTTTACTAGGGCTGTAACAAAATATCTTCCATCTCCCGTCGGATTTTTTTGTAAATGATGCGGATTTTGTTTGAAATACTGTAAGTCAGATAATTGTTCTACAACAAAGTCTGGCAATATAACTTCAGCTTCTGAACCTGTAATACTAGGAATTTCAACAAGATTGCTTAATAATTGAACCAATTGTTCTTTAGATTGCCACTTTGACATATAAATCCCCCTATTTTTCCGCATTATGAAAATCAATTCCAATATATGAATAAAAAATGACGACAGCTATCAAAATTATAATTCTGATGTACTGCCGATTTTTACTGATATTTCATGAGCTGCTTGTTTTACCTTACTAATAAGAAAAGATAGTCGATCATCATTAATTCGATGACTAATTAACCCAACACTTAATGCTCCTACTACTTTATGATTAAATCCTATAATAGGTGCAGCTACTGAAGCTGTCCCCTCTGTTTTTTCACCATAACTCACAGCATATCCTTCATTTCTTATCTGCTTTATTTGATCGAAAAGAATTTGCTTTTGTTCTGGTAAAGAAGAAAGTAAATGTTCTACAATGTGTTCCATTTCATTCGTGTTCATATTGGCAAGCATCGTTTTATTTGCGGCTCCAATCGAAAGTGGAATCTGTTCCCCTAAGTTATCGATAACTCGAATTTTTAAAGGGCTATCAATTCTTTCAATGATAATAGAATGTGTTCCATTTGGAATGTTCAAATAAACACTTTCTTCAACTTCAGAGGCCACACGCTTCATCACTTCTCTTGCAACAGATCTGTAGTCTACCTTCTCCAATTGACGTAATCCTATTTCCATCCACATTGGTCCAATCTTGTACTGTTTTGTTTCTGAAATTTGCGTAACTAATCCATGCTCCATTAAAGAGTTCAGTAACCTATGTACTGTACTAACCGGGAGATGTGTTCTATCAGCTATATCAGAAATAGCCCAATACTCTTTTTCATTTGTAGAATTCAGTAACTTAATAATACCTATCGCTCGATCAATGGACTGTACCATAACTCGCCTCAACTTTACTTGTAGTATGTTTAGCCTAATTACCTATCAATTTATCAAAAATTCAAACTGAAATCAATTAATTTATTTAATTTTCTAAAAACAGAGATATAACACTATCAAAAAAATGAAAACGCAAACAAAAAAATATTGACTTTTCTTTTTAATTATCTGAAAATTAGAACAAGATTTCACATCACGGAATGCATTCCATAATACGGAAAAACATCAATTTTCATACTACCAATTATGAAAGTGAGGAAAACAATGACGCAAGTAAACAATACAAACAATGAATTAAAGCGCACGATGAAAGGTAGACATTTATTCATGATTGCACTCGGTGGTGTGATTGGAACGGGGTTATTTAACGGATCTGGTTTTATTATAAGTCAAGCTGGACCTGGTGGATCCGTACTTGCCTTTATGGCCGGTGGATTATTAATGTATCTCGTTATGCTATGTCTTGGTGAGCTTGCTGTAGCAATGCCAGTTTCAGGTTCCTTCCAGGAATATGCCACTAAGTTCATCAATCCCGCAACTGGGTTTACCATCGGATGGTTGTATTGGCTAAGCTGGGCGAATACGACTGGTCTTGAATTTACCACTGCTGGTATTACAATGCAGCGATGGTTTCCTGATATTCCTGTCTGGGTTTGGTGTTTAATATTTGGTGTTACAATATTCACTATTAACGCATTATCCGCTCGTAGTTATGCAGAAACAGAATTTTGGTTCTCAAGTATAAAAGTATCTGCCATTATTGCTTTCATTATTCTTGGCGGCGCCGCTATGTTCGGTTTTATTGATTTAAAAGGAAACGAACCCGCTCCGCTTCTTTCAAATTTCGTAAATCATGGTGGTTTATTCCCAAATGGACTTGCCGCTATCTTATTAACAATGGTTACAGTCAATTATTCCTTCCAAGGTACAGAACTTGTTGGAATCGCAGCAGGTGAAAGTGAAGATCCAGCAAAGACTTTACCTCGTTCTATTAGAAATATAATATGGCGCACGATGTTTTTCTTCGTCTTAGCAATCTTTGTTCTCGTGGCTTTAATTCCTTGGGAAGAGGCAGGATTAACAAAGAGTCCGTTTGTTGCTGTATTTGATAATATAGGTATTCCATATGCAGCTGATATTATGAACTTTGTTATTCTTACTGCTGTTCTTTCTGTCGCAAACTCAGGACTGTACGCCGCAACTCGAATGCTTTGGTCGTTATCAAAAAATGATATGGCTCCAGCCTTTTTAAAGAAATTATCATCACGAGGGATACCTCTAAACGCTTTAATCTTAACGATAGCTATTTCTGCTTTTTCTCTTTTGACAAGCGTTGTAGCTGCTGAAACTGTTTACTTATGGCTCATTTCAATTTCTGGAGTCATTACAATTATTGTTTGGATGTCAATTTGTGTTTCTCAATTCTTTTTCCGTAAACATTATTTAGCCGACGGTGGAAAATTAGAAGACTTAAAATTTAAAACTCCACTTTATCCTCTTGTACCAATTCTTGGTTTTGGATTGTATGGCATTATATTAATAAGTCTTATCTTTATACCAAGTCAAAGACTAGGAATCTATTGCACTGTACCATTTATCATTTTTTGCTACACCTACTATCACTTTAAGGTAAAGAAAAGAATTGCTACTAACACTCATACAGAAACTAAAATTAGCGAAACTTCGTAATACTGTACTATATTTAAAAGACCGCACATGGCTTTTACTTCATATGCGGTCTTTTATCATTGACGCTTTTTTTATCATTCCTTCATTCATTTTCCCAGGAACAGTTCCCCTATTTTCCCCATACTATTAGAAGGATGATGTCGGTATCGTTAATGTAGTAAATGCTACATTACCCGCAATTATGTTTACTGTTCATAAGTTGCTGATTCTCCTTACTATTACTGTTCTGTTTTGGTATATTAAATACATGAAATTAAAAGACAGACAGGAGTTAGATACAATGATAAAAGGTTTCGGAGGAATATTTTGGAGAACTAAAAATCTTGATGTTATAAAAAAATGGTACAGTGAAGTGTTGAAGATTGAAATAGAAAATTGGAACGGGACTGTGATTAAACCCGAATTAGGAACTGAGACTATCTTTTCTTTCTTTGCCGAGAATGATAGTTATTTTCCTACAGAACAACAAGTAATGTTAAATTTCCAAGTACATAATCTAAACGAGACTATTCAGCATCTTGAACAAATTGGCGTACCTCTTGAAAAGAAAGAAGAGATTAGTGAATTTGGAAAGTTTATTTGGATTAAAGATCCTGAAGGGCGATTGATTGAGCTTTGGGAGAAATAGTGGATTTTAATCATTTACTATTCAGCTAACAGATGCTTTAGTTCAATAAAAAAAGTTAATTCCTTTGAAGTGCACCTCCGATTATTAGACACAGTCTAACACTCGGAGGTGCACTTTTTTATGGATTAAAACTTCTTAGTGTTGTAAATTCGCATTTTCCTGTGTGTTAGCTATTGATAACCCTCTTTCCTCCATCATTTGCACCAGGTTACGGAAGCTCAAATTGTACCGTAGATACCATCTTACTGTTAATAAGATTAGTTCAGGCTGATAATGCTTCCATTTAAACAAATTTTCCTTTTCCATACTGATCACGCACCTGTTTTAGAGTCATACTTTCAATATGTCCAAGCTTAAGAGATTACTTGCAAGGGTCTTGAATTTTTCGCACCAGAACCATAAAAAGTCATCCTATTATTTCTAAAAATTGTATAAAAATATTGTCCCACACACAAGATTAAGTGGCCTTATATATCTAAATGAAAAAATAACCCATACTTCATTGACAATCACCTTAAATATCTGAATTTTCCATATATTAAAGGATGTTACTCAAACAACCTCGAACATTGTAATAAACATACATAAGGAGGTTGATCTATTTTGTTTCGTTCATTTACAAATGGATGTGTTGCCCTTGTGCAGCGTTTCTTGCCAGAACCGTTTATTTTATCATGTTTATTAACTGTTTTCGTTATCTTCTTCGGCATGTTTGCCACGCACCAAACACCGGTAGAAATGATTACGCACTGGGGTAATGGAATTTGGGGACTTCTCGCCTTTTCTATGCAAATGGCACTTGTACTCGTGACTGGATCTGCTTTAGCAAATGCCCCACTTATTAAAAAAGGATTAACGAAAGCAGCGAAATTACCGAAAACAAATGGACAAGGTATTATTGCTATTTCAATCGTAAGTTTACTAGGAGCATACATAAACTGGGGATTTGGTATTGTTGTTTCTGTTTTATATGCAAAAGAAGTGGCCAGACAGTTAGAAGGATTAGATTATAGGTTAGCAATTGCTTCTTCCTACTCTGGATTTCTCATTTGGCATGCAGGCCTTTCTGCTTCTATCCCTCTTACGTTAGCAACTGGCGGCGAAACGTTAATTAAAACGAAAGCTGGAAGTATTAAAGAAGCGATTCCAATAACAGAAACGTTATTCTCACCATACGCACTCGTGCCAGTTATTATTTTTCTCGTTACGATGCCTCTCATTAACCGGGCCATGCATCCAGATGAAAAACATACGATAACTGTAGATCCTAGCGTATTCCATGAAGAAGCTGCCGCTCAAGAAGTAGGGAACAATACGTTCGCTGAAAAAATGGAAAATAGTATGATTATTACACTTTGCATCGGATTATTAGGTCTTATTTATATTTTTAACTATTTTAGTACGAAAGGCTTTAACCTTACACTTGATATCGTTATTTTTATGTTATTAATTGCCGGTCTTATTTTCCACCGTACTCCGATTCAATATATTCACGCTTTCTCTGACTCAACTAAGAGTGCTTCAGGTATTTTACTTCAGTTTCCGTTCTATGCTGGAATTATGGGGATGATGATTGGAGTAAATAGTGAAGGTCTTTCACTTGGAGGAGCTATTTCTACTTTCTTTATTAGTATTTCAAATGAAACCACATTCCCGCTCTTTACATTTTTAAGTGCTGGCATTGTAAATATTTTCGTTCCATCTGGAGGCGGTCAATGGGCAGTGCAAGCACCAATTATGATTCCAGCTGGCGCTGAACTTGGTGTACCTGCCGCGAAAACAGCGATGGCAATTGCATGGGGCGATGCTTGGACAAATTTAATTCAACCTTTCTGGGCATTACCGGCATTAGCGATAGCTGGTTTAAGCGCGCGTGATATTATGGGATTTTGTGTTGTTAACTTACTATATGCAGGATTTATCATTAGTCTATGTTTCTTATTTATTTAAACGAAAAGCTAGTTTTATACTAGCTTTTTTATATAATAAATCATTCGTTATCTATACAGCTTATTACCTTCCTCCACTCTACCTCTGCATGATTTAATGCTTCATATGTAAACAAATCTGCACACACTTTTTCAATCATATGGGGATTGTTCTTAAGGAAATTCCACTGCAATACTTTAGGAAGAAAATATGTTTCATATTCTTTACTTCCCCTAATCACCTCACCAACTTCTCTTTCACAAATCCCTCTTATTAAATAATCATTTCTTAATTGTATCTGAATTTGTTGAAACGTTTCACTACACTTCTTCAATTGGACTAAACACGTAATATACGTACGAAAAAGTTCGTCATCATAATTGCAACACTTTATAATACGATCGATTTCATTCATAATGTACGAGCCTTTTCTTCTATTTGTAATAGCCATTTTTCACGCTTCTCTAGTTTACTCGTTTTCACAGATTGAAAAACTGACCGTTTTATATCACGAATACCACAAAAACGTAAAACCCCTCGTTTCATCATAATCCAATCCGCTGATCGATATAATAGGGCCACATACCATAACGGTGAGTCTAACGTATTAATAACCCATGCCTTCTTACCCTTCAATAACCCTTTTGGTAAAGCTCCTTCATATTTATAAGCAAATCCAGCTACAAAAATACGATCGATAAATCCTTTTAAAATAGCAGGCATGCCCCACCACCATATTGGATATATAAAGAGAAGAGTATCCGCCTCTTTCACTAATTTTCTATATCGCTCCGTCTCTTCTTCATGTAATAAATCACGTCTTTTCTTCTCTTCATTAAATACAAGCACTGGATCAAATTGTTCTTTATATAAATCAAGTAGCGTAACAGAATGATTTGTTTCCTCAAGTCCTTTTTGCACATGCTCTAAAATTGCCCCATTAAAGCTTGAAGGATTAGGGTGAGCATATATAATTAGTACGTTCACTACAAAACAACTCCCTCTTTAGTTAAAGTTTCTCCTTCTTTAACATCTTCTCTACAATTTGCACATTTTTCGAACTTTGTAACAAACGATTTAATACTGTTAGTAACTCTTCTTTTTCTAAACCTTTCAATTGCTCTTTAACTGTACTCTCACCAGCACCTTGAATTTCATACACAACTGCCGCCATATGTTTACAATAATTTTCATAAGGACACTCGCAGCTACTTTCTGCAAAATCTTCAAGATCAATAATCACTTCATAATTCCCTGCATTTCCAGTAACGAAAGCAAATACTTTCTTGTCGTGTATTTCAACATCTTCTACATGTCCCTCTTCATAATATTCATATCCTCTATCTATAATGTACTTTGGAATCCATTTCATTATATCTTTTAATAAGTATGCATACATCACAACACCTCTTCCTCTAATTCCCTTTTGACTTCCAAAATCCTGCATGTTATTCTAATAACTGTCAAGTAGCGAGTCTACGTGACAAAACGACTGACACCTATTCGGCGGAGGTGTCTCTTTTCATTTGCAGCCGATATGAAGTGCCTCTTTCAGGCACATTCAATCTTTGACACTACACACTCAACACCATTCCCTTGTATCAGGCTGCTTCAGCAGTCTTTTACTTTACATACTTCAAAAAAAAGAGAGCTCAGCTCCCTTTTCCCGCCTTATAAAATACCCCTTTTTCAGCATAGCGATATTCATCATCAGCTAAAGTAATTTTCCCATCCAGTTTGAGTTCATCTAATAGTCTTGATAAATAAAATTGATGTAACATTTTTTTAGTGAATTTTCCTTCATGATGCGAAACGATATGTTCTTGAATATCTAACAATGATATTGGCTTATCTTGCTCTATCATATATTCATAAACTGTACTACGCAGTTTTACGTATTTTTCGAGTGTCACAGTACTTCGCAACCCCTTTCTTCTTATTATATGTTTTCGTAATCGGTTTTTTTGCAACAAAAAAACCTCTCCGATAAGAAGAAGTTACGTATATCTTCGTCTTATCTCCCAGAACAAATATGTTCTGCTGGAATTAGCACCTGCATCGCGGTTGCTGGGTTTCATCGGGCCAGTCCCTCCACCTCTCTGGATAAGAAAATATTCACTTTAAATTTAACTATACGTAATTTTATTATAATTGTCAAATAAATATAAAAAATTATATTTTCTTCTTTATTGTTCATACTACAAAAAGATGTACAAAAGGAGGCTACTACGTTGAAAAAGAATGCTCGTGGATACGTACAAGATTCTTTTCATTCCTTACAAGAAGCGAAACATTGTTTAGAAGATGCATTACAGACTGTTGAAGAAGATTTTAATCGCGCACGTATTGAACAATCCCTTTACGCTGTAGAGCAAGCTCTTCAACGTTGCGATTACACCGTTCACATTTTAGAACAAGAATGAAAACTTCCCATCAAAAGATGGGAAGTTTTTTTCAAATGGCATACTTCATCATTATTACCGTTATTATTAAAAAATATACAGAATTAACAATTTCTAAAATCCCTACTTTTAATATAGAAATCTTTTTGCCATACAACATAATGGCCCGAATTACACTTGGTACAAATATGAGTGAACACCATGGATTTATAGCAAATACAATTACCGTTAATACAATATGATATCCCCAAGATATCAAACGATACTTCGGATTATTTTTTTCACGAATCATCGTTTTCACATAAAATGTACTTCCTAAAAAATATAGAAATGAAATAAGCGCAATGAATAATGCTGTTTTATCTATGAATTTCACGGAGAAATAATAACTGATTAAACCACCTATACAAAACACTATAATCGCACAAACATCATTTAGTAATGCTCGTTCATTTTTTTGACGAGCGTAATACATATTTACAATAAACAATGGAATCATTAATACTGCGAATAAAAGAATTCGCCATTCATATAATAAAGAGATCATCCCAAATACAAATGCAATGATAAAATAAACAATTGCAGCGTGTAGAAATTCTTTTTTTCGTCTTTGCCTTATGTACATGAGAAATGGATAAGTGGCTAGATAGATAAAGAACCAGGCTAAAAACAATGGGATATGATAAAAAGTAGGTTTACCAAGTAATACACTTAATAGAAATGGGATGACAAGCATCGCCCATGCTCCATGTTGCTTCGGAATAACTAACTTCATTAACTATACACCTCCCTCTTGAAAATAATTCTCACCTACTATTATACAAATAATTTCATATAATAACGGATATATATTGAATCTATTTTTTGACAATAAAAAATGCTTCTTACAATATGTAAGAAGCATGAAAGAGGCAAACGAATATGTAAGTCGCGACCCTACCTTATATGAGTATGCTTTTCTATGTCACGTTATGCTCATCTAATATACCGTATTTCTTTTTAAATCTTGTGAGGATCGTAATCCATGACGTACTAAATAACAGAAGGAAAATAACATTCGATATCGCATGACTAAGATCGAAAGAAAAACTTGCGACATAGTAGGCAATAACTGTTTCCCACGTTGCTTCCTGTATAAAACCAAGGAGACCCCAGAAATTCATAATCCAGCCAAATAAAAATCCAACGACGAATCCGTACAACAGTCTTCCCCACAGTTTTTTCATTAAAAATGTATTACGTAATAGTCCAGCTATAAATCCGATCATGCCCCAGGAGAACATTTGCCACGGCGTCCACGGACCTTGTCCTAAAAAAATATTAGATACAATGGCCGCCGTTGCCCCAATCATAAAGCCAGTTTCACTTCCAAAAACAATTGCAGAAACGATAATGACAAAGGAAGTCGGTTGTACACTCGGTAATATCGAAAATGGTACCCGGCTAACTGCTGCAATCGCCGCTAACACAGCAACGATAACAATTTCACGTGAAACAAACGCCTTCCTTTCAAAACGGACATAGAAAGGTAGCATAATGGCAGCTAATAAAAACAAACTACTTACCATGTAATACCCGTCCATAATAAGAGTCGTAAAGAGTAGTGTACATATTACAACAGCAAAAATAAATATTATAAATGCAACATATCGTTTGGACACGCTTCGTACACATCCTCCCACGTTAATGCAAATGGCAACTCTCTACGGATGAATCTATTAATAGATGTTGTATAAAAGAAGTTACCACTAAAGAACTCTTTCGGTGCATCATTCATAATGACTTTCCCGTCAAATAACATCATACATTGATCAACGTATTTCGCTGCAAACTCAATATCATGCGTTGCCATTACAATTGTTGTACCTTCTTTTTGCAACTGTTTAAATAGCTCTCCTACTCTTTCCTTTTTCCATGGATCTAGTCCCTTTGTCGGCTCATCCAGTAATAATAAAGTTGGCTTTGATAATAACGTTGTACATAATGCAAGTAATTGTTGTTCTCCGCCGCTACAATCATGCGGATGGCGCTCTTTAAGTGAATCTAACCAGAACTTTTTCAACATTTCTTCTGCTATTACTTTTCCCTCTTCACCATATAATTCACGCGCACGCTCATAAACCTCTTCCCATACTGTATCAAATGTAAAATGATAGTACGGATGTTGCGATACATACCCTATACTTTTAAATCGTTCTTTCGAATCAATTTTATGTATCACTTTTCCATTCCACTTTACCTTACCTCTTCTAGCTTTTTGCAATCCTGCTAAAATCGTTAACAGTGTAGACTTCCCAGTTCCATTTTTCCCAACTAAAGCTGTCCATTTTCCTTTTTCGATGTTCACTGTTAAATCTCGTAAAATAAGTGGACTATTTTTTTCATATTGAAAAGATATATGTTCTGCACTTAAAATTACATCTCGTTTTTCACATCGTTCTACTTGCCCATTCCTATATGATATCGCTGAAAAATCATTCATTTTCATTTGCGCTTCTCGCACTGTAAATGGAATCTCTTTCACATTCCACTCTAAAAACAATCTTGGAATTTGTGGAATAAATGGACGAAACTTCTCTACTTCCCACATGTTCGCTATCACACTTTTAGACGTACCATCATAAATGATTCTGCCGTTATCCATACAAACAACGCGTGTTGCGAGCGGTATGACTTCATCTAAACGATGTTCACTTAAAACTATCGTAATTCCAAGTTCTTCATTAATACGTTTTAACAATCCTAAAAACTCTTTTGCAGCAATCGGATCTAGCTGCGCTGTCGGCTCATCCAGTAATAGTAACTTCGGCTGCATGACTAATACTGCTGCTAAATTTACTAGTTGTTTTTGACCACCAGATAAAGTATGAACAGATTGATGTAACAAATCTTGAAATCCTAAAAAGCTAATGAGTTCCGCTATTCTTTTTTGAATAATATGTGATGGTAGCCCGATATTTTCTAAAGAGAATGCTAATTCTTGAATAACTGTATCCATTACGAGCTGATTTTCTGGATTTTGAAATACCATACCAATTTCTTGTGCAGATAATAAATCTGGTACATCTTCTAATAAAGCTCCATCATAATATGTATGCCCAGAACGCGTGCCAATTGGAAGTAACTCCTTTTTAAAATGTTTCAATAAAGTTGTCTTCCCAGAACCAGAACCACCAGCAAGTACTATAAATTCTCCTTTTTGAACAGAAAGAAAAATATGCTGTAACGCGTATTCATTTTCATCAGCATATATAAATGATAAATTCTTTATTTCTGCATGCGCCACCATATCCATTCCCTTCCTTCCATTACAATCGGTAAACTAATAAACATCATAAATAGGAAAAACATCATTCCATCGTATTGCTGGAACAGTATTGATTCCACTTTCGGATAAATAATCAATTTCCCTCCGCCATAATAACTAAATATGAATGAGGCTATAAATAGGATACTTAAATAACTTAACGTGTACCAATCGCGTCTTTCCATTCTATATCGAGTATAAGTCGTACGCTTCGTTACACCAAATCCACGAGCCTGCATAGAATCTGCTGTTTGTAGTGCATCTTCTAACGAACAAACTAATAACACTTGCAGTAATTGCATTCCATTTTTTATACGCTCAATGAGTGAACCTGAATCTAATTGTACACCTTTCGTTTTTTGGACGAGTGTAATTTTCTTTAAGCGTCGTATAAATAAAGGAACAAATCGCACTGTAATCATCGTTAACAATGCAACTTTCGGTGAAATTCTTGAAAATAAATATAAAAATTTATGACTCGAAATAATATCGTTATAAGAAGCAAACGTAAACATAATCGCAACTAATAATAACCCCATTACAAGTCCATACATACAGGCCTCAAGCTTAATCCGGCTATCTCCTAAATAAAATAACGTAGTCGCTCCTCTATGCGTTAACAAAGAATTGAATAAAATTACCATCAAAAAGAATATAAAAGTACTAGGCAGCATCTTTCTTATTTTCTCACCATTCCCTTGCACTATATTTAAGATTACTATTAGTATAATTGCTCCAATTAAAAAAAGAGGATGAAGACACATCATGCATAGTATCATCACCCCAATATAATAGAAAAAATTAACAAAAGGATGTAAAGAAGAAAAGCTTATTTTCATAGTCCTTTACCAAATATCCTTTCCTAATTTAGTATACATACACCCACTCGATTTTATCTCCAGGCTTAACTGTAACTACACCTGCGCTACGGTTCGGAAATGCACCGTTCACACGATATTTCCATCCACTATTATCATTTACGTCTTTTTCATATAAGTTTTCAATACCTTTTACGTAAACATCACCTTTAGATCCACTCGCATCAACATCTAATCCTGTGCCCGTGAGCACACTGTAAACTGTGTCACCTTCTTGTACATCAACCTTTTTCGCACCTAATAAGTATCCTTCATTTCCTTTTACGGAGATAGTAACTTGTTTTGGTTTTGGTATTACCGGATCTGGCACTGGCGGTACTGGATCTGGTACCGGTGTTGGTGGAACCGGAACAGTTACCTGTTTTCCTTTATTTGGATCTTCTTTTTGCTCCTGCTTTGGTGTTTCTTTTGGCTGATTAACAACCTTTGCTTCTTCTTTTACTTCTGGCGCTTTCTGCGGCTGAGGTTTCTCTTCTTGTACTTTTTGTTGTTCCGGTTGTTTATTTGCAGCAGGCTGTTCCTTTGGTTTCTCTTCCTTCTTTACTTCAGGTTGTTCCTGCGCTTTTTCTTCTTTCGGTTTCTCTTCTACTTTTTGTTCTTGTTTATCTTTCTGCTCTTCTTGTGGTTTCTGTTCCGGTTCAGCTTGCTTCTCTTCCGGTTTCGCTACTTCTTTTTGCTCTTCTTGCTTCGGTTCTGCCTTCTTCTCAGGTTTTACAGCCGTTTCTTCACATCCGGCTAATAATCCCAATGAAAGAACTAAAGAAATGAACCATTTCATCATACTCATGCTGTCCCTCACCCTTCATAATAAAATTAGGAGCAAATGATTGCTCCTAATTTTTGTTAAGCTGCTTTACGTCTCCATAATACATATGCAGAAGCGATACATAATACACCCATACCTACTTCTGTTGCTGCACTATGAGAAGATGCTCCTGTTTGTGGTAATTGATTCTTATTCTTGTTTGTTTCTTTATTAACTCGTTCGTTATCTACAACAACTTTTAGATTTTCATCTTTTGGTTGTTTTTGTAACTCTTCTTGTTGTTTCGGCTGTTCTACAACTTCTTTTTCTTCTACAGTTGTCTCTGGCTCTACAATTGGTTTCGTATCAATTTCATTCTCTACTACATTTGACCAATCATAAATCGATTTCCCAAGATCTTTAAACTGAAGTAACGCTAAAAATGCTTGCTCTGTAGCCATTCCGCTACCTTTTTGATCACTTGGTAACCATTTGAACTCACCATTTGGAAGCTGGTATGACATTAAATTTTGTACTGCTTTATTAAGACGATCGTGATCTACATCTTTAACTAGCGATAGTCCAATAATTGCTTGTGCAGTACTATTAGAATTCTCTTGTCCATCAGCGGCAAAATCACCATTACCTAGCTGCTGCTTGTATAAATAATCAACAGCTTTTTGAATAGCTGGCTTTACATCTGCTTGATCTTGATAAGGAGCTAATGCTGCTAATACCATACTTGTTACATCAACGTTACTAGCACTTTCTTTACTACTTGAACTATCATATGTCCAGCCACCGTCTGTATGCTGCGCTTGTAAAAGTGCTTGTACTAAAGCAGCTCGATTCCATTTTGCTTCGGCCGGAACCTCATATTTCTTTGTATCTAATGCAAGTAATGTAAATGCGTATCCTGTAACGGAATTCACTTTATCGGATTCAAATAAATTTTGTACTAAATTTTGTCCCTCTACCTTTGTAGGATCAACATTCATTGCATTCATCATAATAATCGTTCTAGCTAAATCTGTTGCTGAAAAACGATTTAAACGCTTCTTAACCTTTTCAGCTACTGGCTTAACATAGTTTATTTTCGTTTCAAGCGGAACATTTACACCTGAACGAGCAAGTCCAATCGCAACCCAATCACTACCAATTCCATCTTGTAACATCTTTTCTGACGTTTTAGAAATCGCTTCGTTTAATTGTGCTGCTGGAATTTCGACTTTCTCTTGCTTTGGTTGTTCAGTTACTTTATCTTCTGGTTTACCATCTGGTTTTTCTGTTTTCGGTTCCTCTGGTTTACCATCTGGCTTTTCTGTTTTCGGTTCTTCTGGCTTACCATCTGGCTTTTCTGTTTTCGGTTCCTCTGGTTTTGGCTCTTCTACAGTTTTACAAGTGCCAAATTTATCTAACGTTTGTTGCAACGTTTGTTGACTCATATTGCTCCAGTCTGCAACGTAACGAAATGCAACAACATCCCCAGACTCTAATTTATAACTATCCGCCCCAACTTCTGCAGATTTATCATTTACATCATACAACCAACCGCTCGTTGCTCCGGCCATTAATCCATCGATGCCCTTTATATACGTTCCAAATGACATACTTTCAGATGTTACTTTGTCACCCATAACTTTTTGTAGCAAACTAAAAGCTGTTTCTCCATCTTCAATGGAAACTTCTTTCGGACATAACATAATTCCTTTTTGTGATTCACCAATAATTGCAAGTTTCGCTGTCTTTCCTTCAGCAAACGTAATATGTACTGTATTCGCAAAAGAAACAAATACAAGTACCACTGCCATTAATGATGTAAGCAGCCATTTCTTTAACATTGCCATCCCAAAATTCCCTCCCTTTACTAACATTCACACAAAAAAAGACCCTTTAAGGGTATGCGGTTGACACTCTCTTTTTGTAAGTGTCGAACAAAAATGTACAACACCTCCTACCCGCATTATTCGCGGCTATATTTGTATAGGAAAAATAATTTCGTTTATGAACGCACCATTGTGATAACATTCACTTTTCTAGGCAAAATTTACTCCCTTTTCAAGTTATCCCGCTATTCGCCGAGCAGTAAGACCCCACCTCAAATTCAGCGAAAGCAAAGAAGTTAGGTGGGGATCAACTGCCCGTAAATGCCCGATTGGTGAAGGCTAATAATCAGTGGGGATGAACAAAATCCCCACTGATTAAAGTTTCACTTTATCGTAAATCGATAAACCTATACATTCTGTAATTTTTAAATTCTGTATTATTTTACTATTGACAAAGAATTTTGTCCATGCTTTATCGGATTTATTTTCTAAGAATAATAGCTTAATAGCCTTCCATTAATAGAAGTCATCCCTCACTATGTAAGCTTTTATCACTAACAATAATTCCATCTTCATCTACATAAACATATTCATTCGGTTTCCATTCAACTTCACCAAATTGCACCGGAATATTTCTTTCTCCTTTTCCTTCTTTTATACTTCTATTTGGCATTGTCCCTAACGCTACAATACCAATATTAATATTTTTTAATTCACTAGAATCACGAACATACCCATTTACAATAATTCCTGCTAAGTTTCTTTCTTCCGCAATAGCTGCCAAATTATCACCGAGTAACGCACAATTTTTAGAAGCTCCGCCATCAACAACTAATACTGTACCTTCCGGCAGTGTTTGTAACCCCTCTTTTACTAGTACATTATCATCCTTCACTTTTACCGTTGCGATTTTCCCATAGAATTGTTTTTTCTTCCCGAAAGACCGAAAAGACTGGCGACATATTTGTAATTCCTTTTCAAATTCATCACATAGATCCGTAGTTTTCCACATCCCTTTCCCTCTTTTCTTTTCCTTTTATATTACATATTCTTGGATTTTTTTCGTTTCCCTGTCTAATGTTGCAATAATTTGTATGTGCGGTGAACTTCATATACAAATGAAGGAAAATAAAGCTTACCACTTGAAACTATTGCTTTAAGTAAAAAGCTTTATTATAATCTATTGCACTCCTATGAAAAACATTTATTCTAGCATAAACATAAGAAGGGATGGATCATAATGATCCATCCCTTCTGTCAAAGTATAATGTCACTAAAAATTCTTTGAAAATCTTAGTTCCAAATTTTATTTACCCATTCAGGATGATCAATAAAAGGATTACGATTATGTTGATATTTTGTAAAAATCACTTCATTACGCTTTCGCTCTAAATCATCTACCGGGTCTTGTTCATTCCATTTTAGTAAAACAGATAGTTTCCCCATGTATGGATCTTTGTTGTTATTCACCTTTTCATTTAGTTCTAAGTCTATTTCGCCGTTGTCTCCTTCGTAACGAACAGCCATGTAAAACAGCATTCTAGCGATATCTCCTTTTACACTATCACGAGGTTCCCAAGAATCACTATCATATTTACATTCTGTCGCTTCCGAATGATTCATACCACCATTATCAAAATCCAGATTTCCACGTGAACTATTTACAGATACATCTGTCGCTCTTAAATGATGCAGATCTGTTCCAGGTCCTGCAGCCGTTCCAAAATCACCGTGAGATTTTGCCCAAACATGCTCTCGGTTCCAGTTATCAACTCCTGAACCATTCGTAAATTTCCCTTGCGAACGCCCAGTATATAAGAGTAGCACATTGTTTTTATTATTTGGATCTTCATCAGTATCTCTTAGCGCTTCCCAAACCGCACTGTATGATATCTTTGTATGATTATCAATAACATTATGAAGTTCCTTCTTTAATTCTAAACCCGTTTTTCCTATAGCGTTATTATAATATGTATCGTCATAGTTTTTTACAGTAATCTCTTGTGCTGAAAACGTATCTACTTGTGGAGATGCAGAAACTACTTCACCATGTATGATATCTGTGAATGATAGAGATGCAGAACCTAAAATAAAAAATGATGATAGTGTAACCATAGCAAGTTTTGTGTTTCGGAACTTCATATACCCATTTCCCCTTTAAAATATAATTTGAAGCTATTAACTAAAAAATGCTTTCTAGCCCCCAAAAACTTTTAGAAAGCCATACCCATCCTTTTCTTTTTATTTAATACAAAACTCTATTGAGTCTGTATTATTTCCACACTTTTTGTTTATCTACTTTTCACAAGGAATATCCTTCTCTAGTAAAGATTATTAAAATATTCTTTACAATTAAAAAGTAGTTTAATGTTAACTTATAAATTTCAATTTTTTTATGCAATTATGCATATTTGATAAATCGTTCGACTTTTCTTTTTTCTATAACTGTCTTTATTTTTTGTGTAAAACCCTTCTTCCTCTGTAGAATAAGTACAAAAATAGATTGGATACCATGTAAGGCACCAATCTATTTTAATTAAAGAAACTTTGGTAATTCTGAGTTCACAACACATTGTGCAGTAATGATAACATTTTTATATTGAGACAGAACTACTACTATTTATTTGGTATCGAATCTATATACTTTTTAACTACTTCATATACATATTCTTGATTTGCCGCTGCTGTATTTGGATTGTATTTTCCGCCGTTTGTTTTATTGTTAGATAATACTCGAATTCCTAAGAATGGTACGTCATAAGCTTTGGCTATTTGCGCTGCGGCAGCGCCTTCCATTTCTTCTACAGATGTACCGTATTTTGTATGGAACCACTTAATTCTATCAACTTCATTATTCCAAACGTCTGCTGAACCAATAGTACCTTCCACCACTTTACCTTTTGTATATTTATCTTTCACTGCATTAGCTGCTGCAAGTAAATCCTTATCTCCCTCGTAGTATCGGATTTTCTCAGCATTTGGATCTTCTCCTGCACTTCCTTCAGAAGCCATCAGGTCCATAGATATCCATTTTGCCGGCTCAATCCCTTGGTTCTCATTCATATTTGTTGTTTTTAACGAACCTATATTCGCCACTTGTTTTCCTAAAACAATATCAAATACGTTTAAATTAGGATCATGTCCACCTGATGTTCCTTGGTTAATAATCGCTATAGGCTTATATTTTTCAATAGCCACTGCTGTAGCGGCTGCTGTATTTTCCATTCCTTTACCTGTTTTCGCAACGATTACAGGATAATTGTCTACAGTTCCTTTATAAAATACAAAACTCCCAGATTTTTCTTCTTTCACATTTTTTAACCTTTTTGCAAATTTTTCAGCTTCTATTGGCATTGGGCCTTGAATTAAGATAGGGTTTTGATTGCTTTTTGCCTCTGCTACTTGTTTTGGACTAGCATTACATCCTGCAAGTATTGAGAATGATAATACAACTGTAGTTGCTAGGGCACCATATTTTTTCAACAGATTGTTCTTCATAAATAATCTCTCCTCTTTCTCTTGTTGTTTTCTATACTCGAGGTTTTGGTCCAAAGAAAAAAGCTCTAGAAATTGTAGAAAAATCTCTACTTTCTAGAACTACGGTAGTCAAAGTTAATTAAGCACAAGATGAGGACAATGCAAAATTATAGATCGGTAGCGCTCAATACAGAAAGCGACCGAATACTTTAACCCGTAGTCCAGTTCTTTCATTGGGAACTAGGTAGAAACGCTCGGACCATATTACCGAGTATATACGAGTGATGTTATTTAAAATTATTATATGGATAATATAACAAACTATTAGTGAATATACAACGAAAATATGAACGTTTTTCATTAAACTTTAAATAAAGTTCGTTTTTAAAGGGTGTTTTAATAAAAAAACCATTTTAAAATGAATATTATTAAGAAAAAAACAAAAAAACATATACTAAACTATATTAGCTCACAACAACCGTTAGGAAACATACGTCCAAAATAAAAAGAAGCTCCAATAAGCTTATATTTAGGTCATAGATTTTATAGGGGTATCTCCTCATACCCATCAACTTAAGAAATACGCTCTTCCCAAAAACGCAAAAAATGAGCTGAATTCTCATAAATAACTGTAGAAATATAAAATTTTCGTTTTGAGGCTATATTAAAAACTTAGGTTGATGTGCATGGACGGTACACCTATTATGAATAATAGGTATGAAACATTTCAAAAAATAATAAAAAGAGCTGATTCAAAGTTTAGTTTAAATCCACTCTTTTTTAGTACTTTTATGCCGATATATCTTGTTTTTCTCACGGTGCAAATTGTTTTTCACTACGGTTTTCCATAAATATGAAACATAAAGATAGGTGCTGAACAAATGCAAATGATCAGAGTAGATTTAACAAAAATATTTTATGAAGCAAGCGAAGATAAATTTTTATCAGGAGTAATACCTGTCTGGTAAGTGTAGCGTTTATAAAAGAGACTCGCCGTACATGGGACGAGCCCTTAAAATACAATCCTGCTAGAAATTTTCGCGCTATATTCTCTTTTATTTATGGTAGTTGATTCACAATATTTTCTAAAAATTTGTCTACCTTTTCTTTTGATGTATCCGGTGTATGATAACCAATCGTAAATGTAAGTCTTCCATTATAAGAGCTTGCACCCATTGAAAAGAATGGCGCATACATAATGGGTGCCGTCATATACCCACCCTCAGCTTGAACTTCACCAAACTGAATAGGTTCATCACCGATCACCCCGAAATTTGTCAGTAATGGCAACGCCATCCCCATCTGTAAAGCCTGTTCGTATTGCCGACTATACATTTCCTTCACCACAGATAGCTTCATACCTGCCAGTATCTCCATTCCTGCTGCTGAAGAAAGACCTGGATTTTGAGACTTTATTTTATCCATTGATTGTTTAACTCGAACAAGAGTCTGATGAAATGTTTCATCGTCTTCCATTTTAATCACTGGCATTTCCATGCCGGATAAGTTGCAAATAGCACCAGTTGTATAATTAGGCAGATATCGACGTAAATCAATTGTCAAACCGATCATTTTTTCTGCGGTGCGAGGTTCTGCATACACAGTGAAATGTGATAAAGATCGGAAGTATGCAGTCATGATTACATCATTCAAGGTAGCCTGTTGTGCTTTTGTCCATCGGGTTAGACGTAGAGATTGCTCATGGCTCAACCTCCGTACGGACATTTGGGGGGATTTATTTTTGTTGGGTTGAGATGGAAAAGACCATAACGATGCCTGTTGTTCTTGGTTAGGACGATACGCATTTTTTATCTCCGATATTCCAGCATATTTGAATACATGTGATTGATCTCGAAAACCCTCATTTCCCTCACCAAACTCCCTTATAATTTGATTCTTAGATTGTCCCAAGGAAAGTTGAGTATAAATTGCTCCAAGCAAATTAATATATTCCTTGACCCCTGCACCATCTGAACATAGATGAGATAATTTCACAACTAACATGTCTGTTGTAGTGCCTCGTAATAATTTTGTTTGAACCATAGGCCCCTGAATACGATCACCAGGTTCCTTAATAAAATCTATTGCCATTATTTCAAGTTCTTGATCATTTCCTTCTGTAAAAAGGCAAATAGGTGAGTTAGTGGCAGATGAATGTTCCTCCCAGTAAGGAATATCATTTTCTACAAACCGGCTGTTCAAAACCGGCTGCAATTGTAACGTTATCCTTACTGATTGTTCAAGTATTTCCTTTGATATACCTACAGGAAAATAAAGAACTGCATTAATTTGTTGATCTGCAGCATAAAGACCTAATAAATAATTCATTCGATCTTGAGGTGTTACTGAAAACTTTCTTTGTTCCATAATTTCGTCCCCCTTTTAAGACTTTTTGTCGTATAACCTTATTCTCCATATGGTTGTAACTTTTCTAGTCACTTTTCTTCAAGAACAAATAATTCTTATTTTTTGTTTTTTTACGGAAGCATCTTTTCCGTACTGACCCCATTCTTTTCGCGGCTCTTTGTAGGTGATATACCCATTATTTCATTATTATTAACCCTTCCTATCTCTCCCTGTAAAATCAAACAAATGTTTATTCGGTTTATATATATGCAAACATTTTATAATAGTGTTTGGAAAATATCAATAAAAAGTAAATCTTTTTTATGTCTGTTAATAAAAAACAATAATATAATACGTTCAGGTGTTACTTCATACTAAAAGGTTGATGGGCATGGAGGACCACCAACCTTTTATCATATTTCTTTAGATGTTTTTATTCATTATTATTAAACTGAATATTCAATCTTTATTTATTTCATTCATTATGTAAATAAAAAAGGATAATCC
The DNA here is from genome assembly GCF_016650935.1 of Bacillus sp. TH25. Lineage (NCBI taxonomy): Bacteria > Bacillati > Bacillota > Bacilli > Caryophanales > Bacillaceae > Bacillus > Bacillus sp. TH25. The sequence continues at coordinate 70,820 of NZ_JAEKEU010000008.1, read as the reverse complement.
GCCCTCATAATGGACTAACTATCCTATAAATTATTATCTGAATTTAATAAAACTAGAACTTCTTTCCCTATGTATATTTACTTCGTTACTTCACCAAACTGCGCTCTCGTCACTTTCGCTAAATCATCCACTTTAAGCTCAATTTGTGCACCAATTTTCCCGCCGCTTACAATGATTGTTTCAAGTGATTGGGCGCTCTCATCAATACATGTAGAAAATAGCTTCTTCATCCCTACTGGTGAACAACCGCCGCGAATATACCCTGACACTTTCGTAATATCTTTAACAGGAATCATTTCAATCTTCTTTTCACTTACCGCTTTTGCCGCTGCTTTTAAATTTAGTTCCTCATCTACCGGAATAATAAACACATGATAATCCTTACTATTCCCTTGAGCGATAAGTGTTTTATATACTTCTCTCACTTCTCGTCCAATTTTATCCGCTACTGATACGCCATCAATTTTCCCATCGTTTGGATCGTATGACATCATGGAATATTCAATTTTTTCTTTATCTAATATTCGCATCGCATTTGTTTTATCTTTTTTCATGAGGATCTCCTTAAAAGTTAGTTCATATCATTAAGTTTTCTTTTATTATACACTCTTTTCAATTTCTCCTACATAACTTCACGTATTATCCAAAACTGAAAATATTGATATTTCCAAATTCATCTGATATAATTTGGAAAAACTTATGTTAAGGAGAGATTTTTAATGCGAACTTTTAATACGTCTTTCCAACTTCATCATCATACGTAACGCCGTGTATCCGAAGAAAAATTTTTCTTCGTGGGTACAGGGCTTTTCCTGTTGACCCACGAAGCGTTCATAAAGCTATGTGGGTATTTTTATACCCGCATAGCTTTTTTTAATTTAAAAGAGGAGTGATTATGGTGGAAATGAAAAATGTAAAAGGGACAAAAGACTATTTACCAGAGGAACAAGTACTGCGAAATAAAATTAAAAGAGCATGTGAAGATACGTTTGAACGTTATGGCTGTAAACCGTTAGAGACACCAACGTTAAATATGTATGAGCTTATGTCTTACAAGTACGGTGGTGGCGATGAAATTTTAAAAGAAATATATACACTTAAGGATCAAGGAAAACGCGATCTTGCCTTACGTTATGATTTAACAATTCCATTCGCAAAAGTCGTGGCGATGAATCCGAACATCCGCCTACCCTTTAAACGCTATGAAATTGGGAAAGTATTTCGAGATGGGCCAATTAAACAAGGAAGATTCCGTGAGTTCATTCAATGTGACGTTGATATAGTCGGTGTAGAATCAGTCATGGCGGAAGCTGAACTCATGAGCATGGCGTTTGAGCTGTTCCGAACGTTAAACTTAGAAGTAACGATCCAATATAATAACCGAAAATTGTTAAACGGTATTCTCCAGTCTATTAACATCCCTACTGAACTAACGAGTGACGTAATTTTATCATTGGATAAAATCGAAAAGATTGGGATTGATGGTGTACGAAAAGATGTATTGGAGCGCGGGATTACTGTAGAAATGGCCGATACAATATGTAATACTGTTTTATCTTGCCTAAAACTTACTATTGCCGACTTTAAAGAAACTTTCAATAATCCACTTGTTGACGATGGAGTAAACGAATTGCAACAATTACAGCAATACTTACTCGCTCTCGGAATAAATGAAAATACGATATTCAATCCGTTTTTAGCAAGAGGACTCACAATGTATACAGGCACTGTGTATGAAATCTTTCTAAAAGATGGCACGATTACATCTAGTATCGGTAGCGGTGGTCGTTACGATAATATTATCGGAGCCTTCCGTGGTGATAATATGAGCTATCCAACTGTAGGGATTTCATTCGGTTTAGATGTCATTTATGCAGCTCTATCACAGAAATCAACAACATCATCTACAGCGGATCTTTTTATCATTCCACTCGGGACAGAATTACAATGTTTACAAATCGCCCAGCAATTGCGTTCTACTACTTCCTTAAAAATCGAACTTGAACTAGCTGGACGTAAATTGAAACGTGCCCTTAATTATGCAAATAAAGAAAATATCCCGTATGTGCTAATAATTGGTGAAGAGGAACTATCTACAGAAACAGTTGTATTGCGTAATATGAAGGAAGGTACTGAAGTGAAGATTTCCCTCTCTTCCTTGGAAAATAACACATTTAATAACTATATATAATAAGCGCCACCCTCATTTGGGTGGTTTTTCTAGTGCATAAATAAAGAGTCATTTAGTTTACATAATATAATTATTGATTTCTATAAATGTGATTTTCAACCATATACAAAAAAAGAGGGCAGATATGCATCTCCCTCTTTTTTCTAACTCTTTTTATTATTATTCTTGTTCTTGCTCGTCCATAATCTTCTCGAACGCCGCAGATACTTTTTCAAATTCCTCGTCATTCTCTATGTATGAGAATTCATTATCTTCTTCTACTTTTAAAAAGAAGATATCAATGTCTTCCTCAGTTTCTGTTTGAATGTCTTCTACAAAGGCAACCGCAATGTATTCTGCACCTTCGACATCCATCGCTCCAAGCACTTCAACTTCCTGTTCTTCATTATTCTCATCGGTAAGACTAAAAATTTCGCCTACTTCAATTGCTTCCATATTCATTCTCCTCCTATCATACTCTAAAAAATAAAACGTTCAAATTGCACACTTACTAACATATCTTTCCATAAAAAAGTTGAATTCATACAGAAAGAGCAACAAATTCTTGCTGATTCAGCAAAAGTATTCAACTATAAGGATATCATTTATGAATAGGAATGAACATATTTTAAATGAGATAATTGGATTAATTAATTTAAAATCCTTCTTTAGATTTCCGAAAGACCTCCATGTTCCATAATGATTCTTTCATATAGGCAGCTGGAATGCCACCTTTCAATCTGTAAGTAAATACTAAAATAGCACCTCCTATCCTGATTCCTTTCCGTACGTTTTTAGGATGAGAGATAAATCCTTCTATATAAACTAAAGAGACTTATGCAGCAATTCCAATACATCTTTCATCGCAAAAGGCCCATCTTTTTTCACATGCTCAGCGAATTCCGAAACGAGACGTAACGTTTTCACACTTTCGATTGGATGCTCTCCTGACGCACTTTCAGCAGAAAGCATAACAGCATTCGTCCCGTCCAATACAGCTTGAAATACATCTGTCACCTCAGCTCTTGTAGGAATAGAATGATCTACCATAGATTGAAGCATTTGTGTCGCTGTAATGACATATGTATTCGTTCGATTGCACTCACGAATCATCATTTTTTGCAAAAGCGGAATAAATTGATACGGCAATTCCACACCTAAATCTCCCCTTGCGATCATAATGCCATCCGCTTCTTTGCATATGTCTTGAAAATTCTCGATTGCTTCCATCGTTTCTATTTTTGCAATTAAATTAGGAGATGTTTCTTTATGTTCATGTATAAAACTTCGTATTTCCTTTATATGACTAGGTTTTCGAACGAAAGAACACGCAATAAAATCAACTTCCTCTTCTAGAAGAAATTGAATATCTTTTTTATCTTTCTCCGTAATAGCTGGCAAACTAACAATTGTACCTGGTAAGTTCACCCCTTTATGAGAGGAAATATTGCCACCTGTTTTTATTCTTGTTTCTATTTTTTCCGAACTTATCTTTTCAACGATTAACTCAACTTCTCCATCATTAATAAGAATTCTACTTCCAACTTTCACGTCATTCGCGATCCCTACATAATCAACACTTGCCTCTTCTTTATTCCCTTGAACTGGATTGGTATGTAAAGTAAATAACTCCCCTGCTTCAAGTGTAATTTGTTCCTCTTTCATTTCACCCAATCTTATTTTAGGACCTTGTACATCCCCTAGAATTTTAATAGAATCGTCTAACGATTTTACTAAACGAATGATGTCTTTATGACTTTCATGCGTACCATGTGATAAATTTAACCGAACAATTTTCATACCATTGTTTATTAACTGCGCTAACGTTTCTTCATTATTACTCGCTGGCCCAATTGTACAAACTCGATCAATTGTCATGTCCCCACCATCCTTTTTTAAATGTTTCCCATAAAATAAAGAGAAGATTCTTTTTATAGGAAAGACCGTGTAACTAAGGGTGCAAAGAGGTTTTATATGAAGAGAATATTTTGCTGAAGAAATAGCTTTAATTTAACTTTTTGTGCCCCACATTTTGACTCAATCGTTATTGTTAGTTTCGTTGCAATGGGGTACTACTAATAATGAATCTTGTTTACATACGAACGTTAGATTGGGATATCGAAAACGACCTATGGAGGAACCACAATGACTACTCTTCGAAAAAAAATAATGGGACTAACATTAGCGGGAACGGTAGCACTATTTACATTAGCAACAGGAATCATAATGAACGATAACGAGGTAAAAGCTGAGACGAAAAAAGCAGGAAAGCAACCTAAAAATGTGATTTTCATGGTTATAGATGGGACAAGTTCTTCTGCTACAACATTAACCCGGTGGTATAAAGGTTCACCTCTTGCACTAGATCAAATTGTATCCGGAGGTGTTCGTACATACTCAGCAGAATCGGCTATTACGGACTCTGCACCAGCAGCCACAGCTTTAGCGACAGGAAATAAATCAAATTCAGGCTACGTGGGCGTATTACCTTCTGTTGTGAATTCACCTGGCTTAGAACCAGTGAAAGAAGAATGCAAGTTTCGTCCAGTTGCCAACGTCTTAGAAGGCGCAAAACGTTCCGGCCGCGCGACAGGAATCATTGCTACATCAGAAATTCAACATGCTACTCCGGCTAGTTTCTCTGCCCACCACGTTAACCGTAAAGATTTCGAAGTACTTGGTGAACAGCAAGTGTATCAAAATATAGAAGTTGTATTAGGTGGTGGAAAGGCAGCACTTCAGCCTACGACAAGCAACGGAATTCGTAAAGACAACGAAGATTTAGTAAAAGTAATTCGAGGAAAAGGGTACGACTTTGTCGAAACAAAAGATGCGTTATTAAACTCCAAATCAAAGAAGATCTGGGGTTCTTTCTCTAATACTGCCCTTGCGTTCGATATGGATCGTAGAATAACCAATCCTAAGCAACCAACTCTTTCCCAGATGACGAGAAAAGCAATTCAAACATTATCAAAAGATAAAGATGGTTTTTTCTTATTCGTAGAAGGTAGTAAGGCAGATTGGGCAGCACATGCAAATGACCCAATCGGGATGATTAGCGATGTATTGGCATTTGATGATGCAGTTACAGAAGCATTAGAATTTGCGAAGAAAGACGGTAACACTATGGTCATTGCTTTAGCGGATCATGGTAATAGCGGTATTTCCATTGGCAACAGCAATACCACAAAAGGATATGATACTACACCAGTATCAGCTTACATTGCCCCACTGAAAAAGGCAAAAATGACACTTGAAGGTGCTACAAATAAACTAAAAGATGATTTATCTAATATAAAAGAGGTCGCTGCTCTTTACGGTTTAGACGACCTAACTGATAATGAAAGAGAAAAGTTAAACGCTGCACAAAAGAAAACTGATGTAGGTCCGATCCTTACTAAATTATTGGCCAACCGGGCGAACATCGGTTTTACAACTGGTGGTCATACGGGTGAAGATGTATTCTTATACTCTTACGGTCCTCAAAAGCCATACGGTTTAGTCCAAAATACAGACATTGCGAAAATAATGGCCAAAGCAATGGGCTTTCAATTAGGAGAATTATCTAAGAAATTATTCTTAGATGCTGAAACATCCTTTAAACAAATTGGTGCAACTGTAACGATTGACAAAAAAGATGTACGAAACCCGGTGCTTGTAGTAAAACGCAATAATACGGAGGCCAAATTGTTTGTTAATAAAAACATTATCTATATTGGTGGGAAAGATTATGAATTAGGAGGCATCGTTGTAGAAAGCAACGGGAAATTCTATGTACCTGAAAAAGCACTTCAACTATTCACAAAGCATTCTCGCTAAATTTAAAAACAGACATAAAAAAACGCTATCCTTTCTATAGAAAGGGTAGCGTTTTTTTCGTTATATGGATACAAATTTATCTTATTAAATCCATTCAACAATAGTATCCATAGTTTGTCTTGTTTTATTAAATTTTGGTTCTCCTTTACGGTATCCAAATGCAACCATAACTGATACCTCAAGATTATCATCTTTTAAAATTCCTTCTTGACGAAGTAAAGAATCTACTTTTTCTTTATCGAATCCTTCCATTGGACAAGAATCAATACCGATTTGAGCTGCACTAGTCATCATATTAGCTAAAGCAATATAAGATTGCTTTGATGACCAATCAAATACAGCACGTTCGGAGTCTAACAATTTAAAATCCGATTCTTGGAATTTTTTGAAGAATTCATATCTCATTTGTTGGGCTTCTTCAGGCAATCCAATAATATCTTTCATCATGTGCTGAATATACTCTGCATCATAGTGCATATCTTTGATGTTTCTTGAAAGAACAATGACAAAATGACTTGCTGTTGAAAGTTGCCCACCTGCTCCCCATGAATATGGTAATAGTTTTTCTCTTAATTCTTTATTTTGTACCACAATAAATTTCCAAGGCTCATATCCAAAAGAAGAAGGAGATAATCTTCCTGTTTCTAAAATAAATTTAAAATCATCTTCTGAAATTTTCTTCATAGGATCGAACTCTTTACATGCATGCCTAAAATTAAAAGCCTCCATAATTTTTTGTTTTGTACTTTGTGTTGTGTTAGTCATAAAAAATCCTCTTTTCATTAAATTATTTCTTAACTAAATTATATTTTTTAAACAACGATGATACAAGTACGCACATTTTTGTGTTATAGTATCAAAAAATATACCATTGTTAAAGAGGTGCCTTTTTATGATAAATTCAAATGAAAATAATATAAATTGTTCATTTTTAAATAAATATTCTTGTCCAATAGAATCTACCGTCGAGGTTATTGGCGGAAAGTGGAAAGGGGTTATTCTTTATCATTTATTAGATGGTAAGAAGCGATTTAATGAATTAAAAAGATTAAATACTAATATCACCCAAAGAATGTTAACACTTCAACTTAGAGAACTCGAAGCAGATGGCATCATACATCGTGAGGTATATCGTGAGGTACCTCCTAAAGTAGAATATTCATTAACAGAACTTGGAGAGTCACTACGTCCAATTATCCTATTAATGAAGGAATGGGCGACTAATAATATGGAGAAGGTTTTGGAAAACAGAAATAACACTAAATAATATTTTAAACCTGTAATTAGCCATTACAAACAACTCAAAAAAGATTGCCTTATTTAACTTTTTGGCAATATGTTGCGTTATTTGTAAATTATTGATTACTTTTGTAAAACACGATATTTATCTATTAATTTATTCATCTTAATTGGTTATTATGTATTTGAGAGCAAATTTCAATTAAAAACCATAAGGAGTGTTTATCTCGAAAAAATTCTTAGCTATCCCTGTAATTGCTGCATCTCTTATCGGCTTAGGTCAAACTTCAACATTCGCGGCAACCGAAGAAACAAAGGTAAGTCCTGCAAGTACTGAGTCTAATCAAGTGCAACTTCCACCAGTTCAATATGCTTTAGAGGCTAATGAAGAGTTCGCTTTTTACGGTTCAGGAATTTACAAATTTCACCATGAAGGCGGGAAGGATCTAAGAGTTTTCCTTAAAAATATTGGTAATGAAACTTTCAGTTATGATTTATATAATTCTAAAGGTGGATGGTTATCAAACGGAAAGTTAACACCTGGACAACAAACTATTAATGAATTTAGTACTGAGTGGTCTGATTGGCTTCCTAATGGTAAATACCAGATTGTATTTAAAAATAACAGTGGTGCATTTTCTAAAGTCAAAATTGCTGCAAGAGCACTAGACGAGTTTGAAAAATAGTACTTTTGGAATAATATTACCGATTGGAGCAGTTAGCTTTTGCTAGCTGCTCTTTTATTCTTTTCGTATTGTTGCTGCCATAAAGTATGGAGGACCATTCTTTCCATATTTCATTACCTCGTCAATATCCTGCAATTGTTGGATACCTTCCTCATCGTTACGATCACCAGGAATAATAATTGATGTGCAATATAATGGTGTAACTGACTCCTCATCATATGGCGACTCTTCAGCGAGATAAAACTGAGCTACCATTGGAAGTTCTTCTCTTTTACAGATTTCAAGAATCTGCTGCATTAACGGTGCATTTTCCTCATCATAAATTTTCTCTTTATCGTACATATCAATCCATTCCCCTTTTCTACAAAATAAAATTTTTGTAGAAAATAATGAACTTTAAAAACTACTAAATTGCAAATATAAATACAAGGGAGCATTTTATATGACTTCCTATTAAAGAATATCTTTAATAGTTATCACTCTTTTTTATCATTGTGATGTTCCTTTCAAATGAAGTCTTTATTTCTTAACACCCAACGAGAATGTACAACAAACTAAAAAGGCCTACTCACACGAGTAGGCTTTTGAAACTATGAAAGCTTCGTTAATAATTGATTTAAATCTTTTTTCGTTTTCGTCGTTAATGACTTCATTTTATTAACATCAATCTTTTCTTTCTCCGCTCCTACAATTAGCGGATACATACTTTGGCCAATTGTTTTATATTCAGTCGGATGCGATGCTTCTAACTCTTTTTCAATGCCATCCCACTTCTCATTAATTTGTTTTCCAAGTTTATTAACTGTTTCTAATTTAGGATTTGCAGCTAATTGCTTGTCTAAGCTTTCAATTAATGTAACGACTTCTTTTACATTTGTTTTCACAGCTACGCTTTTCTTCGGATCTTTCGTTGTTTTTCCACTTGACGTTTGGTCTGTCGTTTTCCCGCTAGTTGATTGATCTGTTGTTTTCCCGCTAGTAGTTTGATCATTCGTTTTTCCTGTTGTTTCTTTTTCTTTTGTTGTTTTTCCGTTACTTTCTGTTCCTGATGATTCCTTTGTATTTTTTGCATCCTTATCTGTTTTTTCATTCGAAGAAGTATTTGTGTCTTTTTCAGTATCTTTCGTTGTTTTTGACGCTTCATCTGCACTTGTCGTTTTCGATTGCTCTTCATTTTGCGCTGTTGCTGGATCCTTCTTCGCTTCATCTTTATCTGTGAAGGTACTACAAGCTGCCATTGAAAGCATTGTACCAATTGCTACTGATGCGATAGCGACCTTTTTCATTTTCATATAAATCCCCCTATGTTTATATAATTTATCCCGCATTAACGGGCAGTAAGACTCCCACCTCAGAAGTCGGATAGTGCAAGGAAGTTAGGTGCGAGATCAACTGCCCGTAAACGCCCGATTGGTGAAGGCTAATAATCAGTGGGGGATAAACACCCCCTCACTAATTAAAGTTTCACTTTATCCTCCTCTTTACGATTCTATTTCCCCTTAAAAAATCCCTTTTCATACGAATCACCATCTTTCCGACAGTAATCTTCATAATAATACGTACAAAAAACGATAAATTTATTTTAATATTCGAGTTTTTTCTACTACATTTTCCTCCTCTGTAGCAAAAGAAAAAGAGTATGTTGTCACATGAAGATTTACAATCTACAAATGACAACATACTCCCCTATCAATTTTTTATCTTTCTTGACATTTTATTTATAAAAAAAACAAAATAATTACTAATTTTTTTATTTCTCAACACTTGTTAACATAATATTTTTATAAATAACCACCGTTCGAATGAATGACTTGCCCAGTAACCCACTTCGCCTCTTCACTTACTAAAAAAGCAATTAAACGTGCCGCATCCACCGATTCTCCAACTCTACCTTGCGGGAATTTCCATACTAAATGATGCTGTAATTCCTCTGTAATCCATCCTGTATTCGTCGGTCCTGGATCAACAGCATTGACTGTAATCCCCTTCTCCATAGCTACTGGTGCAACTGACTTAGTAAATGCTTCTATTGCTCCCTTTGTCGCTACATATGCCAGTTCATCTGGCATTGGCGCTAGTGACTGCCCAGAAGTAAGATTGATAATACTACCACTTGTTTTGAGTGAAAAATGTTTCATAAATAATGAACTTAATAGTATAGGAGCACGAACATTAACCGTATAATGTTTATCTAGCTGTTCTACATCTAACTCTTCAATTTTCGTAGGAGTAGAATACGCCGCATTATTAATAAGAATAGATGGATCACCTAAACGTTCTGATACCATAAACAATACACGATTAGGCGAATAAGACTGCGATAAGTTGATTTCTGCCATTTCACATCGAACGCCGTAACTTTCAATTTCCTTTTTCAACAAAAAGGGCTCTTGATCATTCATTCCCCATGGCATCGCTTTATCATACCGAGGCCAGTACGTGAAAAAGACGTCTATCCCCTTTTGAGCAAGCACCTTGCATACAGCTGCACCAATTCCATTCAGACGAGTTGCCCCTGTTACAATTGCTATTTTCCTCACCTTTTCTCCTCCATCTATACGTAGATCCTCTGCACGAATACAGAGGATCTACCTTCTTATTGAATATTTGACAATATACGCTCAGCGCCTAATTTTAAAATTTTAATAAAGATATAATTTACAATCGTAAACATTACAAATAAAACGATAAACATAATCCAAAGTCCTACTTGAAGGAAGAAGTATAATACACTTACACCCGCTACAATAACTAAAGCTATTAAAATATTAGCTAAAAAATTCCACAAAGTTGTATATCGACTTTTAAATAATTTCTGTTCTGTATCCCAATGAATATCTGCAGTTTGTGCATCCCAGCGTGTACCTATTAAATTAATTAACAATAAACCGTTCGCACTTAGTAAGAACCAAAGTATCATGAAGACTGGCGAAATACCTGCTACAACTGCCATCGTAATACCGAATACTGCTAAAATGACCACATTAATTAACCAAGCAGTTATTGCTTTCGCAAAAAAGATATCCGAAGCCTTTACTGGTAAGTAACGATTCACAAACCAAGAGCTTCCATCTCGTGAGAATGACGTTGTTGCAATAACGTTACTCCCCATTAAAAATAAGGATGCACAAAGGCCAACACCAATTGCGAAACCTGCTGATTCTGGATTATCAATATACCCTGTAATCCATTTCAAATTTCCATCTTGTACAAACAAAACAAAGAACAGCATAATTGGCATAACGAAAGTTTGCACAATACAATTTAAGAAAAATTGTGGCGTGCGGAATAACGTTTTAAATTCTTTTTTCACATATGCTTTTAAATGAGAACTTTGTACCGTTGATTTCTGTAAACCTTCTGCTGAAATTACCTCTTTCTTTGCTGTACTCGTTGAAAGTCCAATAACTCCTTTCAAATATGTACGCTCTGCAATGTAGTAAAACAGCGCGAAAAATGCGATAGAAATAAGAATGTATATTAGTACGTATAATATTCCCTTCCACGATGCATTTTCTACTAATCCCATTGCACCAAAATATGTTGTCGGAAAATAATTTGTCATTTGTATGAAAAGGGAGGATTGATTATTTGTAAGATAATTCGCAACTGAATCTCCAGCTCCAGATACTGCACTTTTATTTCTCCATTGCATAAATACATTGATTCCGACGATAAATAGTATACTTACGATTCCAATAAATATACTTCCTCGATCTTTATTTTTCGCTATATTCGTATACCTCATAATAATTGTCATAATTAACGAAGCTAAAACTAGCGGAATGATCGGGAAGAATAAGTAAATGACAATCATATAAATGTAATATGTAATGAAAGCACCACTCTTTAAACCGTAAGTAATAAAGATAGGCAATAAAATAAACGAGCTCATTACGTATTGTGTAATTAACACTGTAAAGAACTTTGCCGAAATAATTTGCGCTGGTTTTAATGGTAACGGTAGCAACATTTCAACATCATTACTATAGTAAAACACTGTTAAAATGTTCATAATACTCATCAAAAATACCCATATACTAGCAACTGCTAATCCCATCGCAATAACAATTCCTGGATCCTGTCCGAGGTGTATCATTCCTTCATATATTCCATGGGTCATCGAACCGAATATTAAAAAACCTACAAATAAAATGGCTGCAAATGAAAATAAATACGCCCATCTTTTCTTTTTATCTGTTATGAAATCTGCATAATTTAATTTCAATAATACCTTCGTTAACGTCCAAATTTTACTCATTTCCCGTCATCTCCAAGAACATTTTTTCAAGTGATTCATTGGATTCAAAATGGTCTCTCATTTCATTTAAATTCCCTTTAAACTGAAGATTTCCCTTATTAATAATCGCGACGCGGTCACATATTTTTTCAGCTACTTCTAATACGTGTGTCGAGAAAAATACAATCTTCCCTTTATCTGCATGTTCTCTCATCATTTCTTTTAAAATATAGGCAGATTTCGGATCAAGCCCTGTTAACGGTTCATCTAAAATCCACACATCTGGTTCATGTACGAGCACACCGATAATAACAATCTTTTGTCTCATACCGTGTGAATAACTTTGAATTTGATCAGATAAAGCATTGTACAGATCAAACTTCTTCGCTAATGACTCTATTCGTTCTTGTCTTACTTCCTTCGGTACTTCATACATATCAGCCATAAAGTTTAAATATTCAATCCCTTTTAAGCGTAAAAACATATCCGGGCTATCTGGAACATAGCCAAATGTTTTCTTCGCTTCCATCGGATTTTTCATAATATCTTTACCGTTGATTGTAATGGTTCCTTTGTCCACCCCATGAATACCAGTAATCATCTTAATTGTCGTTGATTTACCCGCACCATTCGGTCCTAAAAACCCAAAGATTTCTCCGCTCGGTACAGATAAACTTAAATCTTTTACTGCATAGTTAGATCCATTATAACTTTTTGACACATTCAAAATTTCGATCATTACATCCAATCCTTTCCTTAATTACCAATTAACTATATTAACATTATAGCATACTTATATTTTTAGATTTTTATATTTTTCAGTTTTTTCAACCTTTAAAATAAATATAAATTCCTAATCCAACGATTAAAACAACGGCTAGTATTATATAAATCATCGTAAGTCGTTTAATATTTCCTGTTGTCGCTTTACTATAATTCGCATCACCATTTCGCCCAATTAACACCGTTCCAATTACAGTAATAACTACAAGTAATATAACAATCATTATCCCAGTTAACATTTCTTCCTCCCCCTCCTTACATCCATTTTACGATATTTCCCTTTTTATTTTACAGAATATTTAACCTTTTTTGCTATTATTATGAAATAAATCGTAAAACTATTATTACTATGAATTTCCATATGTGATATATTTATAACATATAGTGATTTATCCCGCATTAACTGACAGTAAGACTCCCACCTCAAAATTCGGCTGGAGCAAAGAAGTTAGGTGGGAGCCCTGCTGCCCGTAAACGCCCGATTGGTGAAGGCTAATAATCAGTGGGGGATGAACACCCCCCACTGATTAAAGTTTCACTTTATTTCTAACATCGAAAGGAGAATCTATCATGAAAACGACTTGGATAAAATATTTAGGATTTCTCGGTTTCTTTGGGTTTCTCGGATTTTTTTATGAAAAAGGATTGTTTACTATGTTCTGTTTTTTCTCCTTTTTCACGACGTATAGAAAAGTTCATCATGATGAGCTTTTTGAACAAATTGTCAATAAATCGTGCCGAAATGCATTCATTATTATAATATTAACAACAGCTATCATTATCTTTATTGAAATGTTATTTCCGAATCCTACACTACAAGAGATTGATATTGCTCTTATTTTCAGCACACTCATTCTTACATTCGGATTCTCTATGTTCTTTTACGATAAACCAGTTGATGAAATGGAAGATGCACCATGGCGTTCGTAACGAAGATAAAAGAATATCGTGCCAAAGTACATATGACGCAGGAAGATTTAGCGAAAAAAGTTGGTGTACGTCGTGAAACGATTAGCCATCTCGAAAAAGGAAAGTATAACCCTTCCTTACAGCTTGCTCATGATATAGCGAGAGCACTTCATAGTACGATTGATGAGGTTTTTATTTTTGAGGATTAATAAAGGGCACCAAGTTTAATATATAATACTGAATCTAAAGTAATTAAAGATATACTAGACGACGCATGTTGTTTAACAATGTAGTTTTAAGGTGTATCAACACTTTGCTTGATACGCCTATTTTTTATGGTTTTTATCACTACATTCACCAAAGCGACCAGTATGTTGCAACGAAAATACCGTACTTTTTCCAGAACCACATAAAAAATACCAGTATTCTTTCCATGAAGAATACCAGTACTTCTCATTTATCCCACTATTTACGGGCAATAAGACCCCCACTGATTAAAGTTTCACTTTATCACCCATACAAAACCGCATGAAATACGCCTAACAGTAAGTATTGATCCTCTATATAATCCTCATCATATACATTCATCTCGATGTAATACATATCTTCCTCAAGACGAATATTCCAATCTGCGATTACATAGCCCTTTCGTAATAGCTTTCCAATCCCAAGTGAATTTTTGTGAACAACATATTCTTCTGTCTTATATGTAAAGGTAAATAAGAAATTTGCATCCAATAACTTTCCGTCACATACCATTATTTCATGCTCTACATCATCATTATCGATGTACGTTACTAAAATCTTTCTTTGGCGCCGCCTACTTACATCCTTTGCGATGATGCGAATATTATCCTTACTATCCTTTATTTCGTAATTGATATTACTACCAACTTTCGGAATGAAGTCTAGCACTTTCATCAACGCATTTTTATAATAACCCCGTACTACGCCTTCATGTTTGCTTCCATTGTAAACCTCTATCGGCGTCATGTCCGCTTTACTTTCACACAGTCGTTTGTAAGAAAGCTGCATCATTCGCTCTCCTCTTAAGTACTGATCAAACGTCACAGGATATTCTATCACACGCAGTTCCTTATTTAGCTCATACAAATAGCGTTGAACGCTCTCTACTAATGTTGTAGTAGGTATACGCTCCTGAAGTTCAAATTCTTGCCAACTGGAAGAAATCCTCCACTGATCGTCCTCTTCATAGAAGAAACCAAGAATTACCTCATCACGGTCAGTCGTTTCATAATTCATATGTACGTTCTGCCCGTGTTGAACTTGTTCCATCCACTGTCCTAAATAAATGCCCAGCTCTGCGACCTTCATGCATGACTTCTGAAGAAGTACTCTGTCACCCACACAAATCGTTAAATCCCCTTCGATAAAGCCATTTGCATAAGCAACATACCGTGGCTCATCCTTCTTTGGAATAGCCTTGTCTAACTCAAGTAAAAACGTTAACATCCTTCACTCACCTCTAGTTGTTACACAGCTCATACATGACATCGCATCACTCTGAGAAACTATGTATATATAAATATTTAATTATCGCATTATAACACGTGAATGACCTTAGTATAGTAGCGCTATTTTTGCTTCGCGAACTCCCTCATAATAGAATAACTATCCTTTTATTATTTTTTTCTTGACTTAGAGTTCACTCTAATTATTATAATCAACTCATAGTTCATTCACAATAAAATCAATTGGATAAAATTCAGGAGGGATCGGAAAAGCTAAAATCAAAAGTGGCTGACATTAACGCAGACCTGAATGTTGTCATTCGAACCTTTGATTTATCTGTTAATACAATTGTACATTAAGGTACTAATCAATTAAAAACCTACGATTTCCTGTACGTTAAGAAGTCAGTGATTCTTGCCTTATTTTACTTTCTCTTAATAGTCGTAAAGCTTCTATAATTTATTTAGTACATATAAGACGGAATCATAAAATCAGCAAATTAGAAAATAAAACAGGATGGGAGTCAGTTATTATGGAGCAATCAAATACAGCGTTTAGCCAGGCATTAGTAAAATCGTTAAGAGGAGAACGAGGACATCTTCCCATCAAGAATGCTTTGTCGGATATAGACGTGGCGCTTGCGGGAAAACGCAGAGAGGAACTGCCTTATTCTATTTATCAATTAGTGAAACACATGACCTATTGGCAAGATTTTCTCTTATTATCCGCTCAGGGGAAGAAGCCTGCATTGCCTGCCCATGTAAAAGAGAGCTGGCCTGAAGAAGAATTCCCTGGCAGTGAGGAAGAGTGGCAACAGATTATTCAGTATTTTCTTCAAGGGATTGAACAGGCATGCACGATCGCCCAAACTGTTCAATTGGACAAAACATTGGAGGAATGGCCTGGTGAAACCCCTGGCGGTGTTCTACGGAATATTGCATCTCATAACTCCTACCATTTAGGAGAAATTGTGCTGATTCGCAGATTATTTAGTGCTTGGCCACCGCCAACAGGCGGATATCCGGTCTAAACAAGGAAAGGGTTCCACCCCATGCCCATTAACTTAAGATTTTGAATTACACCCAAAACGAAATTTTTACCACTTTACAGTTATTTATGAGAATTAAATCCATTTTTTTCATTACTGGGGAACAAATATTTTTTAAACTTGATGGAGATAGGGTATAAAAATACAAATTTCATCTCCGAAAAAATAAAAAAAACGATTGCTTGGATCCTAAGAGGCAATCGTTTTTTTAGCTGTTTGTAATGACCAATTACAAACAGCTAAATATATTATTTAGTGTTATTTCTGTTTTCCAAAACCTTCTCCACATTAATCCTCAATTTCAATTCCAGCTTGTTTAAATGGTTCTAATTTTATCTCTGTTTTCTTTCAGTAAAATTGTTTTGACTTGGTGCCATCTTTTTTGTCTCATATCTTAGTATATGAAATTATATGCACGATTTTCAAATACATCTACCGTAACTTACAATATATCAACTATTCGACAAATCTTAACAAGATTAAAATGAGACTACCTTTTCTTCCGCCACTTCCACAATTTCTAAAATTTGTAGCAGACTCTCCACTTCATAAGTCGGCTTAACACTCGTCGTATTCTCTTTTAAACTCGGATTATACCAACACGTATCAATACCGTAATCTTCTCCGCCTTTCATATCAGAAGTTAGCGAATCTCCAACCATTAGTACACTTGATTTATCAGTAATCCCAAACTTCTCAAAAGCATAATCAAAAATCTCACGCGCTGGTTTTTGATGGCCGACTTCTTCAGAAATAATAATATGATCAAAGAAGTTACATAAAGGCGAATTTCCAATTCTAGATTGTTGCACTTTTGTATATCCATTCGTAATGATACCTAACTTGCAATCTTGAAGGTTCTCACATAATTGCACTGCACCATCTATAAGATGTACTTCTTTTCCTAAGTTTTCAAGGTATACGTCACTAAAATGCTGCGCGTCTACTTCTATATTATGAAGAGCAAATAATTGTCTAAATCGATCTACCGCTAATTCACTTAGCGTAATCATTTTATTCTCTAAATCTCTCCATAATCCATTACTAATCTCTTTATAACTTGCAAGATAATCATTATACCCTGTAGGCATGCCAAATTGTACAAACACGTTATGTAATGCGTTTCTTTCTGTTTCAGGGAAATCTAATAATGTATCGTCTACGTCGAATAGTATTACTTTGTATTTCATGATGTTCGCCTCAATTCCTAATTTAAAAACTTCATTCTCATAGCTTAATTATAAGCTTATATATATTTCATTATAAAGTGCTTTAACCCGCTCTTTATAGAATACACCTTTATCTTCTATTTTCAAATGTGCTATAAATAAGTTTGCAAGCATGACTGCTGTATCTAACCTATAAAATAAACTAACAATATGCGGGGTAGCGTTAAAGATACTATCATTCTTATATCCCTCTTCAAATTCTTCCCAATTCACCTCATTCGTTTCAGCTATTCTCATAAGCTCCAATAATGGATGACCAATTAGAGCGTTATCCCAATCCACTATCGCTTTAATTTCTCCATTATATCCAATTAAATTGGCTGGTCGAATGTCCATATGCAATAAACTCTTTACATGATCAGCTGTACTAAGAATATGTTCAATTGTTTTTGTCTCTGGAAGTTTAATTCCACAGTTCGTAATTGTATTAAAACCTTCTATCCGTTTCACAATGCGTTCCGCTATATACTTACTAATCGGCTCTCTAATGTTCTGCTCATATTGTAAACCATCGATTGGTATACTATGAAGCTCACTAACTAACTTCCCTATTTTACATGCAGAAATTGGCATATGATCAGTAGATACATAATCCGATATTAAAAAATCAAGTTCGGCAGAAAGATGCAATCCATGTATCTTTGGCACTGGAATACCTTTTGAATAACAAAACTTAGAAAGCTCTGTTTCCTTTTGCAATGAAATCCGACTATTAAATAAATCTTCATTTATATTTTCTACTGCTCTTTCCCACGGCACTCGAAAAGCTAAAGCTCCCTTTTCTGAATCTCCGCGAAAAACAATATTTTGCACTCCCGTTCCAATCACCTTTAAATCCTGAACAGCTAGTTCCTTATAATCTTGACTTAGTATTGTTGCTAGCTTTCCTCTTAACCCCTCTGCTTTTAAACGTGTATGAATCATTTTATCCCCCAATTCGTAAGTTCTTTTCATCCATTTTCTCCCCGGTGCACAACAATCCTCATAAACAAAATTATAGCAACAATAATAAAAGGAGGCTAATCCAAATCAGCCTCCCTCCTCGTTATTTATCCCGCATTAACGGGCAGTAAGACCCCCACCTCAAAATTCAGCTGGAACAAAGAAGTGAGGTGGGAATCGGACTGCCCGTAAACGCCCGATTGGTTCAACTAATAATCAGTGGGGATGACCCCCCACTGATTAAAGTTTCACTTTATCTTCTAGCAATAACACTTTCATTTCCTCTAACGACTCTTTCGTAAAGCCAAGAGCTTTTTCAGCATATGCTTCAACTGATCCGTATTGCTTTTGGATTTCATTCATTGCAGCCTGTAAATACTCAGCGCGCGCTTCAAACATCGCACCTAATATTGCTCTACTTTCATCGTTTTGTAATTTTGCGCCTAAAAATGCCATCATTTTTTCGTTTAACTTCTCACGGAAACCGTTACTTAATAAATAGTCTTGCATTACCGTTTCTTCTGATACACCTAATAGAAGTAATAATAATGCAGAACCAAATCCAGTACGGTCTTTTCCAGCTGTACAGTGGTTTACTAACGGTAAGTTTTCCGGGTTTTGCGCTAGGTTTAAGAAGCTCACGAATGCTTCATTACCACTTACGAAATCTTGATTCATTTTCACAAGATACTCGCCTGGTTTCCCTAACATAGAAAGGTCACCAACTTGGAAAAACTCATTTATATTTAAATCTTTCGCTAAGTCTTGCATAACTGGTAAGCATACTTGGCGAGCGCCTGTAATATCTGGATTTGGCTTATGTTTCACTTCAAAATCTGTACGGTAATCACAAATTAACTTTAAGCCCGACTTCTGTAAATACTCGATATCCCATTCTGTTAATCCTGCTAATTCTTCAGAACGATACAATTTACCCCATTTTACTTTACGGCCTTCAGTCGTTTCATATCCTCCCATATCACGGAAGTTAAACGCACCTTGTAGTGGCAATCTGCGCTCCGCGACTGTAACTGCTTGTCCATTACTTCCTACTAACCTAAAATAGGGACGCTCATTCTCACTCGGATTTGCAATTGCAGTAAATGACTCTCCATTTACCGTTACAAGTAATTCACCATTTTCTTCAATATGATCTGGTGAAGTACTCCAATAAATGCGAACTTCTTCTATATTATTTTCCCACTTTATATGTAACGTATTATCTTCATTTCGTTCTACAGTTGCTTGTAGCCAATTTCTTTGCTGCTTCATACTTTCACCAACGCTTTCTTTGTATAGTCTAATCCTTCTCTATTGTATTATAGGAAAGCTTACTTTGTCGTTTCGATTTTTCTTTTTATCTTACAAACATGCAAAAAGTTCTTTTACTTGTTCATAAGTTGTACATGGATTCCCTCGAAATACATATGCGATTTGCTCATCATCTAAATCTTCATATACAACTGTTCCACGATCTGGATGCGAATAAAACTCTAACCTGTTTATCATCTTTTTAACACTATAATTCGTTGTCCATGAAGAAACAGGATAGTACGCTTTGTTTTTATGTCTACAAACCCAAAGTGCATATAGTTTATTACCTTCGTCCCAGTATACATACTGCGTTTCCTCATTTCCTAATCCGACCGATTCGAGCTTCCAGCTTAACTTTTCATGAATTGACAATTTCGTATATGATGCGTCATGTGGAAAATTCCACTCTCGACATCTTCCTATTTCACCAATTTCACCTCTTTTTGCTTGAAAGCTTAATAAGTGAAATGGTGTATGTAATATCGTTGTCGCAAACTCCTTATTTACCGGCTGTAACCCGAATAAGAGTCTTTCTATTTCATCTTGTTTTACATATCCACGATTAATAGAAATTTCAATTTGTGTTTTCCATTTAGATGTAACATAACTTTCTTTCCCCTTATAGTTTATACCTTTCCAATACACAAGCCCTTTATATTGAAAACAATCTCCTTTTGCCTGAGAAATACAACTATCAGGAAATGCCGGCTCCATTATATCGAGGAAAAACTCTTTTACCCGAAACATTCCAGATGGCGTAACGATCTGAAACCAAAAAGTTTCCCACGTCTCACCTTCATAACGTTCTGAAACTTTTTCAATTTCCCAGCCTTCTAACAATACCTCTGGATACAGTAAAGTGAAAGAATGTATTGTTTGCTTTAACATATATACTCCCCTCCCGCTAAATGAGTTCGAGAGAGTACATTATTCATCCTTCTAAAACTTTCTCACATATCGCTCAGTAGGACTGAGAAGCTGACATCCGTTCTTCCCAAAAACATCCTTCATCCACTCATTTTGTATATTTGTCTCGCCAATATAATAAGATGCACCTATTTCTTTTAAGACAAACATCGCCCCTGTAAATAATGCTGCTTCATACCCTTTATTTCGCATATTTGGAGTGACTGCGAAATACATCAGTTTTCCTTCTTCTAACGTACCTTTCTCAATATGCGGGATTACAATTCCTATTGGCTCTTCACCTACACTTGCTGTTAAACAATGCTCTTTCCATTGCCCACCAATTTCTTGTTCCATCATATTTACAAATTGATCGTAAGTGACTTTTTCTTCCGTCATTTCGATCCAAAGAGAATAAAAAGTATCTTCTCCTACTTCTTCAATAAGCTTAAAATCAATTTCACTTTCTACATCTTCTACTTCATATATATCCTTAAACACAATCATGTTTTCAGTAATATATTCAAATGAATACGTTTCAAAACATTTTTTATACAGATCATAATTTGGACTTTTTGAAGAAATCTCAAAATGTAAGTTTTCTAATCCCTCTTTTTCAGCCTCAGCAACGCAATATTTCATTATCTCTTCTAATTGCTCTTCTGTAAAAATCTCTGCGTTATTTTCTTTTATTGTTATAGAAGAAGCACTTCTTCTTATTTTAAAATGTTTTTCTAACTGTTCTATAGTCGTCATATTCTTCCCTCATCTATGTCATACTCGAATTTCTAATGGTTCTCCTTGCATGAGCAGGATTGTCCTTGAATATATAGAATACTAGAAAAGATCGCATCTTTAAAGTGCGGAGGAGGTTCTCCATTGGATGTTACAGCATTGCAACAACAGTTAGAGCTTATACAACAAAATGACTATACGCAACTGCAACATATAGATATAAATGAGTTAACTTTGAATATGCTACAGTTTATCGGAACGACTGATAGTTACGTTCGTTACCAACTTGTATATAAATGTTTTGCGCATTTCATTCATCATGAATTCCTTATGGACGATCAACTGAAATTACTTCTACAAACTTGTTTAAGTGATGAATATTTATATTGTGACATTTACTCCCCACATACAGATGGAGTTTTCACACGTTCTTACACTGTTTCTTTAATTGCGTTAATACTCCAATTCGCGAACTCTCACTACTTTTTTACAGAAGAGGATATCGAGGAGATAAAAAATAAACTCATTACATATACAAACTTAGAAATGGACTTTCGAGGATATATCGAAAATAAAGGATGGGCTCATTCTATCGCCCACGTATCTGATGCTTTTACTGAAATTGTTCATAATTCACATACGACTTTTAAATGGTATGAAGAGCTCATTCATTGTTTATTAAATAAAATCTTCATTCCATCTGATATTTTTCATAATAACGAAGATGAGCGTATTGTTACGCCATTAATATCCATGCTGTATCATGACTTCCCGCAAGATGAGTTAATTTCAATTATTTATAAAAAAATAAAAAGGCTTCCTCAAATTAGAAAACGCCTTTCGCTTAATGAGTATTGTATTTTATGTGCCAACATTAAAACCTTTTTACGTACATTATTTTTTAGAACAAAAGATGATCATAACTTAGCCTATACAGCACGTAAAACAGAAAAAATGTTAAAAGAACTTCCAAACTATTATTAAATACAAGGAGAAAAATTATGGGTTATATTGAAGACGTAAGAAATCTAGTAGGAAATCACCCACTTATATTAATAGGCTCACACGCCATTATATTAAATGAGAAAAATGAAGTATTACTGCAGCTCCGGACAGACTTTAAACGCTGGGGTATTATTGGTGGCGCCTTAGAATATAACGAGACGTTAGAAGATGCTTTAAAACGAGAAGTATTTGAAGAAACTGGGCTTATCATTAAAAATCCAGAACTGTTCCGTACATACTCAGGACCAGATTTTTTTCAAATCTATCCAAACGGCGATCAAGTACACGGTGTACTCGTTGTTTATATTTGCCGAGAATTCCACGGTGAACTTGTATGCGATCAAACGGAATCGAAAGAACTGCGCTTCTTTTCACTTGATGAACTACCTAGTAACCTTCCTCCTGTTATTGAGAGGATTATTAGGGAGTTTCAGCACTCCAATTAAAAAACGTTACATGTAGTTAAGATAGAATGCTTATTTTTATTTTAAATAGAAATAAAACAACCTCATTTCCCGTCATAATAACGCGAAATGAGGTTATTATCGTTCACCGTAAATCCCTATTGCCCCCAAACCAACTACTTTATTACATTACATCTCTTAATAACTAATTGATATTAGTGCTCTTTTTCTACATCTTTATATCCCTTTACAAATAAAATAGTTATATAAGAAATAACGAATGAAAAAATAGTATACATGCCCACCCAAAAGAAAAATGATGGATCGTACAATGTAACATTTAACATAAGAAAAATAAGAAATGTTACCATTGGCATCATGTAAAATGTACCTACTTTATATGTCAAAGCTATTGAAAAAATACAAATAAGCAATGGATATATACAGAAAATAAAAATTGACTCACTCAATGTTATGTCCCCCTTTCTGAAGAAATAATAGATTTCTCGTAAACATTTTGGGGAACAACAAAGTTTTATATTTTTATCAATTATTAGTAAATAAAATGTCAGATTGTTATCTCAATCTGATTTCCTTCAGGATCACTTACTACACTTTCATAATAACCATCTCCAGTAGTGCGTGGGCCGTTTAACAGAGGGTATCCTGCTTCTCTTAACTTATCCGTTAATTGGTTCACTTTTTCTTTGCTACCTACAGAAAAAGCCATATGCGCATATCCTACTGTTTGTTTTTTTATTGCATCGTCTATCCCTACCTGTCTCATAAGTTCTAGACGCGCACCACCTTCAAAAGTTATGAAATAAGATTCAAACTGCTTTTTCGGATTGTGATATAATCCATTCGCTTCACCATTGAAGTACTGTTTATAGAAATCACGCATAACTTCTAAATTATTAACCCAAATAGCTACATGTTCAATTTTCATAACCGACACCTTTTCTTTTATGTTATACAACCAACAATTTGATGTTTAATTGCAAGTACACTTAATTTTCTTTGTTTGTTCTAGTAATCATGAGATCAAGTCCAAGACTTTTTAATCCATATAAATAATCTTCTTTCCAATCGCTCACTGTTATTTTTGGAATATGTTCCGCTGGAATGTACTTCGGACAACTTTTTACAATTTGATCTATTACAAATTGATTCACTTCATCGTTACAGAAAATAAACGCATGAGGATTAATAATAGCTATAAATGCAGAGATTAAACGGGTAATAGCATCTATATTATATTTCTCTGGATTATTAGAATCTCTCACTTCATCTCCACTTCTCAAAGCTTGTAAGAAATTTTTATTATCATACTGCGGAACGAAAGATATCTCTCCTGAGAAAAATGTACTTCCTCGTACCACATCTCCATTTATCATAATACCTGCACCTGGACCATTTTGACCTGAATACAAATATACAAGAGATGAATTATCATTATTTCCAGTGTTTTTATGATAGCCAAGGACTGCGGCATTCATATCGTTTTCTATTACTACAGGTATAGAGAATAGGTCCTCCAAGTGACTTTTCAAATTAAAATTCTGAAACTTTTCATAACCAGGTATATAAAAAATACGACCATTATCAACCGAACCGGGCACACCAATTGATATAGAGCTTATTTTCGGAAATGTAGCTATAAGACTTTCTATATGTTTAGATAATAGGTTTACGCCAGTATCAATTAATAGACTTGAAGTACTTCCTTGTTCTTTTACTTCCCTAAACAGTTAAAAATTGTATAGTTCGTCTCATTTTTTTCTAAAAATATCGCTAAACCTAACATATATTCCGGATTATACGCATATCGTTTTGCTCTTCTTCCACCACTTGAATCATCTAGACCGACTAGAGTGATTTCACCGTCTTGTTTCATTTTTTCTATAAATTTACTTACAGTTGGAAAACTGATTTCTAATGTATTACTAAGTTCAACTTTCGTTGCACTGCCTTGCTCTAAAAGAGCTGTACGAATACCGCGAAGGATCGTCTCTTTAATCGATTTTTGAGTAGCAAATTGTTCACTCAAATCGCTCACCACCTTAATCAACATACTTATTAAACATTTTTAATAAGTTGCGTTGACAATATATCATACATCATTTTCTAAAGCAATAAAGATGATATATTTCCGCTGCATGCACTCCTTATTTAGCTCGATTTATTTTCTCTCGTAACAGACGATACAATTCCAGATAAGAGAACAAATAATAAAACAGCTAGCAAGGCATTGCGTATTTCGAATAATTCCCCTAGTATACCTAAAAATGGTGGTCCGACTAAAAACGCTGTATAACCGATGATAGAAACTGCAGCAACATTAGAAGTCGCATTTTCACGATCATCTCCAGCAGCAGAAAGACCAATTGGGAAACCTAGCGCCGCACCAATCCCCCACAGCACTACACCAACTGTTAGAAAATACGAGTTACTCCCAAATATTACGATTGAAATTCCTATAATCGCCATAATAATAGTAGCACGTATGACAGCGACACGACCGAATTGATCAAGAAAATAACTACTACACATACGAGCTAACGTCATTGCCAATACAAAAATTGTGTACATAATAGAACCTGTCACTACACTTTGCTGATGTCCATCTACCATCACGATAGGTAGCCAATCATTTGCACTTCCTTCTGCAAATGCCATTCCAAGCACAAAAAGACCAATTAAAAGCACCTTTTTTCCCATACGTAAGGAAGTACGCTTCGCTCGCTTTTTGTTCCACGATTTCTCCTTCTTTCCTGTTCCGTGCGGAAGAAAACGATACACCATACATACAAGTAATAAGAACACGACCGAAATCGCAAGAAACTGATACAGAATTGGGATGTGAAGCGAGGCGGCGACGGAGCCACTAAGCGCGCCTACTAAAGTTCCTACGCTAAAAAAACCGTGGAATTTCGGTAAAAGTGTCGTTCCTAATTTCTGCTCAATTGAAGAACCTTCTACATTCAATGCTACTTCTGCCAATCCATATCCTACTCCAAATACTAGTAAGCTACCAAAAGCCCCTACGCTAGAAACAAAATAAATATTAATACCTAAACAAAGTAATCCAACAATTATAAAAAACATACTGCCTATAATAACGTCTCTAGCTCCCTTACAGTCAATGAAATGACTTGCACTCAGTAAACCAATTATTGAACCGACAGATAAACCGAACAAAATCCAGCCCATTTCTGCATTTGAAACTCCTAAAATATCTCGCGCCGCTGCTGTTCTAGAAATCCATGTAGCAAACGCGACACCTGGCAAAGCAAATAAGAGAAAAAGAGCGTTTCGAGAGGCAAGTAATGTCTTTGTATAATTGTCCGCACTATTTTTCTTCATATGAAACACCTTTCACATTGTCTATACGATACGACACCAGTTTATTCATGTGCCCGTAAAAAACGATTTCTATAAGTCTATCGTTTTAATAACTTTAGCTGGATTACCACCAACTACTACATTATTAGGTATATCTTTTGTCACAACTGCCCCTGAAGCAATTACAGCATTGTCTCCAATTGAAATACCAGGGTTAATAATAGCTCCCCCACCAACCCAAACATTGTTACCAATCTTTACAGGCTTCCCATATTCTTTGCCCGAATTCCGCTCTACCGGATGTAAAGGATGAGTGGCAGTATAAATATGGACACCAGGTGCAAACATACAATTATCACCGATTCGAACTTCACAAACGTCTAAAATCACACAATTAAAATTTGCGAAAAAGCTCTTTCCAACATGGATATTGTAGCCGTAATCACAACGAAAATCAGGATTAATGTGGGTTTTTCCGTCAGCTGAAGAACCTAAAAGCTGCTCTAACAAGGTAAAGCGGCTTTCATCACCAGTCTCCATCGCCTCGTTATAAAGGCGTGTTAAACGTTTTGCCTCAATCCTATCAGCTACTAATTCTTCGTCATCCGCAATATACATTTCTCCCGCCAACATCTTTTCTTTCTCAGTTTTCATATAATCATCTCCTCTGTTATCGAATGAATCAAACTTATTAAATCAGTTTAATAAGTGACTTTTTTTTACTTATTAAACAAGTTTAATAAGTAACCCTATGTTAACATATTTTTATTAATATGCAATTAATAAATTCAGTACGAAAATGTGAATCCCTCATTTTACATGCAGATACAACGAATAAATAATTAAGATTCACATAGAAAAAACAAGGGAACGCTTAGCGTTCCCTCTCAAATCCAATCCGTTTTTTTATTTCCGCTAAATTCACCTTCGCAATAGCTCGTGCCTTTTCCGCACCTTTTTCTAACGCCTCATATAATAAATAAGGCTCATTCATATACATCTCATATTTCTCACGAGGTCCGGCTAATTCACGGTCTACAACGCGAAACAACTCTTTTTTCACATCGCCCCATCCAATGCCGGTCTCATACTTTTCACGCATCGACTGAATTTCATCCTCTTCCGCAAACTCTTTATAAATCATAAATAACGTTTCAAGTTCTTTCGGTTCATTTGGAAGTGACGAATCGGTTTTGATTTTAAAAATGAGCTTTCGGAGTTTTTCTTTCTCTACAAATAATGGGATAACATTCCCGTAACTTTTACTCATCTTTCTTCCATCAAGACCAGGTAAAATCGCTCCTTCTTCTTGCACTACATACTCTGGAAGTGTAAATGTCGTGCCGAATGTATGATTAAAATACGTCGCAATATCACGCGCAATTTCAATATGCTGAATTTGGTCTTTTCCAACTGGTACATGAGTAGCTTGAAATAGTAATATGTCAGCTGCCATTAAAATCGGATACGTATATAATCCCATATTCACACCTGCATCAATTTCTAATCCCGCTTCTTTATTTTGCTCTACCTTCGCCTTATACGCATGGGCACGGTTCATAAGCCCTTTCGGAGTTAGGCAAGATAGTATCCACGTTAATTCTAAAATTTCCGGCACTTCCGTTTGTCGATAAAAAATAACATCTTCGCTAAGTCCAAGTGATAACCAAGTAGCTGCTACCTCTTTCGTATAACTACTGAACTTCTCTGGATCATGCACTGCATTTAACGCATGATAATCAGCTATAAAGTACAATGCTTTTCCTTCATTATTTTTTGACATTTGCAATGCAGGTTTAATTGCACCAATATAATTTCCTAAATGCGGATAACCTGTCGGCTTAATTCCTGTTAACATAATTTTCTCGCTCATCCTAACTCCTCCTTTCTCAAAATAAAAAGAGCCCCTCATCCTAAAAAAAGGACGAGAGGCTCCCGCGGTACCACCTTAATTAGCTATATTATAGCTCACTTCAACTTCTTAACGTGAAGTAACCGTCTTCGCCTACTCATTTCAGCTAGAAGCTCCAGAGCCCATTCCATATTCATCACTTACTGATTCCCACCAAATATCAGCTCTCTGAAAAGTTTTGAATATGTACTCTTCTCTTTCATTGCTTTTTCGTTTTTTACAGTTTATCACATTCCCTTTCCAATTAAACCCTAATTTTCTGTTTTATATAGCAGGAATTTCCACCTTAATTGTCTAATAATATATAGGTTTGCAGAAATACTCGAAACAACTTTGGAGGTTTTTTTATGGTAAAATATATATCCATTTTAGGTTCAACAGGATCCATTGGCACATCTGCATTAGATGTCGTTTCCGCTCATCCTGAACATTTTAAAATCGTCGGTTTAACCGCAAATTATAATATCAATCTTCTCGAAAAACAAATCGAATCTTTTCAGCCTCGTATTGTAAGCGTAGCGACAAAAGAATTAGCGGACACATTACGTTCTCGTATTTCAACAAATACAAAAATTACATATGGAACTGATGGTTTAATTGAAGTATCTACCCATCCTGATACAAATCTTGTATTAAGTTCAGTTGTCGGTGTTTCAGGTTTACTCCCAACAATTGAAGCATTAAAGGCGAAGAAAGATATCGCTATCGCTAACAAAGAAACTTTAGTTGCAGCTGGACATATCGTCACCGGACTAGCGAAACAAAACGGATGCCGCCTAATTCCAGTTGATAGTGAACATTCGGCTATTTTCCAATGTTTAAATGGGGAAAATAATAAGGAAATCGAAAAATTAATTGTTACAGCTTCTGGCGGCGCTTTTCGTGATAAAACACGTGAAGAAATGAAAACATTACAAGCGAAGGATGCTTTAAAACACCCAAACTGGTTAATGGGCGCAAAACTAACGATAGATTCTGCCACGTTAATGAATAAAGGGTTTGAAGTGATGGAAGCTAAGTGGCTATTCGATATTCCTTATGAAAAAATTGATGTTATGATTCATAAAGAAAGTATCATTCACTCTTTAGTGGAATTTATTGATGGATCAGTCATGGCACAGCTCGGTGCTCCTGATATGAGAATGCCGATTCAATATGCGTTTCACTACCCTACTCGACTACCTTCATCCTATGAAAAATTAAATTTATTAGAAATTGGTAGTTTGCATTTTGAAAAACCAAATTTAGAGAAGTTCCCCTGTCTACAATATGCATTTGAATGTGGAAAAATTGGCGGTACAACTCCAGCCGTATTAAATGCAGCAAATGAAATTGCAAATGCACTATTTCTTAAAAATGAAATTGCATTTTTCGATATTGAGAAAACAATTTACAAAACCGTTGAGGCTCATCATAACGTAAAAGATCCTTCTTTAGATGCTATATTAGAAGCTGATCAATGGGCACGCCAATATGCAAATGAATTGTTAATGAAAAAGAGCTAAAACAGATTTATCTGTTTTAGCTCTTTTTTACGTATTCAACTTAACAAATCTATAACTATGCGTAACTAACACTTTTAATATCGCATATCCTGGAATTGCCAAAATAATCCCCATAATTCCAAATAAATTTCCAGCAGTTAAAATAATAAAAATGATAGTAATTGGATGAATGTCTAACTTTTTGCCCATTACTTGTGGTGAAATAAATTTCCCCTCTGCTAATTGTACAACCATCATGACAATAATTACTTTTAAAATCATTGCTGGCGAGTCAATAAAAGCGATAATTAACGCTGGCGTTATAGCGATAATTGGCCCTACATACGGAACAATGTTTACAATCATCGCCAAAATAGCAAGTAATACAGCGTATTTAATGCCGATTATTAGATAACCAATGAATAGCATAATACCGATAAATAAACTAACAATAATTTGCCCTCTAATATACGAACTAATCGCATAATGCATATCATCTAGTATTCTCTTCGCAGCTGGTTGTCTTTGCTCAGATATAAACTTTAAAAAATGATTCGGTAATTGCTCACCATCTTTTAAAAGATAGAACAAAATAAACGGAACCATTACAAATGTTAAAACAACTTCAGTAAGTGTACTTAAAAATCCAGTTACATTTCCTGTTACTGATGATAATGATTTTGTAAAGTTCATTGTAGAATCTTTTACGATATTAGCAAAATCAATATTTAAACTTTCCTGCATTCTACCAATTACATTACTTTCTCCAAATTTACGTGCTGCCCTTTCGATTTCATGCCCGAAATATGGCAAGTTATCTATTAAAGCATTTACTTGATCTTTAATAATTGGAATAACCGTGACCGCAAGAAAAACAAATAATCCAAGAACAATTATATATATCGAGGCAATTGACACAATTCTCGACACACCTTTTCTTTCTAAAAGAGAAACGAATGGATGCAATATATAAAATAGTACTCCCGCTAATAATACTGGGAAAAAGATTGTTTTTAAAAATACGACGAACGGTGTAAAGACGAATGATATTTTTGTAAGTAATAATATATTTACAAACAGCAACGCGAATCCAAGTAGTACAGCTAAATAATTTTGTTCTTTAAAAAACTTTTTCAACTTATCTCTTTTTCTTATATTTACTTTCTCCAAGTGTACCACCTCTCTAATTAGGAAAAGCCCTAAAAGGGCTTTATAAAACAATCAGTAATAGCCTTTATTTTCTTGCAGCTTTTACTACAAATGATACAATAAGAATTAACACAATTGCACCTAATAATGCTGGCACGACATGAATCCCACCAAATGATGGCCCAAAAGATCCAAATAATCTACTACCTAACCAAGCTCCTAGTAAACCAGCAATTATATTTCCAAACATACCAGCTGGAAAATTTTTACCCGTTATAGAACTAGCAATTATACCTATAATAGCACCAACTATTAATGTAATAATCCATCCCATTTTTAGTCCCTCATTTCTATTATAGTTTGTATTATCAAATACAAGAGTAGCTAAACTCTTATATAAGATTACGTATTTATCTACGCTAACCATATCCTACTATAGAAATATACCTACGAACATTTTATGTATGGAGATACATATATTATATGCAAAAAAGAAAAAAATTGTCAAACTTACCCACAAATCAATTATATTAATATATCATATTTAAAGGAGGCGTTATTATCTATGATTCATAAATTACTTCCCACTTCTTATGAAGTAGCAACATCCATTTTAAATGTTCAAATTCCAGCTTATAAAATTGAAGCAGACTTTTTAAACAGTACTGCAATACCTCGTTTATATGATACTGTAAACGATATTCAAAATTGTGATGAAACATTCTATGGATATTTCTCTGAAAATAAACTCGTCGGCTTTATTTCTTTTATACAAGAAGAAGAACTAATCGATATCCACAGATTAGTTGTATCGCCCGATTTTTTTCAAAAAGGAATCGCAACGAAACTGCTACTTTATATATTTAACATGTTCTCGTCTTCAATGACATACATTGTACAAACAGGTAAAGCCAATACTCCAGCTCTCGCATTATATAAAAAACACAGCTTCATTGAAGTAACAGATACAACACTACCTGATGGCATGATTCTTACGCAACTCAAAAGACAGAAAACACAAAATAGTTTGACTTAATTATTTATTTATGTTATTTTTAATTTATACAACCTTTTGCTGAATCCAAATTTTGGAGCGGGGGAACCATTTTTGTAGCTATGCTACTTGGGGCGAATCTTTTTAAGTAGGGAAACTCTCACTTCCCGAGTCCGACAGCTAACCTCGTAAGCGTAATGGGAGAGGAAGGTGCTTTTTGCCTATGTTACACACTTTGCCTCCTTAGTTATAAATATGGAATCGATATCAATCAGAAAACTATATTTATAGAAAAGGAGACTGGTACAATGTTACGTTTATCAGATCACGCAATAAAAATGATGGAGCAAAGACTTCGACTCGAACAACACCGCACATATCAAGCAAATAAAGTTGTAGATAACTTACATCACAAATACTTCTTTCAGCATATTTTTCAACCGAAGAGATAAATAAACCATGCATACAATATTTAATACAAAAAGATTTGCAATTATGAACTGCAAATCTTTTTGTATTAGCATTAAAAATAATCTTGCATCAATTTATTCATCCAATCTGGAACACTAACATTTTCCCTTGCATCAAAAGCAGAAATATATGGTTTTATATCTAAAATAGCCGTTTGATCATTAGCGTCTAATCCTTGCACAGTCATAACATTATTTTCAATGGACAATATTTCAACAGTAGTAATTCCAATGGGGTTTGGACGATACTTTGTCCGTTGCGCAAAACATCCTTTTTCATCTAAATCACTTAGTCCCCTTGGCTTTCTAGCCCACGACTCGTTATTTTCTTCCTGGAAATCATTCATATAAAAAATAACAATTGCATGAGAGTAATCCTCAAGGCCAGCTAATCCTCCAATATACTCTGGATATATATTAATGTTAGAAATAACACTTCCCCAATTACTGTACACTTTTTCATCTATAGAGTTTTGCACTTCACCAATTTTCACCATATTAATATGACTCATTTTTTCCCCTTCTTTATGCAGCATTATTTACTTCCTTACCTTAATAATGAACGTCGTCGGCACCATCCTAGCTTTATATAAAGAATAATACTTCGTAGAAGGCTCTGCTATTTCTCCATCAAATACGCTAGATGGTTCAGGTTCTTCTATTCTCTCAATTGTAAAACCAACTCTATTTAACTCATTTATGTATGTACTCATTTTTCGCTTATATAATGTCGCTTGTACATCTTCCCCTTTAAATGTTTCAAACGTAATAGGAGTTTCTTCATGATAAGAGGAATTTAAAACAATCTCCTCTGTTCCGTACAGTAAATTTGAATATATCGGATGCTCCCAGCTAAAAATAAAGCTTCCACCTGGCTTTAAATATGAGTAAATAAGTTCTAATGTTTTTCCTAAATTTGAAGTCCAACCTAATGCATAGATGGAATATACAATGTCAAAATACTCTTTCGGAATTTCCACTTCTTCTTCCATTGCTCCACATATTAACTTTGGATCCCAGCCCTTTAACGTTTCATGTGCCGTTTCAATTTGTGTACTTGAAAGATCAAGACCCCATAATTCCTCTGCCCCATGTTCCACCATATATTGCAATGAGTGCCCACTCCCACATCCAATATCAAGAACCTTTTTATTTCTGATTGAATCAAATAGATGAATTTCATCTTCAGACGCTGTATACGGGCCGTATTTTGGTAAACAATCAACTTGAAAGAAATATGGTGCAACTGTATCCCAACACTTTTTATTTAAAGCTAACATTTGTGTGCCTTCCATATCCTACATTCCCCCAACCGATTTTTTCTTCTCATAAATAAATTACACATTATAACCCGATCTTCCTTTTCTCTTCGCTCGGTAATTTTTCACTTTTGCAATTGTACCGCACGCTCTTCCGCCTTCTTCCCCAGCATACATACCGCACCATCTTTTACTTCCATTACGCGAATGATCATAAAATACCCAGCGACAATCTGGACAGGCTTTTAACCTTCCCCAAGACTTTTCTTGAATCGCCATTAAAACAATACTCAATACTTTTGTATACACATTCTCTTCTTGCACCGGTTCATATGTAACACTTCTCATATCTCCCTTTATATGTACATGAAATGGGTATTTTTCTAACCATTTTTGCAACGATCCTTCGCCTTCAATTGTTAACCGGATGTCTTCTCGAAAACTTTTTAATTCATCTATTGTATGAAATGAAAACTCTTCATGAAAATATTTTTTCATAAATTGCTTTATATCACCTTCTGTTTGTAGCAAATCAATTGGCTCTCTCGTATCGTTTGGTATTTTCCATGTATTTAAAAATTCCCGAATATATTCTAATTCATGTGGTGCATTCTGATTCAATTCCATTCACCTTCTTCTTAAAATTTACTTTTTTCTGACTTTATGTATAATTATAATATAAAATAGTTAACCATCAATTAATTTTACTGGTTACAAAATTAGGAGGAGTTCTATGAAAAATTTCTCAATACCGATACGTTTCATGCTTGTTTCTTCATTTTTTATGTCTTTTGGTTATTTTGCGGTATTTGCATTTTTAGCTATTTATCTATTAAATTTTCTCCACTTTTCAGCCATGCAAGTCGGAACAGTTTTGACGGTTATGACAATCACATCAAGAGTTATCCCTTTATTCTCAGGATTAATCGCGGACAAAATAGGCTATATCATTATGATGATAGCTGGATTATTTTTAAGAGGAATTGGGTTTATTGCTTTAGGAATATACTCTGATTTCTATACAATTTCTATTTCTTCCGCACTTATTGGCTTTGGAACTGCATTTTACGAACCTGCTGCTCGCGCTATATTTGGCTCACAACCAGCTCATATGAGAAAAAATTTATTTACATATTTAAACCTTAGTTTTAATTGCGGTGCAATAATCGGACCAATCGCAGGAGGTTTTTTACTCTTACTCGATCCGATTTATGCTTTCTCTCTAACAGGATTTCTTATGCTGATATTCGCTTTAATCTTTTACTTACTTAAAAACCACTTCCAAGTTTCTACTGAAAACACGTCTATTACATTAGGAATACAGGCAATTTTACAAAACAAATCTTTCCTTCTGTTTTCATTTATCATGATTTTCTTCTATATTATGTTTACTCAGCTTACTGTCGCACTTCCACTTCATATGAAAAACATTAGTAATAGCAACCAGCTCGCTACACTAGTTATTACGATAAATGCAATAACAGGTGTCATATTTATGGTATTATTCCGGAAACTCTTTCATAAATACAACACACTTTCTATTATTAAATACGGTGTTTTATTAATGGGTATTTCCTTTTTACTCATTCCTTTATTCCAACATCCATATTGGCTATTTATTTGTGTAATATTATTTACAATTGGCGAAACACTTGTATTACCTAACGCTGATATCGCTATTGCGAATTACAGTAACGAATCGTATACTGCTACTTATTTCGGATTTTATCAATTATCACTCGCATTTGGTTTTATCATTGGTAATTATACTGGTACATGGTTTACATCAAACTTAAACGGAATGTATACACCATGGCTTATTTTCGGCGGAATAGGACTTATTGGTTTTATTTCACTACATATTTTAAATATTAAAAAAGGGAGCTCTAAAGAGGATATATACCTATGTAATGAGACGAAACATCTTTAACACATTACAATTGAGATGGTACCTTTAGACAAGCAGCCCATAATAAAAAATTCGACCATCATATTTGACAGTCGAATCTTTTTATTTTTCATATTCAAGATGATTATGTCTTTTACAACCAAATAAATAGCAAGCCCCTATATAATCAGTTTCAAATTCTAACCCTGGAACATATCCAGATTCGATACGTTCTATCATTTTTTTATAACAATTGTTCTCTTCTATATATTCCTCAATTAACTCTTTCTTATCGTTTTCTGTCCAATTTTCTTCTACTTCTTCATTCTGAACATCTTCTATTTCTGCTGTCTTCGCTTCGATAGATTCCCGTATAACTTCATTTATACGGGAGAAATTATTAGCTTTATATAGAGCATAAACAAATCTACCAATCCAATTGGGACTTTTCCAGTATTCTTTGTATCCCTTTTCGAACCATTCAATTGCTTCTTTATAGCAATTCAACTCAACATATAAACCTGCTACATTAATTTCTCCTACAAAATCATCAGATTTCCTGTTAAAAGCATCCAACTTCTCTTTCACTTCTGTTTTTCGCCCTAAATCAATTAAACACTTTACATAGTTATACATTATAATGTCTGAATCCCTGCAACTCGCAAGAAAAATTCTGAAGCTTTTTCCAACTCTCCAAGATTATAATGAGCTACAGCTACATTGTGATATGCTTCATCGGATGGTTGAATCGAAATAGATTTTTGTAATGCATCTTTCGCTTCTTCCCACTTTTCTTGTTTCATGTAAATTTCCCCTAAGATGTTATAAGGAAAGTATGAGGAAGGATTCAACTTAACAGCTTCTTTTATTAATTCAAGAGCTTTACCATCATTCTCTTCCTCATAAAAGTACATCCAAGCAAGATTATTGAGAGATTGTACACCTCTAGATTCATGTACTGCTTGTTGAAACAGTTCCATTGCTTCCTCATATTCATTTTGTTCAAACATTTCAATTGCCTTCTCGTTAATGTTCAAGTAACTATCTCCGAAGTGAATGAATTCATCTATTCCCTATCATCATTTTAATATGTAAAAATTGTAATTTCTATAAAAATAAGATTGCTTCGTATTAAGCTCTTTCTACTGTCTACATTTCATCATATATTTGGATATCCAATTCGTAATGATTTTATCAACACCGCTTTCTAAAGAAAATAAATATCTACTGTAAAAATACTGATTCTCAACAATAAGTAAACTTTTCAATCTCCCTTAAATTGGATATATAACCTATTTTATTTTACATATTATGGTACAATAAAAAAAGTGCTAGCTAAACATTTACGTTCCATACTAGCAGTCTAGCAATACCAAAATCAAAAATCACTTGAAATTGGGGGATGTTATGAAAAAGAAATTAATTGTTCTTCTATTCATCGGAATCATTCTATCCGGATGTTCAACTATAGTAGAAAATTCTTTAGAAACCGGAAGCGGCAGTATTGAATTATTAACACCAACGATTACAACAAAAGATAATGAATTAGAAATTAAGACCGAGGGCATTGATGAAAATAAAGTGACTTTTATTTATGTAGCCAATAAAAAAGTATTGGAACAAAAAATAAATAATGGTGAATCCTACAAACTTAACATTAAAGATATCGAGCACGCTCATAGGACAGACTACAAGCCAAGAGTTCAACTTTTGCAAACGAAAGATGATAACGAAGATGGCGACATGGCAACCTTTAAACAAGTTAGATATACAGTTGAAAAAAAGTAGTTTTATAGTTATTTCATTTAAATATAACAACCGAAAATATACTTTTAACAGAGGGTAAATATAAGAGGTGCTAATATGAAAAGACGATGGATTTTTTGGTGGATTGGCAACATATTTTGGATTACCATTTTTGGGATATTAGCAGCTATCATTTGGCTAAGAGAGGTTGATGGTGCTGGTGTTACTCAAACACCAAAGCTTAAATTAGTCGCATTTATCGTTTTATTAATTGCATTTATATTACCACTAATTATTCAAGTTGTATGGTTAATTGTTAATCTGAGAAAAAGCAGAAAAAAATAACGCAGAAAAAAGAGAGGAATCTTTTTCAATATAGATTCCTCTCTTTTTTCTATGGGGATTATGCCGTGCTTTTAAAGCTGCACTACTCCCTTTTCTTTACGATGCATGTTCATCTTTCTTCTTCTTCAACAATGCTCTCTTTTTCATTGCCTTCGTTAAATATCCACCTTTAAACGAACGGATTTCATAAGAAGACATAAACGCTTTTGGTGCAATTTCATTAATAATTTCTAACAGTTCTTTTTCTCTAGAACGCTTTGCAACGATATCTAAGCGATAACGTATAGAATTTATTCCTTCACCTTCAAATACTGTAACGCCAAATCCAAAATGGCGTAATTCATTTACTAATTCATTACAACGGTCTAGTAAACTAACTTGATACGTAATATATCCAATTGCTAATTTATTTTCTATATAACCGCCTAATAATAGTCCCGCACTAAAGCCGATGACATAGGCAACAATGTTCATCCAATTTGATAAATCTTGAAACACAATACCTAAACTGACAATATAAATTGCTCCTTCTAACAATCCTACACCTGCAGCGGATCTTGTTTGATTCTTTACAAGCAAAATCGTACGGATTGTTAAAGTTGGAACGTAAATAATTTGAAGCACAAAAATAAGTAAAGCTTGTAACATTGGTATCCACCTCTTTCGCAAATTCTTTTGTCATGATAACATACATAAGCTTTAGAAATCGATGGGTTTTTTAATTTTTTTTAATTTTTTTCATACTATTGAAATGCCCCAAAAATAAGCGTATTATGTTTGGCATAAATTCGATAAGTACCAGTAAATCATTCGTATTATATCATTTATTTTTAAACGCAAAAAAGGAACCTGATTAGGTCCCTTTCATCAGAGTTCTATGTTTTTCGAAGCATTTTCCTTTCGCTTCTCTTCTTCTTTTACTAGCTGCATATTTGCATAGGCTAAATTCGCAATCATTAAAAAGTGTCCACCCAATATTCCAGTACCGAATGCCCACATTTCCATTTCATGCTCAATTTCAAACATAATGATAGCCCCTAATATTGCGGCTGCAAATCGGTTTAGAACTCCTAATCCAGGAGCCTTTTCTTTCATCACGATACTTCTTCCTAATTTCTCCACTCTGCGAGCTAATAGCCAAAGACAATATGCGCTAACTGCTAAACCGATACCGAACCCTGTCACTTGTTTCCCAAACGGAGTAACCGCCCACATTAGTAGTAAACCACTAAAGATCGTATACAATTGTAATCGATATACACGTAAGGCTACTTGAATCAAAATATCCGCTCCTAATTTCACATTTTATTATGTGTCAGAAGAAAAGCAGCAACTTACACAGTTGCTGCTTTCTCTTGTTCTTGTTCCATTTTTTGAATTTCAACACGTTTAATTTGATAAGCATCTTTTTCTAACACTTTAAATTCATAGCCTTCTGCTTCAACGTATTGTCCTTCTTCGATTTCATGATTTTGCATCATAATCCATCCACCGATTGTATCCACATCGTCTTCTTCAATGTGTAATCCAAACAAATCTTTTACTTCTGAGATAAGCACTTTTCCATCAACAATTTTATGATACTCGTTCACATGTTGAATTGGTGGTGCTTCATCTTCATCATATTCATCACGAATTTCGCCGACGATTTCCTCCAATATATCTTCAAGCGTTACAATTCCAGCTGTTCCTCCGTACTCATCATATAAAACAGCCATTGGAATTCGCTTCTTCTGCATTTGCAGTAATAAATCATGAATTGGAGTCGTTTCCATAACTTCAATAATCGGACGCATATACGTGCGAATCGATGATAAATCTTCTTGATCGTTGTTCATATATCGAATAAAGAAATCTTTTACGTTGACCATACCGATAATATCATCTTTATCTTCTCCAAAAATCGGATAACGTGTGTATCGTTCATTTTGGATTACTTTCATGTGTTCTTCTACTGAATCTTCAAGATAGAAACCAACGATTTCTGTACGCGGTACCATGATTTCTTTCGCAATACGATTATCAAATTCAAAGATATTATTTACATACTTGTATTCAGCTTGATTAATTTCGCCACTTTCATAGCTATCCGAAAGAATAAGACGTAATTCTTCTTCTGTATGAGCTACTTCATGTTCAGAAGCTGGTTTC
The DNA here is from genome assembly GCF_016650935.1 of Bacillus sp. TH25. Lineage (NCBI taxonomy): Bacteria > Bacillati > Bacillota > Bacilli > Caryophanales > Bacillaceae > Bacillus > Bacillus sp. TH25. The sequence goes on along the minus strand of NZ_JAEKEU010000008.1, from coordinate 31,175 downwards.
AAACCGAATAAACCAGTTATAACACGAGCTGAACCGTTCAATACCCAAATAAATGGATACATGATTTTATAGAACATCATTAACGGAGTTGCCAATAACAACGTTACTTTTTCAGCCTTTTGAATTGCCAGCGTTTTCGGAGCTAATTCCCCTACTACAACGTGTAAATATGTCATTAGCATAAAAGCAAGACCAAAAGTTAATACTGATGAGATAGAAGGATTTATGTTCCATTTCTCAAATAACGGGTGTAATAACTTTTCGATTGTCGGTTCACCTAACCAACCTAATCCCATAGCTGTAACTGTAATACCTAATTGACAAGCAGATAAATATTCATCTAAATTTGTTGTTACCTTTTTCGCTGCTAAAGCACCGCGTTTCCCTTCCGCAACAAGCTGATCAATACGACTTGAACGTACTTTTACAATCGCAAACTCTGCTGCTACGAAAAATCCAGTAAATGCGATTAAAATCGCAACCATGACTAAATTAAATATTTCCAATGAATCCCCTTAGTTAAAAAACTAAGGTGTCCACCTCCTGTATACTATAATGTTTTCTTATTTGTTCGTTAGAAAACATAGCCCGATACAAAAATTAAAGAGGTCGGATTTCACTTATTCTATAATAATAGAGCAAGTGTCTGTATTAAAGCTGTCGTTTGACCAGATAAAGATTTCGATATTTTTTCACGTTGTGAATCAGTCAATTCATCTAAAAGCGGCTTTAACTCCGTTAACTCTGCTTCTAATCGATGAATATGGTCTGTCACTTCATTCACTTGTTTCGAAACGTGTTCATTGATACCGAGCAGCTTCTTCTTCTCCTCGATTTTCTCTTTAATCTCACAAAGCGGCATATGCATTTCTTTGCACTTCTCAATAAATTGTAATGTCTCAAATGCTGTTTCGTCGTAATAGCGATAATTAGATTGAGATCGCTCCGCTTTTAAGATACCTAGATTCGTATAATAATCAATCGTTCGTTTCGACACGTGAGCCATGAGAGCCAACTGTCCGATTCGATACACCTTCCCAACGATCTTCCCCCCTTGTTTATATTACTACCATCATACAATACATAAACTGTACAGTCAAACGTGACGGTTTGTTGTACACAATTTCATAACACCCTACAACAATCAGAAAATTGAGTTATAATATCATTATAAAAGAAGAAAGGAGACTGAGCTCATGTACTACAACACTTCATTCGAAAACGATCAACCTGTAGGCCGTCTATAATCTAAGACGGGCATTCATATAACAAGTGCACTATGCCTCGTCTTAGGGAATAAATCATAACCCTAAAAATAGACGGAGGTAATTCAAATGAAACAAACAATTTTAGGAGCTATATGTTTATCTCTAGCAGCAAGTATTTGGGGCGGTATGTACGTCGTTAGTAAATACGTACTCGACTTTATTCCGCCACTTACACTCGTTTGGCTACGTTTTATTATCGCTTTTGTTGTTTTATATGTAATTTTGAAAATAACTGAAAAAAAGCAAAAGAAAAAAGTACCCATCCACAAAAAAGATTGGCTATTATTTGCTTGGATTGGATTCATCGGGTATTTCATTTCAATTACATGTCAATTTATCGGAACGAAATTATCCGATGCTCATACAGGCTCCTTAGTGACATCAGCTACACCTGCATTTATGGTTATATTTGCAGCGTTCATTTTAAAAGAGAAACTAACTACTCGTAGACTTTTATCAACTATAATAGCGACAATCGGTGTCATTATCGTTATCGGATGGGATATTGAAATCGGCTCCTATTTTATCGGTACAGTCATTTTAGTTGGAGCTGCTATTACGTGGGCTTTACTATCCATTTATGTAAAAATCGCTTCAACTCGATTTTCATCTTTAATTATTACAACGTACGCAATATTTTTTTCACTCTTTTTCATTACACCTTTTATGGTATGGGAATTCCAAACAAATCCTATTGAACATATGAACATGTATGTAGTATTAGGCGTACTCTATTTAGGAATCGTCTCAACCGCAGGTGCATTTTTTCTTTGGAATAAAGGATTAGAATTAATGGATGCTAGCATCGGCTCATTATTTTTCTTCTTTCAACCTATCGTCGGTTCAATACTTGGCTGGCTCCTATTAAATGAGACGTTAAGCAGTAACTTTTTCATTGGTGGTATCCTTATTATATGTAGCGTTATAATTACGACTTTTGAAAAGAAAACGTAGTATAAAAAACAGGCAGAGACTTAGTCTCTGCCTGTTCGCATAATTGGGTCTTGATCATGGAATCCTATACAAATTGGTATACTACTTTGTACTCCACTACATGCAATTTACGCAGTCCAATGTGCTGGACGAGACAACACTTTCGGTAATTTCGTATGTTTGTCCCCTTTCGCCGCATTAATTTGGACTTGCGTAAGAAAAATACTATTCGTAAAATCTGCCCCTCTAATATCTGCATCACGCAAATCTGCTCCAATGAGATCCGCTCCGCGTAAGTCTGTACCATTAAGGTTAGCCGCAATTAAATACGCCCCTCTTAAATTGGCTCCTTGTAAATCTCTCTTTTTTAGATTCGCTCCCATTAGGTCTGCCCCTCGGTGACTGATCCTTTTCTTACTTTTAAAATTCATTTCCTTCCAGACTAGTTCACTCGTTTCCAGAAGGAGAACATTCATTTCTGCACGGTGTAATGGCACATTTACTTCCATTAACTCATCTGGACTTAAATTAGAAAGACGCTCTGTCTCTTCAATTGCTTCCTTCAGCTCTTTATGAATTGTCTGCGTCGCCTTTAATAGAATAGCCTCATTCAAATACCAAAGCATTTCATGAAGCTGATGCATAACTGGAAAAGCATCATACATTTTTCTCGCATGCTGAGCATCTTTCCACCAATCAATTCCTTTAAACGTAACTTGAGAAATCTTTTGCCCAGCACCGAAACATTCAAATACTGTACAACCTTTATACCCTTTTCCTCTAAGATCTCTATGTATACTACATTTATAATCTGATTGTAAATTTGTACAAGGTTTACCACCATCTTTATTCACCGCAAAATCTACTGATGCTGCAAACGGTAATGCTACACAACATAAACCAAAACATTTTTCACAATCCGCTTTTAAACTATTGTGATTTGCATCCTCTTCTACATGAAAATAATCGTTATTATTAGTCAAAATATATACCCCCTGCTATCTTTCAACTATTCCATAATAATCCAACTATAGTAAATTATCAAATTTAAAATAAACGGTTATATTTCATTTCAAACAACAACATAATCCATCTATTTCTTTTCATTTAAAAAGGACACCCACTACAACATTAATTATAATTAAATTAAGAACTTTCAAATAACGAGGAGGATTACGATGGCATTAGAAATGAAAACAAACTGTCAAATTTGCGACCATTCCCTTCAGCCTGATTCTGAAGCATACATATGCGTGTATGAATGTACATTTTGTGCACCATGTACAGAGGAAAGACAAAATGTTTGCCCAAATTGTGGCGGCGAGTTAGTACGTAGGCCGAAAAAGAAATAATAAAAAGGCAAAAACGAACAGGAATATGTTCATTTTTGCCTTTTTATTTAACTATTAAAATTACTTCTATTATTGATTCAAATGATTTTTAACTGCTCTTATAACCAATTCATGATCTACTTCTGGTGGTAATCCTGAGACTGTTATCATTCCAATAACCCCTACATTTTTTATTTGGATAGGAAAGCATCCACCAAACGCAGCATATTCCGAGCCATCTAAACGGTATTTTTCATGATATGGAACTCCGCTTATTTCACTTTCTATCTGCATATAATACGAGCTATGATTATGCAGGGAAACGACCCGTTTTTTACGCTCAATCCATTTCGTATTTTCCTCAGTTGTCCCCGTCATCTTGAAATGAAATAATTGCACACCATTTTTGGCTATATCAACAGCAATCAATTTCCCCTCTCGCTTTGCTGTTTCAACGATATATAAACCTAATTGCAAGGCATCTTCATTTGTAAAAGAGGAAAATTGAAGTGTTTCCTCCTCTATTAATATTTGTTTACTTATTTCACTCAAATTTGAAGTACTCATACCTTTAACCTCCCTAATTGTCTTATACCACATTGGTATTTTTTAGAATTACCAGATTCTATAGTACCGTAACGCTTGTTTTCTTCTTACTGGTGCTATTATGAATTATATTTAACACATTAAAAATGTATGTACTTTAAAGTGCTATAGGTACTAAACATTTAGTACAGGAATTGTCTACTTATGTGATTAATTAGAATATATTGAGGTGTTTGCATTTTTTCCTTGCTACAATGCCCTTGCGAAAAGATACTATATTTTACTTATGTGAATACAAAAAAAGCAAAGCGCCCAAGCTTTGCTTCTTACAGAATCCCTTTTAATTTTTCACAAATTAACTTCCCTAAATACTCATAACCTTGTGGTCCAAAGTGTAAACCGTCTTTTTCATCATCTTCTACAAATTTTTTATAATGCTGTTCTTGAATCATTTCAGCATACAAATTTAAAAAATGACTTCTTGTTTCTTTCGCCACTTCCTCAACCACGTCTGCATATTGGTCGAGTACTTCATTCGTTCTATTATGCTGTCTTTCTTCATCAACTGGTGCAGGACTAATAAGTAATACTTTTTCTGGTGCAATCATGCTTACAATCTTCTCTAAGTTTTCTTTGTATACTTGTAATGACACTTGAGAAAAAGAGACCGCATCATTTGTACCAAGAAAAACCGTTACAAAGTCTGGTTTATGCGATAGTACATCATCTTCTATCCTATTTAACGCATCGAAAGTATTATCACCTGGAACACCCGCATTAACCACTTTCCAATTTGGAAACATCTCTTGCAAACGTGGTGTTAATCTCGGTGTTCCATCAAAAAATATTTCATCAGCTGTAATACTATCGCCAAAGCATACTAACGTTTTCATTAATCTAGCACTCCTTTTACGTATGAAACAACTTTCCTTCTATCGCTTTCATATATCTTTCAGCAGAACGTTCCACTGCCTCATTTGCATTTTCTTTTACTACTCGGTGAAAAGCATTATATAAACGATTAAATTGTAACGGTTTCACTCGATTCGCCATTTCCTCAACTTTTCTCGCCGGTAATGGAATTAAGTTTGGATAGCTATACATGAAGCTTACCCACTGCTGATCCGCTACAACTTGAATGATATCACCTGTTAATAATATACCTTTCCCATCATTTCCTTCTTCCCAATGTAATACAGAACCGCCGCTAAAATGCCCTCCGAGACGATGTACAGTAATCCCATCCGCTAATTGTAAAGACTCACCAGACCAATAAATAATACGACTACTTGGACGCATCACCCACTCTTTATCGTCTTCATGTATATAAATTGGTACATCGAATGTTTCTGCCCATTCTACTTGCGTTGAATAATAATGCGGATGGGATAGTGCAATCGCATCTAATCCGCCCCACTCTTTTACCTTCTCAATTGTCGTGTCATCTAAATAAGTAATACAATCCCATAACAAACGATATGACTCTGTTTTTACTACAAATGCCGTTTGACCGATCGCAAATCCTGGTTTTGTCGTAATACTATAAAGCCCATTTTCTTCTTCTATAATTTCATTTTTATATGTATCACTCGTTTGCAAGTTTTCTAAAGTCGTCCAAGACTGCCCTTTCGGATTAATATATTGTCTCTCCTCATCACAAATAAGACAACTTACCGGTTCTTCCACACTCGCTGCATACTGCACGCCACACGTTGTACAAACGAAATTATTCATAGTTATTCCCCTATCCCTTTAATTTTTTATTAAGCTGATATTTGTTGATCGTTTTCTGCTTTTTTATTTTCAAGTGATACGCTTATAAGAGTAATAAAGTAGACAACTGTAACCGCCATCGGAATTACAATAAATCCTTTTTCCGCAAAAAGAATCCCACATACTGACGTTACTAATACAGTTCCTACTGATAAAAAACCATAACTTTTACTTTCATAAATCCATACATATGGTAAAAAATGAACACCTATTAACATCGCTACTACAAAAGGTAACCACTCCGGAAATTGAAAATATGCAAGTAATACAAACGGAATATTCAATACATTTATCCCACCAATTACTCCAGCTAAAGTCCCTAGCGGATTTCCTTTCGCAAACATGTCAATTTTTAATATAGCAGCTATCATTAAGCCGAAAGGAAACACACAGCCCATACCAATTAAATATACCCACACAACTTGCTTTTCTGAAAGAAGAACACCAGTTATGCTCGCTACAATCCAAAATAAAAGACCAGCTATTATAACAGGAAATCCCTTCTTCGTTTTTTGTGCTAAATCTCTTTTTGCTTCTGAAATGTTCATTTCTATATCTCCCCCAAAATATAAGTGCTATAATGTCGTCTTATTTTCGCTATCGAACATAATCTCATTCATCCAATAACGCCAAGCTACTAAGTAATCTTCTAAATCTTTCGGGTGGTGTCTTATACACGTATCTATACGTAAATATAAGCCTATGACTATTTCCTCATATAAATCTCGTTCTTTTTTATGAAATACACATTGTTTTATCACATAATCAATCGTTTCTTTTGTTACATCTTCTGGAGTTGAACAGAACGCGTAAATTAAATCATATATAGGATCTCCTAGTACTGGTAATGGATCAATTACTCCATACAGCTCATTCTCTTGAAATATAAAATTATGAAATCCGAAATCACCATGTAATAAAAATGGCTGATTTATTCCGGTCCCCCTATTTGGACTATTCGCTAGTTTAAGAACAATTCTATACTCTTCCTCACTTATGTAACGTCTTACATTTTCATAAGCTTCCTTCACATTTGCCGTTAAAAATTCATTCCAAGATTGAACCAGACTTTCTTTCCATCCCCAGCCATCTGCACCTGGAACAATTTGATACTTATTGATAACTTCTTTTACAAGTGTAATAAGCGTACTTCGTTTATGTCCTTGTTCGCACGAAGTACTACCTTCAAGGAAAGAATACACGAAATATGTATGTAAAGGTTCTTTATACAAAAGCTTTGAAAATAACGCATTCCCTTCATAAAAAGAAAGAAAATTAGCTTCTTCACGTATTACTTTCGCTTCATTCGATTTCACAACATATCTTCCATCCAACAAATATACAGTACTTGTCGTTCCTCCGCTCAACACTTTCATGCTAGTTGGATAATGTGAAATAACCTTCTCATTAACTAGTTGTTTAGCGATTACTGAAATGTCCATTCACTCACCCTTACATCTGAAGATTCCCTCAATTCAAAAGACAACTTTACTATTATTTGACAAACCAATTAAAAATCCCTTTCAACATCTTAATATAACAGAAATTAATTTTTTTATTAAAACAGCTTCCTTCAAGATTTCATCATATAATTCATTCCATTTATAATGATACGCTGCACTCTCTTCTACTCTAACAAACATCCTTTTATCGGATTCATACTCACCGTCAAACTTATGCACTTCATTAATCTCCATCCGGTAGAACGGCTGATACCCTACTTTTGGATACGGACTATTTTCATTCCAATTTGGATTATCACTATGGTCAACGATAATATATCCAAATAAAGTACATTCTCCTTTTACATAACCTTCTTCCCACGCTTCTCTTTTAAAACATTCTTCTGGTAGTTCCCCTTCTTCTATATGCCCACCAGGAAAGTCCCAACCACGCTGCTCATGGTCTATTAGTAAAACCTTATTATTATGAAAACAAAAACCGTGAACACTCGTGATTCTTTCGTATTCTGGCAATATACAATCTTTTTCCCACGTTAACTTCACTTTTGATTCCCCATAATTTGCGTATATAGTAACCATTTCCCTCACTCCAAATGCTCTTCATTTAATCTAATAATCTCTATTGCACAATCTCTTTCTTTTAACTTACGAGCCAAACTTTCCACACCAAACACTTCTGTAAATGTGTGGCTTCCTACAATCAAATTGATGCCTTTAAATTTCGCATGTTGCACTGTATATAATGTTTTTTCTCCCGTTATGTACGTATCACAACCTTTTTCTAGCGCACGCTCAATAAGGTTTGTATTGTTTCCTGCACCTGTTAATATCGCAATCCGTTTTACTGGCCTATCATGATTTTTCCAGCTCTTCACTTTCTCTTCCATTCTCTCTTCAAGTTTTTCAACTAAATTTGAAAACGGAATCGCTTCTTTATATTCTCCTATTCCCGGTAGCTCTTCTTCCTCATACGTGGAATATTCCAGTATTGTATCTATCCCAATTTCATTAAATAACGACGTACACGTGCCAAACTTTACAAAATCTAACGGCAAATGAATCCAAAAATGATTCATTTCATATTCTTTTAATTTCTCAATACAAGCCTCTTCCATACCGAATAGAAAACTCCACGGTGCATGATGTGTAACTATCATATCGACACCATTTCTATACGCTTCTTCAATTGTTTCTAGCGTCAAATTTGTCGTGTAACCTATTTTGTGAAATTCCTCTTTACTAATGTGAGTGAAGCCATACTCGTCATCACCGTATTTATTAAGGTGCTCTTCAAAAAGTGATGTAATATGTTCTTTAAACTGCGTTATATTCATTTTCATTTCTCCTTTCATTTACTTTTATATTTCAAAAATAAGGAAATACTATTTAACGATGTTACATACATATAGGAGGACAATATGAAACCTGAATTTTTAAAAGCTATACATGAAGCGATTGGAAATGTTGAGCATATTCATATAGAAGAAAGTGGTGCAGATAGTTTACTCATTCATCACGATGATGCACAGCAATTAAAACAAGTTGCTGAAACGTTAGAACACAATAATTTCCGCTCTACTATTAGAACAGCTGGAGATGCTTCGTATATTGAAGTGTTGAACAGATAAAGAGAAGTCCCAGCTTTGTGCTGGGCTTTATTCTTTTATATTGAAATTTCAAACTCTTTCACATATACCGCTGTTCCCGCAATATCTATTTGTAACTTCTCATTTTCTACATCTTTCGTTACATAAACCGTTACACGACCATCTTTATTTATTTCCTGTCCTTGCTCAACGATTAACTCCAGTTCATGGTCAAAATCTTTCTCCAAATACGTCGCATAGTACGCTCCCATTACACCTGAAGCTGTTCCTGTCACAGGATCTTCAATCGTTCCAGCATAAGGTGATGAGAAATGACGCCCGTGCATTTGCACCTGTTCATCATAAGTTTCTAGACAAACTGGATGGATAGAAGCCTTAGGTATTTCTTTTAATACCGATGGAAACGCCTCATTTTTAGGTTTCATTCTTTCACATGCATCTAGATTTTTAATCGGTACAATTACAGTCCAGTTCCCCGTACTTCCATATACAATCGGTACACTTGCATCTAAATCCGTTACTTCCAAACCGATACTATGAGCTAATTCTTCTTTTGAACCTGTAAAATCTTTAAACTGAGGTGCTGCCTGCCTCATTTTAATAAAGGTTTCTCCATTTTCATTTGCACCTATTTGTATTGGTAAAATACCTGCCTTCGTTTCAATCGTAAGGTTTGCTTTTTCTTCTAATAAACCTCTTTCACGCAAGGCATATATAGTGCCAACTGTCCCATGACCACATAAATCCATTTCAAACCCTGGTGTAAAATAGCGCATTCTTATATCTGCTACTTCTGAAGAAAGAACGAAAGCTGTTTCGTTAAATCCAACCTTTTCAGCAATACGCTGCATTTCCTCTTCCGTTAATCCATCCGCCTCTAGTACAACACCTGCTGGATTTCCCATATTTGGTTTATTCGTAAATGCGTCGTAATGAAATACGTTTATGTTCTTCATTTACCTATCTCCTAACCCTTTTTAAATAATTTATAATAACTCTCTATCTCCGTTTTTATCACACAATTATGTCTCCAAAATATCCTCTGCATCTTTTCATTTGAAGTATGTGTGCTTCCGATGTAATAAATAGCCCCCATTTCCTTTAACATATGTAAAGATTGAAGATGCAGTTGGGAAGCAATTCCTTTCCCACGATAATAAGGCATTACCCCAAAGTAAAATAAGCGTCCTTCACTTTCTGTTCCAGGCTCTATATGCGGTATGGACAAACCAATCGGCTCATTTTTATCATAAAAAACAATGCATGACTTTTCCCAACCTTTACCTAACTCTGTTTGCACTGAATGCAAATGTTCATCGACATTCAGAATTGACGGTCGATTTCCTGATTCCAACATACATTGCTCCCAAATGCATGTGAATTCTCTTTCCGATAATGTCCCTTCTTCTATCGAACGATATGTATATTGTTTTTCAAGTGCCTCTATATTGTTCAACTCTCTACACACTTCTATCTTTGCTGCGTACAAATCAAAGCCCTCATCAAGTAACACTTTTACACTTGCGTTATAACTACTAAACCTTTTGTTTAATACAATACTCGCTCTTTTTAACTCCCAGTTAAAACAAATTTCTTCAAATCTACTTACCTTTTCTTTGTAAGTTTGTGCGCTATAAAAAACATCTTCTTCTATTTCTTCAATCGTTACTGCATTTGGTAAACCATTTAATACTTTTCTCGAAGGACCAAATAAATTTTGAACAACTGTAAGATCGTACTTCACCACTTTATTTCACCTACACCCGGCTCAATAAACTTCCCTGAAACCTTCTCACTCGAATCTAATACCCAATCATATATATTTTGTGCTCCTTCAGCCGGAGTCATATTCGCATCAAAGGCACCAATGTCAGTCTTTAATTTTCCAGGGTGAATTGCGGTTACACGAATTCCTTTATTCTCAAACTCTTGTTGTAAGCAGAGCGTTAACATATTTTGTGCGGCTTTAGCAATTCGATATGAATATGAGAACTTACCTTGTGGAAACTCTTTGTTCGCCATTTTATGCAATGAACCTAATCGAGAGGACACATTTATTATTCTCGGATGATCCGATTTAGCTAAAGCCACATATGTACCTTTTACAGCTCGAATAACTCCTAAGCAATGAATATTAAATAGTTCCATTAACTCTTCTGAATTTGTACTTAAAATCTCGGTTTCCTTACCAGTAATTCCAGCGTTATTTATAATTAGATCAATATACTCTGTATATTCCTCAACTTGCTTCTTAATACACTCAGTACTCTCATCTTCTGACAAGTCTGCTAATATAGGAAAACATCTAGAAGTAAAAACCTTATTCAATTGTTCTATCGCTTCCTTATTTCTAACTAACGGATAAACAACATGTCCATTTTCATGAAATACTTTTACTAACTCTAGCCCTAATCCACGATTTCCACCTGTAATAAGTACCCTCATCTATCCATCTCCTTATTTTTATAATAAATAAGAAAATCTGCCCAATTACCATTCCCCATCGAAAACGCCTCTCTCATACATTCAAATGAAAAACCAGCTCTTTCTGCAAGACGAACGGATGGCTCATTATCGATATGTATATGTAATTCGATTCTATGAAATTGAAGGCCATTAAAAAATAACGGCAGCGCAGCTTTTATACTTTCTACTCCGTATCCATTTTTCCAATGTTGATTATGAATAGAGTAACCCATCATTGCCCATTGATAGTCCATACGTAAAATTTTTATAAGTTCTAGCTTTCCAATATTGGCGCCATCTTCTTTCTGAAAAATACCTAGAACGTACATTTCATCCCGTCTTGCCGCCTCATCAAATCCTCTTATCCATTCCGTGAACCATTCTTTCGTTGAAGACGACATGTCATGATAGCCATCATCGTATTTATATTGAGATGGTAACCTCTTATTGAATCCATCTAACCAACTTTCATAATCCTCTTTTTGAAATGGACGAATAATAAGTCTCTCAGTCTCTACTTGTAATAGTGGCAGCTTCATTTATATCTCTTCCTTTAATTGTTAATTGAATATTCTTTATTATCTTACACAAAATACAAAATCTAGTAAATCATTATGTTTTTTATAAACAAAAATCCAGTTATGCTTTATACATAACTGGATTCTTCATTATTTAATAACCTTTTATTTTATAAGAAAAACATCCCTTAATTCCCTCTTCAACACTTTCCCTAAAGCGTTCTTCGGTAATTCGTCCATAAATACAACTTCTGGTATTTTATAGCTTGCTAGTTTTTCTTTACAATGCTGAATAATCTCTTCTTCTGTTAAAGACGTTTGAATGTCCTTTACAATGTAAGCTGTTGGAACCTCCCCCCAAAAGTCATTTGGAATCCCAACTACTGCAACTTCTAAAACACCATTTATTTCATGAATTACATCTTCTACTTGATCTGGATATACGTTGTCACCACCGCGTACGATAACGTCTTTATATCTTCCCATAATATGTAGAAACCCATCATCATCTATCATACCGGCATCACCCATGTTAAACCAATTATCTTTTACTACCTTCTTTGTTGCCTCTTCATTATTCCAATATCCTTTAAACATGTACGGGCTTTTCACGTGAATCTCTCCAACTTCATTTGTTGTTAGCTCATCACCTGTTTCTGGATGAACAATTTTCAGCTCTACATGTTTCAGAGTCTTCCCTACAGAAGACATTTTTTCTTTTCCCATATTTGGATGCCAAGAAGTTACTACCCAACCTTCTGTACTCCCATAACCTTGCACCATATAAATGCCTTTTTCCATATATTTTTGAATGAGTGTTTCTGGCACTTTTGTACCACCACTTTGCGCTACTTTAAAGGCCGAAATGTTGCGCTCTTTTTTATCTAATTCATCAAGCATGTAACTATAAACAGCTGGGAACGCAAGCATCGTAGTAATTTTCTCTTCTTCAATCTTATCCCAAATAAGAGCAGGATTCGAATCAGCTAAAAAGACCATCGTAACGCCATGATAAATACAATTTAAAATAGAAAGCACGCCACTCATATGAAACAATGGGTGCACTGATAAAAAGCGTTCACCTGCTGGAATTTCTCTTTGTCCCGCAATTTCAGTAAAATAATGGTGTAAGTTTTTATGACCAATTACACATGCTTTTGCCTGTCCAGTCGTTCCTGAAGTAAATAAGTAAATGGCATCATCATCTTCATGAACTTCCACATTCGGCTCTGTTATTGGCTGTTCCTTTAATTTTAATTCAAATGAGCCAAATCCTTCTTTTGTCGTCTCAATTACATAAGGAATTTCTTTAACTGCATTAATCTTTAATACAACTTTACTAAATTCATCATCAATAACTAATACTTTTAATCTCGCTTCTTTTACAATCGATTCTAATTCATAAGCAGTAAGCTGATGATTAAGTGGAATAAATACCGCTCCAATTTTTAAACTTGCCATCATAACACTTGGAAACGGATGATTATTTTCGCATAGAATTCCTATACGATCCCCTCTTTTCACACCGGTATGTAACAAATAATGTGCAAGCTGATTTACTCGTTCATTATACTGCTGAAACGAATACCTTTTCTCTCCCCCAACAAGCGCTTCCAAATTTGGTGATTGTATTGCTCTTTTTGGTAATAATTGTCGCATCGTTCTCAAGTAAAACTCCCCTTTATATATGTTAGGTTTTTTATTTTACCAGATTAATTATTAATTTACTAAAGATTACACTTAGTGAATATAAAATAAATAAAAAATAGCCATCTACTTATCAAGTAAATGGCTATTTCTCCTCATATATTAGAATACTTCTTGTTCATAACATATTGTACATACTCAGGTGCACTTTTATTAATCTCTTCATCACTGATTTCATATTCTGCTCCATATAAATAAAATGATGGTATAAATTCCATTCCTGTATATAAGCTTGTAGCGTGAAATGGTTTCGTTAATTCATCCATTGTGGTTCCGCTATTTTTATAGTCTTTTTCTAACCCACCTATAGAAATAGCTACACCAAACTCTTTCCCCTTCACTTTATCCCCATTAGATCCGTAAGCAAATCCATATGTTAATACATCGTCAAACCATTTTTTTAATAATGGTGGTGAGCTATACCAATAGAACGGAAATTGAAATATATATCGGTCATGTTCTACTAACAGCTTTTGTTCCTCTTCAATATTAAACTCCCAATTTGGTGCCACTTTATATAGTTCATGCACCGTAATTTCATCTGAATATTTCTCAAGTTCTTCTACCCATCTTTTATTAATTCGAGACTTTTCAATATCAGGATGTGCTACAATTACAAGTGTTTTCATATATTTTCTTCCCCCTTATAAATAATTCAAACGCTTTAGTATTAGTATGAATGAGTCACATATAATTGAAAAGTACGTACTTTAAAGTGCTATAGGAACCTTAAAGTACCTTTGGAGGTGTTATATGAATCAACATGATAATTGCCCAATCGCAACGACACTCGACGTGATCGGTGGAAAATGGAAAATTCATATTTTATGTGTTTTGGCGGATGGAAAAATGCGAACAAATGAAATAAAACGAGAAATTCCAAACATTACACAAAAAGTTCTCACACAGCAACTTCGGCAACTTGAGGCTGATGGGATTATCCATCGTACTGTATATCAAGAAGTACCACCAAAGGTTGAGTACACAATAAGCGAACATGGTAAATCTTTAATGCAAATTATGGATGAACTATTTGAATGGGGAAAAGACCATCAGATCAAAAGATTACATGACTAAAAAAACTACCAAATTCTTTACATACTAGTGGGAATGGCACATCACTATCAAGCTAACAAAAAGACCCTAATAAGAAAACTTTCATTTTTATAATCCATTTAAACTTTAGCTTGATAGTGATACGGCAAGACCCTAATAAAGAAATGTATTAAACAAATTAAAAACAACAACACATACGACTAATGTTAATAAGAAAATGATAGTCGCTGAATTGCTTACTTAATTTTGAAATCTAAACAGTTACCCTTTAAGCCAAGCTTAATAATATCGCTTTTGTACGATTATCTGTTACTTCATAATAAATTTCTAATCCTTTCCGAGTACCTGTAACGACCTTTGTAGCTTTTAGTTTAGATAAATGTTGACTAATTGTACTTTGAGGCATTTGTAATGTTTCATACATTGTCGTTACGTTAATAGGACCTTTTGCAAGCATTATTTTTACTAATGATAAACGGACAGGATGTGCTAATACCTTCAATACTTCAGTGATTTCTTCATACATTTCTTTCATATTTTTTCTCCCCTTTTATATAAACATTAATGATATCCATATATATAATTCGAAAGGATATACAATTTTATGTCCGTCATTTTAAAAAAATGTTAAAAAATATCTTCAGATGGAAGGAATCTCCCCTCCGTTCAATATTCTATAGATTTTTCTTTCACTAAATATTATGTGGTAGGAGCTTTCCTTACTGAGACCCTCTGCCATTGTTCTCTTGCTGATGTCCATTATTCCCTTGGGACCCTCTGCCATTGTTCTCTTGCTGATTCCCATTATTTCCTTGGGACCCTCTTCCGTTGTTCTCTTGCTGATTCCCATTATTTCCTTGGGAACCTCTACCGTTGTTCTCTTGCTGATTCCCATTATTTCCTTGGGACCCTCTTCCGTTATTCTCTTGCTGATGTCCGTTATTCCCTTGGGACCCTCTTCCGTTATTCTCTTGCTGATGCCCATTATTCCCTTGCGATTCTCTTCCGTTGTTCCCTTGCTGGTTTCCATTATTCCCTTGGGACCCTCTGCCTTTGTTTCCTTGCCCATTTCCATTATTTCCTTGTGACTCTCTGCCTTTGTTTCCTTGCCCATTTCCATCATTTCCTTGTGACTCTCTGCCTTTGTTTCCTTGCCCATTTCCATTATTTCCCTGTGACCCTCTGCCGTTGTTTCCTTGCCCATTCCCATTATTTCCTTGTGATCCTCTTCCGTTGTTCTCTTGCTGATTCCCATTATTTTCTTTTATTTGCTTCGGTTGTTGTTCCTTAGATTGCTTTTGTTCTATATGCTCTTTCTTCTCGTTGCTTTCTTCTTTTACAGGAGATGCGTCCGATGATGCATCAGAAGATGACTTTTGTTGTTCTTGGTTAGACGGAGGTGCAGGTGGAGTAAGCGATTTTTGCTTCTCATTCTCTTGTTTTATATAAACGCCCGTTCCAACCCCTGCTTTCTTGGCATCCTCCCGCATTTGCATCGTACTGCTTTGATATACGACTGAAACATGTTTTATCTCATACTCTTTCTTTAATTCTTGCATAGCCTTTTCCAACTGTGGTTCTAGCGACTTTTCCTTTGTAACAGCCGTTAGCATAACTTGCTTATCATTCGTTAAGTACTTATCCTCTTGACTCTGCTTTATAATAGTACGTATTACGTCTTGCAAGTGTTTATTTTCCCATCGTTTCATTTCTTTTAAAATACGCCTTCCATCATCATTACAAGCTCGCAAATCTATAACACGAAGATCCTTTGTTACGCTCACCTCTAAACTTGGATTTATATCCACCGAGACATAAGCAAATACTTTTTCTTCCGGTTGGTTGTAGAAAAACAGCAACACACATAGAAAACAAGTAACAAGTAATGATGCAGGCTTTAAGAAAGAAGGGATTGAAAAACGTGGTGCTCTTTGCTCTTGTTCGTTAAACGAGATTTCCTCTCCAATCATGTAAGAGTGTACTTTTCTTTTAAACGTAATAAACTCTCCATTTGGAGTTAAAACAACTACGTTATGTTTCTTTATATCCATCACAATTCCTTTATTCATCATGCTTCTCCCCTCTTATATAATCCAGAATATATGTATAGTTGTTTGCAAAGATAATACACATCGCAATAATGTATTTTCGATGTCGCTCCAACGTTTTACGACTTACCCTAACACGTGGTTCAATATGTTTAAGGGGTAACTTTTTCTTTCGGAACAGCTCTTCCATCATTTTCTCGTCTTTTATAATAATCTTTACAATTTCTATTAAGTGCTCACGCGTATCACGATGCTTAGGGGATTCCTTAGCAAGCTCTGAAAATGTGATTTTAAACTCAGCTAGCACACTTTGAAAATGAAGAATTTCCTCCTTACGGTTACTATTTTCCATCTCTTTCATATACTCCGTAAGCGATACTTGTATTTCTAATATTTCCTCTTGCTTATCTTCTTTTAAAAAGACAAGATTATGCTTAGATTCCTTGCGTATATAGTCAATTACATCTCTTTTTATAAGAAGATCAGCAAACGCTAGAAAAGATTTTCCTTTTTTATATGAATACTGTTCAATTGCTTCGTTAAACGCAAACAATCCAATACTATATTCATCATCCTGCTCTGTAATGTACCTGCGGCAGACAGACGAGATTGATTTTCTAATAAACGGCTGATACTGTACGATAAAAGCTTCCTTATCTCCTCCGTTGTTTTGTATGTTAAATACGATATCTTCTATTTTCGTTTTTTTAAGATTTTCATTACTAAACTCAACACTAGTAATCTCCCTGCCTCCTTCTGCTTCAAATAGCAAAATGGCCACTAAACAAGTGACCATTTAACCACATTTTCTTAGTACTTTTCTTTGGGCTTGTCTTCTTGCTGGTGCTCATATTTTTCGAGGCCGACTTTTTATATGACTATTTTTTCCACTTGTACTAAAGTGAAGTCTGTATTTTGTATTACTTTCTTGTTTTCTTTTACAATACCACTTGTTCTTCTTGCTCTTTTCTATTTTAGCTGCAATCTTTGAATAACTCTTCGCTATATTTTTGGTAATTTTAGCTTTTTCTTTCATTTGTTTTCTTCTACTTATATATATTCGAAGGAACAAATAATTTTATGGGGGTCAAAAAAATATTTTTTATAAAATAGTTATTTTTTCAAAAATAAAAACCATCAATTGGAAGAAACTCGTTATAACTCCTCCTTATGGTAATTCCTTTGTAAACCTTTTTATTTAAATGTATAATTGTATTAAAAGTCTAAAATTTCAGAATCGGAGGGCGGCGTCATGAAAAGTTTTGGTACGTTAGTAATCTCTACCGTCATTTCAGCAGGCTTAGTGTATTATAATATCGATTCCTTTTATAATAAATTTACATCCGGGAATACATATTACTGGGTAAACGGTATCCTAGCTGCTGGATTCCTTATATCCTTAATTATCAACATAAAAGATATCATCAAGAAAAACTACACAACTTCTGAATCAAATTAAGGAGCCTATTCTGGTTCCTTTTTCTATGCAAAATAAAAAAGCAGCTGTTAAGCTACTTTGAATTCTTCTTATCCCCAAATGAAATGATATATATATTCTCCCGTTACACGTTCATTAATTCCAGCGATCCTAGCGAATCTCATTAAGTCCGCCCCTTGAAGAAAATACACCGAGATCGTAACTGGTACTTGTGACCACATGAATTGATAAAGCTCATTCACTCTCTGATTCGTCGAAACGATTAAATCATTTACAGGTCCATGATTCCATGCAGAGGTTTGAACTGAAGTGAACGGAAGGTCTTTCCCATTTACCACTATTCTTACCACACTTTGAGTTATGTCCACAACAATCACCTCCACCATTATAAAAATTAGACCTGTTTCTATACTCATATTCTTGATTAATAATAAATGTTTAAGGCAAACCCCTATTTTCATTTCTACTCAAAAACAATTTATTTGATAAAATAAAAAAGCAGCGGATTCGCTGCTTTAAAATCTACATAACTCCCTTTTCTTTTGCTCTCTCATAAAGAACCGTGCGGCTTACACCTGTAACTTCACATATCTTCTTTACTGTAAACTTGTTTTCCTTTCGGTTTGCAAGCAGATCTAAAGCATGTTCCATATTAGGATTATCATCATCGTACTTCTTAGAGCGCCCTTTATAAACACCACGCTCTTTAGCTAGTTCAATACCTTCTCGTTGCCGCATTCGAATTAGGTCACGTTCTGACTGATTAACACCAGCCATCACAGTGAGTAGGAAAGTGCTGTATGGATTATCGCTTGTAGTATCAAGCCAATTGTCTTTTAACGACTTAATAGAAGCGCCTTTTTCTTTAATTGTTTCTATAAGTTTAAATAAGTCTTGTATACTTCTGGTAATACGTGCTAATTCAGTTACTACAATTACATCACCTTCACGCAGATTGTCTAACATACGTAATAACTCAGGTCTGTCTGTTGTAGCCCCGCTAACTTTTTCTTCAAACACATAATCACATCCATAATCACTCAATTGTTTGAGTTGCCTTGCTAAGTTCTGATCTTGTGTCGATACACGAGAATATCCAAGATTCATTCTATTTCTCCCCTTTGTCCGTAAATTAACTATAGCTTAATAACAGCATTTAATTTCCGTACCTGTAAACCGAACATGAAGAGAGTTGTAAAATAAGATAAGTATTTTAAATATGTCTAAATTATGAACGTATGCAATTCTAAATAAGTACACCCATAGCGGACGTTTCATTCTTTATTTTCATTCGCTGTGTTCATTTGTTTTGTTATCTTTCCTTAACAAGAAATCAGACCAGAAAATCCATGTACCAAAAAAGAGCGCTTTTCTTCAAAGCACTCTCCAATAGGAATTTACCATTCTCGACGCTTATCACAATCACAGTCACGATCATGATTACGTTTACGACGACATTCATCACAATCACAGTCGCGGTCACGTCTACAACGACGGTCATCACAATCTCCGCGTCTGCAGAACATTAAATCATCCCAAAATCTATCACAATCTCGGGAACGTCTGAAATTACAATTACATCCCATAAATATAATTACCTCCTCTTAACTCTAGGATTCATCATATTCTATGCTAAAAAACAAAAACAGCTTGTTTACTAGTCTACTTTCTGCATTTTAAAGTAATAATGTTATTATCTAATCTTTAAATTTCAAATCTATTTTACCCCTTATCTTTCCTTAACAGCAAACAAGACGCCACCCAGATCACGGCAGTGCCTACGAAAATTGCTATACACTTAATCAAACTCATTTATCCTCACATTATTTATTTCTTTGCTTCCATACCCCATTCTCTTTACGATAAGTATTCTTTCCATTCATGAAGTCAGCTGTATTACCAGGAATACTATATTTCTTATTCTTAGCCTTCTTTCTTCTTGAATAGCTTGCAAATCCGCCTTCCATTGTTTCAACAAATCCTTTTCACGTCGCATCGAATTTGTACCCCTTGGATTAAAATGTGAACCAAATAATTAGATTCTTCCTATTTTAACAATAGGAACTTTTTTTGCTGGCATTATAGGATTTTCTAGGATGAATAATTGGATTGCGATGCTTAGGAGTGTAGCAACAGTCTTACTAACATTGTTATTATCAGTGTTTTTAACACTAACTTTGATTGTGGGTTATGCATTAAGTTAAACGTAGTTTTTTATGAGTAAAACTCAATATTCCGTCAATAATATAGATGACATTAGATTTTTCTCCTTGTTCCCCCTTGGAGATGAGCAGTTAGTTTTTGCTAACTGCTCTTATATTTATAACAAAGATAAGAGTCTTTAGAATGATTCTTCTTTATTTCTCAATATAAGGAGCCTTGGATTTTCATTAAAACTCCTGTAGTATATGAACAAAGAGTAAGGTAAGAGTTACTCTTTGCCATTTTAGGAGAGGTTCTGTTGGAGACAACAGGACCTTTTTTCGTAAAGAGATGGTTTTGTTTAATTTCTCACCACTAACCACAAAAAAATATCTTATAATCGTTATATACTAAATTAAATTAAAAGATTAGGAGTAGATCAAATGCCAGTTACACTAGAACTTATTCTTTTCATTCTTATAGCAATTAGCGCTGTTGGCTATTTAGTAAAAGAATTTCAAAAAACTAGGAAAAGAACACTTGGAATTTCACTAGAATTCTTGGTTCTTTTCTGGTCAATATGGAGAATATCGACTATCATAACCTGATTTGTAAAACATGAATTCCTTCGAATAAAAATCAATATTATGTCCATAATGTTGATAGGCTGTATGCCAAAATCCATTTAGTTTTCTCTGTATCTCCTTGTATTGAGCAGTTAGATTTTGCTAGCTGCTCTTTTATTTATGAAAAAAGATAAAATTTTTTATAATGATTCTTCTTTATTTCTCAATATAAGGAGTCTTGGATTTTCGTTAACAATCTTATAGTATATAAACAAAGAGTAAGGTAAGAGCTACTCTTTGCCATTTTAGGAAAGGTTCTGTTGGAAACAGCGGAACCTTTTTTCGTGATTTAAAGGTACTAAGACAAAATGAAATATTTACCATGAAGATAATTGTTAAATATTTTACGCTTATACAGTATAATGGGATAGTTATTGTGTATTGGCATTAAGAGGAGCGTCCTGATTAAGCGCTTCTCTTTTTTTATAAAATAGCTCCAAATTGCTTGGACACATTTACCAGTTTATTCAACACAAATATCATGTTAAAATCCCTTGTGAATACGACATAACTCAACTTGGTGAAGCCCTGTAATATTTCCTATAGGGCTTCTTTTTTTACAAGCAGTTATTTCATTACGCTGACTACCTTGCTGTGCAGAATAACGATTTTGTTCACTTTTTTGATACATTTATAAAACATTCATATGTTATCTTCAGTAAGTTCTATTTCCTTTATAATATTGTGTGAAGTATACCAACGAACGAAGCCTAAAAAACTCTAATGAAGTGATGAAAAAAACCTAATTTCTCTACAAAACATTGAGAAATTAGGCTTTTTAATAGAAAAAGTAGCATTCATAAACAATGAATACAGTTTAACTCTTCAATTCTATTTTCACAGATTCATATATTCTTCTAAAGTCAGTTTTTCCTTATATATATTTTCAGCAATATCTCCTACATAACGAATATGCCAAGGTTCATATGCATAACCCGTAATACTTTCCTTCCCCTTAGGATAACGAATGATAAACCCTGCACGATGCGCGTTTTCTTTCAGCCATTTTCCTTCCTTCGTATTCGCAAAGGATAGCTCTAGTTCATTGTTCGCACTTTTAGAAGAAACATCCATCGTTAACCCTGTTTGATGTTCGCTATGCCCTGGCTTTGCAGAGAAGCGATCCGTATGCTCTTGCCCTTTCTTTTTAACATTGTTAGCATACAGACCTTTTTGATACTCATAGGAACGAAATCCTGAAACAGCATTCAACTGGATCCCATCTTGCTTAGCTAAAAGGAATAGTTTTTCTAACGCTTCCGCTGCTTCTTTACGAAGATGACTCTTTTCTACCGTTCCACTAAATGAGAACGGTACATTTGGTACAACTAAATCCTCTGGCATATAGTCTTCGGGTAAACCATATTCCTTATTTACTACAGCCTGTATACTAGCAAAGGAACTTGCTATCTTATTTGAGGTCCCACTTTGCTTACTATTTTTTTCTTTATTTATGGAGTTTTCACTAGTTTCATGGTTTGTCTTATATGGTTCTTTACCAATAGATATATTGGTGTAAATGATAAAGATACCTAACATTACTACTATACAAGTTAAGGTTCCTACTAATTTAAGTCTCATCATTCATTTCCTTCCTGCAACTCCTACTGTTACTCATTCATCATACTTCAACCATATCAAATCCATATTAATTCCCTGTGAACTTTTCTTCATAACGTATTCCTTAATAGATTGATAGTATATCTTCCCTTTCTTTTGGCACCCTTAAAATATCAGCTCTATTCATACATGTAGAAAAAATCTAAAAATTTGTATAATAAGATAAGAAGTGTAGCATTCTATTATAGAAAGGTCTTGGTATAATGCTAGGTATTGATGTCAAAAAAACAAAAGAAGAGTTAATTATTTCATGGCAATTTGCGGAGGTCACGATTCCATTACGTGATGTGATTGAGGTTACCGAAGATGCTACCTATGCGGGTGTTGAAGAACCAAGTGCAATCCGTATCGGAACAGCATATGGGACAACTGATCGTATATTAATTAGAACTGTAAAACAAAATTATGTATTATTTACTACGAATAAAGTATCTATTTTAAACGCAATTCACGCGTAACAATGAGTAGATAAACGCACTTAAACAAAGTTCAAGTGAAATATGAAGGTGCAAAGTCATAGAATTGATATTGTATTGCTTTTTTTATTAATTCATTCATGACTAAATTCCTTCTATTAACGCTTTCTAAACTAGTTTAAGTCATTTTAAGAAGTAGAAAAGACACCCATATGGGTGCCTTTTTTATATTTCAAGTTTTTAAAATTCATTTATTGTAACTGTAAAATGTGGTTTGAATTTAATTTGGATAATTTTATTTTCTCCTGAACATTGAATGTAAAGAGTGTCCTCACGGGTATAGACTCTTTCTACAGATACTATATTCGTATCAAAAATGCTTTTCTCTTTTAATAACAGGTTTAATTCAACAGTATTTTCATAAACTGACATATACATTAACAGTCTAAAACCTAAACTATCTGTTTTGCTATATTTATATACACCTGCACCTGAAATATAATAATCTTCTGGTTCATCCTCGAATATTTCTAATAACTCATATTTATCATATTTTATATCCAATATTCCTAACCTTCTTTGTTCTAGAATAATTTAACTACGTTATTCATTTTATTCTTTTTTCTTTGCAGGTACAACTGTGACAACATCACCTTTGTCATTTAAAACTACGTAACCCTCTTCTCTAACATACTTCCAAGTACCAGGTTTGTCTCCTGGTTGACGAGAACCTGTTTTTATAATATCTTCAACCACATTTGGAGTCATTCCTCTCGGGTCAACTCCTTTTAATTCATTTACATACTCTTTTGAACCGAATGGATATCCTTTTCTTTCAGCTCTCTCACGTGCACGCTTCGTAAGTTCTGCCCGAACCTGAATTGTATCAGGTGCCATTCTTTCAAGCGCATGTTCAGTATACTTACGCCCATCAATGACCCCTCCGCCTCTTGGCATACTCCATCCAATCTCTTCAGTTACCTTTGATACTTTTCCTAAATCCTTCGCTTTTTGTTCTAACTCACCATATTTACCGAATACACGTCCAATAACTTTAGGAGCCCCACCAAAAACAGTAGAAACGGTTCCCCATCCATAGTCATTTTTATCATACTCTCTATCAGTGAAATATTCTTTGCCGTTAATGAGTTGTAGCCCTTGTTTGATTTGCCCAATAACTGGCATGAAATCAAGTGACATCGATCCAAGTTCATTTGTACGCTTCTGTTCTGTCAAAAACTCTTCCATTTTTTCAGGTGGTACACCAAAATCTTTGAGGCGAGTAGATAAACCATCCATGTTTCCAACATTTTTAGCTATATTAGACGTATCTATTTTATAGCCTGAAATCTTATTAGCAGAGTCCATAATGTTATTGGCAGCATCTAATCCAGACATGATATCTGTATGCAAGGTTGGGAATGCTTGTTGAGCTTCTACAACATGCGTTGAGACACTATTAATTAGTCCATCAGCCATTACTGCTTGTTTATGAAGTGATGCCCCAGCTTTTTGTATGGTAGAAAACTTGGCTTGGAGCAACGGACTTGTAAACAGTGTGGCCATGTCATTCAAAGTAAAGCTAAACTACGTCTAAGTCTCTGCCCTAGCTGTTACGAACACCAAGTAATTATGAATCAATTAAAGGAAACAAAATTAAAAATCAAAACATTTATCAACAAAATGTTTATAAACAGAGATCAGTTTGTTATCTTAGACACCGAAACAACTGGACTTACTCTAAGAGATCAAATTATTGAGATAAGTGTAATTGATTTAGCAGGAAAAATCCTATTAGACTCTTTAGTTAAGCCAACTATAAATATTCCAGCTGAAGCAGCCTCCATTCACGGTATTACAAATGAAATGGTCCACGATGCACCATCGTGGACAGCGATATATAAAGAGTTACGTGAAGTTACCGTAGGAAAAACTCTACTTATCTATAACGCTGAATTTGATTTAGGCATGATAGAAAACACCTGTATTGCTAACAATGTAGAATTTAAGAATTTTAAATCCACATGTATTATGGAAATGTACGCCGATTATGTAGATTCAAAAAGATGGATTTCATTAAGTGATGCAACGGAATTAACGATTAAACACCGAGCAGCTGCTGACTGTTTTGCTGTCCTGGAATTATTACAACAACTCAAAAATAATCAAATAGATTAAAATACTGTAAATAGGACTAAATTATTAACATAAAAATAAGCACATCTTGTAAAAAAACAGATGTGCTTATTTTTTAATTTTTATGCATTTTTACGTTTTAGGAAAATCACTCCACCAACAATTAACAATAATGCACCTGCAGCCATAGAGATCCAACTTGTAAGGTCAGCGCCTGTTTGCGGTAACCATCCAATTTTAGATTGAATTTCTTTCTTAGGTTGTGGTTGCTCTTTAGGTTGCTCTGATGTTGGAGTATTTTTATCTGGATTCGGCTGTTCTGGTTTAGGTTGTTCCGGTTTTACCTCTTTGAATTTCACTGTTTGTCCCTTATCTTCAAATTCAGCGTGAATAGCTACTAAAATATTATCTTGATACAGTTCTTCAAATACTACTACTTCTTTACCTTGTAATGCAGAAGCATTAAATGTAAAATCTAATGTGATAAAACCATTTTTTTCTTTTGCAGTAAACTTAGATTCTGCTGTTACTTCTTTACCATCAACTAATAATGGTTTGTTTGTTGCTTTATCCATTAGTTTACCTTTTACAACGTACTCTTTACCCACGATTAAGTCTTTGTATTCCACTTTATCTTGGATTGTTACAGATTTAGAAGCGTCTAACTCTTTAGAACCATCGGCTTTGTTTGTAGCTGTTGTTTTAATGGAAGGCTCTACAAATCGAACTGTTTGACCTACATCGTTAATGTCAGCGTGAGTTGCAATTACTTGACCTTCATACAATAAGTCTTCAAACACAACTACTTCTCTTCCTTGCTGTTCAGCACCAACGAAAGTAAAGTCTAATGTTACAAAACCATTCTTTTCTTTTGCAATGAACTTAGTCTCTGCTGTTATTTCTTTACCATCAATTAATAATGGTTTGTTAATAGCTTTGTTCATTAATTTACCTTTTACAGTGTACTCTTTACCAACAACTAAGTTAGTATACTCTACTTTATCTTGAATAGTGATAGAATCCTTTGAATGAATCTCTTTTCCACCATCAGCTTTGTTTGTAGCAGTTGTTTTTACTGATGGCTTAACGAACTTAACTGTTTGACCTTTATCATTGATATCAGCATGTGTAGTAACAACTTTTCCGTCTTTCAGTAACTCTTCGAATACTACTACTTCTTTTTCTTCTAAACCAGTTGCATCAAAAGTGAAATCTAGTGTAATAGAACCGTTTGCTTCTTTTGGTGCAAACTTAGTTTCAGCAGTTACTTCTTTACCATTTACAACTAATGGTTTATTAGTCTCTTTATCCATTAATTTACCTTTTAAAGTGTACTCTTTACCTACTTGTAGGTCTTTGTATTCCACTTTATCTTGGATTGTTACAGACTTAGAAGTGTGCATTTCTTTTGTACCATCGGTTTTATCAGTAGCTGTTGTTTTTACTGATGGAATCTTTTCATCTTTGACAATATGTTTAATGATTTGACCATTCTCTTTGATCTCAAAAGAGAATATTTCTTCATTCAATACATAACCTTTTGGTGCAACAGTTTCTTTATATGTGTATTTTCCAAATGGTAACTTTTCAAACTTCGCGATACCTTTATCGTCTGTTTTCCCTTTAACTACTTCTTTTCCTGCTTCATTATAAATAGTAAACTCTGCATTCGGAAGCTTATTGTTTCCATCAGCTACATCAACTTTTGTAATTTCTAGATCACCTTTGATAAGATGATTAACTGCTAATAGCTCAATAATTTTTCCGTGTTCCTTTATTTCGAACACAATTTGTTCTGTAATAAGAACGTAACCATTTGGAGAAGCCTTTTCTACAAATGAATATTTACCATACGCTAAATCTTTGACGTTAACTTCACCATTTTTATCTGTCTTATATTCCCCAATTACTTTCCCACTTGCATCTTTTAGCTCGAATACTGCACCTTCTAATTTTTTACTGATATCTTCATTATCTACTTTTAGTAATTTCACACTACCTTTCACTTCTGTATTTTCCACTGTAAAAGTAAGTGTTTTATTGTGCTCTTTAATTTCAAAAGGATACTTTGTTTTATTTCCAATATATCCATTAGGTGTTTTTGTCTCTAAGAAATAATATTTACCATACGTAAGACCATCAACATTTGCAATTCCATTTTCTTTTGTTACTACTTTTTTCACTTCTTTTCCATCTTCAGTAAAGACCGTGAATTCAACATTAGGTAACATCTTACCTGAATCACTAAGTTTTTTTATTTCGATGTTACCTTTTACTTTGTTGTTTACTACTTGAACAGCTCCTATTTCCCCTGTCTTAACTTCAATAGTTTGTGGTTTATCACCTGAAACATAACCTGTTGGTGCTTTAATTTCTTTTACTGTGTAGGTACCAATTGGTAGGTTATTTAATTCTGCAGTACCATCAGCACCCGTCGTGATTTTTCCAACTGATTCATTATTTGCATTAAAGACTTCAAATACTGCACCAGCTAAAACTTCACCATCTTCTCCAACCTTTTTAATTTTTAAAGAACCAGCAGCTTCCCAATTTACTGCAAGGTCACTACTAAGCTTCTCTTCATTTCTTTCTAGTAGTACTGTAGCATTCTGAACAGTATCAGTACCGCGGTAAGCAATTGCTTGAACTTTAGTTAAGTTAGCAGCTACACTTAGATTAAATTCACCTGTTTTTGTATCTTTAGGAATTTGGATACGGAATTTTTCCCCAACTGAAAGCTGATCTTTCACTTCTCCATTTTCACTAATAATTTTAACTCCATTAGGTGCATTTTTCGCTACTACCTTATAAGAACCACTCTTAGCATTTGTTTGTACTGTGTATAGGTTTGTTTCAAAGAACTCACCCTTTAATTCTGCCTTTTGCTTTTCAGTAGGAATCACGTTCATAAAAATATCTTGAGTATCTTCACTTGTATTTGCAGCATTAATAATTGCCTTAGCCGCTTTTTCAACATTTTTATTTTCATGCTTTAATTCATTTACATCAAGTTGACCTAATGCATTCCAAACCGCAAGCTGAGTTGCATAATGTGCTTCATTCTTATTAGCTACTCCCAGTTGTTCTATACTTTTTTGTGGGAAACCATTTAATAGAACCCTATATACTACATTATCTGTTTTCCCCATTTCAGGAAGATCTTCACCATTTGGTGATTTTAAGCCAAGAGTTAAACAATAAGCAATTTGACCGCTTGAATTTTTAATAATTTCAGTTCGAATGTACTTACCTAAACTGTTGCTATAACTCCAGTTCATTGAATACTTTTCATGCGTCATAACCTCCGCATTTGCCTTCGGTAGAAACACATTAAAGAATAATGCTAGTACTGATAATAATGCAAAAACTCTTTTAACAACTCTTCTCCCCAATTTTAAAACCTCCCTAGATAAAATGAATCTGATGTATTATTCAAATATTTAAAATAATCACAACGAAGATATTTCATATTATAAGACATAAAGTTACAAATATTATATTATTTTTACAAATTTTTTATTTTCTCAACATCCACTATAAATTATAATATTAAAACATTTCATTTCACAAAAGTAACAATATTAGGATACCTTAACAAAATAAGAAACTTGGTAAAATACTAGAATAACGGTAGTTGGAGTACGGAAACGGTTCTTGGCATGAAGGACCACTACAAAGATATTTTAATATGTAAACAGATATTTTCAGATTGAATATATGTATTAATAATGAAATTTTATTGCATTTACACCTGCAATGTTTATATAAAAGATAGTAAATTATGTTTTTATAGGATTTTTTCTATTAGTTTACTGGAAATTTGCATTATTATGTGACAATAAATATCATTGTATTTAATATAAAATGATATAAAAAAAGGGGTACGTAGATAATTGTTAGAACTTTCAATCAATTGATTAATTATACTAAAATTAGTATTAAGAATATTAGTAAAAAAGTAACAACGTTATTACGAAGTTCGAATATTGGTCTAAGTACCCTAGCATCTCAATGATAACCTCTTGAATACTTTTACGTTTTTAAATAAATTAAAATAACAAAAAAATAATAATTTTTAATTTTTTCTTTGTAATTTAATAAGTTGCATGTTAATATGGCGAAGGTTATAAAATGGATTTCGCCATACACAATGTTTTTTCAGAATATTCACTCCAGAGAAACGTAACTATTTCAGTAATTTGCTTCATCTTTTACCTATACAAGGGCTACTTTCAATTTTTTTGTTCATAAGTAAAAGTAACTTTTTATTTCTATCTTCCTCATCGATTTTAATATAAATGGTAAAAAAGCACTTTTTCAAGTGCCCTTCCTTTTCTTTTTTAAAGATAGAAAATCTAATAAAATCAAACACCTAGCAGAAGCAAGTTTCATCAAAAAACAAATATATTAAAAAAGTTTTGTGCAAGATAGAAAATTTATCATTTACGTACAATAACAAACATACAGCCTTAGAAGATATCAACCTTTCAATAGGAGAGGGAGAAATAGTAGCATTATTGGGTCATAATGGAGCAGGGAAATCGACATTAGCTCATACTCTTATAGGAATAAATAAAACAAAGAATGGGAGAATAACATTCGATGGAGAAAATATAAATTGTTGGTCTATTCGTAAACGCGGGGAAGTTATTTCTTATGTTATGCAAAACCCAAATCAAATGATTACACAGCCTACTGTTTTAGAAGAGGTTTCATATTCATTACAATTAAAAAAGGTTTCTAAAGATGAGATTGAGACAAGAGTCGAAAAAGCTTTAAGAATTTGTGGATTATATCCATTTCGTAACTGGCCAATTCAGGCATTAAGCTATGGACAAAAAAAGAGGCTTACTATTGCATCTGTACTTATAACAAACCCAAAACTTATTGTATTAGATGAGCCAACAGCTGGACAAGATTATTACCATTACAAACAGTTTATGTCGTTTATTAGAAAACTGGCTAAAAGGGGCATATCCTTTATTATTATCACACACGATATGAATCTTGCTTTAGAATATGCAGATCGAGCGGTAGTTCTGCATGAAGGGAAAATTATTGCGGACAATACTGTATCTGCTGTTTTAGGGGATCAAGGAACGTTACAAAGAGCTAATCTACGGGAGATTTCATTAATAAAACTAGCTAAATTAAGCGGAATTCCAACTCCAGAAACATTTGTGAAACTTTATATTGAAGCTAATAGGAGGGAGGAATATGCATAATACGTATTTTTATCGTATGGATGGTGCAATTAAATTATCTTTATTTATATTTTGTATGACACTTACTTTTTTATTTTTTGATTTTCGTATATTGCTAATTTTATTTATTGTTGGATGTATCGGCCTCTTAATTGCAAAAATTCAATTGCGTAAAATTATAGTTATTTTCAGCGTTATATTCACATTTAGTTTATTAAATTCCGTTATGATTCTTTTCATTACGCCCACCCATGGATCGGAATTAACGGGATCGTATACCTCTTTTTTTATATAGGTTATGCAACAATTACATATGAAACTTTATTTTATGCAGCTACACTTTCATTGAAATATTTTACGTTATTACCATTTACACTTCTTTTTATTTATACAACTCATCCAAGTGAATTTGTGAGCAGCTTAAATAAATTTGCTGTTCCTTATAAAATTACATATGCAATAAATATTGCACTGCGTTATATACCAAGCATTCAATCTGAATATATAATCATTAGACACGCGCAGGAAGCAAGAGGCGTACCTTTTGAAAAAGGAGAAGCGAGCTTGTGGATTCGTATGAAAAACCGTGTTTTAATTTTTTGGCCACTTATTATTCATTCATTAGAAAGGATTGATACTGTTTCAAATGCAATGGATTTAAGAGGTTTTGGAAAAAAGGATAAACGAACGTGGTACTATGCAAAAGACGCACAAAAGGAGGATTACATCACACTTTTTGTTGGTATTATCATTTTGATTATTGCAGTTTACTTAAAGCTGAATGTATTCCAAAGCTTCTGGTACCCATTTTAAAGCACTCTCAATAGAGTGCTTTTACTAATTTTTATGAAGACATGCTCAAAAAAGGGAGATATAC
>NZ_JAEKEU010000007.1:0-63965 GCF_016650935.1 Bacillus sp. TH25 | reverse complement strand
AGATAAAAACACAAGTCTTTTGACTTGTGTTTTTTCGTGTTTCTTTTTACAATTCATAGTAATTTAAAAAATCTTTACTTAAAGAATCGTCCTTTTGATTAAAGACAGGGAAATGTGGCTAGGATAGTGAATAAGCAAAAGAGTTGCAAATTTTTTTAATACGTATATAATTAAAGTCAAAGATAGTCAAAGTCAATAAAGGTGGCGGATAAATGAGAAATATATCTGATATCATTGAGAAATATCTAAAGCAAGTTATTGACTTAAGCAATAATAATGCGATTGAAATCAAGAGGAATGAGGTCGCTGATCGATTCGATTGTGTGCCGTCTCAAATCAACTATGTAATCAATACCCGTTTTACGTTAGAAAGAGGATTTGTAGTAGAAAGTAAACGAGGTGGAGGAGGTTACATTCGCATTATAAAAGTCAAACTGCATGATGATATAGACATTATTGATCAAATGCTTCATATGATTGATCATAGCGTTGCACAAGGAAATGCTGAAAGTATGATTATACGTTTAATAGAAGAAGGAATTATAACAAATCGTGAAGCTAAACTTATGTTAAGCGTACTAGATCGTTCTGTATTATTAATGGATGTTCCTTCTCGAGATGAACTTAGGGCTCGAATATTATGCGCAATGTTAAGAACACTGAAATATAAATAAATATAACTTTTGTTAAGAATGATAGCTAAGATAATGCAGTTTAATATTGTAGGGATTTTGAAAGATGACATGTACTTTTACTAAATGGATTAAGGAAAGAGAACAATCTAGTAATGTATGAAAAGTATCATGAGATAGATCGTTCCTGTTGTAAAGGTGGGGGATAGCGATGACTTGTCAAAACTGTAATATAAGACCAGCAACTTTACATTATACAAAAGTAATCAACGGAAAAAAGGCGGAAGTTCATCTTTGCGAGCAATGTGCAGAACAAAGTGGCTATACGTCTTTCTTTCAATCACCGCAGTCTAATTTTTCATTCCATGACCTATTAGCCGGATTATTGCATAGTGAACCAGCAATGTTTGAAGAAGGGCAGGATGCATTTTCAAATACAAATATATCAAGATGTCCGAATTGTAAGATGACATATGAACAATTTACAAAAGTGGGACGCTTTGGATGTGCTTCTTGTTACGATACATTTAAGGGGCACTTAAAACCATTGTTAAAACGTCTTCACGGTGGGCATACGGAACATTGTGGAAAAATTCCTGAACGTATAGAAGGAAATATCTACTTAAAGAAAGAATTAGATGAACTAAAACTCAATCTGAAACAATATGTACAGAAAGAGGAATTTGAGAAAGCGGCTGAAGTACGAGATAAAATTCGAGGTCTTGTAAATCAGCTTAGTGAGCATAGAGAGGGGGAATAGTTCTATGTCACTGGACAGAATCATGAATGAAGCGATTAGTCCATGGATGAAGGGAGATGGCCCTGATTCTGATATTGTTTTAAGTAGTCGAATTCGTTTGGCTCGTAATTTTAAAAAATATCAATTCTCTACTATGCAAAACGAGGAAGAAGCTAAACAGATTCATGAGTTATTTAAGAAGAAGTTTATAAATAAACCTGTAGAACCTTTTGGGGAGTTTGAACTATTAAAAATGAATGAATTAAATCCTCTTCAAAGGAGAGTTTTAGTTGAGAAGCATTTAATTAGTCCAAATCTTGCAGGAACAGAATACGGAGCATGCCTACTATCAGCAAGTGAACATATAAGTATCATGCTTAATGAAGAGGATCATGTTAGGATTCAGTGCCTATTTTCAGGTTTACAGTTATCAGAGGCGCTTCAAAGTGCCAATCAAATAGATAATTGGATCGAGGAACAGGTTGAATATGCTTTTGATGAATCGCTTGGATATATTACGAGTTGCCCCACTAACGTCGGTACAGGATTAAGGGCTTCGGTAATGATTCATTTGCCGGGACTGGTTTTAACGAAAAGAATTAACCGTATTATACAAGTAATTCAAAAATTAGGGTTAGTAGTAAGAGGAATATACGGTGAAGGTAGCGAAGCGTTAGGTAATATATTTCAAGTGTCAAATCAAATGACACTAGGGAAATCAGAAGAAGATATTATTGCAGATTTAAAGAGTGTCATTCAACAAATCACCCATCAAGAAAAAATGGCTAGAGAATTAATTGTACAAAATTCAAGCATTGAGCTTGAAGATAAAGTATTCCGTTCTTACGGAATACTAGCTAACAGTCGTTTAATTCAATCTGCAGAAGCAGCCACTTGCTTATCAGATGTACGGCTTGGTATTGACTTAGGATATATACAAGGTATATCGAGAAATATTTTAACTGAGTTAATGGTTCTTACTCAGCCAGGCATTTTGCAACAATATGCAGGAGGACCTTTAGGACCAGAAGAAAGAGATTATCGAAGAGCAACTTTAATCCGTGAGCGATTACGAATTGAACAAAATTAAGCGCAAGTAGGAGGCGATTTCTATGATGTTTGGAAGATTTACAGAACGAGCACAGAAAGTATTAGCTTTATCTCAAGAGGAAGCAATTCGCATTGGGCATAATAATATTGGAACAGAACATATTTTACTTGGGCTTGTACGCGAAGGTGAAGGAATTGCAGCAAAAGCGTTAATTGCTCTTGGATTAAGTCCAGAGAAAGTTCAAAAAGAGGTAGAAGCATTAATTGGACGTGGAACGGAAGCTTCTCAAACAGTACATTACACACCTCGTGCTAAAAAAGTTATTGAGTTGTCTATGGACGAAGCTCGTAAGCTAGGCCATTCCTACGTTGGAACAGAACATATTTTACTTGGTTTAATCCGTGAAGGTGAAGGTGTAGCAGCACGCGTTTTAAATAATTTAGGTGTAAGCCTAAATAAAGCAAGACAACAAGTGTTACAACTCCTTGGAAGTAATGAAGCTAGTTCAGGTCACCAGGGTGGTTCATCAACAAATGCGAATACACCTACACTTGACAGTCTAGCACGTGATTTAACAGTTGTTGCACGTGAAAATCGTTTAGATCCTGTTATTGGACGTAGTAAAGAAATTCAACGTGTAATTGAAGTGTTAAGCCGTAGAACAAAAAACAATCCAGTATTAATTGGAGAACCTGGTGTAGGTAAGACAGCAATTGCGGAAGGATTAGCACAGCAAATTGTAAATAATGAAGTTCCTGAAACTTTAAGAGATAAGCGTGTTATGACATTAGATATGGGTACAGTTGTTGCTGGAACAAAATATCGTGGTGAATTTGAGGATCGTTTAAAGAAAGTGATGGATGAGATTCGCCAAGCTGGTAACATCATTCTATTTATTGATGAGCTTCATACGTTAATTGGTGCAGGAGGGGCGGAAGGTGCAATTGATGCATCGAATATTTTAAAACCATCTTTAGCACGTGGTGAATTACAATGTATTGGTGCAACAACTTTAGACGAATATCGTAAATATATTGAAAAGGATGCGGCATTAGAAAGACGTTTCCAACCAATTCATGTTGATGAACCAAACTTAGAAGAATCAGTTCAAATTTTAAAAGGTTTACGTGACCGTTATGAGGCGCATCACCGCGTATCTATTACAGATGATGCAATCGATGCGGCTGTAAAACTTTCAGATCGTTACATTACAGACCGTTTTTTACCTGATAAAGCAATCGATTTAATTGATGAGGCTGCATCAAAAGTGCGCTTACGTTCTTATACAACACCGCCAAACTTAAAAGAGCTTGAAGTGAAGCTTGAGGAAATTAGAAAAGAAAAAGATGCAGCTGTACAAAGCCAAGAATTTGAAAAAGCTGCTTCCTTACGTGATATGGAACAACGTTTACGTGAAAAGTTAGAAGATACAAAGCGTCAGTGGAAAGAGAAACAAGGACAAGAAAACTCAGAAGTAACAGTAGAAGATATTGCAAATGTCGTTTCCACATGGACACGTATTCCAGTTTCTAAACTTGCACAAACAGAGACAGATAAATTATTAAACTTGGAATCAATTTTACATGATCGTTTAATTGGGCAGGATGAAGCAGTTGTAGCTGTGGCAAAAGCTGTTCGTCGTGCGAGAGCGGGATTAAAAGATCCGAAACGTCCAATTGGCTCATTTATTTTCCTAGGACCTACTGGTGTAGGTAAAACAGAACTAGCAAGGGCATTAGCGGAATCTATGTTCGGTGATGAGGATGCAATGATCCGCATCGATATGTCTGAGTACATGGAAAAGCATTCTACTTCTCGTTTAGTTGGATCTCCTCCAGGATATGTTGGATATGAAGAAGGTGGACAATTAACAGAGAAAGTTCGTCGTAAGCCATATTCAGTTGTCTTATTAGATGAAGTAGAGAAAGCTCATCCTGATGTGTTTAATATTTTACTACAAGTATTAGAAGATGGCCGTTTAACAGATTCTAAAGGACGTACAGTTGATTTCCGTAATACAATTGTTATTATGACGTCTAATGTTGGTGCAGACGCATTAAAACGTAATAAACATCTTGGATTTAACGTACAAGATGAGAGCCGCGATTATTCAGATATGAAAGGTAAAGTAATGGATGAATTGAAAAAAGCATTTCGTCCAGAATTCTTAAACCGTATTGATGAAATTATCGTGTTCCATATGCTTGAGAAAAAACATATTCAAGAAATTGTAACTCTTATGGTGAATCAGTTAGTGAATCGCTTAAAAGAACAAGAGATTGAATTGCATTTAACAGAAGGAGCAATTTCAGCAATTGCTGATAAAGGATTTGATCGAGAGTACGGTGCTCGTCCGCTTCGTAGAGCAATTCAAAAACATGTAGAAGATAGACTATCAGAAGAACTGTTAAAAGGTGCTATTGAGAAAGGACAAAAAGTTATCTTTGATATAGAAGGAGAATCATTTGTCATTCATAGTGCGGAAAAGGTAAAATAAGTATAGACAAACAAAGAGGGCTACGCGATAGCCCTCTTTCTTGTACGAGAAGGATAAACGTTTGTAGATGAAAGTGAAGTGAACTATAAAAGATATGGCTAAAAAGAAAACAAAATTTACATGTCAAGAATGTGGTTATCAGTCGCCAAAATATATGGGGAAATGTCCTGGATGTGGTCAATGGAATACGCTTGTTGAAGAGATGGAACCAGTTGTATCATCAAGACGCCTTAATTATGCCAATGCAATTCAATCAGAAGTAACAAAACCAAGACGCTTAACAGAGGTAGAAACAAAGTCTGAGGCGCGTATTGAAACGAAATTTCAAGAGTTTAACCGTGTACTTGGTGGCGGGATTGTAGATGGATCTTTAGTACTTATTGGTGGAGACCCTGGGATTGGGAAATCAACATTGTTATTACAAATTTCATCGCAATTAGCAGATTCTTCATATGATGTACTATACATATCAGGTGAGGAGTCAGCAAAGCAGATCAAACTTCGTGCAGATCGTTTGCATGTAAAGGGTAGTAATCTATTTGTTGTAGCAGAGACTGATTTACAGAGAATTGCAGCGCACATTGAAGAGATGAATCCAGCTTTTGTTGTTATTGACTCCATTCAGACGATACATTTACCTGAAGTGACGTCAGCCCCAGGGAGTGTAACGCAAGTACGTGAATGTACAGCGGAATTAATGAAACTTGCAAAGACGAAAGGGATTCCTATTTTTATCGTCGGACATGTGACAAAAGAAGGGGCAATTGCAGGACCACGTATGCTAGAACATATGGTTGATGCAGTTCTTTACTTTGAAGGAGATCGTCACCATACATATCGTATTTTGCGAGCTGTGAAGAACCGTTTTGGTTCCACAAATGAAATGGGTATCTTTGAAATGAAGGAACTAGGTCTTGCAGAAGTACTAAATCCTTCTGAAATTTTCCTTGAGGAACGTCCAGTTGGAGTTGCAGGATCCACAGTGGTTGCTTCAATGGAAGGAACAAGACCGGTTTTAGTAGAAATACAAGCATTAATCTCCCCTACTAGTTTTGGAAATCCTCGAAGAATGGCGACGGGAATTGATCATAACCGCGTTTCACTTATTATGGCAGTGCTAGAAAAAAGAACAGGTTTATTGTTGCAAAATCAAGACGCATATTTAAAAGTTGCGGGTGGCTTGAAATTAGATGAACCAGCGATCGATTTAGCTGTCGCCTTAAGTATTGCTTCAAGTTTCAGAGATAAAGCTACTGCACCAGCCGATGCGGTAATAGGAGAAGTAGGCCTAACTGGAGAAATAAGAAGAGTATCAAGAATTGAACAACGTGTACAAGAAGCAGCGAAATTAGGATTTCAACGTGCTATTATTCCTAGGAAAAATTTGGGGGGATGGACAATTCCAGATGGGATTGAGGTAGTAGGTGTTTCTAATTTAGGAGAAGCGCTTCGTTTGACATTAGGAGGCTAGGCTATGGAGGAAAACAAGCAACGTGTCAAAAGTATGATTAATATTCTACAGCTTGTTGCCCCAGGAACACCACTACGCGAAGGGATAGATAACGTACTTCGTGCGCAAACTGGAGGGCTAATTGTTCTTGGGTATAATGAGCAGATTAAAAGTATTGTTGATGGAGGATTTCACATTAATTGTGCATTCTCACCGGCTAGTTTATATGAATTAGCAAAAATGGATGGGGCACTTATTTTAAATGAAACTGGGAGCAAAATTTTAATTGCAAATGCGCAATTAGTTCCAGATCCATCCATTGATTCTATTGAAACAGGTATGCGTCACCGAACGGCAGAGCGTGTAGCAAAGCAGACGGCTAGCCTTGTTGTGGCTATTTCACAAAGACGTAACGTAATTACACTATATCAAGGGAACTTACGTTATACACTAAAAGATATAGGTGTAATTTTAACAAAGGCAAACCAAGCTATTCAAACGTTAGAAAAATATAAAGCTGTATGGAATGATGGGATTACGAATTTGGGCATTCTAGAATTTGAAGAGGTCGTTACAATGTCCGAGGTAGTTCACGTTTTACATAGTGTTGAAATGGTACTGCGTATTAAAAATGAAATAGTGAGCTACATTCATGAGTTAGGAACGGAAGGAAGGTTAATTCGTTTACAACTTACAGAATTACTAGCCGACTTAGAAGCAGAGGCAGCGTTATTAATTAAGGATTATTATCAAGAAAAAACGCAGGATCACCATCAAATTTTGAAAAAGTTACAAGATCTTGCAAATACACAGCTTTTAGAGGATAGCGATTTAGTTAAATTGCTCGGCTATCCAGGGCAAATGAGCTTAGAAGAAAGCGTGACACCGAGGGGATACCGAATCGCAAGCAAAATTTCTCGTGTTCCACCACTTATCATTGAAAATTTAATTAATCGATTTAAAACATTACAAGGTGTTTGTCGTGCAACTATTAATGAATTGGATGATGTGGAAGGAATTGGGGAAGTTAGGGCGAAGAAAATACGAGAGGGCCTAAAAAGAATTCAAGAGCATCTCTATATGAGTAGACACAATTAAGAATATTACATTGATTCCATAATATAACGACACTAGAACATTTTTGTTATATGATATGGTATATTGGTAAATAAAACTATTTACAAAAAAACACGTCCGCTTTTGCATTCGGCGTTTTGATTAGCAAAACAATGGTTAATAATGAGTAGGAGGTGGTTGGATGTTAAAAAGGATCGTACAGCTCTTCTTTTTAGTAATCGGGGGAGCGTTAGGGATTTTTCTAATCCCAAAAGTTATTAATGTATTGGACG
This sequence comes from Bacillus sp. TH25, assembly GCF_016650935.1. Lineage (NCBI taxonomy): Bacteria > Bacillati > Bacillota > Bacilli > Caryophanales > Bacillaceae > Bacillus > Bacillus sp. TH25. The sequence continues at coordinate 56,247 of NZ_JAEKEU010000007.1, read as the reverse complement.
TCGGTGCTGTTCCTTTGCTTGAGGGATCGTACGTTCGTGCAATTATTGGTGCAATTATTTTATTTTTAACAACATTTTGGCTTGTGGATTATATTGTTCAACTTATTAAACATATCGAAGAAGCCCTTGTAAAGGCACCGGTAGCGGATGTTTTATTTGGTACATTAGGGTTGATCTCTGGTCTTATTGTTGCATATTTAATTTTGATACCAATTCGTGAATTCACGATTCCAGTCATTAGTACAGTATTACAAGTGTTCTTTACTCTTTTACTTGGTTATTTAGGATTCCAAGTAGGATTTAAAAAGAGAAATGAATTGCTAGGATTATTTACATTACCCCAGCGTGGAGGTAAGAAGAAAAACAATAGCGAGAACGAAGAGGTAGAGGTAGAAAAATCTACAACTCATTGGAAAATTCTCGATACAAGTGTAATTATTGATGGACGTATTGCGGATATTTGCCAAACGAAGTTTTTAGAAGGAACAATTGTGATTCCACAATTCGTATTAGAAGAGCTTCAGCATATTGCCGATTCTTCTGATGCTTTAAAGCGTAATCGTGGTCGCAGAGGATTAGACATTTTAAATCGTATTCAAAAAGAGCTACCAATTCCGGTGGAAATTTATGAAGGCGATTTTGAGGATATCCAAGAGGTGGATAGCAAGCTTGTAAAGTTAGCTAAAATCACTGGTGGAACTGTTGTAACAAATGATTTCAACTTAAACAAAGTTTCTGAATTACAAGGAGTAACAGTATTAAACATTAACGATTTAGCGAATGCAATTAAACCAGTCGTACTCCCTGGCGAAGAATTAAGTGTTTATGTTGTGAAAGATGGTAAAGAACAAAATCAAGGTGTGGCATATTTAGATGATGGCACGATGATTGTAGTAGAAGACGGTAGAGAATATGTCGGTTCGCAACTTAATGTACTAGTTACAAGTGTGTTGCAAACATCGGCTGGTCGTATGATTTTCGCAAAACGTAAATTATTAGAAAAAGCATTATAAGTAGAGGATTATTAATATGTATACGTTAATTATTCCAGCAGCGGGTCAAGGGAAACGGATGGGTGCTGGCAAAAACAAGTTGTTCTTACTTATAAATGGAGTACCTATCATTGTGCATACATTACGTGCTTTTGAAAAAGATAAAGCATGTAAACGTATTATCATGGCAATTAACGAAGAGGAACGCCCTTATTTTGAGGAGTTAATGCAGAAGTACCCGGTTGAAAAGCAGGTACAATTTATTCAAGGTGGGGCTGAAAGACAAGATAGTGTGTATAATGCGCTTCAGTATGTGAGCGGAGTGGAGTATGTTCTCGTACACGATGGTGCGCGCCCGTTCGTAACGAATAAGATGATGCAAGATGTATTAACTGCAGCAGAGAAATATGGTGCTTCCATTTGTGCGGTGCCAGTGAAGGATACCATTAAGAAAGTAGAACAGGGTGTTGTTGTTGAAACGGTAGAACGTTCTCAGCTTAAAGCGGTTCAAACACCGCAAGGATTTTCTGTTCCTCTTTTATTAGAAGCTCATAGAAGTGCAAAGCAAAGTTGTTTTCTTGGTACAGATGATGCAAGTCTCGTAGAACGTGTAGGGAAGAAAGTAGGCGTAGTAGAGGGGAGTTACTATAATATTAAAGTGACGACTCCAGAGGATTTACTAATTGCTGAAAGTTTCCTTCATGTTCAGAAGAAATAGAAGTGATGGTATTATAGTAAAGAAAAGCTCGGCAGTTGCCGGGCTTTTCTTTATAGAGATAGCAATATAATATAGAATTCATAAAGTAGTTTAGATTGAGGAGGATGTAAAGAATGTTTCGAATTGGACAAGGTTTTGATGTACATGAATTTGCGGAAGGTAGACCGTTAATTATCGGTGGAATTACAATTCCTCATGAAAAAGGATTAATCGGTCACTCGGATGCAGATGTATTGTTACATACGATTGCTGACGCATGTCTAGGAGCAATTGCAGCAGGAGATATTGGAAAACATTTTCCTGATACAGATCCTGCCTTTAAAGATGCGGATTCAGCCGTATTGTTACAAAAGGTTTGGGAATTTGTGCGTGAACAAGGTTATGAGCTAGGGAACCTAGATTGTACAATTATTGCCCAAAAGCCAAAAATGGCACCGCATATTGAAAGCATGCGTAAACGCATTAGTGAACTATTAGAAACGTCTATTGATAATATTAATGTAAAGGCAACAACAACAGAAAAATTAGGATTTACAGGTAGAGAAGAAGGGATTGCTTCTCAAGCGGTTGTTTTATTACAGAAAAAATAGTGGTTTTTAATTCGTAAGATGGATAATCACGTTTTTTTGGTGTACAATTATAGAATGTGTTGACATTAAGATTGGAAGGTGTACCAACTATGGAAAAGCAAGTGAGAGTGCGCTATGCGCCAAGTCCAACAGGACACTTACATATCGGAAATGCGCGTACGGCATTATTTAATTATTTATTTGCTCGTCATCAAGATGGTAAGTTTATTATTCGTATTGAAGATACTGATGTGAAACGTAATGTTGCTGGTGGAGAAGAAAGCCAATTAAAATACTTGAAATGGCTCGGTATGGACTGGGATGAAGGTGTTGATGTTGGTGGTGAATTTGGACCATATCGTCAAACAGAGCGTTTAGATATTTATAAAAAATTATATAAAGATTTATTAGAGCGTGATTTAGCTTACAAATGTTATATGACAGAAGAAGAGCTAGAAGCAGAGCGTGAAGGTCAAATCGCTCGTGGTGAAACACCGCGTTATGCAGGAAACCACCGTGATTTAACTGAGGAGCAAATTAAAGGATTTGAGGCTGAAGGCCGTATTCCAAGTATTCGCTTCCGTGTGCCGGCTGATAGCGACTACACGTTTAAAGATCTCGTAAAAGATGAAGTTGCATTCCATTCAAATGATTTTGGTGATTTCGTTATCGTGAAAAAAGATGGAATTCCAACTTATAACTTTGCGGTAGCGGTAGATGATCACTTAATGGAGATTACACACGTGCTTCGTGGTGATGATCATATTTCAAACACGCCAAAACAAATGATGATTTATGAAGCTTTCGGTTGGGATATCCCGAAGTTCGGTCATATGACTTTAATTGTAAACGAAAGCCGTAAAAAGCTAAGTAAGCGTGACGAATCTATTATTCAATTTATTGAGCAATATAAAGAGCTTGGATATCTTCCAGAAGCAATCTTTAACTTTATTGCATTACTAGGTTGGTCACCAGTAGGTGAAGAAGAAGTCTTCTCTCAAAATGAGTTTATCAAAATGTTTGATGCAGCTCGTTTATCAAAATCACCTGCATTATTTGATTCCCAAAAACTAAAATGGATGAACAACCAATATATGAAAAAACAAGATTTAGATACGGTTGTTGAACTAAGCTTACCGCATTTAGTGAAAGCGGGTCGCGTAGGTGAAAACTTAAGCGAACAAGAACAAGCGTGGGTTCGTGATGTAATTGCTTTATATCATGACCAAATGAGCTTTGGAGCTGAAATTGTAGAGCTTTCTGAAATGTTCTTTAAAGATCATGTTGATCATGAAGAAGAGGGACAAGAAGTATTGAAAGGTGAACAAGTACCTGAAGTACTTCGTGCATTTGCCGATCAATTAGAAGCTTTAGAAGCAATGGAGCCAGCGGCAGTTAAGGCGGCTATTAAAGCAGTTCAAAAAGAAACAGGACATAAAGGTAAAAACCTATTTATGCCAATCCGTGTTGCTACTACTGGACAAACACATGGTCCAGAGCTTCCTAACGCTATTGCTCTTCTTGGAAAAGAAAAAGTTTTAAATCGTATTCAAAAAGTAATTGGTTAACATTTTCTAGGTTTAGCAATATAATAAGTATATCTAAAATCTAATAAGGAAAAGCGACGAGAAGGAGAAGTAGAAAATCAGGCTTTTTACAGAGAGAACCACCCTTAGGCTGGAAGTGGTTTATAAGCGGATTTTTGAAATGCCCCTTCGAGTCTTCTGTTGAACAGCGAAGTATTTCGCGGAACGTCTTAGGGCGCAAAGTAAACAGAAGCGGTGTAAACCGTTATCATGGATGAGTTTGAGGCTTCTTTAGCCTAAACAGAGTGGAACCGCGCTTAAAAGGCGTCTCTGTCTATATGACAGAGGCGTCTTTTTTTTATACCATGTAAATGGTGTGAGTATAAGTTTTATCCCCTTGTATAAAGATTTAAGGGGAAGTGGGGAGTTAGTTCACTCGAAAAAAGCAGCCCATAAAGGGGAGGGAACATCGATGTTTAAGAGGCTTCGGGAAGATATTGAAGTCGTTTTTGAACAGGATCCAGCGGCAAGAAGTTATTTCGAAGTCATTTTAACTTACTCTGGATTACATGCAGTTTGGGCCCATCGAATTGCACATGCTTTTTATAAAAGGAATTTTTTCTTTATGGCACGTTGGATTTCGCAAGTTAGTCGTTTTTTTACTGGCATTGAGATTCATCCAGGAGCAACTATTGGTCGTCGTTTTTTCATTGATCATGGAATGGGGGTTGTAATTGGAGAAACGTGTGAAATTGGCGAAAACGTAACAATTTATCAAGGTGTCACATTAGGTGGTACAGGTAAAGAAAAAGGAAAGAGGCACCCTACAATTCAGGATAATGTATTAATTGCAACAGGTGCTAAAGTACTAGGTTCTATTACTATTGGAGAGAATTCTAAAATTGGAGCAGGATCTGTCGTGTTAAAGGAAGTTCCTGCGCATTCTACAGTTGTAGGTATACCTGGCCGAGTCGTTATTCAAAATGGAGTAAAGATTGGTCAAGAATTAAATCATTCTGATCTTCCGGATCCGATTTTTGATAAATTAAAGGTTATGGAAGTAGAACTTGATAAATTGAGAAAGCAACTCGAAGTAAAGGTAGGAAGGAAGGATAAAAATGACTATTCACATTTATAATACGTTAACGCGTCAAAAAGAAGAGTTTATGCCATTAGAAGAAAATAAGGTAAAGATGTATGTGTGCGGACCTACAGTGTATAACTACATTCACATCGGGAATGCAAGACCACCTATGGTGTTTGATACAGTACGCCGTTACTTAGAATATAAAGGATATGATGTGCAGTATGTATCTAACTTTACTGACGTGGATGATAAATTAATTAAGGCGGCAAACGAATTAGGTGAAGATGTGCCAACAATTGCAGATCGTTTTGTTGAAGCTTACTTTGAAGATGTAACGGCACTAGGTTGCAAACATGCAACGGTTCATCCACGTGTAACGGAAAATATGGATATCATTATTGAATTTATTCAAGAACTTGTGAATAAAGGGTATGCATATGAATCAGAAGGTGATGTGTACTTTAAAACGAAAGAATTCGAAGGTTACGGTAAATTATCACATCAACCGATTGCAGACTTACGTCACGGTGCACGTATTGAAGTAGGAGAAAAGAAACAAGACCCTCTTGATTTTGCTTTATGGAAAGCTGCGAAAGAAGGAGAAATCTTCTGGGAAAGCCCTTGGGGGAAAGGACGCCCAGGGTGGCATATTGAATGCTCAGCAATGGCGCGTAAATATTTAGGGGATACAATTGATATTCATGCTGGTGGTCAAGATTTAGCATTTCCTCATCATGAAAATGAAATTGCGCAGTCTGAGGCGTTGACAGGAAAAACATTTGCACGTTATTGGATGCATAACGGATATATTAATATTAATAACGAGAAGATGTCTAAGTCGCTTGGAAACTTCATTTTAGTTCACGATATCATTAAACAATATGATCCACAGTTAATCAGGTTCTTTATGCTATCGGTACATTACCGTCACCCAATTAACTTTAGCGAGGATTTATTGCAAAGTACTAATAATGGACTAGAAAGAATTAAAACAGCTTACGGTAACTTAAAGCATCGTATGGAAAGTAGTACGGATTTAACGGACCATAATGAAAAATGGTTAGCTGAAATGGAAAAGTTCCAGGTTGCATTCGAAGAAGCGATGGATGATGATTTCAATACGGCTAATGCGATTACTGAATTATATAACGTAGCAAATCACGCAAATCAATATTTGTTAGAAGAACATACTTCTAAAGTTGTAATTGAAGCGTATGTAAAACAACTTGAAACATTATTTAGTATTTTAGGATTAGAATTAGCGCAAGAAGAGTTGCTTGATGAAGAAATTGAAGCACTAATCCAAAAGCGTATTGAAGCTCGTCAAAATCGTGACTTCGCACTATCTGATCAAATTCGCGATGATTTAAAAGGACGTAATATTATTTTAGAAGATACCGCTCAAGGTACAAGATGGAAAAGAGGATAAGAATGATTGATGCAAAGCAATTGAACAGCTTAGCTTTAGCATATATGGGTGATGCGGTATATGAGCAATATATCCGCTATCACCTCCTTCAAAAGGGGACAGTTCGCCCTAATCAATTACATCGCTTAGGGACGGGCTTTGTTTCGGCAAAAGCACAGGCGAAAGTTGTTTATCATTTATTAGAAACGGCATTTTTGACAGAAGAGGAAGAGGCGGTATTAAGAAGAGGGCGTAATGCGAATTCGGGTACTGTTCCAAAAAATACAGATGTACAAACATATCGACACAGTACAGCCTTTGAAGCGCTAATCGGTTATCATCACTTGTTGAATAATCGTGAAAGATTGGACGAGATTGTATATAAGGCGATTGACGTTTTGGAAGAAAAGGAAGGGAGCACATCATCATGAGTAGTGAATATATTATCGGACGTAACCCTGTAATTGAAGCTTTAAGAGCGGGGCGAGATATTAATAAAATTTTGGTAGCGGAAGGTGCTGCCAAAGGACAAGTGCAAATTGTACTAGCATTAGCAAAAGAGAATAAGGTTATCTTGCAACACGCACCAAAGAAGAAATTAGATCAATTGGTTGAGGGTAATCATCAAGGTGTAATTGCTCAAGTAGCTGCATATCAATATGCTGAGTTAGAGGATTTGTTTAAATTAGCAGAAAAACGCAATGAAGATCCGTTCTTCTTAATTTTAGATGAAATTGAAGACCCGCATAACTTAGGCTCTATTATGCGTACTGCGGATGCAACAGGGGCTCATGGGGTTATTATTCCAAAAAGAAGAGCGGTGGGACTTACAGCGTCAGTTGCGAAAGCGTCGACTGGGGCAATTGAATATATTCCTGTTGCACGTGTAACGAATTTATCGCGTACAATTGATGAATTAAAAGAACGTGGACTTTGGATTGCTGGTACAGATGCCAAAGGGAAAACAGATTACCGTAATTTAGATGGTAATATGCCAATCGGACTAGTAATTGGTAGTGAAGGAAAAGGTATGAGTCGTATTATTGGTGAAAAGTGTGATTTCCTAATTACTTTACCGATGGTCGGTAAAGTTACATCCTTAAATGCTTCAGTAGCCGCAAGTTTGTTAATGTATGAGGTATATCGTAAACGTCACGAAATTGGTAAATAAAAAATGAACGATATTTTAATCGTTGACGGTTACAACATTATCGGGGCTTGGGGAGACTTGAAGAAACTGCGGGATGTAGATTTACAGTCATCAAGAGACGCACTTATTGATAAGATGGCGGATTATCAAGGCTATACAGGCACAAAGGTAATGATTGTCTTTGATGCCTATACAGTCTATGGTATTGAAAAAAAGATGAAACAATCACGGGTGGAAGTAATATTCACGAGAAAAAATCAAACTGCAGATGAAAAGATAGAACAACTTGCGATTGAGCTTAGAAATATAAATACACAAATATACGTTGCAACTTCGGATTATACGGAGCAATGGATTATATTTGCGCAAGGTGCACTTCGAAAATCTGCGCGTGAATTAGAGTTAGAAGTGCAAGCGATGGAACAACAAGTAAGAAGGTGTACAAAAGACACGAAAGAAAAGCAACCCGCCATGCGAAAGATATTTAGTGAAGATATTACAGAAAAATTAGAAAAATTAAGAAGAGGAGAGCGTTGAAGCATTGACGCTCTTTATCTTTTTACTGTATAATATTGCTAAATATATAGCGGTCGGAGGGATCAGGGTGGAAGCAGGCTTCGTAAGTGTAGGCGACGTTACATTTCGTGATTTAGAGGATGAGGCAATCGTTGAGTTAGTTCGAAAAGGTAATACTGACGCTCTAGAATATTTAATTCACAAATATAAGAACTTTGTTCGCGCGAAATCAAGATCTTATTTCTTAGTGGGTGCCGATCGAGAAGATATTGTTCAAGAAGGCATGATTGGATTGTTTAAAGCTATTCGTGATTATAAAGGGGACAAGCTGTCTTCGTTCAAAGCATTTGCTGAACTGTGTATCACTCGACAAATTATTACCGCTATTAAAACAGCAACAAGGCAAAAACATATTCCGTTAAATTCGTATGTGTCTTTAGACAAGCCAATTTACGATGAGGAATCTGATCGAACATTATTAGATGTTATTTCGGAATCGAAAGTAACTGATCCAGAAGAGATGATTATAAGTCAGGAAGAATATACAGACATAGAATCTAAAATATCTGAATTATTAAGCGATTTAGAAAGAAAAGTTCTCTCTTTATACTTAGATGGTCGTTCTTATCAAGAAATTTCAGAACAGTTAAACAGGCACGTGAAATCTATTGATAACGCATTGCAGCGTGTAAAAAGGAAATTAGAAAGATATATGGAGATGAGAGAGAGCACAACTTTAAATTCATAGCAAGTGCCGCAGGTGTAAAATAATTCACCTGTTTTCTTTTTGTTAAGAGAGTGAAAGTCATGACATTGACATTGTCTTTTGTTGTATGATACATTTTTAGGGACAATGTTACAAGGTTGGTGTAACTAATGAGGAAAAAAGTTGTACTCTCATGTGAAGAGTGTAAAAATCGAAACTACTCTACGATGAAAGATACGAGCTCAGTAGAGCGACTTGAGATAAAGAAGTTTTGTAAAACATGCAATAAGCATACAGTTCACAAAGAAACAAAATAAATAATTGAAATAATAAACTGGAGGTCCCGTAGATGCGTTTAACGAACTTTTTCGGCGATGTAGGTCGCGAAATGAAAAAAGTAAGTTGGCCTAAAAAAGATGAATTACTCCGATCAACAACGACTGTTATCGCGACAGTTGTGTTCTTTGCGATTTTCTTCGCAGTGGTTGATATGGGCATTTCTTCTTTAATTCGGTTAATTCTTGGTTAATTCTTGAATAAGAAGCACTTATCCATGATATAATGTTATTTATAAGAACTGTGTAAAAGCCCGGTGAACGGGTTTTTTCATTTGCGCAAAAAAATGTACGTCAGGGAGGGAAGGACGCTCGTCCTAAATGAATGGAAAAAAGTTGGTATGTTGTCCATACTTATTCTGGATATGAAAATAAAGTAAAAGCAAACCTAGAGAAACGTGTAGAATCAATGGGTATGCAAGATAAAATTTTCCGTGTTGTTGTCCCGGAAGAAGTAGAAGTAGAAATGAAAAATGGTAAAGAAAAAATAACGAAAAGAAAAGTGTTCCCAGGTTACGTATTAGTAGAACTAATCATGACTGACGATTCTTGGTATGTTGTTCGTAATACGCCAGGTGTAACAGGTTTTGTCGGTTCTTCTGGTTCAGGATCTAAACCATCGCCTCTATTAGAAGAGGAAGTTGTTACCATCATGAAGCATATGGGAATGGACAATGAAGTGGTTGATTTCGAATTTGAACTTCATGAAACAGTGCGTGTAAATGAGGGACCATTCGCGGATTATACAGGTGCGATTGAAGAAATTGATGTGGAAAAGAAAAAAGTTAGCGTGCTTGTAGACATGTTCGGTCGCGAGACTCCGGTTGAACTTGATTTCCATCAAATCGAAAAATTATAAAATGAAACTTGAAATGAATTGTAAAAAGTGATAATATCTTTTAAGTCAGTACGTCTTCGGTAACGGAGACGTTTTTTGAAAAAGATTTTATCATTATGATAAAATATGAAGTGGGAGGGCAAATCACTGCCCAATTGACCACATCACGGACTTAAGGAGGTGTGTCTCGTGGCTAAAAAGGTAATTAAAATGGTAAAACTTCAGATTCCTGCAGGTAAAGCTAATCCAGCTCCGCCGGTTGGTCCAGCATTAGGACAAGCAGGTGTTAACATCATGGGCTTCTGTAAAGAGTTTAACGCTCGTACAGCTGATCAAGCTGGTCTTATCATCCCTGTTGAAATTACGGTATTTGAGGACCGTTCATTCACTTTCATTACTAAAACTCCTCCTGCTGCTGTTCTTCTTAAGAAAGTAGCTGGTATTGAGTCTGGTTCTGGTGAACCAAACCGTAATAAAGTGGCAACTGTTAAGCGTGATAAAGTACGCGAAATCGCTGAAACTAAAATGCCTGACCTAAACGCTGCTAGCGTAGAAGCTGCAATGCGTATGGTTGAAGGTACTGCGCGCAGTATGGGCATCGTTATCGAAGACTAATTCGATTTGTTTTTTGTAAAAAAGGTTGCGGGTCTGGAATTCCAATTCGCAACCTTTATTATCGTAAATGATCATCATTTTTAAATAAATGGATGGGCGCACATCCTCGGGGGTTCCCGGAATGAAGGCGTAAACGTGGGAGGTTATTCCGCTAAAACCACATTCAAGGAGGAAACAAACATGGCTAAAAGAGGTAAAAAGTACGTTGAAGCTGCGAAGCTTGTTGATCGTGCATCTGCTTACTCTGCAACAGAAGCAGTAGAATTAGTAAAGAAAACAAACACAGCTAAATTTGATGCAACTGTAGAAGCTGCATTCCGTTTAGGTGTTGACCCTAAGAAAGCTGACCAACAAATTCGTGGTGCAGTTGTTCTTCCACACGGTACTGGTAAAGTACAACGTGTATTAGTATTCGCTAAAGGCGAAAAAGCAAAAGAAGCTGAAGCTGCTGGCGCTGAATTCGTAGGCGATGCTGATTACATCGGTAAAATCCAAAAAGGTTGGTTCGATTTCGATGTAGTAGTAGCAACTCCTGACATGATGGGTGAAGTTGGTAAACTTGGTCGTGTATTAGGACCTAAAGGTTTAATGCCAAACCCTAAAACTGGAACAGTTACTTTCGATGTAACTAAAGCTGTTAACGAAATCAAAGCTGGTAAAGTTGAATACCGCGTTGATAAAGCTGGTAACATCCACGTTCCAATCGGTAAAGTATCTTTCGAAGATGCTAAATTAGTAGAAAACTTCAAAACAATTGCTGACACGCTACAAAAAGCTAAGCCAGCTGCTGCAAAAGGTACTTACATGAAGAACGCAACTGTTGCTTCTACAATGGGACCTGGCGTACGCGTAGATGTTTCTACACTTGCGTAAAAATTGGAAGTTGACTTCATAAAGAAGTTTTAATATAATCATTTATGTTGTGAATTTTAATAGTGTACCGTAGACAGTAGGAGTCGATTCGACTTAATTTCCTACCTAGGTGTTAATATACGAAGCGGAATCTTTTTTCTGTGACTATATGCCTCCATGTCTACAAGTTGGGCATGGAGGTTTTTAGTGCACTTTCGGTACATCTTCTATATAATCTACAGGAGGTGTAATAACATGAGCAAAGTAATCGAAACTAAACAACAAGTTGTAACTGAAATCGCTGAAAAACTTCGCGCGAGTAAATCTACAATTGTTGTTGACTACCGTGGTTTAACAGTTTCTGAAGCAACAGAATTACGTAAAAACTTACGTGAAGCTGGCGTTGAGTTCAAAGTTTACAAAAACTCTTTAACTCGTCGTGCTGCAGAGTCTGCTGAAATGGCTGAGTTAAACGAATTCTTAACAGGACCAAACGCAATCGCGTTCAGTAACGAGGATGTAGTTGCTCCTGCGAAAGTATTAAACGACTTCGCTAAAAATCATGAAGCTTTAGAAATTAAAGCGGGCGTAATCGAAGGTAAACTTGTAACACTTGATGAGGTTAAAGCTATCGCTACTCTTCCATCACGTGAAGGCTTACTTTCTATGCTTCTTAGCGTTCTTCAAGCTCCAATCCGTAACCTTGCACTTGCTACTAAAGCAGTTGCAGATCAAAAGGAAGAGCAAGGCGCTTAATTTTTTAAAAGATAATTACTTGTTATCTATAAAACAATACAAACCTATTTAAGGGAGGATATTTACAATGACTAAAGAACAAATCATTGAAGCAGTTAAATCTATGACTGTATTAGAACTTAACGACTTAGTAAAAGCTATCGAGGAAGAATTCGGCGTAACTGCTGCTGCTCCTGTAGCTGTAGCTGGTGGCGCTGGTGAAGCTGCTGCTGAGCAAACTGAATTTGACGTAGTACTTGCAAGTGCTGGCGCTCAAAAAATCAAAGTTATCAAAGCTGTACGTGAAATCACTGGTCTTGGCTTAAAAGAAGCTAAAGAATTAGTTGACAACACTCCAAAAGCAATCAAAGAAGGCGTTACTAAAGAGGAAGCTGAAGAAATGAAAGCTAAACTTGAAGAAGTTGGCGCTGCTGTAGAAGTTAAGTAATTAACTTTTGGTGCTTTAAAAAAAGCTCGCTCTCATGCGAGCTTTTTTTTTAACTGTAAAGAAAAGAGGTGGCCATATGGCAGACCATTATTTTTCTAACGACCCTTCTAGTAAAAGTGATCGTAAACGATGGGAAGTTACACTTCGTGAATCTCGATTTACTTTTTTATCTGACCATGGGGTGTTCTCGAAAAACGAAGTGGACTTTGGTTCTCGTCTTTTAATTGAAGCGTTTCAAATGCCAGATGTTAAAGGTAATGTGTTAGACGTAGGATGTGGGTACGGTCCAATCGGTTTGTCGTTAGCGAAAGAGTTTCAAAATCGTGAAATTCACATGGTGGATGTGAATGAAAGGGCCTTGGGACTTGCAAAAGAAAATGCCGCTAATAACAGAATTGAAAATATACGTATTTTGCAAAGTAGTGTCTATGAAAATGTAGATGGCAAGTATGCTGTTATTCTATCTAATCCTCCAATTCGTGCTGGTAAAGATATCGTGCATGAGATTTTAGAAAAGGCTGTGGAGTATTTAGTTTCAGGTGGAGAATTGTGGATTGTTATTCAAAAGAAACAAGGTGCGCCATCTGCGATGAAAAAACTAGAAGAAGTATTTTCTGAAGTTGAAGTTGTAGAAAAGAAAAAAGGATATTATATCATAAAATCAAAAAAGCGTTGACGGTTATTTTTGGCTATGTTAACATTATACAATGCCAATATATGATTTTCTGCGTTGAGAAAGATGTATATTTTTGCTTCTCTTGGAAAAGATAGTAAAATCAGCAGATTATGAAACAGAATGATGGTTTTCTTATAGAAGCCATTTTTCTTTTTTGAGCAGGTAGAAAGACTCAACGTATCTATCTTTAAGAGAAAAAAACTACGCTAATAGCAGTAGTTGTATTTATTTGTGATTTTGCACAAATTTTTTTGTGCATTTATAATACTCATGATTTGAGGGGTGAAGCAGTTGACAGGTCAACTAGTTCAATACGGACGCCACCGCCAACGAAGAAGTTATGCCCGTATTAGTGAAGTATTAGAGTTACCAAATCTTATCGAAATTCAAACCTCTTCTTATCAGTGGTTTCTTGATGAGGGTTTGCGAGAAATGTTCCAAGACATTTCTCCGATCGAAGACTTTACGGGAAATCTATCGCTTGAATTTATCGACTACAGCTTGGGTGAACCTAAATACTCTGTAGAAGAATGCAAAGAGCGTGATGTGACGTATGCAGCACCACTTCGTGTAAAAGTGCGTCTAATCAACAAGGAAACTGGTGAAGTAAAAGAACAAGATGTGTTCATGGGAGATTTCCCACTCATGACAGAGACTGGAACATTCGTAATTAACGGTGCAGAACGTGTTATCGTTTCCCAGTTAGTTCGCTCTCCAAGCGTATACTATAGTGGCAAAGTGGATAAAAACGGAAAACGTGGTTTTACTGCTACTGTAATTCCAAACCGCGGAGCTTGGTTAGAGTATGAAACAGATGCTAAGGATGTTGTATATGTGCGTATTGACCGTACGCGTAAACTTCCTGTAACTGTTTTGTTACGCGCATTAGGGTTTGGCTCTGATCAAGAAATCACCGAGCTTTTAGGTGATAACGAATACTTAAGCAATACGTTAGAAAAAGACAACACAGATAGCACAGAGAAAGCATTGCTTGAAATTTATGAGCGTCTACGCCCTGGTGAACCACCAACAGTAGAAAATGCAAAGAGCTTACTTGTGTCTCGTTTCTTTGATCCGAAGCGCTACGATTTAGCAAATGTAGGTCGCTATAAGATCAACAAAAAGCTACACATTAAAAACAGATTGTTTAACCAACGTTTAGCTGAAACACTGGTGGATCCAGAAACTGGTGAAATTTTAGCGGCAGAAGGAACAGTCTTAGATCGTCGTACACTGGATCGCATTCTACCTTACTTAGAGAAAAACATTGGATTCAAAACAGCGAAACCAATGGGTGGAGTGGTAGCAGGCGATGTTGAGCTGCAATCTATTAAGATTTATGCTCCAGAATCAGAAGGCGAACGATCTATAAACGTAATTGGGAATGCAAATATTACTCGTGATATAAAACACATCACACCAGGTGATATTCTTGCTTCTATTAGCTACTTCTTTAACTTGCTATATAAAGTAGGGGATACAGATGATATTGACCACTTAGGAAATCGTCGTCTGCGTTCTGTAGGAGAGTTACTACAAAACCAGTTCCGTATCGGTCTTTCTCGTATGGAACGTGTTGTTCGTGAGAGAATGTCGATTCAAGATACAAATGCAATTACACCACAAGCGTTAATTAACATTCGCCCGGTTATTGCATCTATTAAAGAGTTCTTCGGAAGTTCTCAGTTATCTCAGTTCATGGATCAAACAAACCCATTAGCAGAGTTAACTCACAAACGAAGACTATCTGCATTAGGACCCGGTGGTTTAACGCGTGAGCGCGCAGGCTTTGAAGTACGTGACGTTCACTACTCTCACTATGGTCGTATGTGTCCAATTGAAACGCCAGAGGGACCAAACATCGGTTTGATTAACTCATTATCTTCGTTTGCGAAAGTAAATGAGTTTGGTTTCATTGAAACGCCATACCGTCGTGTTGACCCAGAAACTGGTCTTGTAACAGGGCAGGTTGATTATTTAACAGCAGATGAAGAAGATAACTATGTTGTAGCCCAAGCGAATATGAAATTATCTGAAGTAGGGGAATTCCTTGATGAAGATATCGTAGCTCGTTTCCGTGGTGAAAACATTGTCACAAATAAAGAACGCATCGACTACATGGATGTATCTCCAAAACAAGTAGTGTCGGCAGCGACAGCTTGTATTCCGTTCTTAGAAAACGATGACTCTAACCGCGCACTTATGGGAGCGAACATGCAACGTCAGGCGGTTCCGTTAATAAATCCGGAATCTCCGATTGTAGGTACAGGTATGGAGTACGTATCAGCAAAAGACTCAGGTGCTGCAGTAATCTGTAAACAGCCTGGTGTTGTTGAGCGCGTAGAAGCACGTGAAGTTTGGGTACGTCGCTATATAGACGTTGACGGTCAAACAGTAAAAGGCGACTTAGATCGCTACAAAATGCAAAAATTCATTCGTTCTAACCAAGGAACTTGCTACAACCAACGTCCAATCGTAAGTGTTGGAGACCAAGTTGTAAAAGGTGAAATCCTTGCGGATGGTCCTTCTATGGAACTAGGTGAACTGGCGCTTGGACGTAACGTGCTTGTTGGCTTTATGACATGGGACGGTTATAACTATGAGGATGCGATCATCATGAGTGAGCGCCTTGTAAAAGATGATGTGTACACTTCTATCCATATTGAAGAATATGAATCAGAAGCTCGTGATACGAAGCTTGGACCAGAAGAAATTACACGTGATATCCCGAATGTTGGAGAAGATGCACTTCGTAATCTTGACGAGCGCGGTATTATTCGCGTCGGTGCTGAAGTAAAAGATGGAGATCTACTTGTTGGTAAAGTAACGCCAAAAGGTGTAACTGAATTAACGGCAGAAGAACGTCTATTACATGCAATCTTCGGTGAAAAAGCACGTGAAGTACGTGATACATCACTACGTGTACCACACGGTGGTGGCGGTATTATCTTAGACGTAAAAGTGTTTAACCGTGAAGATGGCGATGAATTGCCACCAGGCGTGAATCAACTTGTACGTGCATATATCGTTCAAAAGCGTAAAATTTCTGAAGGTGACAAAATGGCCGGTCGTCATGGTAACAAAGGTGTTATTTCTCGTATTTTACCGGAAGAAGATATGCCTTACTTACCAGATGGTACGCCAATCGATATCATGTTAAACCCATTAGGGGTACCATCTCGTATGAATATCGGTCAGGTATTAGAGCTTCATCTTGGTATGGCAGCAAGATACCTTGGTATTCACATTGCAACACCGGTATTCGATGGTGCTCGTGAGGAAGATGTATGGGGCACAATTGAAGAAGCTGGTATGGCAAATGACGCGAAAACAATCCTGTATGACGGACGTACTGGTGAGCCATTCGATAACCGTGTATCTGTTGGTGTCATGTATATGATCAAACTTGCGCACATGGTTGACGATAAACTTCATGCTCGTTCTACTGGACCATACTCACTTGTAACGCAGCAACCTCTTGGAGGTAAAGCTCAGTTCGGTGGACAGCGTTTCGGTGAGATGGAGGTTTGGGCACTTGAAGCTTATGGTGCTGCTTATACTCTTCAAGAAATCTTAACAGTGAAGTCTGATGATGTTATTGGACGTGTTAAGACGTATGAAGCAATTGTTAAAGGTGAAAATGTTCCAGAACCAGGCGTTCCTGAATCATTCAAAGTATTGATTAAAGAACTGCAAAGTTTAGGTATGGACGTTAAAATGATGTCTATCAACGATACAGAAATTGAAATGCGTGATACGGAAGATGACGATGATCATCAATCAGCAGATAAATTGAATGTTGAAGTTGAGACAACTAAGGAATAATTGGGATAACCTGTAGACTAAAAGGGAGGTAGGCCCCTTGATAGATGTAAATAACTTTGAATATATGAAGATTGGACTTGCTTCACCTGACAAGATTCGTTCTTGGTCATACGGTGAAGTTAAGAAACCAGAAACAATTAACTATCGTACGTTAAAGCCTGAAAAAGATGGCTTGTTCTGTGAGCGTATTTTCGGACCACAAAAGGACTGGGAATGTCATTGCGGAAAATATAAACGTGTACGTTATAAAGGTGTAGTTTGTGATCGATGTGGCGTTGAAGTAACGCGTGCAAAAGTTCGTCGTGAACGTATGGGTCATATCGAATTAGCTGCTCCTGTATCTCATATTTGGTATTTCAAAGGTATCCCGAGCCGCATGGGACTTGTCTTAGACATGTCCCCTCGCGCGCTTGAAGAAGTAATTTATTTCGCTTCTTATGTTGTAACAGAAAGTGGAGATACACCACTTGATAAGAAGCAATTACTTTCTGAAAAAGAATACCGTGCATATCGTGATCGATATGGCAGTACATTCCATGCTGCTATGGGTGCAGAAGCGATTAAAAAATTACTGCAAGACATCGATTTAGATAAAGAAGTAGACTTCTTAAAAGAAGAATTAAAAACAGCACAAGGACAACGCCGTACTCGTGCTATTAAACGTCTAGAAGTATTAGAAGCATTCCGTAACTCTGGAAATCACCCATCTTGGATGATCTTAGAGGTTCTTCCAGTTATCCCACCAGAACTACGCCCGATGGTACAGTTAGATGGTGGACGTTTTGCTACTTCTGACTTAAACGACTTATATCGTCGTGTAATTAACCGTAACAACCGTTTAAAACGTCTATTGGACTTAGGTGCACCAAGCATCATCGTTCAAAACGAAAAACGTATGTTACAAGAAGCTGTAGACGCATTAATCGATAATGGTCGCCGTGGCCGTCCAGTTACTGGACCAGGTAACCGTCCATTAAAATCACTATCTCACATGCTTAAAGGTAAACAAGGACGTTTCCGTCAAAACTTATTAGGTAAACGTGTTGACTACTCTGGCCGTTCTGTAATCGTTGTAGGACCGAACTTAAAGATGTACCAATGTGGATTACCGAAAGAAATGGCACTGGAATTGTTTAAACCTTTCGTTATGAAAGAGTTAGTTGGAAAAGGATTAGCACACAACATTAAGAGTGCTAAACGTAAAATCGAGCGTGTACACCCTGAAGTTTGGGACGTTTTAGAATCTGTGATCAAAGAGCATCCAGTACTTCTAAACCGCGCACCAACACTTCACCGTCTTGGTATCCAGGCGTTTGAACCTACACTAGTAGAAGGTCGTGCAATCCGTCTTCACCCACTTGTATGTACTGCATACAACGCGGACTTTGACGGTGACCAAATGGCGGTTCACGTTCCGTTATCATCAGAGGCACAAGCAGAAGCTCGTATTCTTATGTTAGCGGCACAAAACATCTTGAATCCAAAAGACGGAAAACCAGTTGTTACTCCATCTCAGGATATGGTATTAGGTAACTATTACTTAACACTTGAGCGCGAGGGTGCAATCGGTGAAGGTATGGTCTTCAAAGATGCAAACGAAGCAATACTTGCATACCAAAATGGATATGTACATCTGCACACACGTGTTGCAGTTGCTGCGAGTTCGGTAAATAATGTAACATTTACTGAAGAGCAAAAGAGTAAGCTTCTATTAACAACAGTTGGTAAATTAATATTTAACGAAATCTTACCAGAGTCGTTCCCTTATATTAATGAACCAACAAACTCAAACCTTGAAAAAGAAACACCAGCGGAATATTTCGTTGAAAAAGGTGCGAACATTAAAGAAATTATTGCTAGTCGCGAAGAAGTGGCGCCATTTAGCAAGAAAATCCTTGGTAACATTATTGCGGAAGTATTCAAGCGTTTCCAAATTACGGAAACATCTCGCATGCTTGACCGTATGAAAAACTTAGGATTTAAATACTCTACAAAAGCTGGTATTACAGTTGGGGTATCAGACATTCTTGTATTAGGCGAAAAAAATGAAATTCTCCATGAAGCACAAGCAAAAGTAGATAATGTAATTAAACAATTCCGTCGCGGTTTAATCACGGAAGAAGAACGTTACGATCGCGTTATCTCTATTTGGAGTAATGCAAAAGATGTTATCCAAGGAAAACTGATGAAATCCTTGAATAAACGCAACCCAATCTTCATGATGAGTGATTCCGGTGCCCGTGGTAACGCATCGAACTTTACTCAGCTTGCTGGTATGCGTGGTCTGATGGCCAATCCATCTGGTCGTATCATTGAGCTTCCGATCAAATCAAGTTTCCGTGAAGGTTTAACAGTACTTGAGTACTTCATCTCTACGCATGGTGCGCGTAAAGGTCTTGCCGATACAGCACTTAAAACTGCCGATTCTGGTTACTTAACACGTCGTCTTGTAGACGTTGCACAAGATGTAATTGTTCGTCAAGATGATTGTGGAACAGATCGTGGTTTACTAATTGGTGCGATTAAAGAGGGTAATGAAGTTATTGAGTCACTATATGATCGTCTTGTTGGACGTTTTGCGAGAAAAACTGTAAAACATCCTGAAACAGGTGAAGTATTAATTGCTGAAAATCAATTAATTACTGAAGACATTGCTCATATCGTTGAAAAGTCGGGTGTTGAAACTGTAAACATTCGTTCAGCGTTTACGTGTAATACTCGCCATGGTGTATGTAAGAAGTGTTACGGTCGTAACTTAGCAACTGGTACAGACGTAGAAGTAGGAGAAGCGGTAGGTATTATCGCAGCTCAATCTATCGGTGAGCCAGGTACACAGTTAACGATGCGTACGTTCCATACAGGTGGGGTTGCCGGAGATGATATCACACAAGGTTTACCTCGTATCCAAGAGATCTTCGAAGCTCGTAATCCGAAGGGTCAGGCAGTTATCAGTGAAATTGACGGTGTTATCGCAGCGATCAACGATGTTAAAGATCGCCAAGAAGTAGTTGTACAGGGTGAAGTTGAAGCTCGTACGTATGCTATTCCTTACGGTGCTCGTCTGAAAGTAACTCTAGGACAGCCAATTAGCCACGGTAAAGAGTTAACAGAAGGTTCTATTGATCCGAAGGAATTACTAAAAGTAACGGACATTACAGCAGTTCAAGAATACTTATTACGTGAAGTTCAAAAAGTATACCGTATGCAAGGGGTAGAAATTGGTGACAAACACGTAGAAGTAATGGTACGTCAAATGCTACGTAAAGTTCGTGTAAGTGATGCGGGTGAAACAGATGTATTGCCAGGAACGTTACTAGATATCCATCAGTTTACTGATGCGAATGCGAAGGTGTTACTGAAAGGTAAACAACCAGCAACGGCTAGACCGGTTCTACTTGGTATTACAAAAGCTTCACTTGAGACAGATTCGTTCTTATCTGCGGCGTCATTCCAAGAAACAACTCGTGTTCTAACAGATGCAGCAATTAAGGGTAAACGCGATGAACTTCTAGGATTGAAAGAGAATGTTATTATCGGTAAGCTTGTTCCTGCTGGAACAGGTATGAATCGTTATCGCAAAGTGGATCTTGTAAAAACAACACAAGATAACATGAATGTAGAAAACGATGAAGTTTATGTGGAACAGTAAAATTTTCCGTCGTAAATTTTGTATAAAAACAGCTAATCCTAGTTGACATTGTATGAGACAAAATGTTACTATAATCAAGGTTGCTCCTGAACGATGCTTTGGAGGATATTTATATGTCTTATCAAAAAGTGTCAAATGCTGAAAATGTAGTCGTTGGTCATAAACGAACATTGGAAGCAATCAAAAATGGTATAGTTAAAGAAGTTGTTATTGCGGAAGATGCTGATGTGCGGTTAACCCATGTGATCATTCGTACTGCCTTGCAACATAACATACCCATAACCAAAGTTGAATCAGTTCGTAAGCTTGGAAAAGTTTCGGGGATTCAAGTGGGAGCTTCAGCAATAGGAATAATAAGTTAAAACTGTTTTTGTGAGGAGAGAGCATTTGCTCTTCCTTGCAAAAACTTTGTTTTCAACTAATAATGAACCACCTGGATATGTGGTCATACAAACATGCGAAGGGAGGATAATCAAATGCCTACTATTAACCAATTAGTGAGAAATGGTCGTACTGATAAAGTATGGAAGTCTAAATCACCTGCGTTAAACAAAGGTTTTAATTCTTTAAAGAAAAAATCAACTGATATCTCTGCACCTCAAAAACGTGGTGTGTGTACTCGTGTTGGTACAATGACTCCGAAGAAACCGAACTCAGCGTTACGTAAATACGCTCGTGTACGTTTAACAAATGGTATTGAAGTTACAGCTTACATCCCAGGTATCGGTCATAACCTACAAGAGCATAGCGTAGTATTAATTCGCGGTGGTCGAGTAAAGGATTTACCAGGGGTACGTTACCACATCGTTCGTGGTGCGCTTGATACAGCTGGTGTTGACAAACGTATGCAAGGACGTTCTAAATATGGTACTAAGCGACCAAAACCTGCTAAAAAATAATAAATTTATAATGAAAGGAGGAACTCAATATGCCTCGTAAAGGACCTGTTGCGAAACGTGACGTGTTACCAGATCCAATGTACAATTCTAAGCTTGTAACACGCCTAATCAACAAAATGATGGTTGACGGTAAAAAAGGTAAATCTCAAACAATTCTTTATAACGCTTTCGAAATCGTTCGTGAACGTTCAGATAAAGAACCAATGGAAGTATTCGAGCAAGCTCTTAAGAACATCATGCCTGTTCTTGAAGTACGCGCTCGTCGTGTTGGTGGTGCTAACTACCAAGTTCCAGTTGAGGTTCGTCCAGAACGCCGTACAACTTTAGGTCTTCGCTGGTTAGTAAACTATGCTCGTCTTCGTGGTGAAAAAACTATGGAAGAGCGTCTAGCTTACGAAATCTTAGATGCATCTAACAACGCTGGTGCAGCTGTTAAGAAACGTGAAGATACTCATAAAATGGCAGAAGCTAACAAAGCATTTGCTCATTACCGTTGGTAGGATTCAACGTAAAATAAATGTAAGCATAAACCGCTTTATTTGTCGCTTATGGAAGTGTGGAGAGGGAGAATGCCTCTCCCTTTCGTTGGGCGCTCGTTTTACATAATGAGGGTACTGGACACTGGCATATGTAACAATATAAAGTGGCTTTTTTGCTACTTAAAATAAAATAATCCAATCCATATATGGAAGGAGCAAGACACCAAATGACTAGAGAGTTCTCTTTAGAAAACACTCGTAATATTGGTATCATGGCTCACATCGATGCTGGTAAAACAACAGCAACTGAGCGTATTCTGTATTACACAGGACGTATTCATAAAATCGGTGAAACTCATGAAGGTGCATCTCAGATGGACTGGATGGAGCAAGAGCAAGAACGTGGTATCACAATTACTTCTGCTGCAACTACAGCACAATGGAAAGGTCACCGTGTAAATATCATTGACACTCCAGGACACGTAGATTTCACAGTAGAAGTAGAACGTTCTTTACGCGTACTTGATGGCGCAGTAGCAGTACTTGATGCACAATCTGGTGTAGAACCACAAACAGAAACTGTTTGGCGTCAGGCTACTACTTATGGTGTACCTCGTATCGTATTCGTTAACAAAATGGATAAGATTGGTGCAGATTTCTTATACTCTGTAGGAACAATCCACGATCGTTTACAAGCAAACGCACATCCAATTCAGTTACCAATCGGTGCTGAAGACGAGTTCAATGGTATTATTGACCTTGTTGAAGAGTGTGCTTACATGTACAGTAACGATTTAGGAACAGACATCGAGCGTGTTGAAATTCCTGAAGAGCACAAAGAATTAGCTGAAGAATACCGTGGAAAACTTATTGAAGCGGTAGCTGAGCTTGATGAAGAAATGATGATGAAGTACCTAGAAGGTGAAGAAATCACTGTAGAAGAGCTTAAAGCTGGTATCCGTAAGGCTACAACTTCTGTTGAATTCTTCCCAGTAATCTGTGGTTCTGCATTCAAAAATAAAGGTGTTCAAATTCTGTTAGACGCAGTTATTGACTACCTACCATCTCCATTAGATGTACCTGCTATTAAAGGTACTCTTCCGGATACGGAGGAAGCTATCGAGCGTAAGTCTAGCGATGAAGAACCATTCGCAGCTCTAGCATTCAAAATCATGACTGACCCTTATGTTGGTAAGTTAACGTTCTTCCGTGTATATTCTGGTGTGTTAAACTCTGGATCATACGTGAAAAACTCAACTAAAGGTAAGCGTGAGCGTGTAGGTCGTATCCTACAAATGCACGCTAACAGCCGTGAAGAGATTTCAACAGTTTACGCTGGTGATATCGCTGCTGCTGTAGGTTTAAAAGATACTACTACTGGTGATACTCTTTGTGACGAGAAGAGCCTTGTTATCCTTGAGTCTATGGAATTCCCAGAGCCAGTTATCTCTGTAGCTATCGAACCAAAATCTAAAGCTGACCAAGATAAAATGGGTACAGCATTATCTAAGCTTTCTGAAGAAGATCCAACATTCCGTGCTCACACTGACCAAGAAACTGGCCAAACAATCATCGCTGGTATGGGTGAACTTCACCTTGATATCATTGTTGACCGTATGCGCCGTGAATTCAAAGTGGAAGCAAACGTTGGTGCTCCTCAGGTAGCATACCGTGAGACTTTCCGCGCTGCTGCGAAAGTTGAAGGTAAGTTCGCTCGTCAATCTGGTGGTCGTGGACAATTCGGTCACGTTTGGATTGAGTTTGAACCTAATGAAGAAGGTAAAGGATTCGAATTCCAAAACAAGGTAGTCGGTGGTGTAGTTCCACGTGAATACATCCCAGCTGTTGGAGCGGGTCTTGAAGACGCACTTAAAAATGGTGTACTAGCTGGTTATCCACTAGTTGATATTAAAGCTGCGTTAGTTGACGGATCTTACCATGATGTCGATTCATCTGAGATGGCGTTCAAAATCGCTGCATCTATGGCGCTTAAAGCTGCGGTTTCTAAATGTAGCCCAGTAATTCTTGAGCCAATGATGAAAGTTGAAGTTGTAATTCCTGAAGAGTACATGGGTGACATTATGGGCGACGTAACATCTCGTCGTGGACGTGTAGAAGGTATGGAAGCTCGCGGTAACGCACAAGTTGTTCGCGCTATGGTTCCACTTTCTGAAATGTTCGGTTATGCAACGGCATTACGTTCTAACACTCAAGGACGCGGAACATTCTCAATGACATTTGATCATTATGAAGAAGTACCGAAGTCTGTTTCTGAAGAAATTATTAAAAAAAATAAAGGTGAATAATTGATTTTTATCGATTGTTCAAGTATAACTACTTATGTAAGCTTAGAAAGTGAGACGCAAGTTTCACTTTCTAGTCTAAATATAAAATAACCCATATAAACTAAGGAGGAATTTAGAATGGCTAAAGCTAAATTCGAACGTTCTAAACCCCATGTTAACATCGGTACAATCGGCCACGTTGACCATGGTAAAACTACATTAACTGCTGCGATCACTACAGTTCTTGCAAAAGCTGGTGGTGCTGAAGCACGCGGATACGATCAAATCGACGCTGCTCCAGAAGAAAGAGAGCGCGGAATCACAATCTCAACTGCACACGTTGAGTACGAAACTGAAACTCGTCACTATGCACACGTTGACTGCCCAGGTCATGCTGACTATGTTAAAAACATGATCACTGGTGCTGCTCAAATGGACGGCGGTATCTTAGTAGTATCTGCTGCTGATGGTCCAATGCCTCAAACACGTGAGCACATCCTTCTTTCTCGTCAAGTAGGTGTTCCTTACATCGTTGTATTCTTAAACAAATGCGACATGGTAGATGACGAAGAATTATTAGAATTAGTAGAAATGGAAGTTCGCGACCTATTATCTGAATACGGATTCCCAGGCGACGATATTCCTGTAATTAAAGGTTCTGCTCTTAAAGCTCTTCAAGGAGAAGCTGAGTGGGAAGAAAAAATCATCGAATTAATGACTGAAGTTGATGCTTACATCCCAACTCCAGAACGTGAAACTGACAAACCATTCTTAATGCCTATCGAGGATGTATTCTCTATCACAGGTCGTGGTACAGTTGCAACTGGTCGTGTTGAGCGTGGAATCGTTAAAGTTGGTGACGTAGTAGAAATCATCGGTCTTGCTGAAGAGAATGCTACTACAACTGTAACTGGTGTAGAAATGTTCCGTAAGCTTCTTGACCAAGCTCAAGCTGGAGACAACATCGGTGCTCTACTTCGTGGGGTTGCTCGTGAAGACATCCAACGTGGACAAGTTCTTGCTAAAACTGGCTCTGTAAAAGCACACGCTAAATTCAAAGCTGAGGTTTTCGTATTATCTAAAGAAGAAGGTGGACGTCATACTCCATTCTTCGCTAACTACCGTCCACAGTTCTACTTCCGTACAACTGACGTAACTGGTATCATCCAATTACCAGAAGGTACTGAAATGGTAATGCCTGGTGACAACATCGAAATGACTATCGAACTTATCGCTCCAATCGCTATCGAAGAGGGAACTAAATTCTCTATTCGTGAAGGTGGACGTACAGTAGGTTACGGTGTAGTTGCTACAATCGTTGCTGAGTAGTCTTTAATTAGATTATTAAAAACTCAAGGGATTCTCCCTTGAGTTTTTTTATTGCTTATTACTATAGAAGAAAGAGATGTATCTTCTATTTTTGGATGAGTTTCTTCTATAGTATATAAAACGAAAACAACACCCAAAAACTGTAAGGTGAATAAGAGTAGATGAAAACTTGATATTCTTTAAAGTGCCATGTATAATAGCAAAAGTAGAGAAAAGCAGATGCGAACAAAAAGATGCTTGCATCTAGACGAATAACATTGTATAATAGACAATGTTGGTCTTTGACTGCGATGAAGTGGAAGGTTGCTGACACACCCGGCCGCTTTGCCATGGCATGGTGTGGGGAAATTTCCATGGAGAAGGTCTATTTTAGAAATAGGCGAACGAAGGAGGGAAAATAATGGCAAAAGAAAAAATTCGTATCCGTTTAAAAGCTTATGATCACCGTATTCTTGATCAATCAGCTGAGAAAATTGTAGAAACAGCTAAGCGTTCTGGGGCAACAGTTTCTGGTCCGATCCCATTACCAACTGAGAAGACTATTTACACAATTCTTCGTGCTGTTCATAAGTACAAAGATTCTCGTGAACAATTCGAAATGCGCACGCACAAACGTCTAATCGACATCGTGAGTCCTACTCCGCAAACAGTAGATTCATTAATGCGTTTAGATTTACCATCTGGTGTAGATATCGAAATCAAACTATAATTCATATAACTTAAAAATGTAGGAGGTGTAACTCATGACCAAAGGAATCTTAGGAAGAAAGATCGGTATGACTCAAGTATTTGCTGAGAACGGTGAGTTAATCCCAGTAACGGTAATCGCTGCTAATCCAAACGTTGTTCTTCAAAAGAAAACAACTGAAACTGATGGCTACAACGCAATTCAGTTAGGATTTGAAGATAAACGTGAAAAGTTAACTAACAAACCTGAACAAGGCCACACTGCTAAAGCATCTACAACTCCTAAGCGCTTCATTCGCGAAATCCGCGATGCAGACGTGGACGGATTAGAGGTTGGTCAAGAGGTAAAAGTTGAAGTTTTCGCTGCAGGTGAAATCGTTGACGTAACAGGAATTTCTAAAGGTAAAGGTTTCCAAGGTGTTATTAAACGCCACGGACAATCTCGCGGACCTATGTCTCATGGTTCTCGCTATCACCGTCGTCCAGGTTCAATGGGGCCAGTTGCTCCGAACCGTGTATTCAAAGGCAAAAAACTTGCTGGACGTATGGGTGGAGACCAAGTTACTATCCAAAACTTAGAAATCGTTCAAGTTGACACTGAGCGCAACTTATTACTAGTAAAAGGTAACGTTCCAGGTGCTAAGAAATCTCTTGTAGTTGTTCAAGGCGCTGTGAAGGTTAGCAAATAATTCACAATAGGAAGGAGGAATTCCAATGCCAAAAGTTACTGTATATAACCAAACTGGTTCACAGGTTGGTGAAATCGAATTAGCTGAAGCTATTTTCGGTATCGAACCAAATGAAGCTGTACTATTTGAAGCTGTAATGATGCAACGTGCATCTTTACGTCAAGGTACACACAAAGTAAAAACTCGCTCTGAAGTTCGCGGTGGTGGTCGTAAACCATGGCGTCAAAAAGGAACTGGACGTGCTCGTCAAGGTTCTATCCGCTCTCCTCAATGGCGTGGTGGTGGTACGGTATTCGGACCTACACCAAGAAGCTATGCGTACAAACTTCCTAAGAAAGTTCGTCGTTTAGCAATCAAATCTGCATTAGCTACTAAAGTAGTTGAGAACAACATTGTAGTTCTTGAGGACCTAGTGTTAAATGCACCAAAAACAAAAGACATGGTAGCAGTACTTAAAGGGTTAACTGTTGAGAAGAAAGCTCTTATCGTAACTGCTGATGCAAACGAATCTGTAGAGTTATCTGCTCGCAATATCCCTGGAGTAACAGTAATCACTGCTGATGGCGTAAACGTGCTAGATGTGCTTCATCATGATAAGCTAATCATGACAAAAGCGGCAGTGGAAAAAGTAGAGGAGGTGCTTGCATAATGAGAGATCCTCGTGATATCATTAAGCGCCCAGTTATCACTGAACGTTCTATGGAAATGATGGCTGAAAAAAAATACACGTTCGACGTGGACGTTAAATCTAATAAAACAGAGGTTAAAGACGCTATAGAAGCGATCTTTGGTGTTAATGTAGACAAAGTAAATATCATGAACTACAAGCCGAAAGCAAAACGTGTTGGTCGTCACGCTGGTTTTACTAGCCGTCGTCGTAAAGCAATCGTTAAGCTAACTGCTGACAGCAAAGAAATCGAAATCTTCCAAGGCGTTTAATTCTTACTAAAGAAGGAGGGAAATTGAGATGGGAATTAAAAAGTATAATCCAACTACTAACGGTCGTCGTAACATGACTACGAATGATTTCGCTGAAATCACGACTGACAGACCGGAAAAGTCTTTACTTGCTCCTTTAAGCAAAAAGGCTGGTCGTAATAACCAAGGTAAAATTACTGTACGTCATCAAGGTGGCGGACATAAGCGTCAATACCGTATCATCGACTTTAAGCGTAACAAAGATGGAATTCCAGGACGCGTTGCTACGATCGAATACGATCCAAACCGCTCTGCGAATATCGCATTAATTAACTACGTTGACGGTGAAAAACGTTACATTCTTGCTCCTAAAACTTTAGAAGTAGGTATGGAAGTTATGTCTGGTCCTGAATCTGACATTAAAATCGGTAACGCATTACCATTAATCAACATTCCAGTAGGTACTGTTGTTCATAATATCGAGCTTAAGCCTGGCCGTGGAGGACAATTAGTCCGTTCTGCTGGTACGTCTGCTCAAGTACTTGGTAAAGAAGGAAAATACGTACTTGTACGTTTAACTTCTGGTGAAGTACGTTTAGTATTATCTGCTTGTCGCGCTTCAATCGGTCAAGTTGGTAACGAACAACACGAACTTATCAAAATCGGTAAAGCAGGTCGCTCTCGCTGGTTAGGTAAGCGCCCAACAGTTCGTGGTTCTGTAATGAACCCGGTTGATCACCCACACGGTGGTGGTGAAGGACGCTCTCCAATCGGACGTAAGTCTCCAATGTCTCCATGGGGTAAACCAACTCTTGGATTCAAGACTCGTAAGAAAAACAAAGCGTCTGATAAATTTATCGTTCGTCGTCGTAAAAAATAATGGGATTGTAGTACGGTTCATTTCAAGAACCGTACGCCAATCACGAAGGGAGGCACCAAAATGGCTCGTAGCTTAAAAAAAGGACCATTTGTCGATGATCACTTAATGAACAAAATGGAAAAATTAGTTGCATCTGAGCAAAAACAAGTTGTTAAAACTTGGTCTCGCCGTTCAACAATCTTCCCTCAGTTCATCGGACATACAATTGCTGTATATGATGGTCGTAAACACGTACCTGTGTACATCACTGAGGATATGGTTGGCCATAAGTTAGGTGAATTCGCACCAACTCGTACGTATAAAGGTCACCTTGCTGACGATAAGAAAACTAGAAGATAATGAGAGGAGGCACTTCAATGCAAGCTAAAGCAGTAGTGAGAACAGTTCGTATTGCTCCTCGTAAGGTTCGTTTAGTAGTAGACTTAATCCGAGGTAAGCAAGTGGGTGAAGCGATTGCTATCCTTAACCACACACCAAAAACTGCTTCTCCAGTTGTAGAAAAAGTTTTAAAATCTGCAATCGCAAATGCAGAGCACAATTATGAGATGGATATTAACAACCTAGTTGTTGAAAAAGTCTTCGTTGACGAAGGTCCAACGTTGAAACGTTTCCGTCCACGTGCAATGGGTCGTGCAAGCCAAATTAACAAACGCACAAGCCACATCACAGTTGTGGTATCAGAAAAGAAGGAGGGATAATCGATGGGTCAGAAGGTTAATCCAATTGGTCTTCGTGTCGGTATTATCCGCGACTGGGAATCTCGTTGGTTCGCTGAGAAAGATTATGCTACGTTATTACATGAAGACATCAAAATCCGTGAGTACATTACTGTACGCTTAAAAGATTCTGCTGTTGCTAAAGTAGAAATCGAACGTGCAGCAAATCGTGTAAATGTTACAATTCACACTGCAAAACCTGGTATGGTAATTGGTAAAGGTGGTACTGAAGTTGAAGCACTTCGTAAAGCTCTTAACCAATTAACAGGCAAGCGTGTACACATTAACATTTTAGAAGTTAAGAGAGCTGATCTTAACGCTAAATTAGTAGGCGAAAACATCGCTCGTCAATTAGAAAACCGTGTATCATTCCGTCGTGCACAAAAGCAAGTTATTCAACGTGCTATGCGTGCAGGAGCAAAAGGTATTAAAACACAGGTTTCTGGTCGTCTTGGCGGAGCTGATATCGCTCGTGCAGAATCTTACAGTGAAGGAACTGTTCCACTTCATACACTTCGCGCTGATATTGACTATGCAGCAGTTGAAGCTGATACAACATACGGTAAATTAGGCGTAAAAGTATGGATCTACCGTGGAGAAGTCCTTCCTACAAAAAAGAAAGCTTCTGAGGAAGGAGGAAAATAATATGTTAATGCCTAAACGCGTAAAATATCGTAGAGAGCATCGTGGTAAAATGCGTGGTCGTGCAAAAGGTGGAACTGAAATCGCTTTTGGTGAATTTGGTTTACAAGCACTAGCTGCTTCATGGATTACAAACCGTCAAATCGAAGCTGCTCGTCGTGCAATGACTCGTCACATGAAACGTGGCGGTAAAGTATGGATTAAAATTTTCCCTTCTAAACCTTACACTGCAAAACCTCTAGAAGTACGTATGGGTTCCGGTAAAGGGGCACCAGAAGGCTGGGTAGCAGTAGTAAAACCTGGGAAAATTATGTTTGAAATTGCGGGTGTATCTGAAGAGGTAGCACGCGAAGCATTACGTCTTGCAGCTCACAAGTTACCTGTGAAATGTAAATTCGTAAAACGTGAAGAAAATGGTGGTGAATCTAATGAAAACTAATGATATTCGTGAATTAACCACTGCCGAAATCGAAACAAAAGTTAAAGCTTTAAAGGAAGAGTTGTTTAATCTTCGCTTCCAACTTGCTACAGGACAATTAGAGAACCCAACTCGCATCCGTGAAGTACGTAAAGCGATTGCTCGTATGAAAACTGTAGTTTGTGAAAGAGAGATCGGAATTAATCGATAAATTGAGGGGAGGTTTGCATAGTGAGCGAACGTAACCAACGCAAAGTTTATACTGGTCGTGTTGTTTCTGACAAAATGGACAAAACGATTACAGTTTTAGTTGAAACTTACAAAACTCATTCCTTATACGGAAAACGTGTTAAGTATTCTAAAAAGTATAAAGCCCATGATGAGCAAAACCAAGCGAAACTTGGCGATATCGTTAAAATCATGGAAACTCGCCCGCTTTCTGCTACTAAGCGTTTCCGTTTAGTTGAAATCGTTGAAGAAGCGGTTGTTATCTAAATAGACGAATCGGAATTTTTAGTCCGAAGGGAGGTTTCATAACATGATCCAACAAGAATCTCGTTTGAAAGTTGCTGACAACTCTGGTGCACGTGAACTTTTAACAATTAAAGTATTAGGCGGCTCTGGTCGTAAATATGCTTATATTGGTGATATTATCGTTGCTACGGTAAAACAAGCAACACCAGGTGGCGTTGTTAAAAAAGGTGACGTTGTTAAGGCAGTAGTGGTACGTACGAAGAGCGGAGCTCGTCGTCCGGACGGTTCTTACATTAAATTTGATGAAAACGCAGCGGTTATCATCAAAGACGATAAGAGCCCACGTGGTACTCGTATCTTCGGACCAGTAGCTCGTGAATTACGTGATAGCAACTTCATGAAGATCGTTTCTTTAGCTCCAGAAGTTCTATAATTTAAGGTATTGCCTTGCTAAGGAGGTGCAGAATTAAGATGCATGTAAAAAAAGGTGATAAAGTTCAGGTAATCACTGGTAAAGACAAAGGAAAACAAGGTGTTATCCTTGTGGCTTTCCCAAAGCAAAACCGTGTTATCGTTGAGGGTGTTAACATCGTTAAAAAACACTCTAAGCCATCTCAATTAAATCCACAAGGTGGAATTATTACGAAAGAAGCACCTATTCACGTTTCTAATGTTATGGTATTAGATCCGAAAACAGGCGAACCTACTCGCGTAGGCTTCAAAGTAGAAGATGGTAAAAAAGTGCGTATTGCAAAAAAATCTGGTGAATTATTAGATAAATAATTTTCTTAAGAAAGGAGGTCACTTCATTGAATCGCCTTAAAGAGAAGTTCCAAAAGGAAATTACTCCTGCTCTAATGAGCAAGTTTAACTATAAATCTGTGATGGAAGTACCGAAAATCGAAAAGATCGTAATCAACACTGGTGTTGGTGACGCGGTATCTAACTCAAAAGCTTTAGACAATGCAGTAGAAGAATTAACTCAAATCGCAGGTCAAAAACCTGTTGTAACTCGCGCTAAAAAATCAATCGCTGGTTTCCGTCTTCGTGAAGGTATGCCAATCGGTGCGAAAGTAACTTTACGCGGTCAGCAAATGTATGAGTTCTTCGACAAATTAGTATCAGTTTCTTTACCACGTGTACGTGATTTCCGTGGTGTTTCTAAGAAATCATTTGATGGTCGTGGGAACTACACATTAGGTGTTAAAGAGCAACTAATTTTCCCTGAGATTGATTATGATAAAGTAAGTAAAGTCCGAGGTATGGACATCGTAATCGTTACTACAGCGAAAACTGATGAAGAAGCTCGTGAACTTTTAACACAATTCGGTATGCCATTCCAAAAATAATGGAAGCCAACGCTAAGTAGAGGAGGCGAAAACGTGGCTAAAAAATCTATGATCGCGAAACAAAAGCGTACTCCTAAGTTTAAAGTACAAGAGTATACACGTTGCGAACGCTGCGGTCGTCCGCATTCTGTATACCGCAAATTTAAGCTTTGCCGTATTTGTTTCCGTGAACTTGCATATAAAGGTCAAATTCCTGGTGTTAAAAAAGCTAGTTGGTAAAACCCACAAATGGGAAGGAGGTAAAACACATGGTGATGACAGATCCAATTGCAGACATGCTTACTCGCATCCGTAATGCGAATATGGTACGTCATGAGAAATTAGAGGTTCCTGCTTCTAAAATCAAAAAAGAGATCGCTGATCTTTTAAAGCGTGAAGGTTTCATTCGTGATGTAGAATACATCGGGGATAACAAACAAGGTATCCTTCGTATTTTCCTGAAATATGGTGCAAACAATGAACGTGTAATCACTGGATTAAAGCGTATCAGTAAACCTGGCTTACGCGTTTACGCAAAAGCTGATGAAGTACCTCGTGTACTTAACGGATTAGGTATCGCTCTTGTTTCTACATCTAAGGGAGTAATGACAGACAAAGATGCTCGTCAATTACAAACTGGTGGAGAAGTAGTAGCATACGTTTGGTAATATATATTTAAAACGAACGGAGGTGTGACCACATGTCTCGTATTGGTAAAAAGATTCTTGAAATCCCTGCAGGTGTTACTATTACAGTTGCAGAAGACAATACTGTAACAGTAAAAGGCCCTAAAGGTGAATTAACTCGTACTTTCAAAACTGATATGTCTATCAAAATTGAAGAAAATACACTAACAGTTGAGCGTCCATCTGAACAGAAGGAACACCGTGCATTACACGGTACAACTCGTGCTTTAATCGGAAACATGGTTGAAGGTGTAACTACAGGTTTTGCACGCGGACTTGAATTAGTCGGTGTTGGTTACCGTGCTCAAAAACAAGGTGATAAACTTGTTTTAAGCGTAGGTTATTCTCATCCAGTAGAAATGACTCCAGAAGCAGGACTTGAAGTTGAAGTACCTGTACCAACTAAAATCGTAATTAAAGGTATCGACAAGCAACGTGTTGGCGAATTTGCTGCTAACATCCGTGCTGTACGTGCTCCTGAGCCATATAAAGGTAAAGGTATTCGTTACGAAGGCGAAGTTGTTCGTCGTAAAGAAGGTAAAACTGCTAAGTAAACCCGTTAGGTGAAAGAAAGGAGTGACAAGAATGATCACTAAAGCTGCTAAAAATGCGACTCGTAAGAAAAGACATGCACGTGTACGTGCTAAACTTACTGGTACTGCAGAACGTCCACGTTTAAACGTGTACCGTTCTAACCAACATATTTACGCTCAAGTTATTGATGATGTAAATGGTGTAACATTAGTAAGTGCATCTACTCTTGATAAAGACCTTGCTCTTAACGGTACTAGCAATACTGAAGCTGCTACGAAAGTTGGAGAATCAGTTGCTAAGCGTGCTGTAGAGAAAGGCGTTAAAGAAGTAGTATTTGATCGCGGTGGTTACTTATACCATGGCCGTGTTAAAGCTCTAGCTGAAGCTGCTCGTGAGGCTGGATTACAATTTTAATGGTCAAAGGAGGGAAAATTGATGCAACGCATTGACCCAAGTAAATTAGAACTTGAAGAACGTGTAGTTACGATAAATCGTGTCGCGAAAGTTGTTAAGGGTGGTCGTCGTTTCCGCTTTGCTGCACTAGTTGTAGTTGGCGATAAAAACGGTCATGTTGGATTCGGTACTGGTAAAGCACAAGAGGTACCAGACGCAATCCGTAAAGCTATCGAAGACGCTAAGAAAAACCTAATCGCAGTACCATTAGTTGGTACAACAATTCCACATACAATCAACGGTCATTTTGGAGCTGGTGAAGTATTCTTAAAACCTGCTGCTGAGGGTACTGGTGTTATTGCTGGTGGACCTGTTCGTGCGGTACTAGAATTAGCTGGTGTACAAGATATTCTTTCGAAATCTCTTGGTACTAACACACCAATCAACATGATTCGCGCTACTGTGAACGGATTAAGCGAACTTAAGCGCGCTGAAGATGTTGCAAAATTACGCGGTAAATCTGTAGAAGAGCTACTAGGTTAAGGAGGGAAAACAAATGGCGAAAAAGTTAGAAATTACCCTCACTCGTAGTGTAATTGGTCGTCCACAAGATCAACGTGCGACGGTAGAAGCTTTAGGTCTTAAAAAGTTGAATTCAACTGTAGTTAAGGAAGAAACTCCTGCTATTCTTGGTATGATCAACAAAGTTTCTCACCTTATAACTGTAAAAGAAGCTTAAGGATAACTCATTAATATAAGGAGGTGCCTGGGAATGAAACTTCATGAATTAAAACCTGCAGAAGGTTCTCGTAAAGTACGTAACCGTGTCGGTCGTGGTATCGGTTCTGGTAACGGTAAAACTGCTGGTAGAGGTCATAAAGGACAAAACGCACGTTCTGGCGGCGGTGTTCGTCTTGGCTTCGAAGGTGGTCAAACTCCACTATTCCGTCGTTTACCAAAACGCGGCTTCACAAACATTAACCGTAAAGAGTTTACTATTGTAAACTTATCAACGTTAAATCGTTTTGAAGATGGTACAGAAGTAACACCTGAATTATTGCTGGAAACTGGCGTTATCAGCAAGTTAAACGACGGTGTTAAAATTCTTGCAAGCGGAGCAGTAGAGAAAAAATTAACTGTTAAAGCGCACAAGTTCTCTTCAAGTGCTAAAGAAGCAATTGAAGCAGCTGGCGGATCAGTTGAGGTGATCTAATGTTTCGTACAATCTCCAACTTTATGCGCGTTGCTGAGATAAGACGTAAAATATTATTCACTTTAGCGATGTTAGTCGTATTCAGGATTGGCACGTTTATCCCAGTGCCATTTACAAATGGAGACGTACTGAAAGCACAAGATCAATTAAATGCCTTAGGTATCCTAAATACATTTGGCGGTGGCGCCTTGAAGAACTTCTCCATCTTCGCGATGGGAATCATGCCGTATATTACAGCATCCATCATCGTGCAATTATTGCAGATGGATGTTGTTCCTAAATTTTCGGAATGGTCGAAGCAAGGCGAAATGGGCCGTCGTAAACTAACGCAATTCACGCGTTACTTTACAATTGTTCTTGCGTTTATTCAGGGGTTTGGTATGTCAATCGGTTTTAACGGTATGGTAGGTGGGCAATTAATTTTGAATCCAGGTTGGAGCACTTATTTATACATTGCTACGGTACTGACTGCTGGTACTGCATTTTTAATGTGGTTAGGTGAACAGATTACATCTAAAGGTGTAGGTAATGGTATTTCCATTCTTATCTTTGGTGGTATTGCCGCAGCGATCCCAAGTGTTATATCTCAAGTGTATCAACAACAGTTTCAAAATATCGGAGATCAATTGTTCATGAGTATCGTTAAAGTTGCATTGATTTTACTAGCTGTGCTAGCAGTTATTGTTGGTGTTATTTTCATTCAACAGGCTGTTAGAAAGATCCCAATTCAATACGCGAAGCGTGTAACAGGAGGGAATGGGAATCATGCTGGAGCACAAAACACTCATTTACCACTTAAGGTAAATAGTGCGGGTGTTATTCCAGTCATTTTTGCTGTTTCATTCTTAATTACGCCTCCAACTATTGCACAGTTCTTCCCGAAACATGATGTATCGCAGTGGATTATTGCAAACTTTAACTATTCTCACCCAGTGGGAATGATCATATATGTTGCGCTCATTGTAGCCTTCACATACTTCTATGCATTTGTTCAGGTTAATCCAGAGCAAATGTCAGAGAATCTAAACAAGCAAGGTGGATATGTTCCAGGTATTCGTCCGGGTAAGAATACAGAACAATATCTAACAAAAATCTTGTATCGTTTGACCTTTGTGGGATCAATTTTCCTAGCAGCGATTGCAATCTTACCAGTTATCTTTACGAAATTGGGAAATCTTCCTCCATCTGCACAGATTGGTGGAACGAGTATGTTAATCGTTGTCGGCGTTGCTTTAGAAACAATGAAGCAGCTAGAAAGCCAATTGGTAAAACGCCATTACAAAGGGTTTATCAAGCAGTGAGTAAGTGGGAAGAACTGTCTTCCCTACATGCTCATGTACTGAGGGGGAACAAGGATGAACTTGATTTTAATGGGGCTTCCTGGTGCTGGTAAAGGTACACAAGCCGAACAGATTGTTGCCAAGTATAACATCCCTCACATCTCAACAGGAGATATGTTCCGTGCAGCTATGAAGGCTGAAACTGAACTTGGTTTACAAGCAAAATCTTTTATTGATAAAGGTGCGCTTGTTCCAGATGAAGTTACAATTGGAATTGTTCGTGAACGTTTAAGCCAAGAAGACTGTATTAAAGGCTTCTTATTAGATGGTTTCCCACGAACTGTTGCACAAGCATCAGCTCTTGAAGAGATTATGAAAGATCTTGGCAAAAAAATCGACTATGTTTTAAACATTAATGTGGATTCAGGATTGTTATTAACACGCCTTACAGGCCGTCGCATTTGTAAAGAATGCGGTGCAACTTACCACTTAGAATTCAATCCGCCAGCAAAAGCTGATGTGTGCGATAAATGTGGTGGCGAATTATATCAACGCTCTGATGACAATGAAGAAACTGTAGCAAATCGTTTAGATGTAAATATTAAGCAAACAAAACCTTTGCTTGATTTCTACGAGGAGCTTGGCTACTTACAAAGCATTAATGGTGAGCAAGATATCAATAAAGTATTTGCTGATATCGATGTTCTCATCGGAGGCTTAGCGTAATGATCATCTGCAAAACTCCTCGCGAGATAGAAATCATGCGAGAAGCTGGCAGGATCGTTGCTTTAACTCATCAAGAGTTGAAACAACATATTACTCCAGGAATTACAACGAAAGAGCTCGATCAAATAGCGGAAAAGACGATTCGAAAATATGGTGCTACGCCATCTTTTAAAGGATACAACGGATTTCCGGGGAGCATTTGTGCTTCTGTAAATGAAGAGCTTGTACACGGGATTCCAGGGAAGCGTAAGCTCGAAGAGGGCGATATCATCAGTATCGATATTGGTGCGAAATACAATGGGTACCATGGAGATTCTGCATGGACGTATCCAGTTGGAAACATTTCTGAATCTGTTCAAAAGCTACTTGATGTCACAGAAAAATCGTTGTATCTTGGTCTAGAACAAGTAAAACCAGACGAAAGATTATCAAATATCTCGCATGCGGTTCAAACACATGCTGAAGAGAATGGGTTCTCGATCGTTAGGGAGTATGTTGGTCACGGAATCGGGCAAGACTTACATGAGGACCCTCAAATCCCGCACTATGGTCCACCAAATAGAGGCCCTAGATTAAAGCCGGGAATGGTCATCTGTGTTGAGCCGATGGTGAATCAAGGAAGACGATATGTAAAAACACTATCTGATGACTGGACAGTGGTAACGGTAGATGGTAAATGGTGTGCCCATTTTGAGCACACGATTGCTCTTACAGAAGCAGGATACGAAATCCTTACCACTTTATAAGT
This sequence comes from Bacillus sp. TH25, assembly GCF_016650935.1. NCBI lineage: Bacteria > Bacillati > Bacillota > Bacilli > Caryophanales > Bacillaceae > Bacillus > Bacillus sp. TH25. The sequence continues at coordinate 18,278 of NZ_JAEKEU010000007.1, read as the reverse complement.
AGCTGGCTCTCCGGGATTTCAGAGCAGTGTAAAATGTTACTGATTTGAAGAAGGGAGAACTATTGAATGGCTAAAGATGATGTAATTGAAGTCGAAGGTACCGTTCTTGAAACGTTGCCAAATGCTATGTTCAAAGTAGAATTAGAGAATGGGCATGTCGTATTGGCTCACGTTTCTGGTAAAATCCGTATGAACTTCATTCGTATTTTACCAGGAGACAAAGTTACGGTAGAATTATCTCCGTACGATTTAAATCGTGGTCGTATTACGTACCGTTTTAAATAATATAGCACTCCGTAATCTTTAAGGAGGTTCGAGACATGAAAGTAAGACCGTCAGTTAAACCAATCTGCGAAAAATGTAAAGTTATTCGTAGACGTGGAAAAGTAATGGTTATTTGTGAAAACCCTAAACATAAACAAAAACAAGGTTAATCAGAAGGAGGTGCATTCAGAATGGCACGTATCGCAGGTGTAGATATTCCTCGTGACAAGCGCGTTGTTATTTCTTTAACTTACGTATTCGGCATTGGTCGCACAACTGCTGAAAAAATTATTACAGAAGCTGGTATTTCTTCGGAAACACGAGTTCGTGATTTATCGGAAGATGAATTAGGACGTATCCGTGATATCATCGATCGTATTAAAGTTGAGGGAGACCTTCGTCGTGAAGTATCTCTTAACATTAAACGTCTAATGGAGATCGGTTCTTACCGTGGTCTTCGTCACCGTCGTGGTTTACCAGTTCGTGGTCAAAACTCTAAAAACAATGCTCGTACACGTAAAGGTCCACGTCGTACAGTAGCAAATAAAAAGAAATAATAAGTAAAGGAGGTTGAACTAACAATGGCACGTAAAACAAACACTCGTAAAAAACGTGTGAAAAAGAATATTGAAGCTGGTATAGCTCATATTCGTTCTACTTTCAACAACACAATCGTAACACTTACAGATACTCATGGTAACGCACTTTCTTGGTCTAGTGCTGGTGCACTTGGTTTCCGTGGATCTCGTAAATCTACTCCATTCGCTGCGCAAATGGCTGCTGAAGCTGCTTCTAAAGTTGCAATGGAGCATGGTTTAAAAACTTTAGAGGTTACTGTTAAAGGTCCTGGTGCTGGTCGTGAAGCTGCAATTCGTGCTCTTCAAGCGGCAGGTCTAGAAGTAACAGCAATTAGAGATGTTACTCCAGTTCCTCATAATGGATGTCGTCCACCAAAACGTCGTCGTGTGTAATTTTTCTGTATAGAATTTTCCCTTTTGTCTATAATGGATATGATGCATTATCGAGAAATTTCGTACAGAAACATCGCTTGTTGTGCACAATCGGGAACTGCCTAAGGGGGACTTTCGGTTAAACAGAGGTTCTTCCTTTGTTTAACCGGGGTTTCGACGTTTTGAAGGAGGGTTTAGTTAATGATTGAAATCGAAAAACCGAAAATCGAAACGGTTGAACTTAACGAAGATGCTAAGTATGGCAAATTCGTGATTGAACCGCTTGAGCGTGGATATGGTACTACTTTGGGTAACTCCTTACGTCGTATTCTTTTATCCTCACTCCCTGGTGCCGCTGTAACTGCTATCCAAATCGATGGCGTTTTACACGAATTTTCAACAGTTGAGGGCGTAGTAGAAGACGTTACGACGATGATCTTAAACTTGAAAAAGTTAGCTCTTAAAATCTACTCTGAAGAAGAGAAGACGTTGGAAATCGATGTACAGGGCGAAGGTATTGTCACAGCTGCTGATATTACTCACGATAGTGATGTTGAAATCTTAAATCCAGATTTACACATTGCGACGTTAGCAAAAAATGCGCATTTCCGCATGCGTTTAACTGCAAAGCGTGGCCGTGGGTATACGCCAGCTGATGCAAATAAAAGCGAAGATCAACCAATAGGAGTAATTCCTATTGATTCTATTTATACTCCAGTATCACGTGTGACTTACCAAGTGGAAAAGACACGTGTCGGACAAGTGGCTAATTATGATAAGCTTACGCTTGATGTATGGACGGATGGAAGCATCGGGCCAAAAGAAGCTATCTCTTTAGGTGCCAAAATCTTAACTGAGCATTTAAATATCTTTGTTGGTTTAACTGACGAAGCACAAAATGCTGAGATTATGGTCGAGAAGGAAGAAGATCAAAAAGAAAAAGTTCTTGAGATGACTATCGAAGAACTAGATCTTTCTGTTCGTTCTTATAATTGCCTAAAACGTGCAGGAATTAATACTGTACAAGAGCTTGCGAACAAAACAGAAGAAGATATGATGAAAGTTCGTAACTTAGGACGTAAATCCTTAGAAGAAGTTAAACATAAACTTGAGGAATTAGGTTTAGGTTTACGTAAAGACGACTGAGGATTTAAACCCATCAACAAAGGAGGGAACTACGAATGGCATACAGAAAATTAGGCCGTACAAGTGCGCAACGTAAAGCTATGTTACGTGATTTAGCTACTGATTTAATTATCAACGAGCGCATCCAAACGACAGAAACTCGTGCAAAAGAACTTCGTTCTGTAGTGGAAAAAATGATCACTTTAGGTAAACGCGGAGATCTTCATGCTCGTCGTCAAGCAGCAGCTTTTATCCGTAATGAGGTTGCTAACGCTGAGACTGGTCAAGATGCACTTCAAAAATTATTCGCTGATGTAGCTCCACGCTATGCTGAGCGCCAAGGCGGATACACTCGTATTGCAAAAATTGGTCCACGTCGCGGAGACGCAGCACCAATGGTAATTATCGAGTTAGTATAATGATGATTAAAAGGGCAGGACAGTTCTTTTCAAGTAACTGGTCATGGCCCTTTTTTTTTAAGTATAAAAATAGGCTAACTTGACGAAAGAAAGGGTGCCTTGTATTGAAAAAAGAGAAACTTCGGACAGAAAATATATCATTTCAATATCCTGGGGCAGCCTCTTATGCATTAAAAGATGTTTCGTTTTCCTTATATGAAGGAGAATGGGTATCTGTTATTGGACAAAATGGTTCAGGGAAGTCTACACTTGCAAAATTATTGAATGGCTTATTTTTACCGGAATCAGGGAAAATTACTTTAAATGATACAATGATTTTATCAGAGGAAACAGTATGGGATGTTCGAAAGCAAATTGGCATGGTATTTCAAAATCCAGATAATCAATTTGTTGGAACGACAGTACAAGATGACGTTGTATTCGGCCTAGAGAATATCGGAATGCCAAGGGAGCAGATGATAGAAAGACTAGAACAAGCTCTGCAACTTGTCCGTATGGAAGATTTTTTAAATGAAGAACCCCATTCGTTATCTGGTGGACAAAAGCAGCGAGTCGCAATAGCAGGTGTTCTAGCACTTCAACCATCTATTTTAATACTAGATGAAGCAACTTCAATGTTAGACCCTCAGGGGAGACGTGAAGTAGTAGAAACGGTCAGACAACTTGTTAATCAAAAGGGTATTACGGTGTTATCGATTACGCACGATTTAGAAGAAGCGGCACAGTCAGACCGTATTATTATTTTGAACAAGGGAGAAATATTAGAGGAAGGTACTCCAGAGCAAATTTTCAAATCCTCTCATATGCTCCAAGAGATTGGATTAGATGTACCTTTTTCAGTGAAAATAGCAGAATTATTAAAAAGAAATGAAATTCACTTGCAAAATACGCATCTTACAATGGAAAGCTTGGTGAACGAACTTTGGAGATTACATTCCAAAAAGTAGAACATCGTTATCAATATAAAACTCCATTTGAAAGACGCGCACTTTATGATGTAGACGTGTCGTTTCCAAGTGGGGGCTATTATGCCATTATCGGTCATACTGGTTCAGGTAAGTCGACGATGATTCAACATTTAAATGGTTTATTGCAGCCGACAAATGGTACGGTTCAAATTGGTGAACATTTAATTTCAGCAGGGAAAAAAGAGAAAAAGCTTAAGCCGCTACGAAAAAAAGTAGGGGTTGTCTTTCAGTTTCCAGAACATCAACTATTTGAAGAAACGGTTGAAAAGGACATTTGTTTTGGCCCGACTAATTTTGGTGTATCTGAAGAAGAGGCAAAACAAAAGGCGAAAGATGCAATCCAGCTTGTTGGATTGGACATAGAGTTATTAGCACGTTCTCCGTTTGAATTAAGCGGTGGGCAAATGAGGCGTGTTGCAATAGCAGGCGTACTTGCGATGGAACCCGAAGTGCTTGTATTAGATGAACCTACAGCAGGGCTTGATCCAAAAGGACAGCACGAGCTCATGGAGATGTTTTACAATTTGCATAAGGAACAGGGGCTTACAGTCATTCTTGTTACCCATAATATGGAGGATGCCGCTAAGTATGCAGATCAAATAGTGGTCATGCATAAAGGAACGGTCTTTTTGCAAGGAAGAGCAGAGGAAGTATTTTCATATGCTGATGAATTAGAACAAATCGGTGTGGATCTTCCAATGTCTTTAAAGTATAAACGTGCAATTGAAGAGAAGTTTGGTATTTCAATTTCGAAGGCTACCTTATCTTTAGAGGATCTTACTCATGAAGTTGTACAGGTGTTACGAAAAGGTGGTCATGAATCATGCAGCAGTTGATTATTGGGAGATATATTCCAGGGCAGTCACTCATTCATCAACTTGATCCTCGTACGAAGCTGTTGATTGTCTTTTTATATGTATTTGTTGTTTTCTTAGCAAATAATGCGATTTCATATGGATTTTTATTTTTATATGCACTCATTGCTTTATTTTTTGCAAAAGTGCCGATTCGTTATGTACTTTCGGGCTTAAAACCAATTCTGTGGATTTTTCTTTTTACATTTTTCCTGCATATTTTTACAAATAAAGAAGGGGAAGTACTATTCCAGCTTGGTTGGTTTTCGATACATGAAAAAGGATTAGAGCAAGGGATATACATTTCTATACGATTCTTCGTTATTATTTTAATGACGACATTATTAACGTTAACGACGACACCTATTGAAATTACAGATGGGTTGGAGACGTTATTAAAGCCGTTCAAGCGTATAAAAGTTCCTGTTCATGAAATCGCATTAATGATGTCAATTTCACTACGTTTTATCCCGACATTAATGGATGAAACGAGTAAAATTATGAAAGCACAAGCGTCACGTGGCATTGATTTCGCCGGGGGACCGATAAAAGATAGGATGAAAGCTATTATCTCACTACTCGTTCCATTATTTATCAGTGCTTTTAAGCGTGCAGAGGACTTAGCGATTGCGATGGAATCTCGTGGATATAAAAGTGGCGAAGGACGTACTAAATTTAGGCAACTACGCTGGAAAATAAGTGATACAGTAACAATTGTAAGCTTACTTTGTTTAGCTTGTATTTTGGCATGGGTGCGGTCGTAATGGAGAATAGAGAAATGGAAAGAATAAAATGTACAGTTGCATATGATGGCATTCATTTTTGTGGTTACCAAATTCAACCACAGCATCGGACTGTTCAACAAGAAATAGAGAAAGCATTGCAGAAGTTGCATAAAGGAGAACTTGTTCGTGTGCAGGCATCAGGCAGAACGGATTCTACCGTTCACGCCAAAGGACAAGTGATACACTTTGATACACCTTTGTCTCTTGAAGAGTGGCAATGGAGTAATGCTTTAAATACAATGTTGCCGGATGATATTATTATCAGGCAGGTAGAGAAGAAAACAGAAGAATTTCATGCACGTTACGGTGTCGAGAAAAAAGAATATCGCTATCGTGTATTATTATCAAAGACTGCGGATGTATTCCGTAGAAATTATGTATATCAATATCCATATCCGCTCGAAATAAACTCTATAAGAAAAGCGATTCCTTATTTTATTGGAACGCATGACTTTACTTCTTTTTGTTCGGCAAAAACTGACAAAAAAGATAAAGTGCGAACAATTTATGAAATCGAATTAATTGAGCAAGACGATGAATTAATTTTTCGCTTTGTAGGTAATGGATTTTTATATAATATGGTCAGAATTATTGTTGGTACGTTACTTAGCGTAGGTCAAGGAAAGCTTGATCCGGATAGTATTCCAGAGATTTTAGCGAAACAAAATCGCCAGTTTGCTGGAAAGATGGCTCCAGGTCATGGACTTTACTTATGGCAGGTAAACTATAACAACTAATCCTGGTGTAACATTTGCTTGACATTAGAAACTCAAAAGTATATCATAACATATGGTATTGTTTCTAAAACCACGATTAGCCCCGGAAGGAAATCGTGTTTAAGATAAACAATAGATTTTTTCTATGGAAAAGATAACGAGGAGGGAAACACATGCGTACGACTTTTATGGCAAAAGCTAACGAAGTTGAGCGTAAATGGTATGTGGTTGATGCTGAAGGTCAAACTTTAGGTCGCCTATCTACTGAAGTAGCATCCATTTTACGTGGTAAACACAAACCAACATTTACACCACACGTTGACACGGGTGATCATGTAATTATTATTAACGCTGAGAAAATTCATTTAACAGGTAATAAATTAAACGATAAAATTTACTACCGTCACACTAACCACCCAGGTGGACTTAAGCAAAGAACAGCTCTAGAAATGCGTACAAACTACCCTGTACAAATGTTAGAGCTTGCAATTAAAGGCATGCTTCCAAAAGGACGTTTAGGACGTCAAGTGTCTAAGAAATTAAACGTGTATGCTGGAGCAGAGCATCCACACCAAGCACAACAACCAGAAGTTTACGAACTTCGCGGATAATTAATTAAAGGAGGGCTTACTTTGGCACAGGTTCAATACTATGGCACTGGACGTCGTAAGAGTTCAGTAGCGCGCGTACGCCTAGTTCCAGGCGAAGGACGCGTTATTATTAACGGTCGTGATTTTGAAAACTATATCCCATTTGCTGCATTACGTGAAGTAGTGAAACAACCTCTAGTTGCAACAGAAACTTTAGGTAACTACAATGTACTTGTAAACGTAAATGGTGGTGGATACACTGGTCAAGCTGGTGCTATTCGTCACGGTATTTCTCGCGCTTTATTAAAAGCTGATCCAGAATACCGTCTAACATTAAAACGTGCGGGTCTATTAACTCGTGACGCACGTATGAAAGAGCGTAAAAAATACGGTCTTAAAGGCGCACGTCGTGCACCTCAGTTCTCAAAACGTTAATTTTTGCGAACTACAAACCCCAACCATTTTGGTTGGGGTTTTTTTATGTTTAATTCTTCTTTTGTAATTTTTTTAGCTTGGAATATTTTAGTGCTACCGTCCTACGTATGCTTCTTCTTTAGAAGTTTAGACTAATACGTATTAGGGAGGTTTATAAGTACTATGAATGTCATTGTCAGCTTACAAGAAAAACAAAAAGAAAAGCAGTTAAAATACGAGCGGAAGATGCTGCGAGAATTATCATTAAAAACATTGCGTTTAAATATTCGTGATGCCTTTCAGATGCAAGAACTTCATCGTCAGTATGAAGATTATTGTATTGAACTAGGGATAGAATCTTATTTATTAGGAGCGAGATACAGTAAATTTGGTTATCATGGTGAATCATTCTTTGATGTGAAATATAGGGCTTTAGAAGAAGAACAACAATTAACTGAAACGTTATTTCAATTTTTAACGAGTATGACTATACGTGAAATTAAATTGCAAGACGAGGAATTGCTTTTTGAATCTTGCCAGCAGTTTATCGGCTTGTGGTGGCAGGAAGGGTATGAAAAAGGCGAAAGAAGATATCGATTAAAGCTACACTAAGACAAGCATAAACTTTCCTCTTGTCCCATATAAGTAATTAGAGGGACTAGCTGGAGGAGGAAAGGTATGAAGAGAATTCGAATTATCTCTTTTGCGCTCGCTGCGGTTGTTTTGTTTTTTTTAGTTAAACAAGAATTTCAAATTACAAAATCGTGGCGAGCTTGGAATTTACCCTTATCAGGGAAAGTGATTGTACTAGATGCTGGGCATGGTGGGCCAGACGGAGGGGCTGTTGGTGGAAAGGATATTGTAGAAAAAGATATTACACTTGAGATTACAAAAAAGGTACAAGATTATTTACAAGAACAAGGTGCTTTAGTTATTTTAACGCGTGAAGGAGATTATGATTTAGCTAATAAAGATACAAAGTCATATAGTAGACGTAAAGCAGAGGATTTAAAAAAGCGTGTTGAGATCATTAATAAGCCTGATGTAGACTTTTTTGCGAGTATTCATTTAAATGCCCTAACTAGTAGTGGATCTAAGGGCGCACAAACGTTCTACTATCGTTCTTCGATTGAAAATGAACGGGCTGCGAAATTTATACAAGCTGAATTGAGAACAAGCTTAGAAAATACGAATCGTTCTGCTAAAACAATTCCTCACGTGTATTTATTGAAGTATGCCAAAACACCAGGTGCTTTAATTGAGGCTGGCTTTTTATCGAATGTGAATGAAAGATATATGTTAAATTCGGAGAAATACCAACAAAAAGTAGCTGCTGCAATATATCGTGGTATATTACGTTATTTTACGGAAAAAGGAAATCCTCCAGAATAAGGAGGATTTTTCGAGTTTCTCTCGTTAACGAAGTTTTCCGAAAATATGTTATACTGGAAATGTAAACGCATTTATTTCAAAAATAAAGAGAGATAAATTTAATTAACATTACGTTATTTTTCATACAGGGGGCTGGGCTAATTATGGTAACAAAAGAGCAGGTAGTGGAAGCATTGGAAGGGATTGTAGATCCGTTTATACATAAAACGTTAAAAGAAACAAATGCAATTAAAGAGGTGACAGTCAAGCCTGAGAAGGAACATGTAAGTGTTAAAATTGCAATTGTAAAGACGGGTACAGCGGAACAAATGCAGTTGCAGTCTGGAATTGTAAAGTTAGTAAAAGAACTTGGAGCAACAACAGTTGGACTTCGTTTTGCAGAATTTACAGAAGAGGAATTAGCTCAGTTTGCACCACCGCAAGAGGAAGAGAAAAGTGAATCCTTATTATCACCGAACTCAAATACAACATTTTTAGCAGTAGCAAGTGGAAAAGGTGGAGTAGGGAAATCAACTGTTTCTGTTAACCTTGCAATTGCTTTAGCTCGTTTAGGCAAAAAGGTTGGTATCATTGACGCGGATATTTACGGTTTTAGTGTACCGGATATGATGGGTATAGAAAAACGTCCAATCGTAAGAGGTGATAAGATAATACCAGTGGAGCGTCTAGGCGTGAAAGTAATCTCAATGGGATTCTTTGTAGAAGATAACGCACCTGTTATTTGGAGAGGACCGATGCTTGGGAAAATGTTAAATCACTTTTTCACAGAAGTAGAGTGGGGTGATTTAGATTACTTAGTATTGGACCTACCACCAGGTACGGGTGATGTTGCTTTAGATGTACATTCGATGTTGCCGGCTTGTAAAGAGATTATTGTAACAACGCCGCATCCAACAGCGGCATTTGTAGCAGCGCGCGCTGGAGCCATGGCTTTACGTACAGAACATAGTATTCTTGGTGTTGTTGAAAATATGGCGTATTTTGAAAGTAAAGCAACTGGTGAAAAAGAGTATGTGTTTGGAAGAGGTGGAGGAGATAAATTGGCTACGGAACTCCAAACGGATATACTTGGCCGAATTCCACTTCAACAACCTGATTGGAATAAAGAGGACTTTGCGCCGTCAGTATATGAAGATACACATACAACGGGTCTCATTTATCGTATGATAGCTGAGACAGTTATTGATAAAACAGCTGTTACACAAAAATAAAGTAGTAATGAGTGGGCGATACATACATTGTCCACTCATTATTATAATTATAATTTTTACGGTTGCTCTTTGTTCCCGCCTTGAGAACCACCTTCACCGCCTTTTTTATCAGATCCGCCTTTTTCGGCTTTTTGTACACCTTTACTAATAATGTCGATCATTTTAGCTTGGAAGAGTGGACTTTCGGCAGTTTCGGTTAGTACTTGCTGTAAATATTGACGATATTCTTTACTCTTCATTGTTTGTAACATAATTTTTTCTACTTCAGGATTCTTCATAATCTCTATAACACCTGATTGGTATTCAGGATCTTTAAGTAAAGTTTTCATCAAGTTTGTTTGTTCTTTTCCCATACTTTTAGCAAATTTCGATGAGAACTCAGGGTCTTTAAAGAGCTTTTCCCAGAATTGTTGCCCTTTGTCGGATACCATCGCATCTTCAATCGTTTTCTTTACTACCGTTTCATCTAGTATGAGTGCTTGTTTCATTTTTTCATCCGTTAATACATCTTGGATTGCTTTTTTCCCTTGATCGGTTTTTAAAATATCAACAATCATTTTCTTTGTTTGATCGTAATCTAGTTCAGATTTCGTTTCTTTTCCTTGTGCACATGCTACTAGTGCAAAAAGTAAAAGGGAAGAAATCGAAACGAGCAGCATCCGTTTCATAAGTTGGAGCTCCTTTCAGCAAAGTTCTCTTTTTTTAATATAAATCTCTTTAAGGAATTTATACATTAACATGGCTAGCTTTTTGAAATTGTCATTGATACAATTTAATTAGAAATATAAGAATAATGGGGGATGTGTTGTGAATAGCCGCAAGTGGGTACGACTATTTTTTACGACGTTGTTTCTTGGTGGGATTAGCACAGTCTTTATTGGTTTTGTTTTAGAGTGGGACAAGTACGCTAAATTTTTTCAAAATTTCGACGGGAAGGAGATTCTAGCAGTTTCTTTCTGGTTGATGGGCGTAGGATTTATTTTTAGTGTTATAAGTCAAATGGGGTTCTTTGCATATTTAACGATTCATCGTTTTGGATTAGGGATGTTTCGGTCATCCTCTTTATGGAATGCAGTGCAACTGTTCTTTATTGCGTTCGTATTGTTTGATTTCGTTTATTTAAGGTCAGTACTTATTGCAAATGGGGAAGTTTCGTTAGGGAATAACATACTTGTTGCTGGGATGTTATTTGTGTTTGGGGCAATTGTCGCTTACATAAAGAGTAAAGAAACGAATAAAAAAGCATTTGTTCCCGCTTTGTTCTTTATGGTTGTTGTAACAATTCTTGAATGGGTACCAGCGCTCCGGATTAATGATACAGATTGGTTATATTTAATGGTGATACCACTTCTATTATGTAATGCATATCAGTTACTTGTATTGCATCGTTTAATTGGACAAAAGAGTAAGTCAGCTTAATGAGGAGAGTGGATTTTTAATTATCCAGATTCTTATCGTTTGTAAATACTAGGATAAAAAAGCTCTGCTATCTTAACGAAAGATAGCAGAGCTTTTTATGTGTGAAGAACCGTGTGGAAAGGAACTACTTAATGTCTTCGCTTTTTGTACTTGTGTTGGAAATAAGTTGTGATACAGATGTTTGTTCATATCCGTCGCTCTTTAATTTTTGTAAGAGTAATGGTAAAGCCTTATTTGTTTGAAGGGCAGAATCAGAAGCATGTAATAAGACAATATCTCCACCCTTTAAATTGCTAGAGACTGTGGAAACGATTTTATTTACGCCGGGATTTTTCCAGTCATTTGAATTGTTACTCCAATGAACGATGGTGTATCCGAGTGATTCCGCTATTTTAAGAGTCGTTTTGTTAAAGTCGCCACTAGGTGGACGTAATAGCTTGACTTGTTTTACACCAAGTTTTGTAAAAACATCTTGTGCCCGTAAAAGATCTCGTCGTATTTCATTTGCTTCTAGTGAAGTGTAGGACGTGTAATTATAACCCATACTACCAATCTCATGTCCATCTTTCATGATGCGTTCGACAATATCAGGGTGTCTTTCAGCCCATGCAGCAGAGAGAAAGAAGGTTGCGTTCTTAATTTCTCTTTCTTTGAGTGTATTAAGGATTGGAATAGCTTTTTGGTCTCCCCAACTAATGTCAAACGTGAATGCAACTTGTTTTTTTGCAGTGTCCCCTTTGTAAATCACCTTAGGGCCAGTAGCAGTTGAAAAAGCAGATTCATGTGAATATGTTTTTAAAAAGAGTAGCCATGCTGTAAATAAGGAAAGTACGACTATTAAGCTAATGTGTTTAAATGTTCTTTTACTTGTAATAAAAAAGAAAAACATAATATTACGCCCCTTTGTCCAATCCTTTTCAGTTACATATATGCTTTAAATTTAAAAAAGAGAACAAGGGATTAACATCGTAAGTGGTGGATATAATGAGTGATAGAATTTTGTTTTTGGTGATACATTATTGATAATTGAAAATGAGTGGGCGTTTATCGGTACACGTAAGGAGTTATTGGGGTGATAATTTGCTTGGGATTATGTTGACGAAGGAAGAGAAAAAAGAAATGGAATACATACTGAAGAGAGAGTTAGAGGAACTTTTATTTGATTTTGAAGATGAGTGTATACATAGCGTTGTAAAAAAGGCGATGGAAGAAAGGTATAAAATCATTTTTTGTTTATTTCGGAGAGTTGCTAATAGGGAAGAATGTATTCGTTATATAAGAAAAAGAATTTTTTATTAAAAAGTGTTGACGTTAAGAGTAAGGATATGATAAATTAATAAACGTCGCTGATGCAGAAACGCAGAAAACGACAAAAAAGAAATTAAAAAACTTAGTTGACATCGAAAAATGAAGATGTTAACATAAGGAAGTCGCAAATGAGCGGCTGAGTAGTTCTTTGAAAACTGAACGAAACAAACAACGTGAACGTCAATTTTTATTTTTAGATGCTAGACAAACTAACTTTATTGGAGAGTTTGATCCTGGCTCAGGATGAACGCTGGCGGCGTGCCTAATACATGCAAGTCGAGCGAATGGATTAAGAGCTTGCTCTTATGAAGTTAGCGGCGGACGGGTGAGTAACACGTGGGTAACCTACCCATAAGACTGGGATAACTCCGGGAAACCGGGGCTAATACCGGATAATATTTTGAACTGCATAGTTCGGAATTGAAAGGCGGCTTCGGCTGTCACTTATGGATGGACCCGCGTCGCATTAGCTAGTTGGTGAGGTAACGGCTCACCAAGGCGACGATGCGTAGCCGACCTGAGAGGGTGATCGGCCACACTGGGACTGAGACACGGCCCAGACTCCTACGGGAGGCAGCAGTAGGGAATCTTCCGCAATGGACGAAAGTCTGACGGAGCAACGCCGCGTGAGTGATGAAGGCTTTCGGGTCGTAAAACTCTGTTGTTAGGGAAGAACAAGTGCTAGTTGAATAAGCTGGCACCTTGACGGTACCTAACCAGAAAGCCACGGCTAACTACGTGCCAGCAGCCGCGGTAATACGTAGGTGGCAAGCGTTATCCGGAATTATTGGGCGTAAAGCGCGCGCAGGTGGTTTCTTAAGTCTGATGTGAAAGCCCACGGCTCAACCGTGGAGGGTCATTGGAAACTGGGAGACTTGAGTGCAGAAGAGGAAAGTGGAATTCCATGTGTAGCGGTGAAATGCGTAGAGATATGGAGGAACACCAGTGGCGAAGGCGACTTTCTGGTCTGTAACTGACACTGAGGCGCGAAAGCGTGGGGAGCAAACAGGATTAGATACCCTGGTAGTCCACGCCGTAAACGATGAGTGCTAAGTGTTAGAGGGTTTCCGCCCTTTAGTGCTGAAGTTAACGCATTAAGCACTCCGCCTGGGGAGTACGGCCGCAAGGCTGAAACTCAAAGGAATTGACGGGGGCCCGCACAAGCGGTGGAGCATGTGGTTTAATTCGAAGCAACGCGAAGAACCTTACCAGGTCTTGACATCCTCTGAAAACTCTAGAGATAGAGCTTCTCCTTCGGGAGCAGAGTGACAGGTGGTGCATGGTTGTCGTCAGCTCGTGTCGTGAGATGTTGGGTTAAGTCCCGCAACGAGCGCAACCCTTGATCTTAGTTGCCATCATTAAGTTGGGCACTCTAAGGTGACTGCCGGTGACAAACCGGAGGAAGGTGGGGATGACGTCAAATCATCATGCCCCTTATGACCTGGGCTACACACGTGCTACAATGGACGGTACAAAGAGCTGCAAGACCGCGAGGTGGAGCTAATCTCATAAAACCGTTCTCAGTTCGGATTGTAGGCTGCAACTCGCCTACATGAAGCTGGAATCGCTAGTAATCGCGGATCAGCATGCCGCGGTGAATACGTTCCCGGGCCTTGTACACACCGCCCGTCACACCACGAGAGTTTGTAACACCCGAAGTCGGTGGGGTAACCTTTATGGAGCCAGCCGCCTAAGGTGGGACAGATGATTGGGGTGAAGTCGTAACAAGGTAGCCGTATCGGAAGGTGCGGCTGGATCACCTCCTTTCTATGGAGAATTGATGAACGCAGTTCATCAATAAACGTTGACTTGTTTTGTTTCGTTCAGTTTTGAGAGAACTATCTCTCAAGTTTAAATGTATGTTCTTTGAAAACTAGATAACAGTGTAGCTCATATTTTTTTAATTTTAGTTTGGTTAAGTTAGAAAGGGCGCACGGTGGATGCCTTGACACTAGGAGTCGATGAAGGACGGGACTAACGCCGATATGCTTCGGGGAGCTGTAAGTAAGCTTTGATCCGAAGATTTCCGAATGGGGAAACCCACTATACGTAATGGTATGGTATCCTTACCTGAATACATAGGGTATGGAAGACAGACCCAGGGAACTGAAACATCTAAGTACCTGGAGGAAGAGAAAGCAAATGCGATTTCCTGAGTAGCGGCGAGCGAAACGGAATCTAGCCCAAACCAAGAGGCTTGCCTCTTGGGGTTGTAGGACATTCTATACGGAGTTACAAAGGAACGAGGTAGACGAAGCGACCTGGAAAGGTCCGTCACAGAGGGTAATAACCCCGTAGTCGAAACTTCGTTCTCTCTTGAATGTATCCTGAGTACGGCGGAACACGTGAAATTCCGTCGGAATCTGGGAGGACCATCTCCCAAGGCTAAATACTCCCTAGTGATCGATAGTGAACCAGTACCGTGAGGGAAAGGTGAAAAGCACCCCGGAAGGGGAGTGAAAGAGATCCTGAAACCGTGTGCCTACAAATAGTCAGAGCCCGTTAATGGGTGATGGCGTGCCTTTTGTAGAATGAACCGGCGAGTTACGATCCCGTGCAAGGTTAAGCTGAAGAGGCGGAGCCGCAGCGAAAGCGAGTCTGAATAGGGCGTTTAGTACGTGGTCGTAGACCCGAAACCAGGTGATCTACCCATGTCCAGGGTGAAGTTCAGGTAACACTGAATGGAGGCCCGAACCCACGCACGTTGAAAAGTGCGGGGATGAGGTGTGGGTAGCGGAGAAATTCCAATCGAACCTGGAGATAGCTGGTTCTCCCCGAAATAGCTTTAGGGCTAGCCTTAAGTGTAAGAGTCTTGGAGGTAGAGCACTGATTGAACTAGGGGTCCTCATCGGATTACCGAATTCAGTCAAACTCCGAATGCCAATGACTTATCCTTAGGAGTCAGACTGCGAGTGATAAGATCCGTAGTCAAGAGGGAAACAGCCCAGATCGCCAGCTAAGGTCCCAAAGTGTGTATTAAGTGGAAAAGGATGTGGAGTTGCTTAGACAACTAGGATGTTGGCTCAGAAGCAGCCACCATTTAAAGAGTGCGTAATAGCTCACTAGTCGAGTGACTCTGCGCCGAAAATGTACCGGGGCTAAATACACCACCGAAGCTGCGAATTGATACCAATGGTATCAGTGGTAGGGGAGCGTTCTAAGTGCAGTGAAGTCAGACCGGAAGGACTGGTGGAGCGCTTAGAAGTGAGAATGCCGGTATGAGTAGCGAAAGACGGGTGAGAATCCCGTCCACCGAATGCCTAAGGTTTCCTGAGGAAGGCTCGTCCGCTCAGGGTTAGTCAGGACCTAAGCCGAGGCCGACAGGCGTAGGCGATGGACAACAGGTTGATATTCCTGTACCACCTCTTTATCGTTTGAGCAATGGAGGGACGCAGAAGGATAGAAGAAGCGTGCGATTGGTTGTGCACGTCCAAGCAGTTAGGCTGATAAGTAGGCAAATCCGCTTATCGTGAAGGCTGAGCTGTGATGGGGAAGCTCCTTATGGAGCGAAGTCTTTGATTCCCCGCTGCCAAGAAAAGCTTCTAGCGAGATAAAAGGTGCCTGTACCGCAAACCGACACAGGTAGGCGAGGAGAGAATCCTAAGGTGTGCGAGAGAACTCTGGTTAAGGAACTCGGCAAAATGACCCCGTAACTTCGGGAGAAGGGGTGCTTTCTTAACGGAAAGCCGCAGTGAATAGGCCCAAGCGACTGTTTAGCAAAAACACAGGTCTCTGCGAAGCCGTAAGGCGAAGTATAGGGGCTGACACCTGCCCGGTGCTGGAAGGTTAAGGAGAGGGGTTAGCGTAAGCGAAGCTCTGAACTGAAGCCCCAGTAAACGGCGGCCGTAACTATAACGGTCCTAAGGTAGCGAAATTCCTTGTCGGGTAAGTTCCGACCCGCACGAAAGGTGTAACGATTTGGGCACTGTCTCAACCAGAGACTCGGTGAAATTATAGTACCTGTGAAGATGCAGGTTACCCGCGACAGGACGGAAAGACCCCGTGGAGCTTTACTGTAGCCTGATATTGAATTTTGGTACAGTTTGTACAGGATAGGCGGGAGCCATTGAAACCGGAGCGCTAGCTTCGGTGGAGGCGCTGGTGGGATACCGCCCTGACTGTATTGAAATTCTAACCTACGGGTCTTATCGACCCGGGAGACAGTGTCAGGTGGGCAGTTTGACTGGGGCGGTCGCCTCCTAAAGTGTAACGGAGGCGCCCAAAGGTTCCCTCAGAATGGTTGGAAATCATTCGTAGAGTGCAAAGGCATAAGGGAGCTTGACTGCGAGACCTACAAGTCGAGCAGGGACGAAAGTCGGGCTTAGTGATCCGGTGGTTCCGCATGGAAGGGCCATCGCTCAACGGATAAAAGCTACCCCGGGGATAACAGGCTTATCTCCCCCAAGAGTCCACATCGACGGGGAGGTTTGGCACCTCGATGTCGGCTCATCGCATCCTGGGGCTGTAGTCGGTCCCAAGGGTTGGGCTGTTCGCCCATTAAAGCGGTACGCGAGCTGGGTTCAGAACGTCGTGAGACAGTTCGGTCCCTATCCGTCGTGGGCGCAGGAAATTTGAGAGGAGCTGTCCTTAGTACGAGAGGACCGGGATGGACGCACCGCTGGTGTACCAGTTGTTCTGCCAAGGGCATAGCTGGGTAGCTATGTGCGGAAGGGATAAGTGCTGAAAGCATCTAAGCATGAAGCCCCCCTCAAGATGAGATTTCCCATAGCGTAAGCTAGTAAGATCCCTGAAAGATGATCAGGTTGATAGGTTCGAGGTGGAAGCATGGTGACATGTGGAGCTGACGAATACTAATAGATCGAGGACTTAACCATATAATATGAAGCAAATGTTATCTAGTTTTGAAGGAATATATATTTAAAATTCCTTTTGACATTCTCAAAAGAATGTGCATAATGATAAAAGTCTGGTAATGATGGCAGAGAGGTCACACCCGTTCCCATACCGAACACGGAAGTTAAGCTCTCTAGCGCCGATGGTAGTTGGGACCTTGTCCCTGTGAGAGTAGGACGTTGCCAGGCTTATATTATTCCGCAGTAGCTCAGCGGTAGAGCTATCGGCTGTTAACCGATCGGTCGTAGGTTCGATTCCTACCTGCGGAGCCATTATGCTTCCATAGCTCAGCTGGTAGAGTACTTCCATGGTAAGGAAGAGGTCACCGGTTCAAGCCCGGTTGGAAGCTTGGGAAAAGTTTTTATTTTTTTTTGGCCCGTTGGTCAAGTGGTTAAGACACCGCCCTTTCACGGCGGTAACACGGGTTCGAATCCCGTACGGGTCACCACTTTTGGAGGATTAGCTCAGCTGGGAGAGCACCTGCCTTACAAGCAGGGGGTCGGCGGTTCGATCCCGTCATCCTCCACCATATATTTTTAAATGTCGGAGGGGTAGCGAAGTGGCTAAACGCGGCGGACTGTAAATCCGCTCCTTCGGGTTCGGCAGTTCGAATCTGCCCCCCTCCACCATTTTCTTTAAAATAACCTGAAAGGGTTTATTTTTTTGAAAAGATAACCATACTAGTAAATATTAATGGGCTATAGCCAAGCGGTAAGGCAACGGACTTTGACTCCGTCATGCGCTGGTTCGAATCCAGCTAGCCCAGCCATTTACGAGCCATTAGCTCAGTTGGTAGAGCATCTGACTTTTAATCAGAGGGTCGAAGGTTCGAATCCTTCATGGCTCACCATTTTCGCGGAAGTAGTTCAGTGGTAGAATACAACCTTGCCAAGGTTGGGGTCGCGGGTTCGAATCCCGTCTTCCGCTTAATTACTAAGGGGCCTTAGCTCAGCTGGGAGAGCGCCTGCCTTGCACGCAGGAGGTCAGCGGTTCGATCCCGCTAGGCTCC
>NZ_JAEKEU010000006.1:0-1643 GCF_016650935.1 Bacillus sp. TH25 | reverse complement strand
AAACCTAAGTCGTTTCGACTTAGGTTTTTTTGTGTTTGTTTTTATTTACCAAATGTTAAAATCCATAAGTTTAATAACGTTAAAGACGAAAAAATAATGAAATAGAAACGGTATAAAATGAAATTTGGATATTAAAGTGATAAGAAGGTTATAAAGTAATACGTTTAAATATCAATTGAAGGTAAGAATTACCTTTTTATGTTAATTTAGTTGTAGAGTGAACAATAATGTTTTTGATTTAATATGAAAAGGTTATGCGAAAAAGAGCTGGATGGCTATTTTTCACATAACCTTTTTGTGGTTTTAAAGGATTTTACTTAAGAAAAAATTTATAATTAAGGTAGTTAACATATATTTTTTGATGGGTGTGGGGGATTATGAAAGAAATATGCATGTTATTAGTGGCTGTTATATTATGGGGGACGGCAATTGCGCCAACGAAATGGGCATTAGAATCCATTCAACCGTTTACTTTGTTATTTATTCGTCTTTTCTTTGCGGGTGGAATTTGTATGCTTTTCTCATTTAACGAACTACAAAAAGCAGTTGTACATAAACATATTCCATGGAAAAGAATGAGTTTGCTATCTTTTACTGGTGTAGCTGGGTATTTTATGTTCACATCCTACGGGATTTCTTTAACAAGTGGATTACATGTTAGTATCATTGATGCTGCATTGCCGTTAGTTACAATTCTTTTTTCAGCGTTCTTTTTGAAAGAGGAAATTCAGCCGAATTATTGGATTGGTATTATATTGGGGGCTATAGGGGTACTTCTTATAACAATTTCATCTAACAATGCTGATCAAGAGGTATCTTTAATAGGAGATATCCTTATTTTATTAAGCACCTTCTTATTTGCTTTCTATACAGTATTGTTAAAACAACCGAAACAGGAACAGTATCTATCAAACAAGGTTTTTACAACATTAACTTTAATTATTGGATCGGTTATTTTATTACCATTTGCAATGGTAGAAACTTTTTATTACGGTTTCCCAAAGATTGAAACCTGGAAGACTGGACTTAGTGTAATGTATCTTGTTATTGGAGCAACAATTTTAGCATATTGGTTTTGGAATAAAGCACTAGAGAGAGTTTCAGCATCAGTAAGTGGATTATATTTAAATGCATTACCGCTAATAAGTATTGTTGCTTCAATTGTTCTATTAAATGAATCTTTAACGTGGAGAATAGTAATAGGCGGCGGCTTAGTCTTATTTGGAGTGGTATGGGCGGATAAAAGCAAATTAATTGATCTATTTATCAATTCCCCACAGAAAACTCCCGCCTCAAGGAATGAGTAGGACGATAGTTTAAATAGAAAGGGGGAGTTCAAGAGTTTAAAGAGTGCATGTATATAATGTGTAATCAAAAGGGCGTCTTGTATGTAGTGGGATGTCCTTGTTTATTATTTTCATTGAAATGGAGAAATTGAATGACTGAAATTAATATAGAAAATACCTTTGGAATTATTTTTATTATTAATTGAATAAAAGGTGTTGACGATTAGCTTATAGAGGTGTAATATAGAACAAGTCGCCGATAGCAACAACGCAGAAAGCGACAAAAGAAATAAAAAAACTTGGTTGACATTGAAATATGAAAATGTTAACATAAGGGAGTCGCAAATGAGCGACAAA
>NZ_JAEKEU010000005.1:5000-121358 GCF_016650935.1 Bacillus sp. TH25 | reverse complement strand
ATATAAATAGGAAAAGCTTACATCAAATGATGTAAGCTTTTTTTGTGTTTAAATTCCACTCAAAAAGGAAACTTTTCCGTATATCGTTTAAAATGAAAAAAAGGGATTGAATAAGGGGGGGTAATTATGAAAGTTGTCATTGCATCGGATTCATATAAAGAAAGCCTGAAAGCTATAGAGGTATGTGAAGCTATTGAAAGGGGCTTTACAGCAATTTTTCCTAAAGCAGAGTATGTTAAAGTACCAATTGGAGATGGAGGCGAAGGAACGGTTGAATCTCTTGTTGGTGCTACAATGGGGGAAATTATATCACTTAATGTGACAGGGCCGCTTGGAGAGAGTGTGCAAGCCTATTATGGTATGTCTAAGGATAAGGAGACAGCATTTATTGAAATGGCGGCAGCATCAGGATTACAACACGTTCCAATTGAAAAGAGAAACCCACTTATTACAACGACAAAAGGGACCGGCGAACTGATATTACATGCATTAGATCAAGGAGCTAAACACATTATTTTAGGGCTTGGAGGAAGTGCTACAAATGATGGTGGGGCAGGTATGTTGTCTGCTTTAGGCGTAGAGTTTATTAATAGGAAAGGTGAAGTAATTGAGCCCTCTGGAGGAACATTGCATTTGATTACTGCTCTTAATCTTTCTCGTATGGATACACGTTTGAAGGATATAAAGCTAGAAGCAGCATGTGATGTCGACAATCCATTAGTTGGACCAAGGGGAGCGTCTTTTGTATTTGCGAGACAAAAAGGTGCGAATGTAGAGATGATGAAAGAGCTAGATGAGAATTTAAAACATTATGCTAATATACTTAAACAACATGTGTCTTTTGATGTATCTGAAATACCAGGTGCGGGGGCAGCTGGAGGAACGGGAGCCGCTGTCGTTGCAGTACTAAAGGGACAGCTAAGAAAAGGGATTGAAATTGTATTAGATTATACAAATTTTGATAAGTGTATAGAGGGTGCCGATCTTATTGTAACTGGTGAGGGAAGGATAGATGAACAAACAGCTTATGGAAAAGCTCCTGTTGGTGTCGCGAAGCGGGCGAAATGTCGTCATATTCCTGTAATTGCTATTGGTGGATCTGTATCTCCGAATTATACGACTGTTTACGAAAAGGGAATTGATGCAGTGTTTAGTATTACGGCTAGCCCAATGACATTAGAAGAAGCATATAAAGCGGCAGAAGAGAATATCGAAATGACAGCAAAAAATATTGCAGCAGTGTGGAAATTAGCATCAGAAAAACGCTTCTAAGTGTAGAAGTGTTTTTTAAATTCAGTTATTTGAGGATATTTTGTGTAATTCTAGGTATTGATGGAGAAAGGCACGGATAAAAATATTAGCTGATAGAAAAGTTAGTTGGTTCATTAAGTTAACTTTATACATAGAATAGTTTAAAAATCGGGAATCCAACGTAAATATAAGTGAATAAAATGTATATCCATGCAGAAAAATGTCGAGTTGAGTCAGACTATATAAAAGATTTAAAATATTTAGTGAAGGCATAAAAGGGGGATACTATCTATGAAAAAAGAAATCTCAGTTATTGGAGTTCCAATGGATTTAGGACAGATGCGTCGCGGGGTTGATATGGGACCAAGCGCGATCCGTTATGCAGGGGTAGTTGAAAGAATTGAACAAATTGGATATGACGTAAAAGATATGGGAGATATATGTATAGAGAGAGAAAAAGAAGTAGATGAAAATACAAAGTTACGAAACCTTACTCAAGTTGCAACTGTATGTAATGAACTAGCGACTAAGGTTGATCATATTATAGAAGAAGGTCGTTTTCCACTTGTATTAGGCGGTGATCATAGTATTGCTATCGGTACGCTAGCTGGTGTGGCGAAACATTATAAAAATTTAGGTGTTATTTGGTATGATGCACACGGTGATTTAAATACAGAAGAAACATCACCATCTGGAAATATTCACGGTATGTCACTTGCTGCAAGTTTAGGTTATGGACATTCTTCACTTGTAGATTTATACGGGGCATACCCGAAAGTAAAAAAAGAGAACGTTGTAATTATAGGTGCACGTGCATTAGATGAAGGGGAAAAAGACTTTATTCGTAATGAAGGCATTAAAGTATTTTCAATGCATGAAATTGATCGTATGGGTATGACGGCTGTTATGGAAGAAACAATTGCTTACCTATCTCATACTGACGGTGTTCATTTATCATTAGATTTAGATGGTCTTGATCCTCATGATGCACCAGGAGTTGGGACGCCTGTAATTGGTGGTTTATCGTATCGTGAAAGCCACCTAGCGATGGAAATGTTAGCAGAAGCTGATATTGTTACATCTGCTGAATTTGTTGAAATAAATACGATTTTAGATGAGAGAAATAGAACAGCAACAACAGCGGTTGCTTTAATGGGTTCTTTATTCGGTGAAAAACTAAAATAAATGTAAGAAAAGCAACTGAGAAGTTGCTTTTTTTATTTGAAAATAGGCGTATAATAATGACTTATATTATACTGTAGGATAAGAAAGTTTGACATCTTACCAATTTAAGCTAAAGGGGGGCGTTTGTAATTGTCGTTTGGTTCATGTATGGTATAATTAACTAGTTGTTGGAAATACATACAGATAGAGCATAAAATAATATTTCAATATATGGATAGAATTGCTCGTAAGTAGGAGGAAGGGTTAGCATGCCTTTTGAAGATACGACCATTTTGAAATATCTTAGTACGGCATTAGATATTGCTGTTGTATGGTTTATTATATATAAGCTAATTCTTATAATTCGGGGCACGAAAGCGGTGCAACTTTTAAAAGGTATTACAGTTATTATTGTCGTCCGGATGATTAGTATTTTACTTGAATTGCATACGCTATATTGGCTAACGGAACAAGTATTAACGTGGGGATTTTTAGCCGTTATTATTATTTTCCAGCCAGAATTGAGAAGAGCACTTGAGCAGCTAGGACGGGGTAGCTTATTTTCGCGTGTGGGAAATCAGGGGGAAGATGAACCTGAAATTGTTGCAACAGCGATAGCTAAAGCAACGGAATATATGGGAAAACGTAGAATTGGTGCACTAATTACTTTGTCAAAAGAGACTGGGATGGATGATTATGTAGAAACGGGTATTCCGCTAAATGCAAATGTATCATCGGAATTACTCATTAATATTTTTATCCCTAATACCCCTCTTCATGATGGAGCAGTAATTATGCAGGGAAGTACAATTAAAGCAGCAGCATGTTACCTTCCTTTATCAGAAAGCCCATTTATTTCTAAGGAGTTAGGAACTAGGCATCGCGCTGCAATGGGAGTTAGTGAAGTCACCGATAGTATTACAGTAGTTGTGTCGGAAGAAACAGGCCAAATTTCTTTAACGAAAAACGGTGAGTTACATCGTGATTTGAAGACAGAACAGCTAAAGGATATGTTGTTAGCTGAATTCAGTGGGAACGAAAAAACGACTTCTTCGTCTTTATGGAATTGGAGGAGAAAGCGTCATGGATAAGTTAATGGAGAATCATTGGTTTTTAAAAGGAATCTCATTACTATTGGCGTGTATGCTTTTTATGTCAGCAACTTTAACTGAAAAAAATACGACAGCGAATATACTGCCTTTCGTAAATGATGCGAAAGAAACATTAACTAATCATGCTATTAACCTTAAGTATGATGAAGAGAAGTATATTGTAAGTGGTATTCCATCAGAGGGAGTTAAGGTGAAGTTAGAAGGTCCAAAAGCAGCGGTTGCTGCAACAAAAAACAAAAGACAATTTGATATACCAGTTGATTTGGAAGGTCAACCAAAAGGAACGTATGAAGTTTCTTTAAAAGCGAACGGGCTTCCAGATGATGTGAAGGGGACAGTTCAGCCAGCAACAATTAAAGTCACTCTTCATGAAAAAGCAAAAAAGTATGTTCATGTAGATTTAAAATTATCAAATGAAGACCAGATGCCAGCAGGTGCTACCATTGAGAAATCAAGTATTAAGCCTGACACTGTTGAAGTAGTTGGAACAAAAGAAGAAATAGAAAGTATTTCATCTGCTAAGGCATATATAGATTTAAAAGGTGTTAATAAAACAGTTACAAAAACAGCAGACGTTACATTATACAATAAAGAAGGAAAACGTTTAAATGTAAAAACAAGTCCATCTAAAATAAGTGTAACGGTGAATGTAGCGACACAAGCTACAGCAAATAATGTCGAAAAAACAGTTCCTTTAACATATTCGAAAAAAGGGAATTTACCAGAAGGTTTAGCTGTTACAAATATTAGTGTTGAACCAAAAGAAGTAACGATAGCAGGTCCAAAAGACATTTTGGATAATATACAATCTATAGAGGGGGTCGAGGTAGATCTTAGTCAATTGACGGATTCTACAACATTCGATGCCTCTGTTTTATTGCCAAAAGGTGTAACAAGTGCAAAACCAAATCAAGTGAAGGTTTCCATAGGGGTACAAAAGGTAAAACAAACGAAAAGTAAAACTATTGATGGTATCCCGATTCAAAAAAGTGGAATTCCGAATGATGTTACTGTGCAGCTACTTTCGCCACAAGATGGAAAGATAAGCGTTGATATTTCAGGAGAAGCAAGTATAGTAGATAAAATAACAGTTGCTCAAATAACAGCGGCGATTAATCTGCAAAATGTATCTCCGGGGACGAAGGATGTTTCTATTCAAGTGAGTGGTCCTGGTAATATTTCGATAGAAGCAAAACAAAAAAGTGCTAAAGTCACAATTGTGAAGAAAGAAAAGCCGGATAAAGAAGTACAGGGTAATATTGAACAACCAGATTCAAAAAACAATCAAGAAAATCAAACTGAAAAACCAAAAAATCCTGAACCTAATCCAGAAAAGGATCAGGAAAAAGATAAAGACAAAGAAAAAGACAAAGACAAAGAAAAAGAAAATGGCCAAGAAACGAGCCAAGAACCAACAGTAGATAATCAAAAAGAGCACGAAAAAGGAGCGAATAATAATGGGTAAATATTTTGGTACAGACGGAGTACGCGGGGTTGCAAATAAGGAATTAACACCTGAATTAGCTTTTAAAATAGGACGTTTTGGCGGCTATGTATTAACAAAAGATACAGATCGTCCAAAAGTAATTATTGGCCGTGATACACGTGTATCTGGACATATGCTAGAAGGAGCTTTAGTAGCAGGCCTATTATCAACTGGAGCGGAAGTAATGCGCCTTGGTGTTATTTCTACACCAGGTGTGGCTTATTTAACAAAAGCTTTAGGGGCGCAAGCAGGTGTTATGATCTCTGCATCTCATAACCCAGTACAAGATAATGGAATTAAGTTCTTCGGTTCAGATGGATTTAAATTAACAGATGAGCAAGAAGCAGAAATTGAAGCGTTATTAGACAAAGAAGTTGATGAGCTACCACGTCCAACAGGTACTAACCTTGGACAAGTGAGTGATTACTTTGAAGGTGGACAAAAATATTTACAATACATTAAACAAACTGTAGAGGAAGATTTCTCTGGTTTACATATTGCTTTAGATTGTGCACATGGTGCTACATCTTCTTTAGCTCCATATTTATTTGCAGATTTAGAAGCTGATATTTCAACAATGGGAACTTCACCGAACGGTATGAATATTAACGCTGGAGTAGGTTCTACGCATCCAGAAGTATTAGCTGAATTAGTAAAAGAAAAAGGTGCTGACATTGGTCTTGCTTTTGATGGTGACGGAGACCGTTTAATCGCAGTAGACGAAAAAGGAAACATCGTTGATGGCGATCAAATTATGTTTATTTGCGCGAAGTATATGAAAGAAACTGGCCAATTGAAACATAATACAGTTGTTTCAACAGTTATGAGTAACTTAGGTTTCTATAAAGCGCTTGAAGCAAACAATATTACAAGTGATAAAACAGCAGTTGGTGATCGCTACGTAATGGAAGAGATGAAACGTGGTGGATATAACCTGGGCGGAGAACAATCAGGTCATATTATCTTACTTGATTACATTACAACTGGTGATGGAATGTTAAGTGCACTTCAACTTGTAAATATCATGAAAATGACGAAAAAACCATTATCTGAGCTTGCAGGCGAGATGACAAAATTCCCACAATTACTAGTAAATGTTCGTGTAACAGATAAGAAACTAGCACTAGAAAATGAGAAAATTAAAGAAATTATTCGTGTTGTAGAGGAAGAAATGAACGGAGACGGTCGTATTCTTGTTCGTCCATCTGGAACAGAACCACTTATTCGTGTAATGGCAGAAGCACCGACACAAGAAATTTGTGATGGGTATGTACATCGTATTGTAGAAGTTGTGAAAGGTGAAGTTGGCGTTGAATAATTAGCCGATTTTATTTAAAAGGAGCACAAAAAGTGCTCCTTTTTCATATGTTTTATAGACAATGAAAAAAATTTCATTGACGATTTATATTGTTTGTTATACGATGGTCTTGTTCTTTTTCTCAAAGGAAATATTGTAAATTATAAAAGCGCCAGAACTACAAGTAGTGTAGTTGACGAGGTGGAGTTTATCGAGATTTCGGCGGATGACTCCCGGTTGTTCATCACAACCGCAATCTTTTACTTAAAACATTAAGGTGACTTAGTGGACAAAGGTGAAAGTGTGATGAGAGAAGAGGAACGGATGAATACTAGCTGTATAAGTATATACGGACTTTAACCCAATCGAGAGGAAGGTGAAAGCCGTTACAAGCTTACAGGGCTAGCAATATGTAATCCGTTTTTTAGTATAAATAAAAATGGTATCGGACTATGTCGTTACATGTTCGCAGAGCAGTGTAAGCATTTGTAACGGCGACTAAACATGTGTGGAATCGTAGGATTTATTGGAGAGCAAGATGCAAAGGAAATTTTATTAAAAGGTTTAGAAAAGCTAGAATATCGCGGATATGATTCAGCAGGTATTGCAGTACAAGCAGAGAACGGTGTTATTGTATATAAAGAAAAAGGCCGTATTGCAAAACTTCGCGAAGTCGTAGAAGAGAATGTAGCAGCAAGCGTGGGAATCGGTCATACACGCTGGGCTACACACGGTGTTCCAAGCAAATTAAACGCGCATCCGCATCAAAGTACATCAAAACGCTTTACACTAGTTCATAACGGTGTAATTGAAAACTATGAATTAGTGAAAAAAGAATATTTACAAGATGTAACGTTCGTAAGTGAAACAGATACAGAAATTATCGTGCAGCTTATGGAACAACAAGTAAGTACAGGACTAAGTGTAGAAGACGCGTTCCGTCAAACGTTATCTCTTTTACATGGTTCTTACGCAATCGGACTACTTGATGCTGAAAATCCAAACATGATTTATGTTGCTAAAAACAAAAGCCCGCTATTAGTAGGTGCTGGTGATAACTTTAATGTTATTGCAAGCGACGCTATGGCGATGTTACAAGTTACAGATCAATTTATCGAGTTAATGGATAAAGAAATGGTAATCGTAACAAAAGAAAGCATTACAATTAAAAACTTACAAGGTGAAACGATTGAACGTGCACCGTTTACAGCGGAATTAGACGCAAGTGATATTGAAAAAGGAACGTATCCTCATTTCATGCTAAAAGAAATCGACGAGCAACCACTTGTAATCCGTAATATTATTCAAAAGTACCAAGATGAAAATGGCGAAATTGAATTAGATCAAGATATCCGTAACGCAATTTTAGATAGCGATCGCATTTACATCATTGCATGTGGAACAAGTTATCATGCAGGTCTTGTTGGAAAGCAATTCATTGAGAAATTTGCGAAAGTACCAGTTGAAGTACATGTAGCAAGTGAATTCTCTTACAACATGCCATTATTAACAGAAAGACCATTCTTCATTTACATTTCACAAAGTGGTGAAACAGCTGATAGCCGTGCAGTACTTGTGCAAACAAATGAAATGGGTCATAAAGCATTAACAATTACAAACGTACCTGGTTCTACGCTTTCTCGTGAAGCTGATTATACACTTCCTTTATATGCAGGACCAGAAATCGCAGTTGCATCGACGAAAGCATACACAGCACAGCTTGCAGTACTTTCAATCTTAGCGGCTGACATTGCAAAAGCAAAAGGTGAGGTTCTTGATTTCGATTTAACACACGAATTAGGACTTGTAGCAAATGCAATGGTAGTACTTTGTGATCAAAAAGAAGAGATGGACGCATTAGCAAAACAATTTTTAGCAACAACGCGTAACTGCTTCTTCATCGGACGTAGCGTAGACTTCTTCGTAGGTTTAGAAGGTGCGTTAAAACTAAAAGAAATCTCTTACATCCAAGCAGAAGGGTTTGCTGGAGGAGAATTAAAACACGGTACAATTGCCTTAATCGAAAACGGTACACCAGTTATCGCACTTGCTACACAAGAGCACGTAAACCTTGGAATTCGTGGTAACGTGAAAGAAGTAGTAGCACGCGGAGCTAACCCATGTATCATCTCAATGAAAGGCTTAGAAATGGAAGGTGACAGCTTCGTATTACCAGCTGTACACGAAGCACTAGCACCGCTAGTAGCAGTTATTCCATTCCAACTTATCTCATACTACGCAGCGCTTCACCGCGAATGTGATGTTGATAAGCCACGTAACTTAGCTAAGTCTGTTACAGTTGAGTAGGAGATTGGTAGGTTAATAAATATAGTTATAGCTTTAAAATAAACTTACGAATCTGTACCCCTTTAGATATTTTATCTAAAGGGGTATTTTTTATGTCGAAAAAGAATACCTAAAATTGATAAGTGGATAGAACCCTATTGATTAAAGTTGTACTTTATCGAATTTGGAATGGAACTACTTTTCCCTATCTGAATTTTCTGTTATCATTTTAAGTATTCGTGAACAATTTTCTTTATTATGACAAGAAGAGACGATAGATTCATGGACATTACAAGGGGGCATATTGATGAAAGTGAATGAAAAGAAATATCTAAGTATAGAAGAGATTATTTCATTACCAACCTTATCAGGTGCAAATATAAGTGATGACGGCAAAGGCGTAGCATTTGTTAGGAAGACAGCTAACTGGAAAGACAATACATATAGGAATCATATATGGATATATGAAAAAGATAAGGAGCAGAGTTACCTATTAACAACTGGGGATATAGATAGTATACACCCATTATGGTCCCCAGATTCTAGGGATATCGCATACCTTAGCCCAGTTGGTGACGGAGATAATAAGAAAAATCAAATCTTTGTTAAGTCAATAGATGGTTATAGTGAGTTACAAATTACTGATGAGAAAGAAGGGGTCAGTACATTCAAATGGGAGCCTACTGGTAAAGGTTTTTATTATGTTGCACAGTCAAAAGAATGTGGGGAAATAAAGAAACGTAAAGAGCTATATGGGGACTTCCAACATGCAGGTAAGGAACATCGGAATAATTGTTTATATTACATTGAAATAGAAAAAGGGATACAAAATGATAAAGAGGAACGTGAGATTAGCGGTGTTTATCAACTAACGGATGGTAAGGATTTTTATATACATAACTTTGATATTTCAAATGATGGGAAAAAGGTTGTATTTATGGCTACACCAAGCCTAAACGATTATATGAATGGTGATCTATACATATTAGATATTGAAGCTGGAGAACTACAAAAGATGAACATAGATAAGTTGTTGGGCGGGAGCGTTTGCTTTTCTCCTGAGGGCAGCAAAATATGTTACTCAGCAAGCATAAGAGAGAAGGATTACTATAGAAACCATATACAAGAAAGTACATTAGAGATATATGATATGAATACTGGAGAGGTAATTCAGCCTCTAACAAACTTTGATAGTACGGTTATGCCATTACAGTGGACAGATAAGGGGATTTTAATTAGATGGCAGGATAAAACTAACTATCGTATTGGATTGCTATGTGAGGATGGCACTGTGGAAATGTTAAGTGACAAAGTAGATGGCTTTATAATGGATGCTTCTATAACAAGGGATGGAAATCATATATCCTATAGTAAGGCTATAACAAATGAAACCTTTGAAATCTATTTAGACGATAAAAAAATAACGGATGAAAATAGCTTTTTTAAAGGGAAGCTGAAAAGTAACAGGGAAATAATCTCATGGCAAAGTAGTGATGGTCTTGAAATAGAGGGTGTTTTATCAACCCCAGTAGATTTTGATGCCAACAAAAAATATCCTTTATTAGTAGTAATCCATGGTGGACCAGCTTGGGCATCTTTTCCGATATTCTCAGACTGTTTTAATGAGAAATATCCGATTGAGCAGTTTATCGAAAAAGGCTTTATAGTTTTAGAGCCAAACTATAGAGGAAGTTCTGGCTATGGTAATGAGTTCTTAAAAGCCAACTATAGAAAACAGGGAATTGCTGACTACGATGATGTTATATCTGGAGTGGATAAACTAGTTGAGCAAGGGATTGTAGATAAAGATAGAGTAGGAGTTATGGGATGGAGTAACGGAGGATATATATCAGCCTTCTGTTCTACGTTTAGTAATAGATTTAAAGCTATTTCAGTTGGAGGTGGAATTACTAACTGGAGTACCCATTATGTGAATACAGATATACCTTACTTTATTAGAATGCATTTAGGAAATACTCCATGGAATGATCCAGATATATATACAAAAACATCGCCAATGGCATATATTAAATCAGCCTGTACGCCTACCTTAATCCAACATGGCGAAAAGGATGCAAGGATTCCAACTTCCAATGCATATGAGCTATATCAAGGGTTAAGGGATATGGAAGTTGATACAGAATTAATTATTTTTAAAGGAATGGCATATAGTTCTGATCAACCAGGAGTTCATGTGGCTATTATGAAGCAGAACTTGATGTGGTTTTCGCACTATATTCTTGGAGAAAGTATGGAGGATTTTAGTGGTTTATAATGGATATCCTCACAGGATACATAAGGATGAAACAGTCTTCATAAGGAGGGCTGTTTTCATATTTAGCTTGTGCTTGTAGCTCTTGCTGCTGGTTCATCTGCAAGTATACGTATTATTAGATTTTCAGATAGCCCAACGTTATAAGGTAACTTATAACGTTTATATAAATATAAATATAAATTACTTCTATAGATAAATTTGTATTATATCGAATTGTGAATAGTTTAGGTGATTTATTGTATATCAAAAAACCGAAATCTGATTATAGATTTCGGTTTCACTTTATGTGAGAAAATGATCGTGTATCTTATTAGCTTATATTTAAAAGGTGAACTATTCTTATGCAGTTTTACTTAATTTATATGCTTCACGGTTATTTTTTTTGGAAAGTTTTGGGAAAACATAACCATCTAATCCAATACGTCCAGCATTATGTCCTGCAACTAAAATGAACATAGTTAAAATAAGCAGGTTTGGGTTTACACTAACAGTTCCGCTTAATAAAAATGAAAGGTTCATTATGATGCCGAAAAATGCAGCTGTTTTTGTTAATCCACCTAAAATCAAACCTAGCCCTACTAAAATTTCTCCCCATTGAACTAAAAAGCTAAATAGGTCTGCGTTTGGAAGAACAAAATGTTGAAGAAAATCTGCCCACCAACCTTGTACTGCAGGGTGGTCACCTGATGCTTGAGCGATAGCTCCTTTTAGAAAACCACTTGCATCAAAAGACTGTCCAAAAACTTTTCCTATTCCAGCAGCGAGCCATGCATATCCTATGTAAAGTCGTAAAAATAATAATATGAAAATAGCGCGTTTATCAGTTCTTAAAAAATTGATGACCATTGAAATCCCTCCAATGTATTGTATTTACATGTTTATTATATATCCATTGTGAATAAATTCACAATGGATAAAGTGTGAACAAAAATTATGATTTTTCATTTGTACATAAAGTATTTGGAAATTTATTTTTTGGAGGATGAATAATAAATGAGGGATGGGAGCTTTCCACTAAAATAGATAGCTCCCATATTAAACAGATTAATGCACGTTCTTTTAACTATTTACTATTAGTTTATCTTGTCTTTTCCTTATTATTTCTCTGGTTTTATATAAGGAACTACTTGCGCAGTAGCTCCTACAGAGGCACCACGAATAAAGTCTTGGTTTTCTAACGCCTTAAAATTCTCTGTTTTCCCGGTTAGCATGACACCTAAAATTTTTACTTGATCAAAGGGTTTGTTTTTGTTTGATTTTAAAAATTTTTGAAGGTCTTCGTCATGTCCATCGTCATCGTATTGTTTAAGTGAATCAACGAACTCTTTGTACGCTTCCTCAGGGGACTTATCTGGATTGAATCCGTAAACTGGCATACCAGCAGGCCCTTTACTTTCATCTCCAATTGGTGATGTCATATATAGCCATACAATGTTTAAGGTATCTGGAATTTTTTCTTTAATTTCTTGTAATGTATAGGGTTGATTGAATGAGAGAGCAACTTCTGCAACATAGTTGTTCATTTGTGAAACTTCACCTAATTCATTTTGGACACCATCATGATATTCTTTAATATCTGGATTATAAAATGTCGCAAATTTATTTTTAGTTTGTTTATCGTACTCATAGAACTCTGTATCGGACCAATAAAAGCCGGGCGTTAATTCATTGGTATCAATGTTGGTACGGAGCCAACCATAGGAACTTGTTAAAGTGTTCCATGGGACTACATAACCATTAATATTTTTAGAACGATTTGATATAATATTGCCTCCAAACATAGATGAATTACTCGTTACTTGAGAATCAATTTGCACATTCGGTTCTGCAATTGCGTTATGTAAAAAGAGATGTTCGTGAAGTTTCGTAGAACTTTTCGCTGCGAAGTAATTACCGATCTGATAAATTATAGGGATAAGTATTATTACGACGATAATAGAAGTAATAATAATTTTGATTAATTGCTTACGCTTCGCCCTTTTTAACGCATCTTTTAAAGAAGTATCCATTAAGTTTTTCCTCCTACTTTAGAATGAATTGTTTTACGTGCGCGATGTAATTTTTGTTTGACGCTGTTTGCTTGAATATCTAGTATTAGAGCGATTTCTTCATATGTAAAATCGTAATAATATTTTAAAAAGAAGGCCTCTTTGTATTCTAGTTTTATATCTTTTAATAAATAGAAAATCTCATCTTTATTTAAAACGACGTCCAATTCACGGTCTGTATATTGTAGTTTTGAATAAATTTCCTCAGTTAAGTAGATGTTTTGCTGTTCTTTTTTTCTCTTTAAGTCAATGTATTCGTTTAGTGCGACTCTGAAAAACCATGGACGTATGTTACACTCGGTTAGATCATCTAGCAACGTGTATACTTTATAGAAAGTATTTTGGATGATATCTTCTGCATCTTCTTTTATAGCTCCTTTCGCTAGTAATAGCTTGAACACTTCCTCTCCTAAATTGATAAGATAGGAGGTCAATATATTTTCTTTTCCCATCATTTTTCCTCCCTACACTTATACAACGAATAGGTAATGATAAATGTATACACTTAAATTAAAGTTTTTGAGATAGTAACTAGAGTTATATTACATGATGATTTTTAGAAAGAAAATAAGAATAATTATTGTATTTTTTGAAATATTACCGCTTTATTGTTAAAATGAAAACTAGAGATATATTGAAAGGGGATAAAGAATAGATATGTGGATGAACTTGTAATGATTAGAAATTAGATAGATGAATTTTTCTCTCGTAAGTGAGGGTTTATTTAGCTATCTGTAAATCATTCAAGGACTGCATATTTAGCTTGTACATCCCCTTTGTAAGGGTAGATGCCTATGTGGGGAAATTTATATCTCTTATATAAAATATGCGTCCTTTAAACTTGGAGGAGTATATGATGAATCAATTAAAAAATAAAGTAGCAGTTGTTACAGGTGTAAGTCGTCTAGACGGTATAGGAGCAGCTATTTGCACGGAGTTAGCAGAGGCTGGATACGATATATTTTTTACGTATTGGACAGAATACGATAAAGAGATGCCTTGGGGCGTTGATAAAAATGAACAAATACAATTAAAAGAAAAATTGATACAAAACGGTGTCAAAGTATCGAGCATGGAGTTAGATCTAACTCAGAATGATGCATCAAATCAGCTTATAAATAAAGTTACTGAACAATTAGGGTACCCTCATATATTAATTAATAATGCAGCATATTCTACAAATAATGATTTCTCTAATTTGACTGCTGAAGAACTAGATAAGCACTACATGGTAAATGTTCGTGCGACTACATTGTTAAGTAGTCAATTTGCCCAAGGTTTTGATAAGAAATCTGGTGGTAGAATTGTGAATATGACGTCGGGACAATTTAAAGGACCTATGGCAGGAGA
The DNA here is from genome assembly GCF_016650935.1 of Bacillus sp. TH25. Lineage (NCBI taxonomy): Bacteria > Bacillati > Bacillota > Bacilli > Caryophanales > Bacillaceae > Bacillus > Bacillus sp. TH25. The sequence continues at coordinate 107,089 of NZ_JAEKEU010000005.1, read as the reverse complement.
ATTAGCGTATGCAACAACGAAGGGAGCAATTGACGCTCTTACTAGTACGTTGTCAGCGGAAGTGGCCCATTTAGGGATAACAGTGAATGCAATTAATCCAGGTCCAACTAGTACAGGATGGATGACTGAGGAGATAAAGCAAGGATTAAGACCGATGTTTCCTTTCGGCAGAATTGGTGAGCCAAAGGATGCAGCAAGGCTTATTAAGTTTTTAGTGAGCGAAGAAGCCGAATGGATTACAGGGCAAGTTATTCATTCAGAAGGTGGATTTAAGAGATAATTTTATAATTAAAAAGAAGGTATCTCATTGAAATGAGATACCTTCTTTTTAATCTTTCTTTAATTTTCGTGCAACACCATTTCCTAAAGACTGTAATCCTTGAACGAGGATAATCAAAATAAAGACTGTTGCATACATTACTTCAGGTTCGTAGCGTAAATGTCCGAATCGATATGCTAAATCACCAAGGCCGCCAGCACCTACAAGTCCAGCCATTGCTGTTGCACCGATTAAGCCGATCGTTGCGATTGTTAATCCAAGTACGAGAGACGGGCGAGCTTCTTTAACCATAACGTGCCAAATAATTTTTAAAGTAGAGACTCCCATTGCTTGATATGCTTCAATGACACCGCGATCCACTTCTAATAAAGCAGTTTCCATTAAACGGGCAATGTAAGGGGCTGTGAAGACAACAAGTGGTACGATAACACCTTGTACGCCAATGGACGTTCCCATTAGAAACTTTGTAAAAGGTAAAATGAAGAATAATAGAATGATAAATGGAAGAGAACGAATGATATTAATAACTGTATTAAGAATAGGATAGATAATTTTATTTTCTCGCTGTCCACCAGGTCTCGTTAAAACAAGTGTGACGCCGAGTGGTAATGCAATAAGAATAGAGATAAGTAGTGAAAGAGATGTCATTTGAAATGTTTGAATTGTTGCTTCCCATATTACGTTACCCCACTCATCCAAAAAGGACTTGTTTCCCATAATCTGTTCTACCTCCTTCTACGATAATCCCTTGTTCTTGTAAAAATGATAAGGCACGGTGTACTTCACTTTTTTCACCTTGCATATGAACGATCAGTTTTCCATATGCCTCATGTTTTAACTGTGTAATATTGCCTGATAAAATATTAGGATATACGTGGAAACGTTTTGTAGCGACAGCTAACGCTGGTTCTCCTGAAGCGGTTCCTATAAATGAAAGTGTTACGATTTCCCCGGTGCTTTGTAGTTCTTTCTGTACCTCTTCTGGAATTTTAGCTGCAAACGCGCTATTTACAAATTTCTTCGTTGTTACATGTTGTGGATTGGTAAAAATATCCTTCACTGTTCCACTTTCAACGACAGACCCATGTTCCATTACAGCAACTTGGTCACAAATACGCTGGATGACATTCATTTCGTGTGTAATTAGCAAAATCGTAATTCCGATTTCTTCGTTGATCTTTAATAATAAATCAAGAATAGAATCGGTCGTTTCCGGATCTAATGCGCTCGTTGCTTCATCACTTAATAAAACTTCAGGCTCATGAGATAGTGCGCGAGCGATCGCTACACGTTGTTTTTGACCACCAGATAATTCACTTGGATAGGCATCTTTTTTATTAAAGAGATCAACAATGCGTAAATACTTTTCTACCCTTTTTTCAATTTCATTTTTGGGAAGACCAGATAGACGTAAGGGTAGTGCGATATTTTCATAAACGGTAACGGTTTTAAGTAAATTGAATCCTTGAAAAATCATGCCGATCTTTTTTCTCGCCTTTGCGAGTTCTTTTGTCGATAAGGTTGTTAACTCTTGTTCATTTACAATGATATCTCCTGTCGTTGGTTTTTCTAATAAATTTACACAACGAATTAATGTACTTTTACCAGCGCCACTATATCCGATGATTCCAAATACTTCGCCCTTTTTTACTTTAAGGGAAGTTGATTTAAGAGCCTCAACATTCCCTTTTTTTGTTGTAAATATTTTGGAGACATTTTTTAATTCAATCATTATAGTCAGCTCCTACCAAGACGGTAAAACAGAACCATCGAATTTTTTCTCAATGAAATCTTTTACTTCTTTAGATTGATAAGCTTTCTTTAATTTATTAACAACAGCATCATCTTTATTTTCAGTACGAACAACGACCCAATTCACATATGGTGAATCTTTTCCTTCGCGGAAAATGGAGTCTTTTGCTGGACTTAATTTTGCACCTAATGCAAAGTTTGTATTAATTGCAGCTGCCTTCACTTCACCTAGCTGCGTTGGTAATTGAGATGCCTCTAATTCAACAATCTTTAAATTTTTCGGATTTTCAATTACATCTTTTGCAGTCGCTTTTTCTGTAGCTTTTGGATCCACTTTTAAAACCCCTGCTTTTTCAAATAGCTTTAAAGCACGAAGCTCATTTGTTGGATCGTTTGGGACAGCAATTGCGTCGCCCTCTTTTAATTCTTTTACATCTTTTAAGTTTTTAGAGTATATGCCCATAGGGAATGTTACTGTGGAAAATACTTCAGTTAATTTCATATTACGTTCAGCTTTAAATACGTCTAAATAAGATTTAGTTTGATAGCTGTTTACATCGAGACTTTTTTCATCTAAAGATACGTTTGGCGCTACATAATCATTAAATATCTTTACATCAATTTGGAGGCCATCTTTTGCTGCAACTTCTTTCACCTTTTCAAAAATTTGTTCATGCGGTCCGCCCGTTACACCGACAGTAATCTTTTTCTCATCTAATGCTTTTACCTCTTTATCAGAATTAGCACCACATGCACCTAACAATAATACAGCTCCGCTTACAATACTTAATAATACCTTTTTCATATATAATTCCCCCTTAATATACGTTCCAAAATAAAAAGCACCTCTCAAAAATAAGAGAGGTGCCGAATAGACGAAATAGGTTCCTCTCTTATCTTCCAAAACGAAAATCGTTCTGCAGGAATTAGCACCTTAGCTTATAAGTTCTAAGCTCGGTTGCCGGGCATCATCGGGCCAGTCCCTCCGCCACTCTTGATAAGAGTATGTGTATGTAGTTTTTAAATATGGTACTAATAGTAAATCTTACAAAAAGAATTGTCAATGTTATTTTCTGAATATATTTTATTTTAAGGCAATAGAAACATTCCCTTTTTTATGTCCCTTTTCCACATACATATGAGCTTCAGCAATTTCTTCTAATCGGTAAGTTCTATCAATAACGGGCTTTAGTTTTTCCGTTTCGACTAGTTTTTTTAATAGAATCATATCCTCTTTACTTACCTTAGCCATCATTCCATTAACAGATACATATTTTCCATTGGGTGTTAATGTATTTGTACAAAGGGATTTTTTATACTTCCCAACTGCATCAAATATAATATCGTAGCATTTGCCTTGCTTAGTAAAATCTTCTTTCGTATAATCAATTACTTTATCAGCTCCTAAAAATTGCACGAGTTCAAAATTTGAATTACTACAAACAGCCGTAACGGTCGCGCCGAAATATTTAGCAAGTTGTACGGCGGCTGTTCCTACTGAACCAGATGCGCCATATATAAGTACTTGTTGCCCTTTTCTTATACGTCCTTTTCTCAGGAAGTGTAATGCTGAAGTTCCACCAAAAGGAATAACGGCAGCTTCTTCATACGTCACATTGGTAGGTTTTAATGATATCAATCCACTTTCATGTACACATGTATATTCTGCATAACCACCGACATTAAGCTCTGTTAATGCGAAAACTTGGTCTCCTTTTTTAAATTGAGTTACATCTGTTCCTATTTCTTCGATTTCACCAGATAGCTCCACGCCGAGTATAGGTTTTCTTGGTTTTTTTAAACCTAATATAATCCGCATAGGAATCCAAAATAAAAGGGGGCTATTAAAGCCGCGCATTCTACAATCTCCAGTCGTTACACTTGTTGCGTGAATTTTAACTAATACTTCATTCTTTTTTGGAGTAGGTTTCTCTACATCTTGAAGTTTGAGAACATTAGGCGGCCCATACTTTGTGCAAATAATTGCTTTCATAATGACCTCCTGAATTTAGTTGTTTTTATTTACATCATATTTAAGTATTTCTTTAAACATGTTGTTATTCGAGAAATAAAGTTAAATAGAAATATTAAAAAGTATATAGATTTCAAAGGAAAATAGATGATATCCTTTTGGAAAGGAGGACAAATTATGAAAAAACTTATTTTAACTTCTAGTATGATCCTTGCAGTTATTTTAGGTGCAGGGTGTAGTAATGAGAAAACAACAAAGACTGATGAACCGAAAAAAGAAGCCATGCAGAAAGAAAAGGAATTAGCAGCGAAGGATGTTTTCAAGAAAACGAACGAAGCTTTTAAAAACGAAGAAAATGTAACGATGACATATGATGTAGGGATAAAAGCTGAGGGAACAGAGATGGATATATTAAAGGCTAAAATGCAATTAGAGCCAAAGACAAAGAATTCTCGTTCTGAAATGAATATTTCTGGTACAGATGTTGTAGTGTATACTGTGGATGGTAAAGTTGCTGGTGAGGTGAAAAACTCTAATACAGGAGAAGTTATATCTGTACCGGAGGAGCAATTAAACGCTGGTGGAATGAAAGCGACTCAAGATATTATAGATAATTTAGAAGTACCAGCAGTAGTTTTAGATAAAATGAAGATGGAGAAAAGCGGAGATAAATATAAACTGAAATTTACATTAAAAGGGCAAGAAACAGAAAGTATGTTAACTAGCATGGATGAAACGCAGAAGAAAATGCTACAAGCACAAAACGCAAAGATAGAAGAAGTGGATGCAGAATATATCATTACAAAAGATTTTAAATATGAATCAGCGAAGATAGATATGATTATGAGTAGTAATGGTAAGGATAAGGCACACATTATTACGAATGCAAAATATACATCGTACGAAAAGTTTGAGCCAATACAGCTGCCAGCAGCAAAGTAAAAGTCTTGATGAGGGAGGGACCTAAAATAAAGGGTCTCTCTCTTTTTTGTTAATACCTTCTTCGTAGGAAAGTAGGTACAATATGAAGAGGAAGAACGTTAGAAGAGGAGAGTGCCATTTGAAAAAAAGAAAGATAGCAGTTGTTATTGTAGCGTATACAGTGTTGCTCACGGCATCTGTATATACATACAAAGGGCAACTGGATCATCCTATTATGAGTGATGTAGGGAAGTTGCTTCCAACGAAAATTAAACGTGTTGAAAATGCTGAGGATGAAAGTTCATTAAAAAAGTTAGTGCAAGATGCAAAAGTATCTGGAGAGAAGATTTCTATTGCAGGTATGCAACATAGCCAAGGCGGGCAGACATATTATCCGAACGGTACGATGCTTGATATGAAAGGATATAATGAAATATTAGAATTCGATCCGGAGAAGAAGAGGGTTAGGGTGCAAAGTGGTGTCACATGGAATGACATTCAAAAGAAAATCAATCCATATGGTCTTGCAGTTCAAGTGATGCAATCTCAAAATATTTTTACTGTTGGTGGTTCATTAAGTGTAAATGTACATGGGCGTGATATTCGTCATGAAGCATTGATTGATACAGTAGAGTCGTTCAGATTGTTAATGGCAGATGGTACGGTGCGTAATGTAAATAGAGAAGAAAATGCTGACTTGTTTCCGTATGTAATTGGAGGATATGGATTATTTGGTGTGATTTTAGATGTGACGCTACAGTTAACAAACGATGAATTGTATGAAACGCACACGAAGGTACTAGATTATAAAGAATACTCTTCATACTTTAAGAATAAAGTGCGAAGGGACGAGAATATACGTATGCATTTAGCACGTATTTCTGTTGCCCCAAATTCATTTTTAAAAGAAATGTATGTGACAGATTATGTACTGGCAGAAGATCAACAGAAGGTGGGAGAGTACAGCAAATTAAAAGAAGAAAATATTATAGCTGCGCCGAAATTCTTACTTGGGTTATCACGTTATAGTGACTGGGGAAAGGGCGCATTTTGGGATATACAAAGAAGTTATTTTGAACGTACAGATGGTAAGTACGAAACTCGAAATAACGTAATGAGATCTGATAGTGCTTTTATGGAATACGATAATCCAAACTTGACCGAAGTTTTACAAGAGTACTTTGTACCGATAGATGGTTTTGCAGAGTATATAGATGATTTGCGAAGTGTTTTAAATGAAGAGGAATTAAACCTTCTTAACATCACAATCCGCTATGTAGAAAAGAATGAGAATGCGGTGCTATCTTATGCGAAAGATGATATGTTTGCGCTTGTGCTTCTAATTAATCAAGGGCGTTCTGAAGATGAAATAAAGAAAACAAAAGTGGTCATTCAAAAGATGATTGATGTTACGTTAAAGCATAATGGAAGTTATTATTTACCGTATTATTCTTATCCGGAAAAGGAGCAACTAAAGAAAGCGTATCCTCGCATAGAAGAATTCCTTCAGAAGAAGAAGGAAGTAGACCCAGAGGAAAGGTTTGTGAATTTATTTTATAAGGAGTATAGCAAATGACATATAGAAGATTTGTAGCCTCACAAAGCATTATTATGATGGCGGGTAGTATGGTATTTCCTTTTTATATACTATTGCTTCGAAATGTAGGAAATAGTTTCTCGCAATTTGGCTGGGCGTACGGTTTATTTGCCTTAACTTCAGCTCTAGTATATCCGTTAGTTGGAAGAACTTCTGATAGGATAGGTGATAGAAAGTTATTAATTATATACGCATGGTCCATGGCTATATTAATGCTTTGTTTCCCTATTGCAACAGAGGTTTGGCATGTATATATTCTCCAAATTTTAATGGGTATTTTAGGTGCTGTGCAGCGTAATACGGAGAAGACATCGTTAGCACGAAAGGTAGCGCATAAGGAAGCTGGTTATGAAATTGGAAAATACCATGTATGGACATCAATTGGTGGCGGAGTAGCTATAATTGCAACTGGTTACCTAGTGGATTTCTTTACGATAGGGACTATTTTTTACATTGCTTCAGTTTTATATGTAGTTAGTGGATTTGTATTAAGCCGCGGTGATAAGTAATTAAAAGTATTTCCATTCCCATTTTTACCTGATTACCCTTTATTTGTTATACTTATGGAGAAGACAAAAGAAAAGGGGACATTGCCTTTGATGAAATTTATAGTTTTAGCTATTCTCACTTTGTTTTTGATTCCATGGACTAGAAGCGGTAATAAAATTCGCGCGGTGGATAAAGGAGGAAATGAGAAAGTTGTAAAGGGTAAGAAATCATCTATTTTAGTTATTCCTGTTTTATTTTGGATAGGTATTGCAATCTATGAATATTTCTGGCTAATTGATGATCGAGCAGATTCTATTCTTACTCATTATTCTGTTGCAGTAGCGATTTTAATTGGGCTTGTTTTATTCTCACAAGAGCAGGTAGGGAAATTAGAAGGTACGCTAAAAGGACTTCTAATGTTCGTTTTACTCGCAAGTTACGGCTATTTTGGTTATTTGCACGATATAGTAATCTCGCAAAAGAAATATGATTCGGTCGTGAAGGTAGAGAAAGATATTTCAGAGCCATTTACTGAAAATGACCAACCGTTTACAGTTCCGCCTAAAACGGCGGAGAATAAAATGAAAAAGGTATTTGGTGATATTCCGAAAGTAGCTTATTTTGAGCTAGGGGAATTAACGCCACAAATGGTAAATGGTGAAGCCTTGTATGTAGCACCGATAGAAGTTTCGGGATTTTTTAAAGCACGTAAAGCGGAAACAATTCCAGGTTACGTAACAATGTCAGGTACAAATCCTGATGCGGAAGCGAAATTACATCTTGGATATAAAATGAAGTATGTACCAAGCATGTTTTTCGGTAATAAATTAGAACGTGTCGTTCGAAAAGCAGAGCCAGATTTAGTTTTTAAAGGGAAACCAAAATTTGAAGTTGATGATAAAGGAAAACCGTATTATACAATGACATACGGTGAGTTTATTTCAGGAAGATCAGGGTTTGAAGTAGAAGGCGTTGTCGTTGTTGATGCACAAACAGGTAATGTGAAACGATATGATAAAGGGAATGCACCTAAATTCATTGATGGTGTATTAAATCATGAAACAGCATCTACGTTAAATACGTACTTCGGAAAATATATTCACGGATTTTGGAATACGAAATTCTCACAAACTGACATGAAGATGCCGACTGAGTGGGGGACGAAGGAAGGCGTTACGCCAATCTTCGGGAAGGATGGTAAATTGTATTACTTTACAGACTTTACCTCTCCGAAAGAAGGAGTAGATTCTGCTCTCGGTTACTCATTAGTTGATGCACGTACAGGAAAGTTGTATTACTATAACGGAAAAGAAGTGAAGGGAATTATGGACGGTTCGGCTGCTACAGAAGTAGTGGATAATTCCTTTAAGAGAGAGAAATGGCATGGAACAATGCCGGTTATTTATAACGTATATGGTAAACCTTCTTGGATTGTACCGGTTATTGATGACGGCGGATTAGTACGTGCTCATACTGTCATATATGCTTCTAATGCAAAAGTGTTTGCAACAGGTTCAACGCAAAAAGAAGCACTTGAGAATTATAAAAATGCGCTGAGCGGAAGTGGTGATTCATTTAGACCGACTTCAAATGGGAAAGAATCGCAAAAAGAAGGTACTGTACAACGTGTGTATAAAGAAAAATCAGGTGAAAATACGATTGTGTACGTACTATTAGAAAACGAGCAAAAAGTATTTATGGTACCGGCGAAGAAATTCCCATATGCAATGTTTACAGAAGTAGGAGATCCAATTCAAATCACATATTTAGACACAGGAGAAATGATGGCATCTGTATCTAAATTTACAAATAGTAATTTGAAAAAGTAAAGCGATAGAAATTCTATCGCTTTTTTTTTACATTATTAAACAGGAAAATACGGTATACTTGACGTATATTTATGTTGTAACTATAATTGTTACGATTAAGTATTTATATGAAAGGGTGAATGGAAAAAGTGAATGGAGTTAATCACGAAGTATATAAACCTGTAAAGACAAACAGGTTATGGATGATTCTTGTATTAGGGACACTTACGGCAATTGGGCCATTATCTATTGATATGTATTTGCCTTCTTTACCAAAGTTAACGGATGATTTACAAACGGGTGCATCCCTCGCGCAGCTTACATTAACTGCTTGTCTGCTTGGGCTTTCAGTAGGGCAGTTATTTATTGGTTCAATTAGTGACATTTACGGAAGACGCAAACCTCTTATTATCGCTCTTATTATTTATGTTGCTTCTTCTTTACTTTGTGCTGTTGCGCCATCTATTTGGACTTTAGTCTTATTGCGCTTCTTACAAGGAGCTTCAGGATCAGCCGGGATTGTTATATCACGTGCAATGGTACGTGATATGTATTCAGGTTCTGAAATGACGAAGTTTTTCTCATTACTTATGTTAGTAAACGGGGCAGCACCTATTTTGGCACCGATTATTGGAGGGCAATTATTACAGTTTACATCATGGCGCGGCGTTTTTATCGTTCTTGGAGTAATTAGTGTATTCATGCTAATATCATCTACTTTCGTATTACGTGAAACATTACCTCCTGAAGAAAGAGAGACAGGTGGATTATCAGGAACGCTGGCAACATACGGAAAGCTTTTGAAAGATCGTTTATTTATGGGATATGCATTGTCGCAAGGATTAGTAACAGCTGCAATGTTTGCTTATATTTCTGGTTCACCGTTCGTGTTGCAAAATATATACGGGGCATCACCACAACAGTTTAGTTTGTTCTTTGCAATTAACGGTATTGGTATTATTATTGCTAGCCAAGTTACTGGCCGCTTAGCGGGGAAAGTTAATGAGAAAACTTTATTTGTTGCTGGTATTATTATTGCGGCTGTTGGCGGTCTATCGTTACTACTTACAATCGCACTTGGAATAAGGCTAATCGGTGTTTTATGCTCGCTATTTCTTGTTGTATCAAGTGTTGGGGTTGTATCAACAACCGGCTTCTCGTTAGCGATGAGAAATCAAAAACAAGCAGCAGGAACAGCATCAGCTTTACTAGGTTTATTACAGTTCATTTCAGGAGCACTTGTAGCACCGCTAGTAGGTATTGGTGGAAGCAATACAGCACTTCCTATGGGTGTTGTTATAGCTCTTTGTGAAATTGGTGCTGTATTATGTTATCTATTTATGGCTAGAAGAAGTGAGAAGCAGTTTGAACTGCAACAAAATAAAAAGTTAGAAGCTTAATACAAAAGAGCTGATTCAAACATTTCTTTGAATCAGCTCTTTTTTTCATTTCTTTGAAATAACTCATACATATTATTCATGATCGCATCATATAAGAAAGCGAGTTTATCCCATACCCAGCGGTTACTGTCGACCTCTTTCTCCCCGCAATCAATAATATCAGTATGATCTGTAATTCTATATGCCCTCTCAACGATAATAGGAGCAATCTTCGGTATGCGTGGAATTTCTTTTAAGACATCTGCAAAATTTCCAATGTAGACATGACCGATAATCTCGATTGTTAAAGATTTATCGGATATATTTAGCACAGTATGAAATTGATTTATATGTTGTTTCTTTAAATATTGGGCCAGCTTAAATGGAGCATGCTTCTTCTTTAATACGTGGCGAAGGCTCTCTGTATTTTCAATATGAAGTGACTTTTCGCGAATAAGGACGCGAATATCTTCGCCCATAAAGGGTATTGTATTGTACATTGATGATTCTCCTTACAAACTGAACTACGCTTACTTTATGCATATGTAAGTCTAGCATGGTTTGTTCTCTATGTGTGCTTACAGTTTTGTAAGGTGATGTAGTAAAGTGATGCAAAAGTTATTTGCATAAAGTGACGATACTGTGACAAAAATGTTGGTATGTATATTAAGATATCGTCTTAAGTGTAAAAAGTGGGGCGTTCTCGGTATAATAACAAGTGGAGATAAAAGAAACTATAATTAGTAGTAGCTGTAGATAAAAGGAGAATTCGAGATGAAGAAGGTTTTGGGTATTGCTGTAATGGGAAGTATGATCCTTCTAGCAGGATGTAATGGAAATAAAGATACGAAAGAACCGAAAGAAAAGGTAGAGCAATCCACTGAGCAAACAGAAGAAATGAAAGAATACAGCGCAGTACATGAAAAATATGATGCGAAAATAAATAAAGAAATTAATAAGGCGTTACAGTTATTTGAAGTGGCAAAAGAAAAGGGCGGTAAGGAAATAACGAATGCTACATATAAAGAAGATGTGCAAAAGGTAACAACGAGCATGTTAGAAGATATTGATAATATACGTAAAGAAATTCGTGTTCCAAAGTCGAAAGAGCAAGAACATGAGGTATATGTTGGTTTCTTGAATGAATCGGAACAAGCAATGAAAAAATTACAGAAGTTAGCTAAAGAAGAAGATTCATCATTGATTCGTGATATAGAAATTAACTTTGCAACAGCATCGACATACTATAAACGTTTTCAAACAGAGGCGAAAAAATAACCTTGCGCATGCGCAAGGTTATTTTTTCTTCTTACCATCTCCGTCTTCATCCTCGGATACTAATACCTGCTGTTCTTCGTGAAATTCTGAAATTGTTTGGCCAGTAATATTATCGAATGGAGTGTAAAAAGAAGTGATACGTTTCTTCTTAATGAAGAGTTTGTAGAAGCCGATGATTACGAGTATGACAATTGTTAATGGCAATCCTATGGTGGCCAGAAGTAAGGGATCCATTTTATAACTCCTTTAAAGTAATTAATTTTATTATAAGCTAAAGTAGTGATTTTAAGAAATAACGCTATTAAAAACTGATTTTTCTAAATATATCCAATTTGATTGACTTTTCATTTTTTCAGAATTATAATTCGAAATATACAATTTGAACCAAATAATAATATAGCAATTTACTTATCCAGAGAGGTAGAGGGACTGGCCCTATGACACCTCAGCAGCGGGTTCTGTAACAGGAACACCGTGCTAATTCCAGCAAGCAAGTCTTGAAAGATAAGTGATGGGCCTTCGTTTATTAAGCCTTGATCTTATTTTTTAAGATCAAGGCTTTTTGTGTTTTAAGAAGTAGAGGAGGAGTAATGGCAACAAATATGTCAATAAAACAAAGTAAATTCATTTGTTTAGGGGGTTATTGAAGTGTATGTTATTAAAAAACTATCGGTTATGGTATTCACGCTATGGGTCATTACGACAGTAACATTTTTAATTATGCATATTATTCCAGGTGATCCATTTTCATCAGATGCGAAAATCTTTCCTGAAGAAGTAATACAAAACATGAGAGCGAAGTATCACCTTGATGAACCGTTATGGAATCAGTATGTTGCTTATTTGGATGGGGTAGTTCATTTTGATTTTGGCGAATCTGTTCAATCGACAGGTCAAGGTGTATCGGAAATTATAACGACAGGCTTTGGTCCATCAGCGATTATTGGTTTACAAGCACTTATTATTTCATTGTTAGTCGGAATTGCCGCAGGTACATTTGCCGCGCTATATCATGGGAAAGTGATTGATTATAGTGTGAGCTTGCTTGCGATTCTCGGTATTTCTATTCCTAGTTTTATTTTAGCACCACTATTTATACAAGTATTCGCCATACAATTTGAATTACTACCAGTGGCGTCTTGGGGAACATTTGAGCATACTGTATTACCCTCCTTCGCATTAGCGTTAGGACCAATCGCAGTTATTACAAGATTTGTTCGCTCTAATATGATTGAAGTGTTGCAGAGTGATTATATTAAGCTAGCGAGAGCGAAAGGTATACCAATTAAGAAAATCATTATAAGACATGCTCTTCGAAATGCGATTGTTCCGGTACTTACATTTGTTGGCCCATTAATGGCTGGACTTTTAACAGGGACTTTCGTTATTGAAAAAATCTTTTCAATTCCTGGTTTAGGAAAATATTTTGTAGACAGTATTTTCAACCGAGATTATCCGGTGATTATGGGAACAACCATTTTCTATAGTGCGCTATTAATTGTATGTATTTTTATTACAGATATCATTCATCGTATTGTTGATCCGCGCATTCGTTCTATTACGTAAGGAGGGTGATGTTTAAATGGGGGCTTATGAAATTAATGACCAGTTATTAACGAATGAAGAGAAAAAAGAATTAACGATAAATAAAGATCAGAAAACGATTAGCCGGAAAAAGGAAGTGTTTCGCAAGTTTATATCAAACCCTATAGCAGTTTTAGGGGCAGTGACGTTATTACTAATTATTGTTTTCTCGCTTATTGGCGAAAGTTTAACGCCATTTACTGCGAGTGAACAAGTAAAAGAAGCAACTAATTTACCGCCTAGTAGTGAGCATTGGTTCGGAACAGACGATTTAGGGAGAGATATTTGGGCACGTACTTGGGCTGGTGGGAAAATTTCATTAGTAGTTGGATTAGTAGCGGCAGTTCTTGATATAGGGCTTGGTGTACTTATCGGTGGCTTTAGTGGATATGTGAGAGGACGTAATCGTCTTGGAACGTTAATTGATGAGTGGATTATAAGAGGGATTGAAGTGTTATACGGTATCCCATATTTACTGATTGTTATTTTACTATTAATCATTATGAAACCAGGACTTTTTACAATTATTATAGCTCTTGCGTTAACGGGATGGATTGGCATGGCACGTCTCATTCGGGCGCAAGTACTTTCATTGAAACAAAGAGAATTTGTTATTGCAGCAGAGCGATTAGGTACACCTCATATGAAAATTATATACGGACATTTAATTCCAAACTTAACAGGGATTATTATCGTAAATTTATCATTTACAATTCCAGCAGCTATTTTCTCAGAATCATTTTTAAGTTTTATCGGACTTGGAGTACAATCACCAGCAGCGAGCTGGGGCACGATGACAAACGATGCACTCGGGACATTACTAAGCGGAGAGTGGTGGCAACTTTTCTTCCCGGCAATTATGATTGCACTCATCATGTTCGCATTTAATGCGATTGGTGATGGTTTGCAAGATGCGATTGATCCGAAAATCGTAAAACGTAATCGAAAGGAGAAAAAACATGGCACAAATCTTATCTTTAGAAAACGTAACGTTGGCCGTTGAAAAAGAGAATAGTAAGCAAGCAATTGTGAAGCATGTTTCCTTTTCTATTAACGAAGGTGAAATAGTTGCACTTGTCGGAGAAAGTGGTTCAGGGAAAAGTGTTACAGCACAATCAATTATCGGCTTAAATCAAGAATCGATTCATATTGATGATGGAAATATATCTTTCCAATCAAAGGAATTAACGGATTTACAAGAATCAGAATGGAATCAAATTCGCGGGAAAGATATTTCCTTTATCTTTCAAGACCCGCTTTCATCTTTAAATCCGACGATGAAGGTTGGAAGACAAATTACAGAAGTAATTGTGCAGCATGAAAAGAAATCGAAAAAAGAGGCAAAAGAAATTGCAATTAACTTACTAAATGATTTAGGGATACATGAAGCAGAGAAACGCTTTGAACAATACCCGTATCAGTTGAGCGGAGGTATGAGGCAGCGTATTTGTTTAGCAATTGCATTTGCTTGTCACCCGAAGCTCGTTATTGCAGATGAACCTACAACAGCATTAGATGTAACGATTCAAAAGCAAATTATGGAGTTGTTAAAAGCAAGAAAAGAAAAACAAAATACGAGTATTTTATTAATTACACATGATTTGGCACTTGTACGTGAAGTAGCTGACCGAGTAGTAGTTATGTACGGGGGACGTGTTGTTGAAAAAGGAACGATTCAAGAAGTAATTGGCTCACCTAAGCACCCTTACACAAAAAGTTTATTGCAAGCAATTCCGAATATGGATGATTCAGAAAAGGTACTTAGAGCAATTGAGGGAACAACACCTTCAATTGAGACGTTAAATAGTTTTGGATGCCCGTTTGTGAATCGTTGTCCTGTAGCGATAAAAGAATGTATTCAGCGCTTCCCAGAGAGAACAACATATTCTGAGGAGCATAGTTCACATTGCTGGCAGCATATTCTGGAGCATAATAAAGCGAAATCAAAAGAGAGGGTGAATGCCTCATGACGACAGATTTAATTACTGTAAAGCAAGTAACGAAAACGTATGGAAGTAAAAATAAAGAAATCGCAGCTTTAAAAGATATATCACTTTCTATCCCGAAAGGAACAACGCTTGGCATTATTGGGGAAAGTGGTTCTGGAAAGACAACACTTGGTAAGCTCATAGCTGGGATCGAGCGTCCAACGTCTGGTGAAATTGATTATAACGGTCAAGTTGTTCACAAGCTGAAGTCAGCTCATAAGCGGGATTTCTTACAGAAAGTACAGTTCATTTTTCAAGATTCCACAGCGGCATTAAATCCGCGCTGGAAAGTACGCGATATTGTAACAGAAGGCTATATTTCATTCGGTTTAGGCGATAAAGGATTGAAAGATAAGGTCGCAGGTGATGCACTAGAGCGTGTTGGATTAGATAGACGATATATTGATCGCTATCCACACGAATTTAGCGGAGGACAACGTCAACGTATTGCCATTGCAAGAGCGCTATTATGTGAGCCAGAAGTATTAATCCTTGATGAGCCAATTTCAGCATTAGATGTTTCACTGCAAATCCAAATTGTACATTTACTGCAAAAGATTCAAAAGGAACAAGGCTATACATATTTATTTATCGCACATGATTTACCGATGGTTCACTATTTATGTGAAAAAGTGGCTGTCTTATACAAAGGAGAACTTGTTGAATTTGGATATACGGACGAAGTATTCCGTAATCCACAACATTCTTATACAAAAACATTATTAGCATCAACACCAAAAATTTCAGGTTAAAGGAGAATGTAGGATGAAGAAGTTTTTATTATTTGTCATTATGACTGTTTTAGCAATTACTTCTGTTGCTTGCGGTAAGAAAGAGACGCAAAAGGCGAGTGCTGGTAAGGGAGACGGGGATCGATTAGTAACGAATATTAGCAGTGATCCGTATACGCTTGATTCTGCCATTGCGACAGATAGCACGTCAGGTTACATAATTGGACAGTTGTTTTCAAGTTTATATACGCAAGATAGTGATGGGAAATATCAAAATGAATTGGCGGAGAAAGAAGAAGTAAATGCGGATGGAACTGAATATACAATTCATTTAAAGAAAGATATTAAATGGTCAGATGGCTCTTCTATTACAGCAAATGATTTTGAGTTCGCATGGAAGCGATTATTAAACCCGAAAACAGGTTCTATGAATGCGACAGAAATGTATTTTATTAAAGGAGCAGAGGCATATAATACTGGAAAAGGTGAAGAAGGACAAGTTGGTATTCAAGTCGTTGATCCTCAAACATTAAAGGTAACACTTGAGCACCCAGTTGCTTCTATTAAACAAAAATTAGCAAGTTCATTATTTATTCCATTATCTAAAAAATCAATTGATGATAATAATAAATTAAAAACGGATCCAAAAGAGTTAATTACGAACGGACCATTCACGTTAAAAGAATGGAAGCATAACCAAGCTATTACAGTACAAAAAAATAAAGAATACTATGATAAAAAGGTAACATTAAAAGAAATTGAGTTTCGTATTATTCCAGATTCTAAAACAGCGTACCAATTGTACAAGTCAAAAGAATTAGATTTGCTAAGTAGCCTACCACAAGAGATGATTGAAAAAGAAAAAGAAAAAGGAAACAAAGAATATAAGCGTGTTGCAGGATTCTCATCTTATATTTATTCGTTTAACGTAGAAAAAGAGCCGTTTACAAATGCAAAAGTACGTAAAGCATTTTCATTAGCGGTTGATCGTAAGTTTATCGTTGAAAAATTGTATAAAAATAATGCACAAGAAGCATATGCATTCGTTCCAGAAGGAGCAAAAACACAAGGTGGTCGTGATTTCCGTAAAGAAAAAGGCGATTACGTAAAATTCGATTCAGCAGAAGCGAAAAAATTATTAGAAGAGGGCATGAAAGAGCAAGGTTGGTCTACATTACCTGAAGTAACATTAAAATTCACTACAGATACACAACATAAAAAAGTAGCAGAAGCAATGCAGGAAATGTTTAAGAAAAATCTTGGTGTAGATATTAAATTAGAGAATAAAGAGTGGAAGAGTTACATCGACACATACAAGCAAAGTGATTTCCAATTAGCTTATATGGGATGGGGCGGCTCTCTATTAGATCCAATTACTAAACTAGATTTATATGCAGGTGATGGTCCAAACAACTATGCAAAATGGCATAATAAAGAATTTGACGCTTTAGTAAAAGAAGCAGAAGTTGAACAAAACGAAGATAAGCGTTTTGACTTATTGCATAAAGCAGAAGATATTATGTTTGATGATACACCATTAATCCCAATTATTTTCCCAAGCTCTTCGTATTTACAAAAATCATCAGTATCTGGCGTCCAATTCATTATTGGTTCTAGTCCAGAACTAAGATACGTAAAAATTAAAAAATAAAGAAGTAGGCAATCGCCTACTTCTTTATTTTATTTCTCTTTTATATTCTTTTTTCGTTCCATCAGAGAATACAACTTCTAAAGCGAATTTTTGGTAGTCTTTATCAAGTTTGAACACGTTTACTACTTGATCAATTACTTCTTGGTCAGGAGTATCTTTATCAAATTTTAATTCTTGTAGAAGTGGGCTTAATTTTGTAATAGCTTCATCACCTGTTAATTTTACATCTGTTTTATGGTCTTCAACTTTTGCTTCCATTTTTTTATCGGCTGCTACATTTTTATAATCAGCTTCGTAGTCTTTCTTTGTATCTTGATAGTCCGCTTTTAAATCGAATTCATTGAAGTTTAGCTTTAAATCAGCAGGAGCTTCGTTTTTTGCCTCTTCTGTAGTTTTTTTATTAGAAGTTGTGTCTTCTTTTGCAGGAGCTTTACATCCTGTTAATGCAGGTACTAGCATAAGAGCTAATAAAATTGATAGTAAAATTCTCATTATAAATTCCTCCTTATGTAAATTTGTTCTATACAAGTTTTTCCCAAAATCATGTAATTATGTATGTGTTGAAAATAAATTATTTTCTCGCAGCTTCAAGGGTAAATGCGCAATTTAAATCAAAAATGATTTGTATGTATATGGTAAATTTAAGTTGTAAGGAGGTACTGAAATGCATGAAGAATATAAAGAGATGATAAAAAAAGCAATCGAATATATAGAGAATCATTTACATGAAGAGCTTACAACAGAAAGAGTGGCATTTCACGGTGCAGTATCGATGTACCATTTTCATCGTATTTTTCAAAGTTATATTGGGATGAGTGTAACGGATTATGTTCGTAAGAGAAGATTAACTCATGCTGCACAGGCTTTAGTATCGACTGAAAGAGCAGTCATTGATATTGCAGTGCAATATGGTTTTTCCTCACAAGAGGCATTTACTAGAGCTTTTAAAAGAATGTTTCAATTACCACCAAAAAAATATCGAAAGTATTTCCAGTCATTTTATATAGAAAGAGAGGGTGTTTCAATGGAAAAAGGTATACCAAAAGGATGGGTATTAAGCGGAAGTCATCCTGCTGAATATGAAATGGGTTTAGATTATGAAGTTGTTCATCAAGGAAAAGTATCTGCATACATAAAAGCAAAAGAGAACGTTACGCATGGAGGCTTTTCAACATTAATGCAAATGTTCCGAGCGGATAAATATGTAGGTAAGAGGTTGCGTTTAACAGCATTTATTAAGAGTGAGAATGTAAAAGACTGGGCAGGATTGTGGATGCGAGTAGACGGAAAAGATACAGAGCCTATTGCTATGGATAACATGCAAAATCGTCCAATTAAAAATACGAATAACTGGCAATCATACTCGGTTGTACTAGATATAAAAGAAGAAGCACTTGGTATTGCATTTGGTGTTTTATTATCAGGAGAAGGTTGTGTCTGGTTAGATAGTATTCGATTTGATGAAGTGGATGAAAAAATTCCTTCAACAGATTTGGCAGAAAACTTTTATGAAACACTCCTAGAAGAGCCGGTGAATCTGCAATTTGAAGAAATAGAAAATTAAAAAGTAAGGAGAAAAGATATGCTCAAATATGTGAAATTGATAAGTATTAGTTTAGTAGTATCGTCGTGTATTATGGGAATCAACTATTTAATTAGTTATCTTTGGTCAGGGCATATACCTTCTTTGACGTGGAGAACATATTTGATATTTATGGTTATATTTATGATGAGTTTTGGTTCAATACAAAAAGAGAGCTATGAAGAGAGTCGATAATCGTCCTTTTAGTCTTCTTAGTATTAATACATATGTATTTATCACTGCATTGGAAAAACAGGTTTGCCGTTTGGGATTATTTCCCGCAACATACGCAGCCAATGGGTTATTATACAATAATATTCGGCGGAGTTAGTTTGGAGAAAGATATTATTTCATTATTACTTATTATACTAGTTACACAATTGGTAGCGGGAATCACTATAGGTATAAAAGGGATAGTAAAGAGGGGAAGTTCTGTAGTTAAAGAAGCATAAAGTAAAAAAGGTATCCTTCGTGGGATACCTTTTTTACTAGCGTTTATTATTTTGCAACTTCTGTCCACTTGTAGTTAAATTCACCGCCGAAGTCAGTTGTTACAAGTCCTTTAATGAAAGAGCGTTGTAAGTAAGAGCGACCTTGTTGGTATAAAGGAGCGACAGCACCATCTTGTAATAAGATTTTTTCAGCTTGCTTCATTGCTTCCCAGCGTGCTTTTTCATCGCCAGCTAAATCTGTTTTCACTTTATGAATTAGCTCGTCGTACTCTTTGTTAGAGTATTTATCGAAGTTATAAGCACTATCTGTTGTGAATAGATCTAAGAATGTAATAGGATCCGCGAAGTCAGGGCCCCAGCCATCGATTCCGATTTCGTAATCACCACTCAATAGTAGTTTTAACTGTTGTTTACGTGGTTGAGGTTTTAAATTCACTGTTAATCCATCTAGATTCTTTTCTAATTCACCTTTTAAATATTCACCAGTTTTCTTAGCTAAAGCATTATCACTTGTTAATAGTTCAATTGTTACTTTGTCAGTACCAAGTTCTTGTTTCGCTTTTTTCCAGTTTTCTTTTGCAGATTTCACATCATCTTTGACTAGATTTCCATTCTCTTTACGGAAGTCATTACCGTCTGGACTTTTTGCGAATTTCGCAGGAACCATTCCTTCTGCTGGGATTGCACCGTTATTTAAAATTGTTTCTACGTAAGCTTTCTTATTCATTGCTTCGTTAATAGCAAGACGTGCATGTTGATTCTTTAATACTGCATTTTTTTGATTTAGTCGTAAGAATTGAATACCTACTTCAGCGCGTTCCTTGAAGTTGGAATCGTTCTTATACTTATCAACAAACTCCGCAGTTAAAGCAACACGATCAATTTGTCCTGAATCATATAAGTTAACTTCTGTAGATTTATCTTTAACGACATTGAAGTTGATTTCTTCTAGTTTTACAGTTTTAGCATCCCAATAGTTAGGGTTCTTCTTCAATTGGAAGCTTTGTTCATGTTTCCAGTTATCTAATGTGAAAGCCCCGTTGTAAATTAAATGATTCGTTTCTAAACCGTATTTATCACCTTGAGATTTTAAATACTCTTCATTGATTGGTAAGAATGTTGCAAATGTCGTTAAGCTTAAGAAGTAGGGAACAGGGCGGTCCAGTTGTACTTCTAAAGTTTTATCGTCAAGAGCTTTAACGCCTAATTGATCGATTGCTACTTCTTTTTGGTTTATTTGTTTCGCATTTTTTATATCAAAGAATAAGAATGCATATTCAGCAGCTGTTTCAGGGTTAACGGCACGTTGCCAAGCGAAAATAAAATCTTTTGCTGTAACAGGAGTACCGTTTGACCATTTCGAATCACGAAGATGGAATGTATATTTTGTTTTATCGGGACTAATGTCAACTGACTCAGCGACACCAGGGATTGGTTTATTATCTTCTCCCATTGCATACAAACCTTCAAAAACATTTCTCATTACATTCATGGATTCCCCATCTGTCGCTTTTGCAACATCCATTGTTGGAATTTCTGAAGCAAATGATAAGTTAATCGCTTGTTTATCAGGTGCTTTATCGTTCGCTTTTGCTCCGCCTGCATTATCTTTATTTCCCCCGCAAGCAGTTAGTAGTAGACTTGCCCCTAAAACAGATGCAACAACAGGTACAACTTTTTTCTTCATTGTTCTTTCCTCCCTAAATGTGTTGTTCGTAACGTCATAATGTCCATGTCTTGAAGTGTAGCTATAGAAGGAGAGAAAACCTATTATAAATATGTGTATATAGGTAATCAGGTATTCTATATGTATATACATGTTGAACTATAATCTATCGTTATATGTTTCAACTTAGTAGACATTACATTTTGATGGTAAAATATTTTGTTTCTTTGATTATTTAGAATATTAACACTGGAAAGAACTATATGTCAATAATAAAAAGTGGAGTGTTAATTTCTTGGAATAATATATTGAAAAAGCAGATTTCCTCATATTAGGGAATCTGCTTTTAATATATTTTGCTAAAAAAACAATGGGTGTGGGTGAGAACACGATGATCTAAGTTGCATTTTATCCCGCATTAACGGGCAGTAAGATCCTCACCTCAAAATTCAGTGAAAGCAAAGAAGTTAGGGGGGATCAACTGCCTGTAAAAGCCCGATTGGTGGGGCCGATAATCAGTGGGGGATGAAGAACCCCCACTGATTAAAGTTTCACTTTATTTTTCAATTTTTGCCCATTTGAAGTTTAATTGACCTGCAAAGTCTACTTGCACAATGCCTTTCACATAAGAACGCTCTAAATAAGATTCTCCTTTTTGGTAAAGAGGAGCGATAACAGAGTCCTTAAATAAGATTTTTTCTGATGCTAGTAACGCTTCCCAGCGAGCTTTTTCATCACCAGCCAAGGTAGTTTTAACTTTTTCAATTGTGTCATCAAACTCTTTATTAGAGTAATGATCTAAATTGTAAGGGTTATTCGTCGTAAATAGTTCAAGGAATGTAATTGGATCAGCAAAGTCAGGGCTCCAACCGTCAATTCCAATCTCGTAGTCACCTTTTAATAAGAGTGAAACTTGTTGTTTACGTGGTTGCGGTTTTATATTTACTGTTAAGCCATCTAAATTCTTTTCTAGTTGTCCTTTTAGGAACTCACCAGTTTTCTTCTCAAGGTCACCATCACTTGTTAATAATTCTAATGTTATCTTTTCAGAACCAAGTTCTTTTTTTGCTTTCTTCCATAATTCTTGTGCAGATGTTGTATCAACTTTTGTTAAATCGCCGTTTGCAGTACGGAAGTCTTTTCCATCAGGCCCTTTTGCAAAGTTTTTCGGCACGAGACTAAAGGTTGGTGTAGAGCCATCATTTAATAACGTATTTACAAAAGATTTTCGATCAATTGTTTGATCGATTGCTTGGCGTGCAGAAACGTTTTGAAGTACTTTGTTTTGCTGATTCATACGTAAAAACTGTACCCCTACGTTCGGACGTTCTTTAAAGTTAGCATCCTTTTTATATTTATCAACGAAGTCAGATGTTAGTTTTATACGGTCTAATTGTTTGGATTCGAATAAATTTACTTCTGTTGATTTCTCTTTCACAACGTTGAAATTGATTTCTTCGAGTTTGACATTATCTTTATCCCAATAGGTAGGGTTTTTCTTAAATTTAAAGCTTTGTTCATGCTTCCAATCGCTTAGTGTAAAAGCTCCGTTGTACAAGATTTTGTTATCTTCTAAAGCGTACTTATCACCTTGTGCTTTAAAGAATTCCTCGTTGATTGGTAGAAATGTTGGGAACGCCGTTAAGCTAATAAAATACGGAACAGGGCGCTCTAATTCTACTTCAAACGTATGGTCATCAACTGCTTTTATACCAAGTTGATCGGATGGGAGTTCTTTGCTATTAATTTTTTTAGCGTTTTTAATATCCAGGAATAAAAAAGCATATTCAGAAGCTGTTGCTGGATCGACAGCTCTTTGCCAAGCGAAGACAAAATCTTTCGCTGTTACAGGTGTGCCGTTCGACCATTTTGAATCTCGTAAATGGAATGTGTATTTCGTTTTATCAGCACTTACTTCATGAGATTTCGCAACGCCAGGAACAGGTTTATTGCCTTCACCAAGATTGTATAAACCTTCAAATACGTTTCTCATTACTTGACCAGAATCAGTATCTGTAGCACGAGCCGTATCCATTGTTCGAATCTCAGTAGGTGAAGATAAGTTTAAAACTTGCTTACTAGGTGCCTCATCTTTTGCATTTGCTCCGCTCGCTTCGTTTTTATAACTACCGCAACCAGATAATAAAATACTTACTCCTACAACTGATGCAATACCGGGTACAAACTTCTTTTTCATTTGATTTTCCTCCTAAATAGTTAATAAGATTGGATGATGATGAGGGAAATGAAAAACAAAAAATCCCTCTTTTCGTATTGAGAAAGAGGGATTTTTACGTACAAGTTATGCACCCGTATATAAACGAAGTCCCTCATTCTATCTTTCAAGCACAAAGCTTGCAGGAAGTGGCACAGTATTCAAAATGAACCTGCTGCCGAGGTTTCAAAGGGCCAGTCCCTCCACCTCTCTTGATACAATGAGTAAACAAATAAATTTTATTAATTTTTGTGTTTCTTTGATAATTCAAAATCTTACACCTTAGATAATGAAGTGTCAATCAAATGGAATATAGTTTAAATTTTCAGTTTTATTAAAAATAAAAAAACCACTGCATATGGCAGTGGTTTCCCTACTAGAAGTTAAAATTATCTGGATCTGGACCAACGCGATGATTTTCATTCAAAGCTTGAATTGCTTTCATATCATCCGAGCTTAATTCAAAGTCAAAGATGTTTGCATTTTCAATAATGCGGTGTTCTTTAATAGACTTAGGGATTGTTACAACTTCATTTTGTAGATCCCAACGTAAAATAACTTGTGCAGTCGATTTATTATATTTCGTAGCGATTTCTTGTAATGTTGGGTGATTAAGTAGCTGCCCCTGCATTAATGGTGACCAAGCCTCAAGCTGGATGTTATGTTCTTTACAGAAGGCATGTAATTCTTCTTGTGCTAAACGTGGGTGGTATTCCACTTGGTTAACCATTGGTTTAATTTCTGCAATTTCAAATACGTCTTGCAAATGGTGAATATGGAAATTACTCACACCGATAGCACGAACACGACCATCTTTATAAAGCTGCTCTAAAGCTTTCCATGATTCAGTGTATTTTCCTTTTACAGGCCAATGTACTAAATATAGATCTAAATATTCTAGACCTAATTTTTCTAATGTAGTTTCAAATGCTTGTAGTGTTGACTCGTAACCTTGATCACTATTCCACACTTTTGAAGTGATGAATAACTCTTCACGAGGAATACCAGATTCTTGAATTGCCTGTCCAACGCCTTCTTCGTTTTTATATATCGCAGCAGTATCGATACTACGGTATCCATTTTTTATAGCTGCTTTTACAGAATCAATTACTTCTGTACCATCTTCAACTTTAAAAACACCCAAGCCGAACCAAGGCATTTTCACGCCGTTATGTAATGTTGTATAGTCGTTTAAACTTGTTAAAGTCATATTAATTCCCCCTAGCTTTTTTATTGGTCGCTTCAACTGCTTGTTGAATAACTTCTGAAAAATTATTTTCATATAGAACTTTTAAGCCTTCAGCCGTTGAACCTCCTGGTGTTGTTACTTGTTCGCGGAGCATAGCTGGATCCTGATTTTGCTGGAGCATAGCGGCAGAGCCAGCAATCATTTGAATGACAAGGTGTTTTGCTGTTTCCTCATCAATACCATAGCTTTTCGTTGCTTCAATTAAACCTTCAGCAAAGTGATAGAGAAAAGCGGGTGCACTACCAGTAACTGCGGTAAGTTGGTGAACTTCCTCTTCGGTACAAAACTGTGAGGTACCGATACCTTTTAAAAGAAGTTGTAACGTTTCTTGATGTGTTTCATCTACAGAATGTCCCGTCGTATATAAGGAGATAGACTTTCCAATTCCAGCAGCAGTATTTGGCATAATCCAAGCAACAGGTGTCCCTTGGGGAAGTCTTTCTTCTAGATAAGATGGTCCGATTCCGGCAGCAACTGTCACGACAAATTGATTAGTTAGAAGAGGGGATAGATCCGCTAATAGCTGTTCATGTGCGACAGGCGGCATTGCTAAAACGATTGTATCTACAGATTTAATATGCTGTTTCCAATCTGTTGTAATCGATAGATCATATTGAGTTTGTAATTGCGTTAGTTTTTCTATGTTACTTCGGTTGGAGACAATAATTTCTTCGATGTATTCTTTACTTGTTGTAAGTAGTCCAGCAAATATAGCTTCTGCCATACGACCGGCACCAATAAATAAAATTCGATGTGTATTAGGCATATCCTTTATTCCTTTCTGATGAGAATATGTTATAAAAAACGATACCATTTTTAAGAGAATTTTGTAAAAAGAAACGGCTTATCGTAAGTGGAATAGATGAGTGGGGAGTTTTACAGGAGAAAATTTATAGTAAGTATAAGAGTTATTTCTTATACTGTTGATAGGGAGTTTATTACATATCTGGGGAGAGATAAATATGGTTAGAAGTCCACTTTTTTTACTCATTTCTAGTATTATTTGCATATTAGTTGGGTTCTATATCCGATCAAGTTATATTGAAATTTTCGCATCGGTTATGGGGATTATTAATGTTTGGTTGCTTGCAAGGGAAAAGGTATCAAACTTTTTATTTGGGATGATTACAGTTGCGGTATTTCTGTATATTTTCACTACACAAGGCTTATACGCAATGGCAATATTAGCAGCCTTCCAATTTATATTTAATGTGTACGGTTGGTATTACTGGATTGCGCGTAGTGGGGAGGAGAAGGTAAAACCGACAGTTCGCTTAGATTTGAAAGGATGGATTATTTATATACTTTTTATTTTAGTTGCTTGGGTTGGTTGGGGCTATTATCAAGTCCGTTATTTAGAATCAACAAGTCCATATTTAGACGCTTTAAATGCTGTATTAGGATTAGTAGCTCAATTTATGCTGAGCCGAAAAATCTTAGAAAACTGGCATTTATGGATTTTGTATAATGTAGTTAGCATTGTAATTTATATTTCCACTGGTTTATATGTCATGCTAATACTAGCTGTTATTAATCTCTTTATATGTGTAGCTGGTTTGCTAGAGTGGAAGAAGAACTATAAAGGGCAAGTGCATGTAAATAATTATATTTAGAAAATAATTAAAATCGGAAAAACCCCTGGGACACATATGCCTCAGGGGTTTATTAATAGAATATAAGTTTATGCTTTTGTCATACCAAGCAATACAGCGCCGCCGATAATTAAAACACTACCTAGTGCAATAAAGATCAATTGACGTTTTGTTTTCTTTTCACCTAAGAAGACAATCGCACCGAATGTTGAGATAACGATTCCAGTTTGAGATAATGGGAAGCTTGTCGCTACTCCGACACGTGGTAATGAAAGAAGTAAGAATAAGTTTCCGGTTCCCCATAGTAAACCAGATAAAGCATTACGCATTGCATATTTGTTAAATGGTTTATGTTTAGACGTCAGTACAACCGCACCAACGAACATACCAACTGCCTGTGGTAAAATAGCAGACCAACCATCAATGTTATACCAACGAATAATAATTACATATACAAGATAACCGAAAGTAGAAACAATTAAAGTAAGAAGTCCCTTTTTCAATTGTCCTGGTGGCTGTGCATTTTCTTTATCATCTAGTGATGTGAATACAACACCAACTACGATTAATAGGATTGCAATCGTTCCCAGAACAATCGTTGTTGTAGTAGTCCACTCACGGAAAGCGATAACCCCAAAGATAGAAGTTGCAACAAGTTGCATACCAGTAGAAATCGTTACAGTAGTTGAAACACCTAGTTTTTCAACTGTTTTTAATTGGTTTACTTGTCCTAAAGCCCAGAATAAACCTGAAATAAAACCAACAATCAAGACTGTCATTGTTAAAGCTGGTTGAGTAAATACATACATAACTGTTGCGAAGAATAGAGCACCGATTGTCATACCTACCGTTTGGCTATATGCACCACCGCCCATTTTTACGCTTACTAATAAGATGTTTCCCCATGCGATTGCAGGAAGAAGCGCTAATAAAATGTCCATTACAAGACTCCCTTCGGTTTTCTATACCAATATAATTACATATCGTTCTAACGATCGGTAATGCCCCACTAATAGAGTAGAAGATTACCGATCGCTAAAACAGGATGAAGAACTTACGATATAAATGCGTTTTCATTTCTTCACTTTTTGAAACACTTTCATATAATAACAGGAAATTACCTATTTTAGAAAGTGAATTCAAATAAAATGTATATTTAAATAAGAAATAAAATTCAGTCATTAGTTAGGTCATTTTATTTTTCGGGAAATAAAAAAAGCAGCTTTTGTCGAAAACTGCTTTAGGAAGTGGTAATTCGCTTGTTAATGATTTGAATACATAATAAAAATAGTAATGACATGCTAATTGTTATGATGACAAGAGTCCAAGCGAGTTGCATATTACTTGCATCAATAGCCATATAAATTGCAGTTGGAATCGTTTGTGTTTTGCCAGGTATATTTCCTGCAAACATTAAAGTAGCACCAAATTCCCCGAGTGCGCGAACGAAGCTTAAAATCATACCGCTAAGTAGTGCGGGGAATGCAAGTGGGAGTGTAACGTGTAGAAAAACTTGATATTCACTCGCACCAAGGTCGCGCGCACCATCTTCAATTTGCACATTCGCGATGGAAAATCCTGTTTTTGCTGATTGATACATGAGCGGAAATGCGACAACTGTAGAAGCAATGATAGCAGCAGTAGATGTAAACATAATGGACTGCTGAAATAACGATTCTATCCACTTTCCAATGGGGCTGCTATTTCCAAAAATAATAATGAGAAAAAAGCCGATTACAGTTGGCGGAAGAACCATTGGTAATAAGAAAATAGTTTCTAGTATTACTTTATATCTCCATGAGGAGCGTGCTAGTGACCGACCGATAATCGTTCCTAAAATTGTGACGATAATGGTGGCGCATGCAGCTACTCGTAAAGATAGAAAGACAGGTGACAAAATATCATCAAAGCTCATGGCAATTATGATAGGACTGTAAATCCATATTTCTTAAAGATAGATTGTGCATCTTTTGACTGCAAATATTCATAAAATGAAGTCGCCTCTTTCTTATGCTTCGATTCTTTTATAACGCCTAAAGGATAGTGGATTGGTTCATGAGAAGTAGCAGCTGCCGTCTCGCCAATCTTTACTTTGTCTGAAATGAGAGCATCTGTTTTGTATACAATACCAGCATCGACATTACCTGTTTCTACATATGTTAACACTTGGCGAACATCTTTTGTAAATACGATTTTATTTTGAATGTCATTCCAAAGATTTTCATGTGTGAGAGAAGCTTTTGCATATTTCCCAGCAGGTACTGATTCAGGTGTACCAAGTGCGATTTTCTTGATTTTCTCATTTTTTAAATCTTGGATTTTTGTAAGAGAACTATCTTTTGGGACGACTAGAACTAGTTCATTTCCAAGAAGATTTTTCCCTTCTTTTTCATTAATGAATCCTTTTTTAACAAGAGTTTGAAATTTATCTTCTGCCGCAGAGAAGAATAAATCGGCAGGCGCACCTTGTTCGATTTGTTGTTGAAGTGCACCAGAAGCACCGAAGTTAAAAGAGAGTTTAATATTAGGATCTTTCTCTTTATATTGTTTTTCAATTTCTTTTAATGCATCTTGTAAGCTAGCAGCAGCTGAGATAGTCAGTTCGACTGTTTGTCCCTCTTTAGCAGCTGACTTTTCTTTCTTTTCCCCACTTGTACAAGCAGCACTAAATATAAGAAGGAAAGAAAGTATAAGTGCCCCGATGGATCGTAATGTGAATTTGTTCATAAAAAAATCCCCTTTCGTTTTGATATATTCAATTATAACTAAATATAACTAAATATAACTAGTTATAATTGAATATAATTTAAACGATTGAGTTGTTTTTAAAAAATAGGAGAAATATTCTTTTCTTTGTTACAATGAAGGAAGAAAGTGAGGAATCGTCTATGGATCATCATTCCTACACAACGGAAGAAGTAGCAAAGCGATTAAAAGTATCAAAATTAACTGTATACGACCTAATTAAAAAAGGAGAACTGCCTTCTTATAGAGTTGGTAGACAAATGCGCATTGATGCAGCTGATTTAGAACAATATATAAAGCAAATGAAAACAGGTAAGATGCAATTTACTCCTGTAAAGAAGGACGAAATTAGTACCTCGAATACACGCATCATTAGTGGTCAAGAACTAACGTTAGATATGTTGGCAAAACATATAGAAAATCGTTTACCCAATTCTAATATATTAAGAGCATATCAAGGAAGTTTAACGAGTTTAGTGAAGATGTACCAAGGAGAAGGAAGTATCGTTAGTCTGCATTTGTTTGATGGCGAAACGGGTACGTATAATGTTCCTTACGTAAAGCGTATTTTAGTTGGACAACCATGTATTATGATTAATTTATTGGCAAGAAATGTTGGGTTTTATGTGCAAAAAGGGAACCCGAAAGGAATAAAAACGTGGGCTGATATATCCCAATCCTCTATAAAATTTGTGAATCGAGAAAAAGGCTCTGGTATTAGGGTGCTAGTGGATGAACAATTACGAATTCAAAAGTTAAATAAAGAACATATTAGTGGATATGAATGGGAAGAATCAAATCATCTTGGTGTTGCTTCGCAAGTTGCGAACGAAAAAGCTGATGTTGGAGTAGGGTCAGAAAAGGTTTCGCAAATTGTAAATGTAGACTTTATTCCGATAATGAAAGAACAGTATGATTTAGTAGTTTTGAAGAATAAAGAAAACGAAGAGCTTATTGAAGTTATGAAAGACATTCTGCAATCGGAAGAATTTCATAATGAGTTAAAAGCGATTGGCGGATACGATATTACGAAAACAGGCCAAATTATATATGAAACAAACTAAAAAGCTGCTTGTCTATAAGACGAGCAGCTTTTTCTATATATAAAGGGGTTTGGGGAAACGAATTGTTAAACAAGACTTTGAGCAAGTGTGTAAATGAAAGCTGTAAGAAGAGTAGCTCCACTTGCAAGTCCGATAAAGTCTGATTTTTTGAAAGTAATGTTGTTCATTATAATCTCTCCTTATTTGTTTAATGTAGTTGCAACAGCTTTTGCATCGACAAGTGCGGATAGCACCATGCCCATTGTATTGAAAAATTTGTTTGATTTCATTTTGTTCATCATGCGTATCCGCTCCTTTTCGAATTGTTGTTGCCCTGCTTTCTGTCTTAATTATATGAAATATGGCTGCCTGCAACTATCGAATTAGCTTACGGGAGGATTACACTTTTGTAAGAAAAAAAGACATTCATGTAAGAATGTCCTTCAAAGCATATTGATATGATGGTGCTCTTTAATTGTTTTTAAAAAGCTGCGCATCGAATTGGTCATGTAACTATCTTTACGGCGTATGAAAACAGTTGAAATACTGCCGTATTTCTCCGGAATTGGATGGCAGTGGACTTTACCTGCTGTAGAAAGGTGCTGCACCGCAGACTGGGGGACGAGTGTAATCCCAAGACCGAGCGCTACGCTATTTAATATAGTTTCTAATATGTTAAATTCCATAATTCTTTTTGGTAGCAAACCTTCATCTTTAAGCCATCGTTCAAGCTTGGAACGGTATCCACATCCTTGATTAAAAACGAGTAGGGGCGTCGTAGTAAATTCTTCTATATGAAAAGCTTTATTTTGTGTAACAAGCATTAATTTCTCAGTACTAACATCGTATTGTTCAATTAGTGGATGTTTAATAGGACCTGATATAAAGGCGCCATCTAATTGATGATCAAGTACTTCTCTAATAAGTTCTTCCGTTAGACCAGCTTGTAATGATAAATCGACATTTGGATAGCTTTTATAGTAAGAAGACAAGATGGTAGGTAATGTACTGACTGTTTCGACTGTACCAATTTTTAATATGCCAGATGGTGTTTCACTATCTAAAAACACTTGTTTTAGCTCTTCAACATCTTGCAAAATTTTATGAACATAAACGAGCATTTTTCTTCCTTCAGCTGTTAAAGTCATGCCTCGCTTATGACGGTAAAAGAGAGGTGTTTTCAGCTCGTTTTCTAATTGTTTAATACGTGCGGTTACATTTGATTGTACGTAATTTAATTCCTTTGCTGCGCCGCTTACACTACCGCGGTCGGCAACGCTTTGGAAGATTTGTAAGTCTCGTAATTCCATTTTATGCTCCCCCTTGATGTTAACTATCATTATAAATGATAGTTAACATCATTTTGAATCATTTTACGTGATATATTTTTTCTTTTACAATTCTCCTTGTGCAAATAGAAAGAAGCGGGGGATTGTGGTGAGAAAAGGTCAAATGATAATAGGTGCTTTAGCGTGTTTAATTGCAAGTATGTCATGGGGAGCGATGTTTCCGGTTGCTGATCATGCGCTAGAATACATAGATCCGTTTTATTTTTCGTTTATTCGTTATGGGGCGGTAGCAATTGTACTGATTGTATTATTGCTAATGAAAGAAGGAAAGAAAGCATTTCGCTTAGAAGGAAGAGGAAAGTTACTCGTCTTTTTTGGAACAATGGCGTTTACTGTATATAATGTATTAATTTTTCTAGGACAAATGTTAATGGGAAAATCAGGTGTGATGGTAGCTTCTATTATGGAGGCGCTTATGCCGATGATTTCAATTTGTATTTTATGGGGATATAAAAATATAAAGCCGAAGAAGTATATGATAACGAGCATGATTATCGCATTTGTAGGAGCTGTATTTGTTATTACGAAAGGTGATATGAGTTTCTTTTTAACATTGAAAGATAACATGTTTTCGCTAGCATTTATATTTGTTGGTGTTGTAGGATGGGTAATTTATACGATGGGTGGTCAAACGTGTAGCGATTGGTCAACATTACGCTATTCTACTTTGACGTGTGTATTGGGTACAACTGTCACAGGGATTATAACTGTAGTCATTACAGTGCTTGGATATGTGTCTGTTCCAAGTATGGAAACGATTTCTATTGTGAAGTATGATTTGTTATTTATGATGACATTACCAGGTATCGTAGCACTACTTGCTTGGAACTACGGTGTGAAAATCTTATCATCCATTAATGGTATTTTATTTATTAACTTTGTGCCAATTACTACGTTAGTTATTATGATGATACAAGGGTATAAAATAACGACATTTGATATTGTAGGAACATTATTTGTTATTGCAGCGCTTATTCGTAATAATGTTTGTCAGAGAAAAGAAGAAAATATAAATAAACAAATTTTGCAAGAAAAGCAATTGCGTCAAGCTGTTTAATAGGCAACTGGAGGATTTTATATGTTAGAAAGTTTATTGTTTTTCTTTGCTGCTGGAGTTGCCTGCGAGCTTGCAGCAATTAATCGAAACGGTCGTAAAAATATAAAACAACAAGCTGAACTGATACAGCTTTTAAAAGACTTGAAGGAAAGAAAAAATTAAAAAGACGACCGGGCATAGACGGTCGTCTTTTCTATTATTATTTATATAAAGGGGAAAGGGGACACAAAGTTATATAAGCGTAGCAGCGTAAATGAAAGCAGTAAGAAGAATCGAGCCGCTAGCTAGTCCTAAAAAATCTAATTTATTAAAAGTCATGTTATTCATTATAAATTCTCCTTACTTGTTTAATGTAGAAGCAACAGCTTTTGCATCGATAAGAGCGGAAAATACTATGCACATTGTATTTAAGAAATTGTTCGTTTTCATTTTGTTCATCATATAGATCCGCTCCTTTTCAAATGGTTGTTGTTACTTTCTGACTTAATTGTATAAGATAGTGGAGGGAGCCACTATCGAATTAGCTTACAAGAAAATTACACTTTTGTAAGAATTGAAATTTAACAATAAATACTTATTTTTATTACCAACTCCTAAAACTTAGTGTTATAATCGTTGTAAGAAAATGATTATACTTCGGATATTCAGAAAGGAACGAAACAAATGTATAAACCAATTACATTTTCGTTGAAATATATATTTAAAATGGCTGGGAAGGTAGAAGTACAAGGGAGAGAGAAATTACCGGAAGATGGCCCTTACGTTGTTGCGTGTACACATACAAGTTTTATGGATGTTTTAATGCTAGCGGCAGGAATGTACCCAACCCAAATTCATTACATGGCAAAAAAAGAATTGTTTGAAGGGAAATTTAAAAATTGGTTTTTTAAAAATGTAAATGCATTCCCTGTAGACCGTGCGAATCCAGGGCCAAGCACATTAAAAATTCCATCACGTTTATTAAAAGAAGGAAAAGTAGTAGGGATTTTCCCGAGTGGGACGAGGTCATCAGAAGACGTTTCACTAAAAGCTGGGGCTGTTACGATTGCAATGCGTTCTAACGTTCCGTTAATACCGGCAGCTTATGTTGGTCCATCAAGTATAAAAGAATTGATAAAAGGAAAAAAAGCGCGATTAGTTTTTGGAGACCCAATTCAAATCGATGCTGAAGAACAAATAGATCGAAAAACGGCTATGAAGATGATGACAGATGAATTAAATGCAAAGTTTGAAGAACTAAAGGAAGTTTTGCAGCCGAATCAAAGCTAAAAAAGACGACCGGGTATAGATGGTCGTCTTTTTTATTATTATTTATATAAAGGGGAAAGGGGACACAAAGTTATAGTGTAGCAGCGTAAATGAAAGCAGTAAGAAGAACCGTGCCGCTAGCTAGTCCTAAAAAATCTAATTTATTAAAAGTGATGTTGTTCATAATGCATTCTCCTTACTTGTTTAATGTAGAAGCAACAGCTTTTGCATCGATAAGAGCGGAAAATACCAAGCTCATTGTATTTAAGAAATTGTTCGTTTTCATTTTGTTCATCATATAGATCCGCTCCTTTTCAAATGGTTGTTGCCCTGTTTCTGACTTAATTATATGAAATGTTGCGGAGAGTCACTATCGAATTAGCTTACAGGAAAATTACACTTTTGTAAGAAAAACGAATGAAAGTGTCATGATGAGAAGATTTGACATATGTTCATGTGATTCATTAAGTTAAAAGTAGAGGTGAGTGTATGGCTAATATTAAAGATATTGCAAAGATGGCTGGGGTTTCAGTTACGACTGTTTCGAGGGTATTAAATGATCATCCATATGTAAGTGAAGAAAAAAGGAAAGTTGTTTTAGAAATAGTTGAGAAATTGAATTACTCGCAAAATGCAAATGCTGTTCATTTATCAAAAGGGAAGACGAATATTGTTGGCGTGATTTTACCTTATATTAATCATCCGTCTTTTGATGCGATGGTGGGTGGAATGATGGAAGTTGCGTTAGCTCATAATTACAGGGTGCTTCTTTGTCAAACGAACTACAATAAAAAAGAAGAAATGAAAAGTTTACATATGTTGAAAACAAAGCAACTAGACGGTCTTATCATTTGTTCTCGTGCCAATGAGTGGGAAACTATAGAGCCTTATGCAGCGTATGGGGCGGTTATTGCTTGTGAGGATAATGATATTGAAAGCATATCGAGTGTATATACAGATCATTTTAATGCCTTTCAATTAGGGATGAGTTACCTTATTGAAAAAGGTTATAAGAAGATTGGATATTGTACGGGAAGAAAGTTAGGGCCAAGTAGTAAGAAACGTTTTGATGCTTATAAACAACAGCTACAATTAATAGATGAAGAAGTGATGGAAGATCGGATTTTCACAGAATGCTTTACGTTAGAAGATGGTGTAAGAGTTGCACATCAATTCAAGGAGATGGAGAATCCTCCTGAAGCATTAATAGTGGCAGGAGATGAAGTTGCTATTGGGATCATGACAGAAGTTGAAAAATTAGGTATTGAAGTTCCTGAGGATTTAGCGATTATTGGTTTTGATAATCAACCGATTTCTCAAGTTTTACAACTGACAACCATTGACCAAAATTTAAAGGGAATAGGTAAGACGGCTTTTGAAATGTTTTATAGGCAAGTAAGTGATGAAAGTTCTAAACAAGAAAAGATGGAAATTCCGTATAAACTTGTGGAACGCTCGACGGTTTAGTATTTATCCGTTATGTGTATAATCACATAACGGATTATTTTTTGAAATGTCTTTGACAGGAAACGCGTTTCATACTTTATAAAAGAGTTACACCGGTCTGTAATAATCCATGGATTCTTTTCAAGTGTTAAAACAATGAATAGAATTTGGAGGGATATGCATGAATGAACTTTTATTAAGTATGAAAAAATATGTAGAGGATGACGAAAAGATTTTAGCGTTTGTCGTAGGGATATTTGAAAAGGATGACTTTACTTTATGTTATCAACATGGGATTTTTGTTGCCACTACTAGACGTCTTCTGTTTTACGGGAAATTTCCGTGCTATCCTGCGATATTTGAAGAGTATTCATATTTGCATATAGATGACATAGATTTCCGTCCATATTTCGAATGTACTTGTAATCGTGAAACCATTAGAGCTAAGTATATTCAGAGTGGGAATGTGGAGCGCTTTGTCCGTACAGTTAGAGCGAATATGAATAATTAATCACCCCTTTGTTTAAACATAATATCTTGGTCTTTGTGAGGGAAAATGCGGAATAAAAACAACTTCTAAACCTCTAGGAGATAGTGATACAATGTCAAATGGGGGGAGGTATGAACTATGGTTAATCAACGTATAAAGGAAATAACACTAATTACAATTGGTTCATTATTATTCGCAATTGGTATTAATTACTTTGCAATTCCAAACCGTTTATCAGAGGGTGGAATTATTGGTTTAACGGTTGTTACGTACTATTTATTTGATTGGTCACCAGGAATTGTGAATTTTGGTTTGAATGCAATTTTATTAGCTGTAGGTTATAAATTTTTTGATAAGAAAACGATGGTTTACACAATTATAGGTATTGTGGAAACATCTTTGTTTTTATATGTTACAGAACATATCGAATATCAAGTAAATAGTGATACGTTACTAGCAGCTTTATTTGCTGGTGTATTTGTAGGTATCGGATTAGGCTGTATGTTCAAAGCTGGAGGTACATCAGGAGGATCGGCAATTTTAGCTCGACTAGCAAATCAATATTTAGGTTGGAGCGTTGGTAAAGGCGTACTTATTATTGATATCGTTGTAATTGCGGGTTCTGTATTTATAATAGGACAAGAAAAGGCAATGTATACACTTGTAGCCGTATTTGTCGGAGCGAAAGTAATTGATTTCATCGTGGAAGGTATGGATACAAAAACAGCTGTTACGATTATTTCAAATCAACCAGACTTAATTCGAGAGACTATTACGAAAAACATGACACGCGGTGTCACTGTATTAGAAGGACGCGGCGGATATACTGGTAAAAATAAAGAAGTTTTATATATCGTTATTAATAAACAAGAGCTTGTTAAGTTAAAGCAAGTTATTAGTAGAGTTGATGAAGATGCCTTCGTTGTCATTCACGATGTGCGTGATGTACTTGGCGGTGGCTTTAAAGCAAGCTAAAAGGTGAACGAGAAAATTCGTTCATCTTTTTTTATCCCGCATTAACGGGCAGTAGAACTCCCACCTCAAAATTCAGCTGGAGCAAAGAAGTTAGGTGGGAGATCAACTGCCCGTAAACCCCCACTGATTAAAGTTTCACTTTATTCTTACAAAAATGTAAGGGTAATGTAATGGGATTGAATGGTAGATTAAATTCCTGCTCTTTAGAATGGATGTATAAGTATCCTGCAGAGGAGGAAGATCAGTATTATGAAGAAAAAAATAATTACTACTGTAATAGCTATGGTAGTGATAGTAGTAGTATTACTACCTACGAAACTTGGACCAGTTATTGATAAATATAATCCGCTTTATACGACGAAAGAATACTATACAATTGTGGATGCGATTGGTCAGCATGTCGGTGATGAATGGTATGAATATGAATTTATTGCATTTGATGAACGTGGAAGAGAACAAAAAATAAAGAAGACTGTTAAGCATATGTTAAAGAGAGATGAAGCATTAAAGGTGTACGCAAAAGGACGCTACGGCGAGGCAATTGAAGAAATTGAAGCTGGAAATATTCCTATTAATGCGAAGAGTAAACTTTTAACGATGAGATAGCGAATTATACCCCCGCCTATTTTTTGTCGAA
The DNA here is from genome assembly GCF_016650935.1 of Bacillus sp. TH25. Taxonomy (NCBI): domain Bacteria; kingdom Bacillati; phylum Bacillota; class Bacilli; order Caryophanales; family Bacillaceae; genus Bacillus; species Bacillus sp. TH25. The sequence goes on along the minus strand of NZ_JAEKEU010000005.1, from coordinate 69,913 downwards.
AATAAAAATACTAGGTAGGGGTATTTTAGGTTCGTGAAAAAGCCTTAGTCCATATGGACTAAGGCTTTTCTTATTATATAAAGGGGAAGGGGGTACATTGTAGTAGCATAAGTGAAAGGTATAAGAAGAGTCGGCTACTAGCAATGTAATTTGGTTATGTGAGTGTTCTTCTTATTTGGCTTACTTTCTAACTTTATTGTACGAAATATAGGTAAGGGAAACTATCGAATTACATTACACATAGCTTACAAACATGTAAGTCTTCTGTAATGTAATTCGATGGTTAAAATATAGTAAATTTCATATAGTGTAACTAGAAAGTCTTACTGTATCACTTTCTGTTTGTAATGTTAATGAAGAATGAAAAACCAACTAATTTTTAATAGCCCTCATCTCTATTTAGATGAGGCTCTTTTTTCAAACCTTACAACATTGTAAGGTTTACGTAAGTTAATTCGATAGTAATTTTGTCATATTTTTTGCATAATAGATACAAATAGATAAAAAATAATTAGGGATATATTAAGAAGGGAGAAAACTGGGATGCGTAAAGAAGAAGTAGTGAAGTTTCCAATTAAAGATTTCTGTAGCTACTTTACTGTTGCCGTAGTATGTATTGGATTATTTGATATAATAACAAATTTAATTGTTAACTAATATAGATCATAAAACAAGAAGGAAGACCCTTTCTTGTTTTTTTTATGGGGGCATAAAGATGAAATTGATTGATAGTCATATACATGTTGATCAATATAAGAATGAAGAGAAAAGTAGATTATTTATAGATGTGGAAAACAGTAAAGAGATACAAGGGCTTATTGCGGTATCTATGAATTATCAATCATGTCTAGAAACTTTATCTTTAGCAAAGCGATATCCTTTTGTACATCCAGCAATAGGTTTTCATCCGGAACAGCCGATTCATAAAGAGGAATGTGAGCAAATTTATAAATTAATTGAAGATCATGTAGATGAAATTGTTGCGATTGGTGAAGTGGGACTCCCATATTATTTAAGGAAAGAAGATGAAAATATTGCTATTGATCCATACATAGCGGTGTTAAAAAAGTTTGTGGAACTAGCTAGTAAATACGATTTACCAATTATATTGCATGCGGTTTATGAAGATACTGACACTGTATGTGATTTACTTGAAGAATATAAAGTTTCGCGTGCACACTTTCATTGGTTTAAAGGAAGTGAAGAGACAATGAAACGGATGATGAGGAACGGTTATTATATTTCTATCACACCGGATGTTTTACATAAGGAGAAAATTAGAAAAATCGTTTCGTATTATCCGCTTGAATATATGATGGTAGAAACAGATGGGCCGTGGGAATTTCAGAAGGATACGATGACACATCCTTATATGATAAAAGATGTATTACAAGAAATTAGTATAATAAAAAAAATATCAGTAGAGAAAGTTACTGAGCAAATATATGCGAATACGGTGCGATTTTATAAAGTTAGTGAGTCATAAAAAAACACCAAGCATCTCGCTTGGTGTTTTTTTATGACTCTAATTTTTTCGCACGTCTTAATAATAAAAGAAAGACAATTATAATGAACCCAATTATAAGGAAGAACCCATATTGTTTTATATAATCAATTATGTCATTCGCACTTGTTGGTTTTTCAACGTGAATGCCGTCTTTATTAGTAGTAATATGAATATCTTTCATTTTTACTTCATTCGTTTCTTTTTGTAAATCAATCCACTCTATGTTTGGAATACTTTCTAGTTCTTTTAATACTTCTTTTAATGGTTCAACGCCCAAGTAAGGATGATAAAATGCACTGATAATTCCATCAGATAGTTTAGTGATAGATAAAGCACGTTCTTTCATTTTTGCTATAGCTTGTGGCTTACCTTCTTCAATAAAGCCAACAGTTTCAGGAATTAATTTCATCCCATGTAAAAATGACGGTGTACTTATATAAGCCGGTGAGTGCATTGATTTCCAAGTTGTATCGTTTAGTTGTATTTGTCCTACATAAGTTGAAAAATATTGTGATAGTATTTCATATCCTTTTTGAGACATTGTATAGTGCGGAGCTTCAAAGGCAACTGGATATAATTTAGCTTCTACAAGCTCTGTAATCCCTTTTTCAATATGATCTTTAATATATTTTTCTTCGAAGGATTTTCCGTTTTCTACGTATTTATTATAGTCTTCTGTAGAATGAAAATCTTCTTTTGTCTTTGGTTTTTCATGGTTCGGTTGGCGAATTGGTTGATCTGTTTTTACATCCCAAAATTCAAAACCTTCGCCAGTTTCACTATCATAAAACTGATGTGTGTAACCATGCATAACGATAGAGCCACCATTATCTTGCATAAAGTGTAAAACATCGATTAATTCAGAGTTATCCTTTAAATGTACTGTTTTTCCTGTGTCTGGATCTTTGTAAACAGGGATAACCGTAATCATATAAGGGAGCTTTTTCTCTTTTAGTAATTCAGCGATTTCTTTTAATTGCTTTACATCTACAGCTGGATGAACGTCTTCAAGGCGTAAATAAGCTGAAGTTTTATTTGTTTCAGGTTTTTGTCCGAAATAAGAAAATAACATTTCACCGACGTAATGAGACATCCAATCGAAAAGGTTTGGAGTTGCAACATAATAGGATGTTCCTTGCTGAATGATTAACGGATGAGTTCCATCAGCACTCAAGGCGTAAGCAAGAGTTGTTCCTTTTGTTTCAATTTTCTTCATTAAGCGTTCTTCATGTAATTCATTTTTTAACTGGTTAGTCGGATATTCTATAGTGTGAATTCGTATATCGGTTTCTTTCGAGGTAATGAAAGAAAAACGATTAGATAATTGTTCAACATTTTGTCCTAAAACTAATACGGGACCTGAGAAGTTTTCTAGAAATTGTTTTGCTGCAATAGAAAAATCTTCTTTTTTCTCTCCGATATAAACAATATGTGTATAAGAAGATGATTCAGTACTTTCCTTTACTTCCTTTAAGCTTTTTACTGTTATATTTTTTGTAAAGTGCCCTAACTGAGTATTAAGGATTTGTACATTGTTTGTAATTTTGTTGTCTTCTGTACTATACAAAACGAGTACTTTTGATTTTGATGATGTTTGTGCAGAGGTATGTATAGGAATGAGTAGTAAAATGCTGAAAAAGATTAGTAGAGTTTTTTTCATTTATTTATGCTCCTATTCTATATATAGAATTCAATTTACAATTATATACAAAAAATAAGTTATAGTCCATGTAAGTTACATTTTTGCACGTATTTACCATATGTTTTTTCGCAAAATCGGTCTAAAGCATGATGATAATATGTATAGTAATTTGCTATGATTGAAAGGTAAGAGAATGATAGAGTGTTGGTAATTGTAAAAGGAAGGCTGAAAGGGGACAAATTTCAGCGGAGAAAGAGGTAGAGGTAGTGAAGAAATTCTTTGTAGGATTTTTAGTTGTTCTTGGAGTGTATTTATATTTCCAAGGAAAGTCTGAAGGAATGGGTAAGCTAATGAATGAAACAAGCTATGTTGATTCAGAAGAAGCAAAACAGATGAAACAAATCATTATAGAGGAAGCAAAGAACGTAAACCTTCCGGAATGGATACCTCTTACAATTGCCGAACATGAAAGTAGGTTAAATCCAAGAAGTGTTGGAGATAACGGAACTTCATTCGGATTGTTTCAATTACACCGCGGTGGTGGGCTTGCGCCAGATCATTTAACTGATGAAGAGCTGAAAGATCCACGTACAAATGCGCAAATTGCAATGCCGCATTTAATGAAAGGTTATAAGCGCGGGGTGCAAAAAGGTTTGACTGATTTTGCATTACTGAAATATATAGCGAATACATCTGGATGGCCAGGGAATTTAGGACCAGAGTGGACGGATAACAATATGAAGTATAACATCGGATTAGAGGATGTATACTATCGAAATAAAGGTGTAATCAAAGAGTAGGTTTTCTATACCTACTCTGTTTTTTTATGAATAATTTCATCCTTTTCTTTCGTGAAATACTGCGCTAGTTGTATTTTTACATCTTCTAGTTTTGTAGAAACTTGCGGTATTTTATATCCTACATACAACGGTGAAACGACAAACCTAGGAACAACTTTACAAATGATTTTCCTGTTTAAGTGATAGAAGAATAAGTTATAACTACTACATCCTTTATGGAAATCTGTCAGTATGTAACGTACAGTTTGCTGAATATAATTGGCCATTTCATCTATAAATGCAATATCTTCAATGATGATATTAAATTCAGTAAAGCCGATAATAGGACGCTCTGAAATATTGAGTTCAATGCGTTCATTTTTTTGAACAATTACCCCTTGGAAATTTGCTTCCTCAATATTTTCAAGATAGTCTACATGTTTCATTCCGATAATTTGCATATGTGCATGATGCAAACTTCCGCCTGAAAATGGACCATGATTTTTGTATAAAATCACAGAAGTGAATTCTTCATTTTCCTGTAAGTTTAACCAATGGAGAATAGAGAAGCGAATTAGTTTTCTCATATGTTCTTCTGTATATGTTGCGATATGGTCTTCGCAATTATCTGTTTCGATTAGCACGGTTTGAAAGGTATCCTTTAATGTAGGAAATTTATTTTTTAACCAAATAATAGAGCCCTCAGTTGCTAAAATATCCGTTAAATTTTCTCTGTCACAAAAAGGACATGCAGCGCTTCTGTTCCGAATGCTTTCTGGTTTTTGTTTACCGATATCGTTTAAAAAATATAGTTGTTGTGTATCCATTTGTATATGCCCCTTTAAAATATATGTAAAAATCCCGCTTAATACATTCGGGAAAAGGAGAAGGAAATCCTTTAAAGGGAATAGGGAAAAATAAAAGACAAGATATCCTCATTGTAATAGGGTACCTTGTCTTTTATTTTTTCTTTAATAGTGTGTATGGATAATATAGAGCATTTTCATTTTGTTTCTTTTTTCTATTTTTTATTGTGTATAAGGCAATTGCTGTACTTGCGATTACAATAATGGCTTTCTTCATATTCATATACCCCTTTTTATTGTTGGTTTAATTCATGGCTAACTGCTTTCGCATCAACTAAAGCATGTAAGATCATTTTTACCATGTTCATCATAGTTCTTTCCTCCCTTTTATAGTTCGTTTAGTTCTTTTACAACTGCTTGTCCGTTCACTAATACCTCAAAGATTGCTTTTACGATTTCTTTCATCATGATTGTTTCCTCCTTGTTTTTGTCTCTCTTGTTTACATCTTTATTGTATAGGGAGGCATCTTTTCGTACTATCGCTTTCCATTACGTGAACATAACAGTTTTGTAAGATTTGATGTCACTTATTGAAATGTTTAGTCTATCTTCATTATTTTCAGAAAAATGACTATTCAAACATAAATCGGGGAAGTATAATAAAGAAGTAAGTATTAAATTCCGTACGAAAGGAGTGAATGAGATGAAATGTTCTTTAGCTACGCGCGCAAAATTTTTAGATTATATCTATATTTGTCGTGCGATTTTTCATGATGCAGTTGTTAACGGGATACGTATGCCCTTTTTTAACAATTGCATAGTAGCTATTGAACGATAGAAGTCTCTTCACCCATTTTTGATAAACGTGTGAAAAGGGAGCTATTTGGCTTCCTTTTTCTATGACAAAAACCATGGGGAATGTTTCTTTCCCATGGTTTTTTATATTGAAAGGAGTACGGAAAATGACAATTTGTAGTGTAAATAATGTAAAGAAATCTTTTGGTGGAAACATCATATTTGAAAATATATCGCTTGAAATAAAGAATGGAGAACGTATTGGATTAGTTGGTCGTAACGGTAGTGGGAAGACAACTATCTTTCAGCTTCTAACAGGAATGGAGAGTTTGGATGCAGGAGCCATTCATATGAAGAAAGGTACATGCATCGGTCATGTAGCACAAATTCCAAAATTTAATAATGAAATGAATGTATATGATGTATTAAGCTCCGCTTTTAAAAAGGAAAAAGAGTTGGAGATAGAAATGCATGCCTTAGAAAAAAATATGGCGGAAGAACAGGAATCATCTGCTTTACAAAAATTGATGGAGAGATACGGAGTAATTCAAGAAAGGTACGCGTTTCTCGGTGGTTATGAAATAGAAGCGAATATTATGAAGGTAGCAAATGGTCTACAGGTGACGGAACTATTTCCAAGATCATTTATGGAGTTAAGTGGTGGAGAACAAACAAAAGTAAGCCTTGCGTATATGCTATTGCAGAAACCAGATCTACTTTTGTTAGATGAACCAACAAATCATTTGGACTTATTTGCAGTCGAGTGGTTAGAGCAATTTCTAAAAGAATATACAGGAACAGTTATGGTCATTTCGCATGATCGCTATTTCCTTGATGAAGTTGTAACGAAAATTTTTGATTTAGAAGATGGAGAAATTCACGTATATCATACGAACTATTCACAGTTTGTTGAGGAAAAGGAAGAAAGGCTGCTTCAAGAATTTCAAGCGTATCAAGAACAGCAAAAGAAAATAAAGAAAATGAAAGAAGCAATTAAGCGTCTACGTGAATGGGCAAATCAAGCGAATCCGCCGAATGAAGGATTGCATAAGAGAGCCAGAAATATGGAACGTGCATTAGAGCGCATAGAGAAACTAAAGAGACCCATTTTGGATAGAAAACAGATGGGACTTCAGTTTGAAGGGCAAGAGAGAAGCGGGAAAGATGTTGTTGTAATGAAAGAAGTGAGTAAAGGATTTGATGAACGATCTTTATTCGAGAAAGTAAATTTGCATATTCGTTTTCAAGAGCGCGCAGCTATCGTTGGACGTAATGGTACAGGAAAGACTACGTTATTAAAACTATTACTAAAAGAAATGCAGCAAGATGCTGGAGAAATTCGGATTGGTAGTAGTGTGAAAATCGGTTATTTATCGCAACATGCGTACGGGAATATGAAGAACAATGTATTGGAAGCTTTCAGAGATTGCGTGGCTGTAACAGAGGGAGAAGCAAGACATATATTAGCTCGTTTCTTATTTTATGGTCCAGCTGTTTTTAAGAAAGTAACGCAACTTAGCGGTGGAGAAAAAATGAGGTTAAGGCTCGCGCAACTTATGTATCAAGATGTTAACTTTCTTATTTTAGATGAACCGACGAATCATCTTGATATTGAATCAAGGGAAGTTTTAGAGGAGGCCCTTGAACAATATAATGGGACGATTTTAGCTGTTTCACATGATCGTTATTTCTTAAATAAATTGTTTGAAAAGACATATTGGATTGATGAGCACAAATTATTTGAGTTTGCAGGGAACTATGCATGGGCTCGTCAAAAGTGGGAAGAAAGAATTGAGAAACAAGTAGTAAAACAGAAGCAGCAACAGCAAGGGAATAAAGCGTTAGAAGTAATGTCTATAAAAAAGAAGAAGTCTAGGGATTTAGAGGCAGTTGAAAACGAGTTAATGCATATAGAAGAAGATATATATGCACTCGAATGTAAAATGGAAAATGTAGTTGATGTTGAAATGCTTGAACAATTATATGAAGAAAAAACGAAAAAAGAGTTTTTACGAGCGGAGTTATATAATGAGTTAGAGAATATTGTGGAGTAAAGAAAATAGAATGAAAAAGAGCAAGTTGTTTTCTCATATTTTTGGGGAGGGCTTGCTCTTTTTAGTATAATGAAAGTAGAAAAATTGGTATAATTTTCTTGTTGCTGTGATAAGAGAATGAACTTTAGGTCACTAAAACGTGGGGAGAATTTTATGTTAGGATATGCGCGGATTGCTACAATCATCATGATTTGCTTAGTTTACGCAAATCATGTTTCACGTGAAACAGAAAATTTACAAATTTTTGTCGGTATTGCACTTTTTATTTATATTGTGAATCATATTTTGCTTGTAAAAGCAAAAGGGAGTAGGAAACTTGTTTTTTATACCTTGCTCACAAACGGTATTGTCACAGCGTTATTAGGGTTTTTATTTCCCGAGACATGTTTGTATTTAATTATATTTGGAATTGATGCGGTAGGATTATTTATTCATGATTGGCGTAAAAGGATGACTTATTTTTTTATCGCTTTTTTCTTTCTTTGTTGGTTTATAAATATACTACATACGTATCAACATACAGAGAGTCTGGAATTGGAGAGTAATGCAATTAACTTTATGTTTATCATTTTCAGTGCTTTAGCTGGAAACTTAATAAAAAAACTTACAGCTGCTCGGCAAATGGTAGATGAGCAATATGGGGAATTAGCATTATCTCATACAGCTTTAAAAGAAGCACATGAGCAATTACGTCTATATGCAAAAGAGGTAGAAGAATTGACAGCTGTTCGGGAGCGAAATGATATTGCCCGAGAAATTCATGATACTGTTGGTCATAATATGACGGCATTACTTGTTCAGTTACAACTGGCGGAGGTTTTATGGAAACAAAAATCGGACGCTACAGAAGAGGTTTTACATACATGCCATGGGTTAGCTAGAAAATCACTTCAAGAAGTGAGAGCTTCTGTGCATGCCTTAAAAGAGGAAAGTAAACTAGGGAACATAATAGAGAATATGCGTGAAATGTTACATGGATATTCTAAAGTGACGAAAGTACAAGTATCTTTTCAATTACAAGGAGATCCGGTTTTGATTCCGTTGTCACTACAGCCTACGTTGCTTCGTATTATGCAAGAGTCTTTAACGAATGCAAAACGTCACGGAAAAGCTAGTTTATGTGAAGTAAGTTTAGTTTGTTCAGTGGAACAAGTTAAGTTATGTATTTTGGATAATGGTATGGGAGTCAATGAAGTAAGCCCTGGATTTGGCTTACTTAATATGAAAGAACGTGTAGAGGAGCATGGTGGAATCATTCAATTTGAAAGTGAAATAGAAAAAGGTTTTCGCCTAAAAATCGAATTTCCACTCCGAGAAAAAACATGGGTAATAGGGGGAGCGTTATGATTCGAATTATGATTGTTGATGATCAATCACTGATTCGTGATGGATTGGCAATGATATTAAATTTACGTCCGGAACTGGAAGTGGTAGGGACGGCTAGTGATGGGGATGAAGTCGTACAAAAGGTGAAACAATTACAGCCTGAAATTATTTTGATGGATATTCGGATGCCTCGTATGAATGGTGTTGAAGGAACTCGTTTAGTTAGAGAAAAGTTTCCTTATATAAAGGTTCTTATGTTAACAACTTTTAGTGATAGTGAGCTTATTTTTGAGGCATTAGAGCAAGGAGCGAGTGGTTATTTATTGAAGGATATGGAGACAGATGCAATCGCGCAAGCAATTTTAACGGTGCATAGTGGCGGGGTTGTGCTTCCTCAGGATATAACAGCGCAAATTATAGAGGAATTAAAAAAGACGAAAGTGGCAGTAGAGTGTAACCCACCAGAACAACTAAAACAATTAACTGAGCGAGAAGTAGATGTTTTAAGAGCAATTGGACTGGGGTTAAATAATAAAGAGATTGCCGAAAAGCTATTTATTACAGAGGGAACTGTTAAGAATCACGTTTCTAATTTAATTAGTAAGCTAGAACTGAGAGATCGAACGCAAGCAGCGATATACGCAGTAAGGTATGGCGTTACGACATACACATGACTTTTGGCATATATAAGTGTGAAAAAGCAGCAGAATTTGCTGCTTTTTTATTTTGTATTTCTATCTTAAGGGTGATGGAGAGAAGAAGAAATTTTTCTACAATGAAAGTGTAGATGAATACAAAGGGGCTGAATCAATATGTTAGTCATAGATCATATTACGAAATCATTTGGCAAGAAGGAAATCGTAAAGAATGTTTCTTTTGAAGTGAAAAAAGGTGAAACATTTGGATTGCTTGGACCAAACGGAGCTGGGAAATCAACGACGATATCAATGATTTGCGGGTTAATTCCATACGATAGTGGTGATATAAAAGTTGGTGGGAAATCTGTAAAAGAGTATCCATTAGAAGCGAAAAAGAAAATCGGTATTGTCCCGCAAGACATTGCGCTGTATCCGACACTTTCAGCGAAGGAAAATTTGATTTTTTGGGGAAAGATGTACGGTTTAAATGGGAAAGTTGCAAAAGAGCGAGCAGAGGAAGTGTTAGCTTACGTCGGTTTACAGGATCGGGGAAAAGATAAAATTGAAACATTTTCAGGTGGAATGAAAAGGCGTATTAATATTGGTGCAGCACTTATGCACGAACCAGAGTTATTAATTATGGATGAACCGACAGTCGGGATTGATCCGCAATCGAGAAATCATATTTTAGAGACTGTTAAAAAGTTAAATGAAAAAGGTATGACGGTCATTTATACGAGTCATTACATGGAAGAAGTTGAGTATTTATGTGAGCGAATTGCCATCGTTGATCATGGAAAGGTAATTGCACTAGGAACGAAAAGAGAGCTATGTAATCGTCTAACAGATGGGTTTATGGTGAAATTGCAATTAAATCGCTACAGTACGGAACTGCTACAAAAGTTGAAGGCACTACCTGTTGTTGAGCGGATTATTTTTGACGAAGATAGTAGCACGATTGATATTGGACTAAATGGTGGCGAGGCAATTGGCATAGTTGTTTCAGAAGTTGTTGAAAACAAAGCTCAAATTTTAAAACTGGAAGTAAAAGAACCGAATTTAGAGGCACTTTTTTTACAATTAACAGGACGTTCACTTCGTGATTAAGGGGGTTAGTACGAGATGAGAAGTTTCATTATTGCATGGAAAGATTTAAAAATCCGTTTAATTGATCGGCGCGGATTTATGATGATGTTAATTATGCCACTTGTATTAACGGCCATTTTAGGTTCAGCATTAAGTAATGTATTTGAGAGTGGTGGACTACCGAAAACAGTAATTGGCTATTATCAAGAGGGAACGGATGAGTTTGCAGATGTCTTTCAAAAAGATGTATTGCAATCTAAAGAAATAAAAGATGATGTGAAAGTAAAGGTAGTTAACTCTCGGGAAGAGCTTGAAGATATGTTAAAGGAAAAGAAAATAGATGTAGGAATTGTCATCCCAAATAAATGGAGCGAACAAATACAAGATGGAAAATTAAAAGAACCAAAGGTGCTTATAGACCCATCAAAAGATATACAAGCAAAAATTGCTGAGTCAATGATCCGCTCTTTTTCAGAACGTGTTCAAACAGTCGCAGTATCTACTAAAAGTGTTGTAACAGAATTAGCGAAATCTCAACATGGTGATGTAGCACAAGTTGCAAAAGAGGTAAGTGGAAGTCTACAGACGATAGCAACTGCAAGTGTGGATAACATCCAAAAAGGAACGATAGGCAAAAAAACAGTTGCAGCGATGCAATATTATGCAGCAGCAATGTTAGTCATGTTTTTACTATATAACATAACAGTAGGTGCAAAGTCAGTTGTAACAGAGCAACGAACTGAAACATTGGCGCGTTTGTTCAGTACACCGACGAGCTCATTTTCAATTTTATTCGGGAAGTTTTTAGGTACATTACTATTTGCCTGTATACAATTTGGAATATTTATAGTTGCTACACACTTTATGTTTCATGTGGAATGGGGCGAAGATGTGTCTCAAATAGTAGTGTTGGGAATTTCTTATGCAATTTGTGTTTCTGGTTTATCTATGTTAATCGCCGCTTTTATTCGTGAGGAAAAAACGGCAGATTTAATGGGGGGGATCGGTATTCAAATACTAGCTATATTAGGAGGATCAATGTTACCGATTTACGTATTTCCCGATACACTTCAAACAGTTGCGAATATTGCTCCGAATAAATGGGCACTTACGAGCTTCTTAAATATTATGTCGGGAACATCTTGGGATGTGCTATTCCCTGTCATTTTAAGTTTATGTAGTGCAGGAATTATCTCCGTTATGATTGGAACGTTACGTTTACGTACGAGATAGGAGGGGAAATGATGAAGAAAGTTTGGGCGCTTTGTTGGCTAGAATTAAAACAAATTTTAATTAAGCCACAAAGTTATATACTCATGTTTGGAATGCCTATTATTTTTACACTCATTTTCGGTGGACTTTTAGGCGGAAGTGGGAATGAGAAAGTAAATGTTAGTTTAGTAGATAAAGATGGTTCTGTATTATCTGGCAAGTATTATGAGGAAATAAAGAAAAGTGATTTAATTTCTATAGAAAAGGTAACGTATAGGGAAGGGACACAGAGGATCGAAGATAAGAAATCATCTGGTATAATCATCATTCCGAAAGATTTTCAAAAGAGTATGCTAGATGGAAAAGTAGAAAATATCCAATTTCAAGCCAGTGCTGATTTTACGGGTGGAACTTCTATAGAGCAAGTATTAGCAAGTGCATTAAAAAAGATGGAGATAGAAGTTAGTGCAGCAAGAGATTTTGAGAAGAAAAGTAACACTTCGTGGGAAGCGATGTATGAAACAATTTATACAAAAATAGATCCTGTTTCGATTCAAAAAGAATTGATTTTACACGATGATCAAAAGTTAAATAACGTTACAGGTCGAGCGGCAGGTTTTTCAATTCTATTCGTCATGATTGTCATGTTAAGTGCGACGGGAACTATTTTGAAAGCTAGACAACTTGGGGTTTGGTCTCGTTTATTAGGGGCACCAGTTTCAAAAGTTCAAATACTAGCAGGATATATCCTTTCCTTCTTTTTAATAGGGTGGATTCAATTTGGTGTTTTAATGATATTAACGCATTCATTATTTGATGTGCAGTGGGGAAATTTATTAGGGGTTATTACACTCGTTTCAGTATTGCTATTAGCGGTTATTGGTCTAGCTTTATTATTGGCAAGTATCGTGAAAACAACAGAACAACAGTCCGCACTAGGGAATATCGTTGTAATTTCAACGTGTATGATTAGTGGTCTTTATTGGCCAATTGAAATTGAGCCTTCATGGATGCAAGCGGCGGCAAATTTTGTTCCGCAAACGTGGGCGATGCGTGGCTTTACTGAGTTAATTGTAATGGGAGGTACATTAGCAGATATAGGAGGATATATTGGTATACTCATTTTATTTGCAGGAGTATTTTTCGTAATTGGTTTAACAAGAATACGTTATGACTGAAAAAAGAAAGCAGAGTTACAGCTTTACGCGCTGAACTCTGCTTTCTTTTTGTGTGGTATCTTCCCTTGTTGAAATTATAATAGCGATCCCGAGCATAATAAAAAAAGCTAAAAAGAGGACGAACTTTGGGAAGAAAGGGAATAGTAATAACGCCCCGACTATCATGATTGTTAATAATACATAGTGCAGGACATATTGGAATAGGTTGTCCATATTTTCGCCCCCTTCTTGGTAGTTAATTGTTATTATTCTATGCGGGAATATTAGGTAATAGAAGGTGTTTTTTATTTTTTAAAAGACATCAATTAGCAAGGATTGACATAACTAGTGAAAAGGAATAATCTTGAAATTAATTCATACTATTTTTATAGGTAAAATAAAGATAGTTACAGAATTGGCGTTATGTTACCACTTAATAAAAAAACAGGAAAGTAAGGGTGAGAATTATGCGAAAGGTTTTTAAAGGGTTACTTGTTACGTTTCTTAGTACATCGGTTTTATTAGCAGGATGTGCTCAAGAAGAGACAAGCACAAATGAAGCAACAAAGATGCCGAAAGTAAAAGATGAGTTTATTAAAGCGAGTGACAAAGCAAAAAGTCCAGCAAAGGCAAAAGAAAGAAAGGATACCTTTGTAGTGGGAATGCCGAGCCCTGGCGGGATATTCCTTCCGCATTTTATGGAAAATGGGTGGGATGGTAATATAACACAAGCTATCTTTGCTCCTCTCGTTGGATTGGATAAGGAGGGGAAACCAATTCCAATTCTAGCGAAGAAATGGGATATTTCGGAGGATCAGCTTACATATACGTTTCATTTGAAAGATGATTTAAAGTTTAGTGATGGTTCACCGTTAACAGCGGATGACGTAGCATTTACATTAACTTTACTACATGATCCAACTTATAGTGGTGCAACGGACATAAGCCAAACAGCAATAAAGGGTGGGCAAGCATATAAAGAAGGAAAGGCTACATCTATTGAGGGGATTCAAGTCATCGATCCGAAAACAATTACGATTACAACTGAAAAGGTAAATGCCCAAACATTGTCGTTAATTGGTGGAGAAGTGATTTCAAAAGCTTATTACGGTAAAGAGTATAAGCGAGGGAATTTAGAGTACTTAAAAGAGTTATACGGAAAACCGATGGGAGCAGGAGCTTATAAACTAGATAAATATATTCCAGGTCAAGAAGTTCGTTTTGTAGCAAATGAAAATTATTTTGAAGGTAAACCGAAGATTGAGCACTTTATTTATAAAATTACAAAAGGTGATACGAAGCTGCAACAATTTCAAGCGGGCGAAGTAGATTATGATGGCTTCACGACAAATGCGGAGACGATTGAACAATTAAAAGAGTTAGGCTTTGCTAATGTTAATGTGTATACGGGAAGTTCATACGGTTACATTAAAATGAATTATAAGAAGTCATACTTTAAAGATAAACGTGTACGCCAAGCGTTTATTTATGGATTAGAGCGTCAAAAGGTCATTGATACATATTTCCAAGGATACGCTTCACTCGTTAATGTACCAATTACACCAGTTTCGTGGGCGTATATAGAAGAAGGAATCAATAAATACGAATATAATTTAGAAAAGGCGAAGAAATTGCTCGATGAAGCTGGGTGGAAAGCTGGATCAGATGGTATTCGTGAAAAAGATGGCCAAAAATTGAAGGTAAGTTATTTTGCTTCTTCTGCAAGTAAAATCAATGATGTGATGATCCCCGTTATGAAGGAGGATTATAAAAAGATTGGGGTAGATTTCAATCCTGAATACATGGACTTTAATACGATGATTTCCAAGGTAATTAAAGGAGATTATGATTTAGCGATGGTCTCCACACCGATGATTGATGATCCGAGCGGAACAATTGAGGAGTTTGTTTCGACAAGTAAGCGTAATTATGATGGATATCATAATCCGAAAGTAGATGAATTAGCTAAGCAGGCATTAGAAACATTGGATATTGAAAAACGAAAAGAAATCTATAAAAAACTATATCAAGAGTTAAGTGAAGATCCACCTGTTATTTTCTTAAACAATAGTAAAGTCGTTTCTGCTCACAACGCACGAATTCAAGGATTACAAGAAGATAACTATAATGGTATATTGTTAAGTTTACCTAAATTGAATATTGCTCAATAATTTTTGGAGAACTCTCAAAATATTTATATAGAAATAATTGACAAAATATACTGAAAGATATAAGCTAATAACCATAAAGTCTACCGGAAAGGTCGGAATAAGATTGTTACCCCTCAAAAACATCTGTTTTTTTTACGTTCAAAACCGACTTTTCCGATTGGCTATAAAATGTTGCTGTGGGAGGCATACATAAGGCAAGCAGTTCATAAAGTGTAATTATTAAAAAAAGTTAGGGTGGGGACAATGAAGAAAAAGACAAAAAAATGGGCTGGTGTATTTTCAGTATTACTGAGTAGTTCGTTTGTGTTATCTGCTTGCGGGGGACAGGAAGATACGGCTTCTACAGAACCAGTTAAACAGCAAGATTTAAAAAATATAAAAATCGAAAAGATTGCTGCTACAGATAAGACGAAAGTACCTGATAAAGCAAAAAATCGAAAAGACACGTTAGTTGTTGGGATTAGTAAACCGGGTGGTGTCTTTTTACCATACTTCCAGCAAAATGGTTGGGATGGAAATGTAACTTCTGTTATTTTTGCATCTCTTGTATCGACAGATAAACAAGGAAAGCCAACTCCAGAATTAGCTGAGAAGTGGGATGTTTCCTCTGATCAGTTAACATATACATTCCATTTACGTAAAGATTTAAAATTTAGTGATGGTTCGCCATTAACGGCGGATGATGTAGCATTCACATTGACGCTTTTACATGATAAGGCATATGAAGGTGAAATAGACATTTCTCAATATGCTGTTAAAGGTGGTAAAGAATATAAAGAAGGAAAAGCAACTTCTATTGAAGGAATTCAAGTTGTTGATCCACAGACAATTAAAATTATGACTGAAAAAGTTAATTCGCAGACACTAACTGCTTTAGGTGGACCAGTGTTATCAAAAGCGTATTATGGAAAAGACTATAAACAAAATACAAGTTTAGATTATTTAAAAGAGTTATATGGAAAACCGATAGCTGCGGGTCCATATAAATTTGAAAAGTATATTCCAGGTCAAGAAGTTCGTTTTGTAGCAAACGAAAATTATTATGCAGGTAAGCCGAAAATTCCAAACTTCATTTATAAAATTACTGCTGGTGATACAAAACTACAATTATTCCAAACAGGTGAAGTTGATTATACTGGCCTAGGTACTGGTGATGAAATTCTTGAACAGGCGAAAGGTTTACAATTCGCGAACATTCAAATCGAAACAGCGGCATCATTTAATTATATTTATATGAATAATAATAAACCGTACTTAAAGGATAAAAAGGTTCGCCAAGCACTTATTTATGGATTAGATCGCAAAAAGTATGTTGATACAGCATTAAAAGGATACGGTACAGTAGCTAACGTACCAATCCATCCGACTTCTTGGGCTTATACGGAAGAAGGGGTTAATAAATATGAATACGATAAAGAAAAAGCGAAAAAATTATTAGATGAAGCGGGATGGAAAGCTGGTTCGGATGGAATTCGTGAAAAAGATGGTCAAAAATTAAAGCTTTCTTATTTCGGCCCAAGTTCGGCTAAGGATAGTGATTTACTAATTCCAATTGCCAAAGAGAATTATAAAGAGATAGGTGTAGAATTTAATCCTGAATTTATGGACTTTAATACTATGCTTTCGAAGGTAAACAAAGGTGACTATGATTTAGCTTCTGTTTCGACACCGATTACAAGTGACCCAAGTGAAACAGCTGGTGAATATTTATCTGGTGTCAATGAGAAGAGTCTTGGTTATAAAAATGCGAAAGTAGATGAGTTAATTAAAAAGGGTATTGAGACAGTTGATATTGAAAAACGTAAACCAATTTATAAAGAACTGTATAAAGAATTAAGTGATGACCCACCAGTAATTCTATTAAACTACCGTAGGACAATTACAGGATACAACGGGAATATAAAAGGAATTGACCCTGAAAAGTACAATAGTATTAGTGCAAACTTACCAGTATTATCATTTGAAAAATAACGATAAGAATGTATAAGTAGAAGGCATTTTTTCATCCGGCAATTAATAGTGCCGCTTTGAAAAAATGTTCTTCTATTTTAAGCATAAGATTGGAGAGAAAAAGGGTGAAAACATATATCATTCGCAGGTTGTTACAAATGATTCCTACATTGTTGGGTGCGTCAGTTATTATCTTTTTTTTGTTCGCGCTTCTTCCAGGTGACTATATTGATTCAAATCCAAAGATTACACCACAAAGAGCTGCGGAGCTTAGAGAGCTATATGGTTTAAATAAACCAATTGTTGAGCGATATTTCCACTGGCTAGGTAATGCATTGCAGGGGGATTTTGGTTTTTCTCTTCAATATCAAGAACCTGTAACATCATTGTTAAATAAATTCATATGGAATTCATTTATTGTTGCGGTTATTGCATTGTTCTTTATTTGGCTAATTGCACTTATTATCGGTGTATTTTCAGCAACAAAGCAACATTCCTTATTCGATAAGCTTGTAACAATTGGTGTTTTTGCAGCGATGTCATTTCCTTCATTCTTTATCGGTTTGTTTTTAATTAAAGTGTTCGCGGTTGATTTAAAGTTATTACCGATAGGCGGGATGATTGATGTTGGTAGTAATTCGACTGGACTTGCTTACGTAATAGAAGTTTCAAAGCATATGGTTTTACCGGTGTTTATTTTAACTCTCCTTGGAGTAGGCTCATTAACTCGCTATTTTAGAACGAGTATGTTAGAAGTTGTACGGCAAGATTATATTCGAACGGCTAGAGCAAAAGGTTTAAAGGAGAAGACTGTTATTTATAAACATGCATTAAAAAATGCAATTTTACCGGCTATTACATTGCTTGCATTTGAGTTACCAGGATTGTTTTCAGGGGCAATTATTATTGAACAAATTTTCAACTGGCCAGGTATCGGCAATATTCAATTAGAAGCGCTTAATTTCCGTGATTATACAGTATTAATGGCATTTACGATGTTTCTTTCTTGTTTAACAATTTTTTCAAACTTTTTAGCGGATGTTGTATATGCAGTTGTTGATCCACGTATTCGGTTGAAATAAGGGGGGAAAGAGATGGAAACTGTTACAGCAATTACAGAGAAAAAAGCAAAAAAGAAAAGACGGAATGAATCATCACCGTGGAGGCAAGCTTTTAAAAGGATAAAGAAAAATAAGATGGCACTTATAGGGTTTTATGCATTAGTTTTTATGTTTTTATTTTGTTTTATCGGTCCATTCTTTTCACCGTATGCATCCGGAAAAATACAAGTTGCGCTAATTAACAAACCACCTAGTTTTTCTCATTGGCTTGGTACAGATCAATTAGGAAGGGATATTTTAACAAGGCTTATGCAAGCGGGGCGGATTTCATTAACAATTGGCTTAGCTTCAATGGTTTTATCAGTTATACTAGGAGCTTTATTAGGAGCTATTGCAGGTTTTTATCGTGGTATCGTCGACAATATTATAATGCGTCTTGCAGATATTTTAATGTCGATGCCAGGATTACCCTTACTTATTATAATGGGAGCTATTTTATCAGAATGGAAAGTACCATCTGACTATCGTCTTTATGTCATTATGATTATTTTAAGTTTAGTAGGTTGGCCAGGGCTTGCACGTCTCGTACGAGGTCAAATTTTATCGCTTCGAGAACAATCGTTCATGCAGGCTGCTGATGTGTTAGGAATAAAAGATTACCGCAAAATTGTATATCATTTAATCCCAAATGTTTTACCAATATTAATTGTTGTATCAACATTAGGTGTTGCGGGTTCTATATTAGGAGAGTCTGCACTAAGCTATCTAGGTCTTGGTGTCGTTCCACCTACACCATCGTGGGGGAATATGATTAGCGCAGCAAACTCATTAATTGATTTCCAAAAGCGTCCTTGGTTATGGATTCCACCCGGTTTTGCAATTTTTATAACAGTTGTATCAATCAATTTACTTGGCGATGCACTTCGTGATGCATTAGATCCAAAGATGAAGCGGTAGGTGAGGAAGCATGAGTAAAGCAGTAGTAGAGATAAAGGATTTACAAACACACTTTCAGACGGAAGAAGGGACAGTAAAGGCTGTTAATCATGTTAGCTTTTCGGTTCGGGAAGGTGAAACAGTTTGTGTAGTAGGCGAATCAGGTTGCGGGAAAAGTGTAACGGCCTTATCTATTATGGGACTTATTGCTGAATCTGGCAGCATCGTTGGTGGCGATATTCTTTATGAAGGAAAAAGCCTTTTAGGAATGAAAGAGAAAGAACTTCGTAGTTTAAGAGGAAATGATATTGCGATGATTTTCCAGGAACCGATGACATCGCTTAATCCAGTCTTCACTGTTGGAGAGCAAATTGTTGAGACGCTAAGAGAGCATGAACTACTTAGTAAAAATGAGGCGTATAAAAAGGCAATTGAATTAATTCGTAAAGTCGGTATAGCTCGCGCGGATGAAATCGTCCATTCTTATCCGCACGAACTAAGCGGTGGCATGTTACAACGTATTATGATTGCTGTTGCACTAAGCTGTAACCCTAAGTTATTAATTGCAGATGAACCGACAACAGCTCTTGATGTTACGATTCAAGCGCAAATATTAGACTTATTAAGACAAGTAAAAGAGGAATTTAAAACGTCTATCTTATTAATTACACATGATCTAGGTGTTGTAGCGGAAATGGCCGATTACGTTGTTGTTATGTATGGTGGTAAAGTCATTGAAGAAGCTCCAGTGGTAGAGCTATTTCAAAATCCTAAACACCCATATACGAAAGGGTTACTAAAATCAAAACCAGTAATGGGGAAACGAACAGATAAACTTTATTCTATTCCAGGGCAAGTTCCGAATTTAGTTGGCTTAGATGAGTTTTGTTACTTTAGCGGTCGTTGTGAGCATTGTATGGAAATATGTAAAGAAGAAGCACCAAATCTGAATGTACACGATGAGGATCATAAAGTAGCTTGCTGGTTATATGAGGAGCGTGCGGAACAATGAGTGAACCATTATTAGAAGTGAAAAACTTAAAGACGTATTTTCCAATTAAAGGAGGCATATTCAGTAGAACGATTGGACATGTAAAAGCAGTTGATGGAGTAAGTTTTACTATTAATAAAGGTGAAGTATTCGGCCTCGTTGGAGAATCAGGAAGTGGAAAAACAACGATAGGAAAAACAATTTTACGTCTCGTCCAAAAAACGGAGGGGGAAGTAAAGTTTAAAGGGCACGATGTTCATTCCTTATCCAAGGAGGAATTGAGAAAGCATCGTCCTAATATGCAGCTCGTCTTTCAAGATCCATTTAGCTCATTAAATCCAAGAATGAGAATTGGAGAAGCGCTTGGTGAGCCAATGTTGGCTCACGGGCTAGCGACGAAAGAAAATGTCCGTGAAAAGGTGATAGAAGTATTGGAGTTATGTGGTTTAGCGCCGTATCATATCGACCGGTACCCTCATGAGTTTTCCGGTGGGCAACGTCAACGTATCGTTATTGCAAGGGCGATGGTATTAGATCCAGAATTTATTGTAGCTGATGAGCCTGTTGCGGCATTAGATGTATCTATTCAAGCGCAAATCATTAATCTGTTTAGTGAATTACAGGAGAAAAAGGGATTGTCCTATCTATTCATTTCACATGATTTAAGTGTTGTGGAGCACTTATGTACGAAAATTGGAATTATGTATTTAGGAACTATTGTGGAAACAGCACCACGTGATGAGTTATTTGCGAATCCACTTCATCCATATACAAAAGCATTATTATCAGCAGTGCCAATACCTGATCCAACGGTTAAGCGAGAACGGATTATTTTAGAAGGGGATATTCCAAGTCCGGCAAATCCACCGTCAGGTTGCCGTTTTCATACGCGCTGCCCCTTTGCTACAGATGTTTGTAAAACGAATGTACCAGAATTCCGTAATGTGGGCGAAGATCATTTTGTTGCTTGTCACCATGTGTAAAAAAAGGACTCTTTCAAAAAGTGAAAGAGTCCTTTTTTTACACCGCTATTTGTGGGCAGTAAGACTCCCACAAATAGCGGGGAAGTTAGGTGGGAGATTAACTGCCCGTAAAAGCCCGATTGGTTCAACTAATAATCAGAGGAACCCCACCTCTGATTAAAGTTTCACTTTATTTACTAGATGAAGTTTGTTTCAATACAAATTGCTCAATTGCATGAGCAACACCGTTTTCATTATTTGTTAATGTAACAACGTCACATAATTTTTTTACGTCTTCTTCAGCATTTCCCATTGCAACTGATAAGCCGGCTACTTGTAGCATTGGCACATCATTAAAGTTGTCACCGATTGCAACAGTATCTTCAATTGGTATATTGAAATAAGCTGCCATTTCTTGCAAACCATTGCCTTTATGGCCATGCTTATCCATAATTTCTACATTAGTAGGAGCTGATGCCGTAACTGAAATGTCCGTATCTTCTTGTAAAGTTTGTAATAGCTGTGAACGATGAGCAGCATTAAATGTTAAAATGAAGAATTTAGATATTTCTAATTCTGGATTATTTACGACATCTTCTATTTTTTGGAAATCAGTAATTAAGTTAGATTTCTTTTGTTTTTCTGTAATTCTTTCAAGTTCCTCAAGTGTAACATCTAGTGTATGTTTATTTTCTTCGAATGCCTGCATGACTTGACCTTGCCATGTATAAGGAGAATAAACCCCTTTATTTGTGTACAACTTATATGGGAAACCTTCAGATTCTAGTAATTTTGCAAGCTTGTATACTTTATCATTTTGTAAACAACGCGAGTTAATTACTTTTCCGTCCACATAAACAATTGCCCCATTGCTTGCTCCAACTGGAAGAGATAGTTTATATTCTTCCAATAATTTCAAAGCATCCTCTTTTGCGCGGCCAGAACAAATCATTACAATATGACCAGCCTCTTTTGCGGTTTGGATAGCTTGTAAGTTCTCTTTGGAGATTTCAAGATTAGATGATAGTAGTGTACCATCCATATCTAGTGCGATTAATTTCAAAATGACCACCTCTTTGTTTCCATTATACATAGTTATATAGAGGAAACATATAAACTTATCTTGGAAAGATAGTATTTTATCCCGCATTAATTTCTAGTAAAAGTGCGATTGGTGAGGGGAATAATTAGTAGGGAATGGAACTCTCGTTGATTAAAGTTTCACTTTGGTTTTTAACAAAATAGAGATGAATAATATTATATTTCGCTTTATGACCTTAATGTTACACTAGTGTTACAAATGTGATTGTAGTAGAAAACGCATTAAAACAAGGTTTTTGAGTGTTTATTTAAAAAAACG
The DNA here is from genome assembly GCF_016650935.1 of Bacillus sp. TH25. NCBI lineage: Bacteria > Bacillati > Bacillota > Bacilli > Caryophanales > Bacillaceae > Bacillus > Bacillus sp. TH25. The sequence continues at coordinate 47,480 of NZ_JAEKEU010000005.1, read as the reverse complement.
TAAAAAAAGTGTAATAAAATTTACGTAATTATATTGCAACGTAATAATAGTTATGTTACATTAATGTTACAAACGTTACGTAATTAATTTCAATGTAACGTTAACATGAAAACTATGAACTAATCATTTCTTAGTAATTACATATAGATAACTTATAAAAAAGGAGAATGAATGATATGAACAACGAGCAAGTATTAAACGTAACAAAAGGTGACTTCTTAGGATCAGCAAGCGGAGCGGTAGTATTAACAGCATTAATCGTATTTCTTTCAAGCGTATTAGTATAACAGAAGTTTTGTAACAAAAATAAGAGAAGGGAGAATGAAAATTATGAACAACGAGCAAGTATTAAACGTAACAAAAGGTGACTTCTTAGGATCAGCAAGCGGAGCGGTAGTATTAACAGCATTAATCGTATTTCTTTCAAGCGTATTAGTATAACAGAAGTTTTGTGACAAAAATAAGAGAGGGGAGAATGAAAACTATGAACAACGAGCAAGTATTAAACGTAACAAAAGGTGACTTCTTAGGATCAGCAAGCGGAGCGGTAGTATTAACAGCATTAATCGTATTTCTTTCAAGCGTATTAGTATAATAGAAGTTTTGTAACAAAAATAAGAGAAGGGAGAATGAAAACTATGAACAACGAGCAAGTATTAAACGTAACAAAAGGTGACTTCTTAGGATCAGCAAGCGGAGCGGTAGTATTAACAGCATTAATCGTATTTCTTTCAAGCGTATTAGTATAATAAAAGTTTTAAATTGTACAAAATGAAAGGAGAATGAGGAATATGAACAGTGAACAAGTGTTACAAGTAACAAAAACAGATTTATTAGGATCATTAGGCGGAGCGGTAATATTAACATCATTTATTCTATTCCTTGCAAATATATTAGTATGAAAAATATAAATACAATCATTCAAAAAAAATAAAGACTCTAACGTATTAGTAAGTAGTTAATATGTTGGAGTCTTTTTTGTTTTCCTCTCATATATACCTTCAAGTATTAATATTTTCCCCTTACTTTAAAGAGAAAAAAGTCGAATTTTATATGTAAGAAAAAAAGAGGAATTTGACAGAAAAGATAGAAAATTTTAAAGGTCGGAAATTGTTAGCTTGCTAACTAATTTCTATTAATTGATGTTGGAAGCGTTTTCGGTTGGTTTTAAGTATGGACCATTTAATCTATTTACAGGGGGATGAAGATATTATGAAACAAAAATCTATGGATACGCTAGCTGCACAAATGGAGGACTTTTTTCCGGTACGTGATGTAGATCATTTGGAATTTTACGTAGGGAATGCAAAGCAATCAAGTTATTACCTTGCAAGAGCGTTTGGATTCAAAATTGTAGCCTATTCTGGATTAGAAACAGGAAACCGTGAAAAGGTATCTTATGTTCTTGTGCAAAAAAATATGCGTTTTGTTGTGTCTGGAGCTTTAAGTAGCGATAGTCGTATTGCAGAGTTTGTAAAGACTCATGGTGATGGAGTGAAGGATGTGGCTTTACTTGTTGATGATGTTGATAAAGCATACTCTGAAGCTGTAAAACGTGGCGCTGTTGCGATTGCTCCTCCTGAAGAGTTAACAGATGAGGAAGGTACCTTGAAGAAAGCGGTTATTGGTACGTATGGTGATACAATTCATACGCTTGTAGAGCGTAAAAATTATAAAGGAACATTCATGCCAGGATTTCAAAAGGTAGAGTTCAATATTCCATTTGAAGAATCCGGTTTAATTGCTGTAGACCATGTCGTTGGTAACGTTGAGAAAATGGAAGAATGGGTTAGTTATTATGAGAACGTCATGGGATTTAAACAAATGATTCACTTTGATGATGACGATATTAGCACAGAGTATTCGGCATTAATGTCAAAAGTTATGACGAATGGAAGCCGTATTAAGTTTCCAATTAATGAACCAGCAGACGGAAAAAGAAAGTCACAAATTCAAGAATATCTAGAGTTCTATAACGGAGCAGGTGTACAGCATCTCGCTTTATTAACAAGTGACATTGTAAAAACAATTGAAGTGCTTCGTGCGAATGGCGTGGAGTTTTTAGATACGCCAGATACGTATTACGATGAGTTAACTGCAAGAGTGGGGAAAATTGATGAAGAAATTGATAGATTAAAAGAATTGAAGATTCTAGTAGACCGTGACGAAGAAGGTTATTTATTACAAATCTTTACGAAACCAATTGTAGATCGTCCAACTCTATTTATTGAAATCATCCAACGTAAAGGTTCTCGTGGATTTGGCGAAGGGAACTTTAAAGCGTTATTCGAATCAATTGAAAGAGAACAAGAGCGTCGCGGAAATTTATAAAATTTGTATCCACCAGCAAGAGTTCCTTTGTTGGTGGAAATTTCATTTTCATAGGGAGGAATCACGATGAAATTTGTTACATTTCGTCTCCCATCGAAAGAAATGCGAGCTGGATGGCTTGAAGGTGACAAAGTAATCGATATGAATCTTGCGAGTGATGGACAATTACCTTCTTCTATGTTCGCCTTTTTAGAGAAAGCAGATGAGTGTGTGGAAGTATTGCGTAATATTAAGAATCCTGAAAAGGGTATATATTCCTTAGAGGAAGTTCAATTAGCAGCGGCAATTCCTAATCCGAGTAGCATTCGAGATTTTTATGCATTTGAACAGCATGTAAAAACAGCCCGCGGGAGAAGAGGGCTAGATGTTGTACCTGAATGGTATGATATCCCGGTTTTTTATTTTACTAACCACCGTGCTGTTATTGGGCCAGATGATTTTGTTATTGGTCCGAAGAAGTCTAAAAAGCTTGATTATGAGTTAGAGATTGCTTGCGTAATTGGGAAAGAAGGACGAAACATTTCTCGTGAACAAGCAGAGGAATATATTTTTGGTTACTGCATTATGAATGACTGGAGTGCAAGGGACTTACAAGCAACAGAAATGAAAGTGGGACTCGGTCCAGCGAAAGGAAAAGATTTTGCAACTTCATTAGGAGCGTATCTCGTTACGAAAGAGGAATTAGACGTTTATCGTAATGGTGATCGTTATGATTTAGAGATGACTGCTCATGTAAATGGGCAACTGTTATCAAAAGGGAATTTCCAAGATATTTATTATGCATTCTCTGAAATGATTGAACGTGCTTCGGAAGATGTTACGTTATATCCAGGGGATGTTATCGGGTCTGGCACAGTGGGAACGGGCTGTATTTTGGAGCTTGGTACGGAAGAGTGGCTGCAAGATGGAGATGTTGTAGAGCTGTCGATTACTGGTTTAGGTACGTTACGTAATACGATCAAAAAAGAAATGGAAGCAGGTGATGGGCATGTTTTATCGTCACATGGGGGAGCTACCTCATAAACGACATGTACAATTTCGTAAAAAAGATGGATCGCTTTATCGTGAGCAGGTAATGGGGACAAAAGGTTTCTCTGGTACCCAGTCTATTTTGTATCATCATTATATGCCAACAGAAGTAGGGCATGCGGCATTATCGCATTCTTGTCAGTTACAGTATGAAGAGGATGTTACTCTTGCTCATCGCCACTTCCGTACGAAAGAAAATAAAAAAACTGGTGATGCAGTAAGCGGAAGAAACTTTATGCTTGGGAATGAGGATTTATTAATTGGAGTAGTGAGTCCAACAGAAAAAATGGATTATTTTTACCGTAATGGTGATGGCGATGAAATGTTATTTGTTCATTATGGAACAGGAAAAATTGAAACGATGTTTGGAACGATTCACTATAGAAAAGGTGATTATGTAACAATTCCAATTGGAACGATTTATCGTGTTATTCCAGATGAGGGAGAGACTAAGTTTCTTGTTGTAGAGGCAAATAGCCAAATTACAACACCAAGTCGCTATCGCAATGAATATGGGCAATTGTTAGAACATAGTCCATTTTGTGAAAGAGATATGCGTGGACCGGAGAAATTGGAGACATATGATGAAAAAGGTGAGTTTGTCGTAATGACAAAGTCGAGAGGTTATATGCACAAGCATGTGTTAGGGCACCATCCGTTAGATGTTGTTGGATGGGATGGGTATTTATATCCGTGGGTCTTTAATGTGGAGGATTTTGAACCAATTACAGGTCGTATTCATCAGCCGCCACCAGTACATCAAACATTCGAAGGGCATAATTTCGTCATTTGCTCTTTCGTACCGCGGTTATACGATTATCATCCAGAATCTATTCCGGCACCATATTATCATAGTAATGTGAATAGTGATGAAGTACTGTACTATGTAGAAGGTAATTTTATGAGCCGAAAAGGTGTAGAAGAAGGTTCTATTACGCTTCATCCAAGCGGGATCCCACATGGGCCACATCCAGGGAAAACAGAAGCGAGTATAGGGAAGAAAGAGACACTTGAACTGGCTGTTATGATAGATACATTCCGTCCGCTTCGTATTGTAAAACAAGCACATGAGACGGAAGATGAAAAATATATGTATAGCTGGATTGAAGAGGGTTCATATACTGTGAAATAAGTAAAAAGAGGCATGCTCACTACGGGAGCATGCCTCTTTTATGGAATCGACATGTATAATAATACCAAAAAAAGTTATGAAAATATATATAGATATGATTGTCTGAATCTTTTTATCGAAAGGATGATAAGAGTATAGTATGTATCTCGATAGTTTTCTGTTTATTTCGACAAAAGTATTGACTAAAAAACATACCGTGGGTAAAATGAAAAAAGTAAATTAAATTTTCAGAAAACTAAAATCATGGAGGAGCACAGTATGAAGCAAATTTTTCAAAAGAAGCCGATTTCAACGTTACTGCAAGAAAGTAAACAAAAGACATTATCGAGAACGTTAGGGGCACTTGATTTAACAATGCTTGGAATCGGAGCAATTGTTGGAACTGGTATTTTTGTTCTTACTGGCGTTGTAGCAGCGAAACATTCTGGACCAGCTATTATATTATCATTTGCTATAGCTGCATTAGCTTGTGCCTTTGCTGCATTTTGTTACGCTGAATTTGCTTCTTCAGTTCCTGTCTCAGGGAGTGTTTACACGTACACGTATGCGACGATGGGAGAAGTATTTGCATTCTTAATTGGATGGGATTTAATGCTCGAGTATTTATTAGCCACATCTGCTGTAGCCAATGGATGGTCAGCGTATTTTCAATCGTTATTAAAGGGATTTGGGATTCATATTCCGACCATTCTCTCCTCGGCCCCTGGTACTGGAAAGGGTGGAATAATTGATTTACCTGCAGTTCTAATTATTCTAGTTATGACGGTTCTTTTATCTAGAGGTGTTCGTGAAAGTGCACGTGTAAATAATATAATGGTATTTATTAAACTAGCAGTTGTTCTCATTTTTATCTTCGCCGGATTTAATTATGTAAAACCTGAAAATTGGACACCTTTTATGCCATTTGGGTTAGATGGTGTAATGGCTGGAGCAGCTACAGTTTTCTTCGCATTCATTGGATTTGATGCTGTATCAACAGCCGCAGAAGAAGTGAAGCGCCCACAACGCGATTTGCCGATTGGAATTATTGCATCGTTACTAGTTTGTACGGTTCTTTACATTGTTGTTTCACTTATTTTGACAGGGATTGTTCCATACGGTCAGTTGAATATATCAGATCCAGTTGCTTTCGCACTTCAATTTATTGGACAAGATAGTTTGGCGGGAGTGATATCAGTAGGAGCAATTACAGGAATTACAACTGTAATGCTAGTTATGATGTATGGGCAAGTTCGTGTTTCATATGCAATGAGCAGAGATGGATTGTTACCGAAGCGTCTTGCTAAAGTTCATCCGAAATTTAAAACACCATTTTTAAATACATGGACAACAGGTATTATTGCAGCACTTATTTCAGGATTAATAGATTTAAATGTTTTAGCACATCTTGTAAATATGGGAACTTTGTCAGCATTTGTACTTGTAGCTGTTGCTGTCATTGTGATGAGACGAACTCATCCCGATTTACCAAGGGCGTTTAAGGCGCCGCTCGTACCATTTTTACCAGCATTAACAGTTATCTTTTGCTTATATTTGATGCTTCAATTATCAGCGACAGCTTGGATTAGTTTTGGTGTTTGGATGGTTATCGGTATAGTAGTTTATTTCGCCTATAGTAGAAAGCGTAGTGTTTTAAATAATAGTAAAAAAGAAGAAGATGTAGCAAATTTATAAGTGGAAAAATCCATTCTAATTCTGTTAGGATGGATTTTTATTTTGAAAATTTACATTTTTCTGAATGTATTATAAGATAATTGTTGGCGAACTAAAGGGGTGAAAATGTGAAAAATACATGGCGTGAGCTAAGAGAGATGGATCGTAACGTATGGATTCGATTTATCGGTGAGACTTTGAACGGAATTGCGATGATGATGTTAATGCCTTTTTTTGCACTATATTTAAAAGATAAGGTAGATTCTTTATTACAAGTTGGAATCATTATGGCGCTTTCTCCAATAGCTGCAAGCTTTGGCTCGCTTATAGGCGGAAGAATAGCTGATATATATGGAAGAAAGCCAATTATGATATTTTCAATGGCGAGTAATGCGTTATTAATGCTCGGTTTTTTATTTATCGAAGGATTTATTCCATACGCTATTTTATCTATTTTTTTAGGGTTAAGTAATTCTTTATTTCATCCAGCAGCATCAGCGATGGTGGCAGATGTGACGGCACCAGAAAAAAGAACAGAGGCATATGGTTTATTGCGAATGGGACACAATATTGGTGCTGCAATTGGACCGATAATGGGAGCATCAGTAGTTGTTTTATCAAAGAACCTCGTGTTTATTATTGCTTCATCCGCTATGTTGTTTTATGCGCTACTAGTGTTAGTACTTATTAAAGAAACAATGCCAAAAATTACGGATATGACGGAAAAAAATAAAGAGAAGGAATCCGGAGCAGTTTGGAAAATTTTAATGAGAGATAAGGCGTTAATGATTTATTTGTTAGCGGGGATCATTATTTCTATGGGGTTCTCTCAAACAGAAGGCATGTTACCGCTTCACTTTGATAACGAAATGAAGGATATTTTCGGAACTAACAATCCATACCCATATTTAATGGCATTAAATGGTCTATTAGTTGTTTTATTTCAATTTCAAATTTCAAAATGGGCGACAGATAAACCTGTTGGAAAGACGATGTTATACGGTGCGTGTTTGTTCGGAATTGGTTTGTTTTTTATAGGGTGGTTACCGAAGTGGTTTGGAGAATTTGATACAAATGCTACAATTATTTTAATGACGTTAATGTTTGTTTATGCCATATATACGTTAGGCGAGATGATTATGTCGCCTGTACAGATGACGTTTGTAGCGAATTTGGCCCCTGAGCATTTGAGAGGAACCTATATGGGGGCGGCGAGTTTGCAGTGGATTACAGGAAGTGCATTCGGTCCACTTCTTGGTGGTTTTCTATTGGATCGTTTGCTTGGTCACTACTTATTTACAATTTTAAGTGTAGGGTGTGTAGTTGCAGGCTTTGTATATGTTTCTTTAGATCGTCTTGTTGAGCAGAGGCAAAAAGATACGCCTACAAAACAGTCTTCTTAATAAAATGAAACTTTAATCAGTGTTTTTTCATTCTCCACAAATGGTAGGGTAATATAGATGACATACACACAAAGTGGATTTCTACATATTTTAGGTACATAACTAGATTAGATAACAATTTTGCTTTAAAGTTTAATTTTGTTTAGGTGTGTAGAAATTAAAGAGAAAAAGTGTAGAAAACCAATAAGTGGTGTCTTTTAATTATTTGTGGAAGTTACATTTTATTTCAAATAGGAACTACCTATTTTTATAAAAAGTGCTAAAATAGAAAAATGAAAACAATTGGTTAGGGTGATTTCAGTGACAAAAATTAAATTAGGTTTATTATACGGTGGAAAATCAGCTGAGCATCAAGTTTCGTTACAAACGGCTCTTGCTGCTATTAAAGCATTAAATCAAGATAAATTCGAGATTCATCCAATTTATATTACAGAACAAGGCCAATGGATGCGTGGAGAGCGTATTGAAGGCGAAGTAACAAATGTTGAGGCGTTACAAATGAGTGGGGAAGAGAATACAATCTCTCCTGTATCATTAAGTACAGAAATTATCCCAACTGTAACTTCTAAACAAGAAGATGCAATTGATGTTATTTTTCCATTATTACATGGACCGAATGGTGAAGATGGAACAGTACAAGGGTTATTAGAATTACTAAACATTCCATATGTAGGTAACGGTGTATTAGCATCATCTGCTGGTATGGATAAAGTTGTTATGAAAAATATCTTTGCAGAAGCTGGATTGAAACAAGCGAAATATGCATCTTTCATTCGTAGCGCATGGGAAAAAGATCGTGAAACAGCGTATGAAAAAGTAGAAGAAGTATTAGGATATCCTTGCTTCGTAAAACCAGCAAACCTTGGTTCAAGTGTTGGTATTAATAAGTGTAATGATCGTGAAGAGCTTGAGAATGCATTCGAAGAGGCATTCCAATTTGACCGTAAAATTATTGTAGAAGAAAATATTGTAGGTCGTGAAGTAGAAGTTGGTGTATTAGGTAATGATGAGCCGAAATGTTCAGTTGTAGGTGAAATTGTACCGAAAAAAGATTTTTATGATTACAAATCGAAATACATCGATGGTGATACAGCATTAATTATTCCAGCTGAAATGACAGAAGAAGAGTCTAATGTAATTAAGCGAGATGCAATTATCGCATTCCAATCATTAGATGGTTCGGGCTTAACACGAGCTGATTTCTTCTTAACGAAAGATGGAGAAGTATATATTAACGAAGTAAACACAATGCCAGGATTCACGCCGTTTAGTATGTTCCCTCTATTATGGCAACATACAGGGGTACCGTATCCGGAATTAATTGAAGAGCTAATTCGCTTAGCGATTGAGCGTCACGAAGAAAAACAAAAAATTAAATATACAATCTAATAAAAAAGGAGGAAGCACTATTCGAAGGAATAGTGCTTCCTCTATGTAAGGAGTGTTTTCATGATAAATCGAACGTTAAAACAAGTAGAGCAGATGATAAATGGTACTGGATTAGCAGAGCAGTATGAGGGAATTACTATACAAGGAGTGTCTATTGATACGAGGAAAATTGAAAATGGAAATTTATATGTTCCAATTCAAGGTGAACGTTTCGATGGACATGCTTTTGTAGACAAAGCTGTTGAAAATGGGGCGATTGCTACATTATGGATGAAAGATGTAGAAAACCCACCTGAAAATCTTCCGGTTATTTTTGTAGAAGATACACTAGCAGCATTGCAAATGTTAGCGAAAAACTATCGTGATCAATTGGATGTAAAAGTTATTGGTGTAACGGGTAGTAATGGTAAAACATCTACGAAAGATATTGTAACAAGTATTCTTGCGACTAAATTTAAAGTTCAAAAAACAGAAGGTAATTTCAACAACCACATCGGTTTACCTCTTACTATTTTAAATTTAGAGGAAAATACAGAAGTAGCTGTATTAGAAATGGGCATGTCAAGCCGAGGAGAAATTGAATTTCTATCTAAGTTAGCTCGTCCTAATGCAGCTATTATCACGAACATTGGTGAGGCGCACTTAATGGATTTAGGCTCTCGTGAGGCGATTGCTGAAGCGAAGTTAGAAATTGTTACAGGTTTACAAAAGGGTGGCGTGTTCGTATATAATGGAGATGAGCCGCTATTAACGAATCGTGTTCCAGAAATGAATTTAGCAGCTGAAACAGTTACATTTGGTGATGCGAGAGCAAATGATTACTATCCAACTACTGTAACATTGCAGTCTACTGGGACGCACTTTAAGATGAACAGGGATGAAACTTCGTCATTCTATTTGCCAGTACTAGGAAAGCATAATGTATATAATACGCTTGCTTCGATGGCAATTGCAAAACATTTTGGTGTAACGTGGGAAGAAATGAAACAAGGTTTAGTAACACTTCAAATGACAGGTATGCGTATGGAAATTGTAAAAACAAATAGTGGTTTAACAATTATCAATGATGCTTATAATGCTAGTCCAACAGCTATGGAAGCTGCGTTCCACCTAATGAATGGTTTAGGTGGATTTGCTAAAAAAATTGTTGTGCTTGGTGATATGTTAGAACTTGGAAATCAAGAAGTGCAATTTCATTATGAAGTAGGTAAATTAATTGACCCAGCAAAAATTTCATATGTATTCACATATGGTAAATTAGGGGCTCAAATTGCTGAAGGTGCAAAAATTAATTTCCCTAAAGACCGTGTAAAAGCGTATGATAGTAAAGAAGAGTTAATAAAAGAGTTGCAAGCAGTAGTCGGTACGAAAGATGTTGTATTAGTAAAAGCATCTCGCGGCATGAAATTAGAAGAAGTAATTACGATGTTGAAATAATTGGTGTATATAAATAGGGATGATAGCCACGAAAATAGTGGAAACTTATAATAAGCGCTTACAGTAAACGATAAAAAAATAAAAGTAAAGAAAAAAGCTCTGAATATGAAATAAGGTAACAGTTGGGGTTTGCTTTTTACACCTACAAAACTTATAATTGATAAAGTGTAATAACGTTTAGAAGTATTTTCGTGAAGAATATACGCCCGGTTATATACGTAAGTATTCAGGAAAATGGCTTTTCCGCAAGTTCGGAAAACGCCTTTTTTTAAATGATAAGTATAGGATAGAAAAGGAGAAGTAACATTGACAACATTTCGAGAACTAGGATTAAGTGAGTCTTTACTACAATCTGTTGAAAGTATGGGCTTTGAAGAGGCTACGCCGATTCAAGCTGAAACAATTCCACATGCATTGCAAGGTAAGGATATTATTGGGCAAGCGCAAACAGGTACAGGGAAAACAGCAGCATTCGGATTACCACTATTAGATAAAGTGGATACAAATAAAGAAGCAGTTCAAGGTATTGTTATCGCGCCAACGCGTGAATTAGCAATTCAAGTTGGAGAAGAGCTATACAAAATTGGTAAACATAAACGTGTTCGTATTCTACCAATTTATGGTGGTCAAGATATTAACCGCCAAATTCGTGCTCTAAAAAAACACCCACACATTATTGTAGGTACGCCGGGTCGTATTTTAGATCATATCAACCGTAAAACACTTCGCTTACAAAACGTAGAGACTGTTGTTCTTGACGAAGCGGATGAAATGTTAAACATGGGCTTCATTGAAGATATTGAAGCGATTTTAACAGATGTGCCAGAAACACATCAAACATTATTATTCTCAGCGACAATGCCAGATCCAATCCGTCGTATTGCTGAGCGTTTCATGACTGAGCCTCAACACATTAAAGTAAAAGCAAAAGAAGTAACAATGCCAAACATTCAGCAGTTCTATTTAGAAGTGCAAGAAAAGAAAAAGTTTGACGTGTTAACACGCTTACTAGATATTCAATCTCCAGAGCTTGCAATCATATTCGGTCGTACAAAGCGTCGTGTTGATGAATTATCAGAAGCATTAAACTTACGTGGTTATGCAGCAGAAGGTATTCACGGTGACTTAACACAAGCGAAGCGTATGTCTGTATTACGTAAATTTAAAGAAGGTACTATTGAAGTTCTTGTTGCAACAGACGTTGCTGCACGTGGTCTTGATATTTCAGGCGTAACACACGTATACAACTTCGATATCCCACAAGATCCAGAATCATACGTTCACCGTATCGGTCGTACTGGCCGTGCCGGTAAAAAAGGTATTGCAATGTTATTTGTAACACCACGTGAATCAGGACAATTAAAAAATATCGAGCGTACAACAAAACGTAAGGTTGATCGTATGGACGCACCGACACTTGACGAGGCGTTAGAAGGTCAACAACGTTTAATCGCTGAAAAACTTCAAAGCACAATTGAAAATGATAACTTATCATACTACAAGCGTATTGCAGAAGAAATGTTAGAAGAGAATGATTCTGTAACAGTAGTAGCTGCTGCTTTAAAAATGATGACAAAAGAGCCGGATACAACTCCGATCGCTTTAACATCAGAACCACCAGTTGTTTCAAGAGGTGGCGGTGGCGGTTCTAAAAAACGCGGTGGTAACGGAAGTGGATACCGTGATGGTAACCGTAATCGTAGTCGTGATGGACGCGGCGGTGGCGATGGTCGTAACCGTGATCGCAATCGTGATGGACGTGGAAGCGGAAGTGGCGATGGTCGTAACCGTGATCGTAATCGTGATGGCGGTAGCCGTGATGCTGGTAGCCGTGATGGTAACCGTGGTCGTAAAGGCGAAGGTCGCCCTGGATCTTCAAATGGACGCGGCGAAAGAAAACATCATAGCCGTCCACAAGCTTAATAAAAAAGAGAATGCCCTTTGCTGGCATTCTCTTTTTTTATTTCTGTAATTGTGCATACTACATAGTAACTCGTATAGAAATGAGGTGCTATATGCTTGTAAGACTTGGGTATGTTGCGATGAGTGTACATTTGAAGAATGCTTCTCCATCTCAAACGATGACATATGCACAGTTTCAGCGGATTGATGATCGAGAGGCTGCGATTCGTAAACTTGAAAGAATCGCTAATTCGAATTTGGAAAATTGCTTACGGTTATTAAAACATAATAAAGGGCATGATATATCTTTCTTTCGACTTAGTTCCAAGCTTATTCCTTTAGCGAATCATGAGGAGTTGTTAGATTGGAACTATATTCGTCCTTTAAAAGAAAATCTGAAAGAATTAGGTGAATATGCAATTCGTATGAATATGCGAATTGACTTCCATCCAGATCACTTTGTTGTACTAAATTCACCTGAGGAGAGTATTCTCAAACAATCTGTAAAGACATTGCAGATGCACAAAAAATTGTTAAAGGGTATGGGAATTGAACATAAGCAACGATGTGTATTACATGTGGGAGGAGGTTATAAAGATAAGGAGCTTGCATTAGAACGCTTTATAGAAAATTGGTCAACTGTTCCAAGAGGTATTCAAGAGATGATTATATTAGAAAATGATGACACGACCTTTTCTTTAGAAGAAACATTGTATTTAGGTGAGAAATTAGACATTCCAGTGGTGTTTGATTTGCACCATCATATGATGAATAATGACCAGGAAGATTGGCATGAAGATTGGGCGCGTGTTGTACATACGTGGGAATCGTCTTTGTTACCGGTTAAAATGCACATCTCCAGTCCTAGAGATGGAAAAAACCCGAGAGCACATGCAGATTTTATTGATGTAGATACTTTCTTATCTTTTTTGAAAAAGATAAAGGGGAGTGTTCCGCGAATTGATTGTATGATTGAGGCGAAGAAAAAGGACGAGTCTTTATTTCAACTAATGAGAGAGTTAAGTAAACAAACAGATGTGGAAATTATCGATGGTGCGAGCTTCTATATTAAATAAGCTCTGCGCCATCGTTTTTTTTTGTTAAAAAAGGGGTGCACATGCCGCCGATGATCAGTCCTGTTAAATGGCTTATAGGATTGGCAGAGGGATTAAAGAAAGTAAATAGTAGTAATATAAGTATCATTATTGAAAAAATAGCGATGTCTCTTGGTTTTGAAGAACGATATCGACTATACAATAAAAATAATTGGGCGCCTAGTAATCCGAAAATACCACCAGATGCTCCGGCGTGAATATATTCAAGAGGCATAATAATATAAGAAGAAATATTCCCGAGAATGCCAGAAAGGAAAAAAATAATGATGAAAGAAAAGTGTCCTAGTTGTTTTTCGATAGAAGAACCAAATACGAATAAACAAATACTATTAGAAAGGAAATGTTGTAAGTCTACGTGTACAAGTAAGGAAGTTATGACACGCCACCATTCTCCTTTAGCGATATATTCATTGTAGGCTGCCAGGTGAAAGAGGAAAAAGTCGCTCGATATAATCATGACTAATTGTATAAGAAGTAAAGAAATGATAACCGGTTGTAAGGAAATGCGAGTGGATGGTATTAGCATGTTGTTAGTATCACTCCTTTTGCATCAGAAAGATTCTCTGTTATTCTTACAATATGAATGAAGAAAGCTAAATAGAAGAAGGGGATTTTGAAATGATTGTAGGGATTGGAATCGATATTATTGAGTTAAATCGAATTGAAAAAATGCTAGATGGAAAGCTTAAATTTATGGAACGTATTTTAACTGAAAGAGAACGTGGTGTTGCCGAGGGGCTGAAAGGAAGTCGTCTTACAGAATTTGTAGCTGGAAGATTTGCAGCAAAAGAGGCGTATTCTAAAGCGGTAGGGACCGGTATCGGGAAAGAAGTGAGTTTTTTAGATATTGAAGTAAGGAATGATGATAGAGGTAAGCCGATTATCATTACAAATACAGAGCATATTGTTCATTTATCAATTAGTCATAGTAAAGAATTTGCCGTTGCTCAAGTTGTTTTGGAAAGCTCGTCACGCTAGTCTGCATATTTTATATCTTTGTCTCATATATTTGAGGTAGCGATAAGGAAGGCATATCTTCCATTCATTTATAGGGGCAAAGGGGCTGAAGTGATGAAAAGGCGTCTGTTTTTAGTTCTTGTCGGTTTATTGACCGTTTTTGTGTTGGCGGGTTGTATGGAAAAGAAACAGGAAGATGTTGTGAGAGATTTAGAAACGAAAGTTAAAAGTATGAAGAGTTATCAAGCTGAAGCGAAATTATCTATTAAAACAGGAAATGAACCTCAAGAGTACAATGTAGAAATTTGGCATAAAGAACCTTCGTATTATCGTGTGAATTTGCAGAATGCGAAAAAGGATCAGAGTCAAATTATTTTAAGGAATGATGAAGGTGTATTTGTATTAACACCGGCACTTAATAAGAGTTTCCGTTTTCAAAGTGATTGGCCGCAAAATAGTAGCCAGGCTTATTTATATGAATCACTTGTAAGAGATATTTTGCAAGATAAGAAAAATCTCTCTTTCGAGAAAACAGATAAGTATTATGTGTTTAAAACAAAAACAAATTATCAACATCAAAATATGTTGCCGAAACAAGAAATTAAGCTGAATAAAAGTGATTTAACACCAGTTTCTGTGAAACTGATGGATAATGATCAAAATGTCCTTGTGAAAGTAGATTTCACTAAAGTAAAGTTTGATGCAAAGTTTGATAAAGGTGCATTTGATACGAAACAAAATATGTCTAGAGCACAAGTGGATGTTCAGACGGCAGCGAAAGAAGACAAACCGTTTGCTATTTTGTATCCACGTGATACACCGCAAGGTATGACTTTGAAAGAGGAAGAAGAGTTGAAGACAGACAGTGGCAAGCGTGCAATACTCACATACACTGGAAGTAAGAAATCCTTTACTTTAATACAAGAAAAGTCAAAAGTTGCAGAGGCCTCATCGGCGGTAAGTGTAAGTGGAGAGCCGGTTGATCTTGGTTTCACGATTGGTGCATTGACGAAAGACTCTGTAACGTGGTCACATAACGGAGTAGAATATATGCTCGTGTCTAAAGGTTTAGAGCCGAATGAGTTGTTGATGGTTGCTCGTTCGGTTACAGCGAAGCAGGTGAAGTAAACTTCTTAGACGTGGTGATATATGTGCACCACGTCTTTTCTTAGTTTGAAGGTGGATTTCATAAAAGAAGCATATAAAAGAATAAGCTTCGCATATCGTGTATAAGGAAGTGTATTTATGGAAGAAGCGCCGTTTTACCGTGACACTTGGGTGGAAGTGGATTTAGATGCGATCTATAACAATGTTACGCATATTAAAGAGTTCATTCCAAGTGATGTAGAAATTTTTGCTGTAGTTAAAGCGAATGCATATGGGCACGATTATGTACCAGTGGCTAAAACCGCATTAGAAGCAGGGGCAACAAGATTAGCAGTTGCTTTTTTAGATGAAGCTTTAGTGCTTCGGAGGGCTGGTATTACTGCACCGATTTTAGTATTAGGTCCTTCCCCTCCCCGTGATGTAAATGTTGCTGCTGAAAATGATGTAGCATTAACTGTTTTTCAAAAAGAATGGGTAGAAGACGCGATAAAGCTCTGGGATGGTTCATCAATAATGAAATTCCATATTAATTTTGATAGTGGTATGGGGAGAATTGGAATACGCGAACGCAAAGAATTAAAGGGGTTCTTAAAGAGTTTAGAAGGCGCGCCATTTTTAGAGTTAGAAGGAGTATATACACATTTTGCAACATCCGATGAGGTTGAGACTTCTTACTTTGATAAGCAATATAATACGTTCTTGCAGCAGTTAAGTTGGTTGAAAGAATTTGGAGTGAACCCTAAATTTGTCCATACAGCCAATAGTGCTGCAACGTTAAGATTTCAAGGGATTACATTTAATGCAGTGCGAATTGGTATTGCGATGTATGGACTATCCCCATCTGTAGAAATACGTCCTTTTTTACCGTTTAAATTGGAACCGGCGTTGTCACTTCATACGAAAGTTGCTCATATTAAGCAAGTGATTAAAGGGGATGGGATTAGTTATAATGTCACATACCGAACGAGAACCGAAGAATGGATTGCGACAGTTGCAATTGGATATGCAGATGGCTGGCTTAGAAGATTGCAAGGGTTTAAGGTACTTGTAAACGGTGAAAGAGTACCGATTGTAGGGCGAGTGACAATGGATCAATTCATGATACATCTGCCTTGTGAAGTGCCACTTGGTACGAAAGTTACACTCATTGGAAGACAAGGTGATGAGTATATTAGTGCTACCGAGGTTGCTGAATATTCCGGGACTATTAATTATGAAATTATCGCAACGATAAGCTTCCGTGTACCGAGAATATTTATACGACATGGTAAAGTTGTAGAAGTAATCAATTATTTGAACAATATATAGAAGGAGGTATTATTACTCAGTATCTCGTCATTTGGAGGAGTTTCACTAATAAAGAATAGGCTCTTTTTCGCTGGGGAGCTTCTTTTTATACTTGTTATTAATATAAGTTACAATGAAATATTACTGAAGGATTGCTGTATTTCTTGTTTGAAAGAGATAAAAAGTAAAAGATGATGAATGTTTTATTTATGAATTGGAAAACATAAGCAAGGAATAAGGAAGTCTTTGCAACAGGCTCCATACAATGGTATTATTACAATAGGTGTCATATATATATATTTGGGTGTGTAGTTGACGGTGGAGGTGTATTTTTGTGTCCGAATCAAGTGTAACTACTGAAATCGTGGTTCGGTTGCCAAAGCAAATGGTAACGGAATTGGACGGAATTGGAAAACAAGAGAATAAGAATCGCCATGAACTAATTTGCCAGGCAACACAACTGTTATTGCGTCAACATAAGACGAAGAAACGCTACCAACATGAATCAATGCGACGTGGGTACATTGAAATGGGAAAAATTAATCTTGGTATTGCATCTGAAGCTTTCTTAGCAGAGTATGAAGCAGCTCATACAGTAGAACGCTTAGTTAGCGGGGGGTAATATTTTGATTGTAAAACGCGGCGACGTGTATTTTGCAGACCTTTCCCCAGTTGTTGGTTCTGAGCAAGGAGGCGTTCGTCCGGTTCTTGTCATTCAAAATGACATCGGAAATCGTTTTAGTCCGACTGTGATTGTAGCGGCTATTACTGCACAGATTCAAAAAGCGAAATTACCCACTCATGTGGAAATTGATGCGAAAAAGTACGGTTTTGAGAGGGATTCTGTTATTTTACTTGAGCAGATTCGAACAATCGATAAGCAACGCTTAACGGACAAAATCACTCATTTGGATGAAGTGATGATGAGTCGTGTAGATGAAGCGTTACAAATTAGTTTAGGACTAATAGATTTTTAAATCGGCAGTTTAAGTTGCTCTCTTTACAGGGCAACTTTTTTTTATTATAGAGGAGGTTACGGTTGGATATGGAAATGGTAGATAATCGACAAGGGTTAATGAAAATGTTAGTGAAAGAATTAGGCTTTACAGAAAAGCAAGTTCGTCATGTTATTCAATTAACAGAAGAAGGTAACACAGTTCCATTTATCGCTCGTTACCGAAAAGAATGGACAGGGTCTCTTGATGAGGTGCAAATTCGTGCAATCTTAGAAAGATGGCAATATATGATGCAACTAGAAGATAGGAAAGAAGAGGTTCTTCGTCTTATTGGTGAAAAGGGTAAACTAACCGAAGAGTTGCGTCGTCATATTGTTGCTGCAACAAAACTTCAAGAAGTAGAAGACTTATATCGTCCATATAAAGAAAAAAGAAGAACGAAAGCTACAATTGCTAAAGAAAAGGGATTAGAACCGTTAGCTGAGTGGCTATTATTATATAAAAAAGAAAATCCAGCAGAGAAGGCTATGGAATTTGTTAATGCAGAAAAGGAAGTGGCGTCTGCAGAAGATGCGTTGCAAGGTGCGCAAGATATTATTGCGGAACTTGTTTCGGATAATGCGGCATATCGTAGTTGGATTCGCAATACTACTTTCCGAAAAGGGATTATGTCTTCATCTGTAAAAGATAAAGAAAAAGATGAAAAGAATATATATGAAATGTATTATGGCTATGAAGAACCGTTGCAAAAAGTAGTGCCGCATCGTGTACTAGCTATGAATCGTGGTGAAAAGGAAGACGTATTAAGAGTTTCTGTTATCACGCCAATTGAAGAAATTCTTCAGTTTTTACATAAAAAAATGATTCTTGATGAAGCTTCTAAAAGTGCGCATTATGTACAATTAGCGATGGAAGATGGATATAAGCGATTAATTCAACCTTCAATAGAAAGAGAAATTCGTAAAGAATTAATGGAAACGGCCGAAGAACAAGCAATTCATATTTTCTCTGAGAATTTACGTAATTTATTATTACAACCTCCGATGAAAGGGAAAGTTGTGTTAGCGGTAGATCCAGCATATAGAACCGGTTGTAAATTAGCTGTAGTAGATGATACAGGAAAAGTTCTTTACATAGATGTTATTTATCCGCATCCGCCTGCTCGTAAATATGAGGATGCAAAAACGAAAATCATTTCAATTATAGATAAATATGAAGTTGAAATGATAGCGATTGGAAATGGTACAGCTTCGAGGGAAACGGAAGAATTTATAGTAGATGTATTACAAAATGTAGAGCGAGATGTATTTTACATTATTGTAAATGAAGCGGGTGCTAGTGTGTACTCAGCATCTGATGTAGCTCGCGAGGAGTTTCCAAATTTACAGGTTGAAGAAAGAAGTGCTGTTTCAATTGGGAGACGTCTACAAGATCCGCTTGCAGAGCTTGTGAAAATTGACCCTAAATCTGTTGGAGTGGGGCAATATCAACATGATGTATCTCAAAAGAGATTAAATGAATCATTAACATTTGTAGTAGAGACGGCAGTTAACCGAGTTGGTGTTAATGTAAATACAGCTTCAGTTGCATTGTTGCAATATGTTTCGGGGTTATCAAAAACAGTTGCGAAAAATATTGTAGCTAAGCGTGAAGAAGATGGGAAATTCACGAAGCGAACTGAGTTAAAAAAAATCCCGCGTTTAGGTGCAAAAACATATGAACAATGTATCGGGTTTTTACGTATATTAGAAGGAGCGAATCCGTTAGATCGCACAGGGATTCATCCAGAACAATATAAAAATGTTGAATTGCTATTGAAGAGCTTAGGGTTATCAAAGAATGATGTGGGGAAACCAAACTTGCAAAAGAGTTTCGAAGGAGTAGATATTTCTAAATTATCTCAAGAGACGGAGATTGGTGAGCCGACATTAGTTGATATTATGGATGCTTTAATTAGCCCGGAGCGAGATATGAGGGATGAGTTGCCAAAGCCACTTTTGAAAAAAGGGATTTTAAAATTAGAAGATTTAAAGCGTGGTATGGAATTAGAGGGAACGATCCGCAATGTTGTTGATTTCGGTGCCTTTGTTGATATTGGTGTGAAGCAAGATGGTTTAGTACATATTTCTAAACTAAGCAAACAATTTGTAAAGCATCCATTAGATATTGTATCCGTGGGACAAATTGTAAAGGTATGGGTAGATGATATTGATACGAAAAAAGGTCGTGTTGCATTATCAATGTTACCGATTGAATAGTAAGAAAAGAGAGCAGATGAAACTGCTCTTTTTTTTTATGAACTGGAAAGTTTAATTGATTATGAGCTTTGATGTATTTTACTATAATAAAACCAGCATTCATTTAGTAACTTGATTTGATACCGGTTTTTCTCAAAATATGCACGTTGCATTTGTTTCTTTAGCCACGTGGGCATAGGAATCCCTCCTTGTTTAATCCTGCTCTCAAAAAAGTAGCTCCTTTTAGTTAAAGTAACTTTGATGAGAGGTTGGTGAGTGGATTTCTAGCAATGCTGCATTTTTAGAAATCGCGCTTCTTGAATGAGGATGGGTATATGTACTATTTACTATATGTATAAGAAGGGAGAAAAGTGTGAAAATATTTTTTAGTTTAGGAGGAATGAGAATGGATGAGCAAGAAATTCAGCGGTTAGTGGAAGAGGTATCGTTACAATGCTTTGGAATGCCGTTTTTACATAAAGCGATGTTTAATAGTAGGTTACGTACAACTGGTGGGCGCTATCTATTGAAGAATCATAATATAGAATTGAATTATCGATATTACGAAGTATATGGTAAAGAAGAGTTAGTCGGGATTGTTAAACATGAACTTTGTCATTATCACTTACATATCACAGGAAAAGGGTATAAGCATCGAGATAGAGATTTTCGTGAGTTATTAAAGAAAGTAGGTGCACCACGTTTTTGTAAACGAATGATTAGTGAGGAGGAAACGAGAGTTTCTATGTATGAATGTATGGGGTGTTCTTTTCAATATGTAAGAAGACGTCAAATAAATACACAAAGATATGTATGTGGAAAGTGTAAAGGACAACTAAAACTGGTAGTGAAAACATCTTGACAGTGAAAACGCAATCCAGTATATTATAAACATGTCACGTTTGCGCAAGATGTTGTGAAAAAACTTCTTGACTTACGATGAGAATTTTTATAAGATACAAATTGTCTTCATTATTCCGCAGTAGCTCAGTGGTAGAGCTATCGGCTGTTAACCGATCGGTCGTAGGTTCGAGTCCTACCTGCGGAGCCATACAGAGAAGTACCCAAGTGGCTCAAGGGGCTCCCCTGCTAAGGGAGTAGATCGCTAACGCGGTGCGAGGGTTCGAATCCCTTCTTCTCTGCCATACATATTGGCCCGTTGGTCAAGTGGTTAAGACACCGCCCTTTCACGGCGGTAACACGGGTTCGAATCCCGTACGGGTCACCACTTCGGAGGATTAGCTCAGCTGGGAGAGCACCTGCCTTACAAGCAGGGGGTCGGCGGTTCGATCCCGTCATCCTCCACCATATAAATTATATAAATAATATTATCGCGGGGTGGAGCAGTACGGTAGCTCGTCGGGCTCATAACCCGAAGGTCGCAGGTTCAAATCCTGTCCCCGCAACCAAAATGGTCCCGTGGTGTAGTGGTTAACATGCCTGCCTGTCACGCAGGAGATCGCCGGTTCGACCCCGGTCGGGACCGCCATTTTAACTTCTGCTATATAGCAGTTGTTTTTTATTGGACATTATGGTAAAATAACATTTGTCTTTGAAAAGAAGATAACTATTTCGATGGGCTATAGCCAAGCGGTAAGGCAACGGACTTTGACTCCGTCATGCGCTGGTTCGAATCCAGCTAGCCCAGCCATTTACGAGCCATTAGCTCAGTTGGTAGAGCATCTGACTTTTAATCAGAGGGTCGAAGGTTCGAATCCTTCATGGCTCACTTTTGTTTTTTCCGCGCGGTCGTGGCGGAACGGCAGACGCGCTAGGTTGAGGGCCTAGTGGGGGAAACCCCGTGGAGGTTCAAGTCCTCTCGGCCGCATCAAAAAATCTTTTAAAAAGTACTTGCATTTGAAAATGTAGTATGGTAAGATAATTGAGTCGCCAAAATACAACGACGAAAAAACATCATGAATAAGCGCCCGTAGCTCAATTGGATAGAGCGTTTGACTACGGATCAAGAGGTTAGGGGTTCGACTCCTCTCGGGCGCGCCATAACGGGAAGTGGCTCAGCTTGGTAGAGCGCCTGGTTTGGGACCAGGGGGTCGCAGGTTCAAATCCTGTCTTCCCGACCACGCGGGTGTAGTTTAGTGGTAAAACAAGAGCCTTCCAAGCTCTGGTCGAGAGTTCGATTCTCTTCACCCGCTTTTAGTTCTTTGAAAACTGAACGAAACAAACAACGTGAACGTCAATTTTTATTTTTAGATGCTAGACAAACTAACTTTATTGGAGAGTTTGATCCTGGCTCAGGATGAACGCTGGCGGCGTGCCTAATACATGCAAGTCGAGCGAATGGATTAAGAGCTTGCTCTTATGAAGTTAGCGGCGGACGGGTGAGTAACACGTGGGTAACCTACCCATAAGACTGGGATAACTCCGGGAAACCGGGGCTAATACCGGATAATATTTTGAACTGCATAGTTCGAAATTGAAAGGCGGCTTCGGCTGTCACTTATGGATGGACCCGCGTCGCATTAGCTAGTTGGTGAGGTAACGGCTCACCAAGGCGACGATGCGTAGCCGACCTGAGAGGGTGATCGGCCACACTGGGACTGAGACACGGCCCAGACTCCTACGGGAGGCAGCAGTAGGGAATCTTCCGCAATGGACGAAAGTCTGACGGAGCAACGCCGCGTGAGTGATGAAGGCTTTCGGGTCGTAAAACTCTGTTGTTAGGGAAGAACAAGTGCTAGTTGAATAAGCTGGCACCTTGACGGTACCTAACCAGAAAGCCACGGCTAACTACGTGCCAGCAGCCGCGGTAATACGTAGGTGGCAAGCGTTATCCGGAATTATTGGGCGTAAAGCGCGCGCAGGTGGTTTCTTAAGTCTGATGTGAAAGCCCACGGCTCAACCGTGGAGGGTCATTGGAAACTGGGAGACTTGAGTGCAGAAGAGGAAAGTGGAATTCCATGTGTAGCGGTGAAATGCGTAGAGATATGGAGGAACACCAGTGGCGAAGGCGACTTTCTGGTCTGTAACTGACACTGAGGCGCGAAAGCGTGGGGAGCAAACAGGATTAGATACCCTGGTAGTCCACGCCGTAAACGATGAGTGCTAAGTGTTAGAGGGTTTCCGCCCTTTAGTGCTGAAGTTAACGCATTAAGCACTCCGCCTGGGGAGTACGGCCGCAAGGCTGAAACTCAAAGGAATTGACGGGGGCCCGCACAAGCGGTGGAGCATGTGGTTTAATTCGAAGCAACGCGAAGAACCTTACCAGGTCTTGACATCCTCTGAAAACTCTAGAGATAGAGCTTCTCCTTCGGGAGCAGAGTGACAGGTGGTGCATGGTTGTCGTCAGCTCGTGTCGTGAGATGTTGGGTTAAGTCCCGCAACGAGCGCAACCCTTGATCTTAGTTGCCATCATTAAGTTGGGCACTCTAAGGTGACTGCCGGTGACAAACCGGAGGAAGGTGGGGATGACGTCAAATCATCATGCCCCTTATGACCTGGGCTACACACGTGCTACAATGGACGGTACAAAGAGCTGCAAGACCGCGAGGTGGAGCTAATCTCATAAAACCGTTCTCAGTTCGGATTGTAGGCTGCAACTCGCCTACATGAAGCTGGAATCGCTAGTAATCGCGGATCAGCATGCCGCGGTGAATACGTTCCCGGGCCTTGTACACACCGCCCGTCACACCACGAGAGTTTGTAACACCCGAAGTCGGTGGGGTAACCTTTATGGAGCCAGCCGCCTAAGGTGGGACAGATGATTGGGGTGAAGTCGTAACAAGGTAGCCGTATCGGAAGGTGCGGCTGGATCACCTCCTTTCTATGGAGAATTGATGAACGCAGTTCATCAATAAACGTTGACTTGTTTTGTTTCGTTCAGTTTTGAGAGAACTATCTCTCAAGTTTAAATGTATGTTCTTTGAAAACTAGATAACAGTGTAGCTCATATTTTTTTAATTTTAGTTTGGTTAAGTTAGAAAGGGCGCACGGTGGATGCCTTGACACTAGGAGTCGATGAAGGACGGGACTAACGCCGATATGCTTCGGGGAGCTGTAAGTAAGCTTTGATCCGAAGATTTCCGAATGGGGAAACCCACTATACGTAATGGTATGGTATCCTTACCTGAATACATAGGGTATGGAAGACAGACCCAGGGAACTGAAACATCTAAGTACCTGGAGGAAGAGAAAGCAAATGCGATTTCCTGAGTAGCGGCGAGCGAAACGGAATCTAGCCCAAACCAAGAGGCTTGCCTCTTGGGGTTGTAGGACATTCTATACGGAGTTACAAAGGAACGAGGTAGACGAAGCGACCTGGAAAGGTCCGTCACAGAGGGTAATAACCCCGTAGTCGAAACTTCGTTCTCTCTTGAATGTATCCTGAGTACGGCGGAACACGTGAAATTCCGTCGGAATCTGGGAGGACCATCTCCCAAGGCTAAATACTCCCTAGTGATCGATAGTGAACCAGTACCGTGAGGGAAAGGTGAAAAGCACCCCGGAAGGGGAGTGAAAGAGATCCTGAAACCGTGTGCCTACAAATAGTCAGAGCCCGTTAATGGGTGATGGCGTGCCTTTTGTAGAATGAACCGGCGAGTTACGATCCCGTGCAAGGTTAAGCTGAAGAGGCGGAGCCGCAGCGAAAGCGAGTCTGAATAGGGCGTTTAGTACGTGGTCGTAGACCCGAAACCAGGTGATCTACCCATGTCCAGGGTGAAGTTCAGGTAACACTGAATGGAGGCCCGAACCCACGCACGTTGAAAAGTGCGGGGATGAGGTGTGGGTAGCGGAGAAATTCCAATCGAACCTGGAGATAGCTGGTTCTCCCCGAAATAGCTTTAGGGCTAGCCTTAAGTGTAAGAGTCTTGGAGGTAGAGCACTGATTGAACTAGGGGTCCTCATCGGATTACCGAATTCAGTCAAACTCCGAATGCCAATGACTTATCCTTAGGAGTCAGACTGCGAGTGATAAGATCCGTAGTCAAGAGGGAAACAGCCCAGATCGCCAGCTAAGGTCCCAAAGTGTGTATTAAGTGGAAAAGGATGTGGAGTTGCTTAGACAACTAGGATGTTGGCTCAGAAGCAGCCACCATTTAAAGAGTGCGTAATAGCTCACTAGTCGAGTGACTCTGCGCCGAAAATGTACCGGGGCTAAATACACCACCGAAGCTGCGAATTGATACCAATGGTATCAGTGGTAGGGGAGCGTTCTAAGTGCAGTGAAGTCAGACCGGAAGGACTGGTGGAGCGCTTAGAAGTGAGAATGCCGGTATGAGTAGCGAAAGACGGGTGAGAATCCCGTCCACCGAATGCCTAAGGTTTCCTGAGGAAGGCTCGTCCGCTCAGGGTTAGTCAGGACCTAAGCCGAGGCCGACAGGCGTAGGCGATGGACAACAGGTTGATATTCCTGTACCACCTCTTTATCGTTTGAGCAATGGAGGGACGCAGAAGGATAGAAGAAGCGTGCGATTGGTTGTGCACGTCCAAGCAGTTAGGCTGATAAGTAGGCAAATCCGCTTATCGTGAAGGCTGAGCTGTGATGGGGAAGCTCCTTATGGAGCGAAGTCTTTGATTCCCCGCTGCCAAGAAAAGCTTCTAGCGAGATAAAAGGTGCCTGTACCGCAAACCGACACAGGTAGGCGAGGAGAGAATCCTAAGGTGTGCGAGAGAACTCTGGTTAAGGAACTCGGCAAAATGACCCCGTAACTTCGGGAGAAGGGGTGCTTTCTTAACGGAAAGCCGCAGTGAATAGGCCCAAGCGACTGTTTAGCAAAAACACAGGTCTCTGCGAAGCCGTAAGGCGAAGTATAGGGGCTGACACCTGCCCGGTGCTGGAAGGTTAAGGAGAGGGGTTAGCGTAAGCGAAGCTCTGAACTGAAGCCCCAGTAAACGGCGGCCGTAACTATAACGGTCCTAAGGTAGCGAAATTCCTTGTCGGGTAAGTTCCGACCCGCACGAAAGGTGTAACGATTTGGGCACTGTCTCAACCAGAGACTCGGTGAAATTATAGTACCTGTGAAGATGCAGGTTACCCGCGACAGGACGGAAAGACCCCGTGGAGCTTTACTGTAGCCTGATATTGAATTTTGGTACAGTTTGTACAGGATAGGCGGGAGCCATTGAAACCGGAGCGCTAGCTTCGGTGGAGGCGCTGGTGGGATACCGCCCTGACTGTATTGAAATTCTAACCTACGGGTCTTATCGACCCGGGAGACAGTGTCAGGTGGGCAGTTTGACTGGGGCGGTCGCCTCCTAAAGTGTAACGGAGGCGCCCAAAGGTTCCCTCAGAATGGTTGGAAATCATTCGTAGAGTGCAAAGGCATAAGGGAGCTTGACTGCGAGACCTACAAGTCGAGCAGGGACGAAAGTCGGGCTTAGTGATCCGGTGGTTCCGCATGGAAGGGCCATCGCTCAACGGATAAAAGCTACCCCGGGGATAACAGGCTTATCTCCCCCAAGAGTCCACATCGACGGGGAGGTTTGGCACCTCGATGTCGGCTCATCGCATCCTGGGGCTGTAGTCGGTCCCAAGGGTTGGGCTGTTCGCCCATTAAAGCGGTACGCGAGCTGGGTTCAGAACGTCGTGAGACAGTTCGGTCCCTATCCGTCGTGGGCGCAGGAAATTTGAGAGGAGCTGTCCTTAGTACGAGAGGACCGGGATGGACGCACCGCTGGTGTACCAGTTGTTCTGCCAAGGGCATAGCTGGGTAGCTATGTGCGGAAGGGATAAGTGCTGAAAGCATCTAAGCATGAAGCCCCCCTCAAGATGAGATTTCCCATAGCGTAAGCTAGTAAGATCCCTGAAAGATGATCAGGTTGATAGGTTCGAGGTGGAAGCATGGTGACATGTGGAGCTGACGAATACTAATAGATCGAGGACTTAACCATATAATATGAAGCTAATGTTATCTAGTTTTGAGAGAATATAAAAAACTTATTGACTTTAAATGTCGAATGAGTTATGATGATTCTTGTCTTAAATGAATATAGTCTGGTAATGATGGCAGAGAGGTCACACCCGTTCCCATACCGAACACGGAAGTTAAGCTCTCTAGCGCCGATGGTAGTTGGGACCTTGTCCCTGTGAGAGTAGGACGTTGCCAGGCTATTTATATCATCGCGGGGTGGAGCAGTACGGTAGCTCGTCGGGCTCATAACCCGAAGGTCGCAGGTTCAAATCCTGTCCCCGCAACCAAATGGTCCCGTGGTGTAGTGGTTAACATGCCTGCCTGTCACGCAGGAGATCGCCGGTTCGACCCCGGTCGGGACCGCCATTTTATATAAAGAAAAGAACGAAACAAGTTGTTTCGTATTTTTTTATTTGTTTTAACAAAAAACTAATAAAGACAGTCAAACTATCCTTAGGAAAACTCCTAAGGACTTTTTTATATATTTAAAACCTGTATAATAAAGAGCAGAGAACATTGTGAGTAAAGTAGGTGAAGTCTGTGAGTAAATATGAAATAACAACAAAATCTTCCGAAGAAACCCAGCGATTATCAGAAAAATTAGGGAGACTTGTAAAGGAAAAAGATGTAATTATTTTAGAAGGTGATCTTGGAGCTGGCAAGACGACTTTTACAAAAGGACTAGCAAAAGGTCTTGGAGTGAAAAGAGTCGTAAATAGTCCTACCTTCAATATTATTAAAGAATATAAAGGAAGATTACCGCTATATCATATGGATGTGTATCGTTTAGCGGAAAGTGAAGAAGATTTAGGATTTGATGAGTATTTCTATGGTGAAGGGATTACAGTAGTAGAATGGGCTCATTTAATAGAAGCATATTTACCGAATGAGAAGTTGCAAATTAGTTTATTCCATGCTGGAGATGATACAAGAAAAATTGTACTCGAGCCAATTGGAGATCGCTATATTAGATTATGTGAGGAGCTATTACAAGATGAAAGTACTAGCAATTGATACTTCAAATTACGTAATGGGTGTAGCCCTTATTGAGGAAGGGAACGTGATTGGGGAAATCATTACAAATTTAACAAAAAACCATTCTGTACGTCTTATGCCAGCTGTAGAGAAACTGTTAAAAGAATGCGGTGTAAAACCGAAAGAATTGACTAAAATTGTTGTAGCAGCTGGACCGGGATCATATACAGGTGTTCGTATAGGTGTGACAGCGGCAAAAACATTAGCTTGGTCACTTCAAATACCAATTGTGGGTGTATCAAGTTTGGAAGTGGTGGCTGCAAATGGTACTAATTTTAATGGACTAATTTGTCCTTTATTTGATGGCCGACGTGGTCAAATTTACACGGGGTTATATACATATGAAGGAGAGCGTATAACTTCAATAGAAGAAGACCGAATTATTCTTATTGTTGACTGGTTGCAAATGTTAAAAGATAAAGAACAGCCTGTTTTATTTATTGGTAACGATGTTAAATTGCATAAAGAAACAATTGTAGAATATTTAGGTGATCAAGCTGTATTTGCTCCGTTCACTAAGAATAACCCAAGACCAAGTGAATTAGCATTTTTAGGATTACAAAAAGAAGAACAAGACGTGCATACGTTTGTTCCTAGCTATCTTCGTTTAGCTGAAGCTGAAACAAAATGGTTAGAAAGTCAAAAACAATAGGGGCCTACAGAAGATGGATATGATATTTAGAAAGATGGCACTCGATGATATTGCTCAAATTGTAGCTATTGAAGAAGCATCTTTTTCAACCCCTTGGACTGCAGATGCCTTTCACCGTGAATTAGAGGTGAATGAACATGCACATTATGTCGTGCTAGAAAAAGATGGTCTCGTAATTGGATATTGTGGATTGTGGATAATTATTGATGAATCACATGTAACAAATATAGCTATCCTGCCGGAATACAGAGGTCAAAAGCTAGGGGATGCCTTATTAAAAGAGGTCATTTCCGAAGCGAAAGGTTTAGGAGTAAAAACAATGACACTTGAAGTACGCATGTCAAATGAAGTAGCAAAGCAGTTATACAGAAAATACGGATTTCAAAATGGTGGGATTCGTAAACGATACTATGCAGACAATCAGGAAGATGGTCTTGTAATGTGGGTGAATATATAATGGAAAAAAATACGATTATACTTGGTATTGAAACAAGCTGTGATGAAACAGCTGTAGCAGTTGTTAAAAATGGAACGGAAATCATTGCGAATGTCGTTGCATCGCAAATTGAAAGTCATAAGCGTTTTGGCGGAGTTGTACCAGAGATTGCATCCCGTCATCATGTAGAAGAAATCACAGTTGTGTTAGAAGAAGCTTTAAAAGAAGCGAATATCACTTTTGAGGATATTGATGCAATTGCTGTAACAGAAGGCCCAGGTTTAGTCGGAGCACTTTTAATAGGTGTAAATGCAGCGAAAGCTGTGGCTTTTGCTCATGATATCCCTCTAGTTGGTGTTCATCATATTGCTGGTCATATTTATGCGAATCGTTTAGTAAAAGAAGTACAATTCCCGTTACTATCGCTTGTTGTATCCGGTGGACATACGGAGCTTGTTTATATGAAAGAACATGGTTCATTTGAAGTGATTGGTGAAACGCGAGATGATGCGGCAGGAGAAGCTTACGATAAAGTAGCTCGTACATTATCAATGCCTTATCCAGGTGGTCCTCATATTGATCGCCTTGCGCATGAAGGAAAACCAACAATTGATTTGCCTCGTGCGTGGCTAGAACCTGATTCGTATGATTTCAGCTTTAGTGGATTGAAATCAGCAGTTATCAACACTGTGCATAACGCAAAACAGCGCGGTATAGAAATTGCACCAGAAGATTTAGCAGCAAGTTTCCAAGAAAGTGTAATAGATGTACTTGTAACGAAAGCGTCTCGTGCAGCAGATGCTTATAATGTAAAACAAGTGCTTCTTGCTGGTGGAGTAGCTGCTAATAAAGGGCTTCGTGCACGTTTAGCAGCAGAATTTGCACAAAAAGAAAATATAGAGCTAATTATTCCTCCTCTATCTTTATGCACAGATAATGCAGCGATGATTGCGGCTGCAGGTACAATTGCATACGAACAAGGAAAACGCGCTACATTAGCTTTAAATGCAAATCCAGGATTAGATATTGAAGCATAGTTATACACAAAATTAACCACAGCTTGTGGATAAAACCCGAATTATCTGTTGATAATTTGGGTTTTTTTGTGTACATAAAATGTGTATAACTTTTTATGTAGTTGTGGATAATGTGGAAAAGTTATTTGAAAGTTTATATTATAAAGGTGGATATGTGCATAACCTTGTGGATAACATAGAGGAAGTCTGACCTTTGAAGAAATTCTTTTTTGGGAAATAAAAAACAAAGAGATGTCCAAAAAACATTTTGAAACATCCTCCTCTTATTATATAAGGTGCTACTATTGTCAATCCTTGTCGAATCGTTTATATAATTTCATTTACTATGGTATTGATTCCAAAAAAGAAAATAAAAAGGAGGTCATCTCGTCAAAAAGCCCGACTTATGAGACATCCTCCTCTTTTAAATTCTCTTATATATGCAGTTCTTCCCATTCTGCCATACAAGCTTCAAGCTGTTCTTGCAGTGTTTGTTTTTTAGTTGTAATTTCACTAGCCTTTTCATAATCTGCATATATTTCTGGTAAGCAAAGCTGATCTTCTAACGTAGCAATTTCTTCTTCTAAGCCTACGATATTTTGTTCCAGTTCTTCAATTTTTCGAGTACGTTGACGCTCTAGCTGTTTACGTTCTTTTTCTTCGAGATAATTTAATTTTTCTTGTGCCACCACTTTTTGAACAGGTACTTCATCTTCTTGCTCTAGTTCCGCACGTTCAATCATTTCGTTTTTCTTTTCAACGTAATAATCATAATCACCTAAATATTCTTGTGCACCTTCTGTTGATAACTCAACAACGGTTGTCGTTACGCGATTAATAAAGTAGCGGTCATGAGAGACGAATAGAAGAGTACCTGGGTAATCAATTAAAGCATTCTCCAAAATCTCTTTACTATTTAAATCAAGATGGTTTGTTGGCTCATCGAGAATTAATAAATTGGATTTTTGCATCATAAGTTTTGCAAGAGCTAGTCGAGCCTTTTGTCCACCACTAAGAGAAGATACTGGTTTGAGTACATCATCCCCTGTGAATAAAAAGTTGCCTAGTATAGTGCGAATTTCTTTTTCAGGTTGCAGGGGATATTCATCCCATAATTCATTTAAAACTCGCTTCGAAGATGTTAAGTTGGCTTGTTCTTGATCATAATAACCAACAGATACGTTTGACCCGAAAGCAACGTTTCCATGTAATAGCTGTAACTTATTCACAATGGATTTTAATAATGTAGATTTTCCAATTCCGTTTGGCCCAACTAAGGCAACACTGTCACCGCGAGTTAAGCGCATATTTACATGTTCAATAATCGGTTCCTGATAATAGCCAATAGTTGCATCTTTCACTTGTAAAACATCATTTCCACTTTGTTTTTCAATATCGAAGTGGAAGGAAGCTGATTTAGAATCGCCTAATGGTCTAGTTAATACTTCCATTCTGTCTAATTGTTTACGGCGACTTTGAGCGCGTTTTGTCGTAGATGCACGAGCTATATTTTTTTGTACAAAGTCTTCCAATTTAGAAATTTCATCTTGTTGTTTTTCATAACGCTTCATCTCTTGCTCGTATAGAGCTGATTTTGAGTCTAAATATTTACTGTAGTTACCAACAAATCGTCGGCTTTCCTTATTAGAAATTTCGTATACTTGTGTAACGAGTTTATCTAGGAAATAACGGTCATGGGAAACGATTAAAATCGCGCCAGGATAGCCTTGTAAATATTGTTCAAGCCATGTTAGTGTCTCAATGTCCAAATGGTTTGTAGGTTCGTCTAAAATAAGTAAGTCTGGTCTAGTTAATAATAATTTCCCAAGAGCTAATCGAGTCTTTTGTCCACCACTTAATGTGGAAATTTTCGTCTGATGCGTTTCAACTGGGAAGCCAAGACCGCTTAAAATTGAGCGTATATCCGCTTCGTACTGATAGCCGCCTTGATCTTTATAATCTAATTGTAATTGGTCATAATCAGCTAATAATTTCTCATATATAGCCGCATTTGAAAAGTTTTCTTCTTTTCCCATCTCTTGCTCTAGCCTTCGAAGTTTTGTCTCCATCTGCTGCAAGTGTGTAAAGACGGTTAACATTTCATCCCAAATTGTTAAAGACGTTTCTAATCCGGTATTTTGAGCTAAATACCCCATTGAGACATCTTTCGGTTTTATAATTTCACCACCATCATGAGATAACTCGCCAGCCATTATTTTTAATAATGTAGATTTTCCGGCTCCATTTCGTCCGACTAATGCGATACGATCTTTTGTTTGTACTTCCAATTTTATGTTTGCAAGAATCGTTTCTGCACCGTATAATTTCGAAAGCCCATTCACTTGTAATAATATCAATGTTTTCACCTCAAATAATTTCTTAACTTTGCCATGTTTATATTTCTCAATCATACTAAAAATAGTGTATAGTTTAAAATAAAGAGAGAATACTTCTTCTCTTTATTATACAAGGAAATTCATGAGTACTAAACTTCTGTATTTGATTCAAGTATAAGAATAAAGATAGGAAGAGAGGAGAGGTTATATGGATCAGCAAAAAATTCCACAGGCCACTGCCAAACGATTGCCTCTATACTATCGATTTATCCAAAACTTATCTCTTTCTGGTAAGCAACGTGTTTCATCAGCCGAATTGAGTGAAGCGGTAAAGGTTGATTCCGCAACTATTCGAAGAGATTTTTCATATTTTGGAGCGTTAGGGAAAAAAGGATATGGATATAACGTAAATTATTTATTATCATTTTTCCGTGAAACACTCGACCAAGATGATATAACACGCGTGGCACTTATTGGAGTAGGTAATTTAGGGACCGCTTTCTTACATTATAATTTCACGAAAAACAATAATACAAAAATTGAAATGGCGTTTGATGTTAGTGAAGAGAAAGTTGGAACAGAAATCGGAGGCATTCCTGTATATCATTTGGATGAACTAGAAGAACGTTTATCAACTGATATACAAGTGGCAATATTAACGGTACCCGCTACAGTAGCGCAATCTGTGGCAGATAGATTGGCAGAAACGAACGTGCATGGTATTTTAAATTTCACACCAGCACGCTTAAATGTGTCAGAGAATATAAGAATTCATCACATTGATTTAGCTGTAGAGTTACAAACGCTTGTTTACTTTTTGAAGAATTATCCACAATAAAACGCAGAGGAGATGACCTCTGCGTTTTATTATTGTTTTTTCTTTGTGAATTTAACTAAGATAAGGCGAAGTGCCAAATTAAAATCAATTGTTGCCATAACTGCAAATAGTATTGTCCACATATTCCAGATTGTATCTGTTACGTTCGTAATGGCGAAGCGTGTAAAGATACATCCAAGAAGAAAGTACAATGCAGCCATGAACAATGGTGAGTTTCTCATACTAAAAATCCTCCGATAAAGCCTTGCATTTTTTCAGCTTCTTTAATCATTTCTTGAATTTGCTCATTGCTCATAAAAATTTGTCCAATAGCGACTAATGTATTCATTGCCACATGGGCTGCTATAGGAACGATAATGCGTTTCGTTTGTACATATAAGAAGGCGAATACGAGCCCCATAGAAGTGTATACCAATAAATGAGTAAAATCAAAATGAATTGCTGCGAATACTAGTGAACTAATGATAGCAGCAACAAAGAAATTGAATCTCTTATAAAGTGTGCCAAATAAAATTTTTCTAAATACGATTTCCTCTAAGATAGGTCCGATTATAGATACAACAATGAGGAACCAAGGTGTCGTTCTTGCAATTTCCATCAGCTTCATTGTATTTTCCGAACCTTGTTTAATTCCTAGTAGACGCATTTCGATCATACCGGCAATTATTTGGGAAGAGAAAGCTAAGAGAATACCGATTATAATCCAACCAACTGTAGCTGGGATCGTAACACGCATTTTATCTAAATGTCTGTCACGAATATCTATTCTAAGTAACCAAAGCACGATGCATAATGCAACAAAGAAGCTAATGATTGCCCAATGTCCCGTTATGATTTGACCTTTTTCCTCCATGGTAAATCCTCTATTATCATAGAGTCCTGTTTTTAGGAGTAGTGGTAAGCCAACAATTCCAGATAACTGCATTAAAATGTATGTAACGATAATCCACCAATATTGTTTCTTCAAATGGTTTAACCATCCTTTCTAACTCTAGTGTATGAGATAAGGTAGGATAACATGTAAATATGCTACCTACGATATAAACTTTCATTTGAATTATATTTTTTTTGTAAATAAGTATTTGAAAATAAAATAGGAGACAGGAAAAAGTTGTACGTTTAGCGAAAACAACTTAGGGTGTCTTTCATATTGTAACATACAAGAAGTGGGAACACCGATTCATATAGTAAAGGCAGTAGAAGAAGTAATGATATCTAGGAAAGTGCATAAAGTAATTTGCGAAAAAATTATGATTTTTTTACTTGCAAAAGAAATTGAGATTATTTATTATTAGAAGTGTGTTAGCACTCGTGTGACTTGAGTGCTAATAAATAAAATTTACATAACAAAATGAGGAGGTTATTGTTCATGCTAAAGCCATTAGGTGATCGCGTTGTAATTGAACTTGTTCAAGCAGAAGAAAAAACAGCAAGTGGTATTGTATTACCAGAAACTGCAAAAGAAAAACCACAAGAGGGTAAAGTTATTGCAGTAGGTACAGGCCGAGTGCTTGAAAATGGTGAGCGTGTTGCTTTAGAGGTAGCAGCAGGTGATCTTATCATCTTCTCAAAATATGCAGGTACTGAAGTGAAATACGAAGGTACAGACTACTTGATTTTACGTGAAAGTGACATTTTAGCAATTATCGGTTAATTATATACATTTTAAAAATCCAAGGGGGTCAATTATTATGGCAAAAGATATTAAATTTAGTGAAGAAGCACGTCGTTCGATGCTTCGCGGTGTCGACACTCTTGCAAACGCAGTAAAAGTAACGCTTGGACCAAAAGGTCGTAACGTTGTACTTGAGAAAAAATTCGGTTCACCACTTATTACAAATGACGGTGTAACAATCGCAAAAGAAATTGAATTAGAAGATGCATTCGAAAACATGGGTGCGAAATTAGTAGCAGAAGTTGCTAGCAAAACAAACGATGTAGCTGGTGACGGAACGACAACTGCAACTGTATTAGCGCAAGCTATGATTCGTGAAGGTCTTAAAAACGTAACAGCTGGTGCAAACCCAATGGGTCTTCGTAAAGGTATCGAAAAAGCTGTTACTGCTGCAATTGAAGAATTAAAAGCGATTTCTAAACCAATCGAAGGTAAATCTTCTATCGCACAAGTAGCTGCTATTTCTTCGGCTGACGAAGAAGTAGGTCAATTAATCGCTGAAGCAATGGAGCGCGTTGGTAACGACGGCGTTATTACTTTAGAAGAATCTAAAGGATTCACAACAGAATTAGACGTAGTAGAAGGTATGCAATTTGATCGTGGATATGCATCTCCTTACATGATTACTGATTCTGACAAAATGGAAGCAGTTCTTGATAACCCATACATTTTAATTACTGACAAAAAGATTTCTAACATCCAAGAAATCTTACCAGTATTAGAGCAAGTGGTACAACAAGGTAAACCACTTCTTATCATTGCTGAAGATGTAGAAGGCGAAGCGTTAGCTACATTAGTAGTGAACAAACTTCGTGGTACATTCAATGTAGTTGCTGTTAAAGCTCCTGGATTTGGTGACCGTCGTAAAGCAATGCTAGAAGATATCGCAATCTTAACTGGTGGCGAAGTAATCACTGAAGAATTAGGACGTGACTTAAAATCTGCTACAGTTGAATCTTTAGGACGTGCTGGTAAAATTGTTGTAACGAAAGAAAACACAACTGTAGTTGAAGGTATTGGAAATTCACAACAAATCGAAGCTCGCATCGGTCAAATCCGCGCGCAATTAGAAGAAACTACTTCTGAATTCGATCGTGAAAAATTACAAGAGCGTCTTGCTAAACTTGCGGGCGGTGTAGCAGTAATTAAAGTAGGTGCAGCAACTGAAACTGAGTTAAAAGAGCGCAAACTTCGCATTGAAGATGCACTTAACTCAACTCGTGCAGCAGTAGAAGAAGGTATCGTTGCAGGTGGTGGTACTTCACTTATGAACGTATACACAAAAGTAGCTTCTATCGTAGCTGAAGGCGACGAAGCAACAGGTATCAACATCGTACTTCGTGCACTAGAAGAGCCAGTTCGTCAAATCGCAATCAACGCTGGTCTAGAAGGATCTGTAGTTGTAGAGCGTCTAAAAGGCGAAAAAGTAGGCGTTGGTTTCAACGCAGCTACTGGCGAATGGGTTAACATGCTTGAGTCTGGTATCGTAGATCCAGCTAAAGTAACGCGTTCTGCACTTCAAAACGCAGCATCTGTTGCAGCTATGTTCTTAACAACTGAAGCTGTAGTTGCTGACAAGCCAGAACCAGCTGGTGCTGCTGGAATGCCTGACATGGGCGGCATGGGCATGGGCGGTATGGGCGGAATGATGTAATTCCGTTCTCCCGAAAAACATCCACTTCTATATAGAAGTGGATGTTTTTTTGTGTTTTTGAGAGCAGGAAATTAATTTCTGTAGAATTTTGTCGCTTTCTCTCTTGACCATACTGATACTTCATTGTTAGAATCTAGGGAGATAATATAAAACGATCCTTCATATATCCTCAATGATATGGTTTGAGAGTCTCTACCGGGTTACCGTAAACAACCTGACTATGAAGGCAGTGTGTCTTATATTTATAAAGAGCGGAGACTATCTTTCTTTATAAAGCCAGACCCCTGCCTTTTCTTTGTCATGAGACTAGAGGCGGAGGACTGGCTTTTTTTATTATATTGGTAATGCTTTTTGCTAAATTGGTGAAAATATTTATATACGAGAACTAACGTTGGGGTGATTATTTTGAAGAAGCAGCATGATACAATTATCGTTTTAGATTTTGGGAGTCAGTACAATCAGTTAATAGCACGTCGAATTCGTGAGTTCGGTGTATACAGTGAACTTCATCCGCATACAATTACTGCAGAAGAAATTAAAGCAATGAATCCAAAAGGGATTATTTTCTCTGGTGGACCAAATAGTGTATACGGTGAAGGTGCATTACATTGTGATGAAAAAATCTTTGAGCTAGGATTACCGATTTTCGGTATCTGTTACGGTATGCAGCTTATGACGCAACACTTCGGTGGTAAAGTAGAACGTGCCAACCACCGTGAGTATGGAAAAGCTGTTCTTAAAGTAGAGAACGAATCAAAATTATATGCGAACCTTCCAGAAGAGCAAGTTGTATGGATGAGCCATGGTGACTTAGTAACTGGTTTACCTGAAGGATTCGTAGTAGATGCAACAAGTGAGTCTTGTCCAATCGCTGGTATGAGCAATGAAGCGGAAAACTTATACGGTGTACAATTCCACCCAGAAGTACGTCACTCTGAGCACGGTAACGATTTAATTAAAAACTTCGTATTCGGCGTATGTGGTTGTTCTGAAGGATGGAACATGGAGAACTTTATCGAAGTAGAATTAGAAAAGATCCGTGAAACTGTTGGAGACAAAAAAGTACTATGCGCACTTAGCGGCGGTGTAGACTCTTCTGTTGTAGCAGTATTAATTCATAAGGCGATTGGTGACCAATTAACATGTATTTTCGTGGACCACGGTTTACTTCGTAAAGATGAAGCAGAAGGTGTTATGAAAACATTTAGCGAAGGCTTCCATATGAACGTTATTAAAGTGGATGCGAAAGAACGCTTCATGAACAAGTTAAAAGGTGTAGAAGATCCAGAACAAAAGCGTAAAATCATCGGTAATGAATTCATTTACGTATTTGATGATGAAGCTTCTAGATTAAAAGGAATGGACTTCCTAGCGCAAGGTACACTTTACACGGACATCGTTGAAAGTGGTACAGCAACTGCACAAACAATTAAATCTCACCATAACGTTGGTGGACTTCCAGAAGACATGCAGTTCAAATTAATTGAGCCTTTAAACACTTTATTTAAAGATGAAGTACGTGTATTAGGATCAGAATTAGGAATTCCTGATGAAATCGTATGGCGTCAACCGTTCCCAGGTCCAGGACTTGGTATTCGTGTATTAGGTGAAATTACAGAAGAGAAATTAGAAATCGTTCGTGAATCTGATGCGATTTTACGTGAAGAAATCCAAAAAGCAGGATTAGAACGTGAAGTTTGGCAATACTTCACTGCGCTTCCTGGTATGCGTAGTGTAGGTGTTATGGGTGACGAGCGTACTTACGATTACACAGTAGGTATCCGTGCAGTAACATCTATCGATGGTATGACAGCTGACTGGGCACGTATCCCTTGGGACGTATTAGAGAAAATCTCTGTACGTATCGTAAACGAAGTAAAACACGTTAACCGTATCGTGTATGATATAACGAGTAAGCCACCAGCAACTATTGAGTGGGAATAGTATTGTAATAAAAAAGATCCATCTATCGTTCATGTATAGATGGATTTTTTTGTTTTCACCCTTAATACGAACGAAAATATAAAAGTTTATAAAAACGTTCGTTTTTAAATTGACAAAACCACCTCATCGAGTTAATATGAGTATGTAATTCAAACGAAAAGTGAATATTATGCCGTCGTATAATATCGGGGATATGGCCCGAAAGTTTCTACCTAGCTACCGTAAATGGCTTGACTACGAGGCGTTTGTATAAAGATGAGGGGAAACTTGTCTTTGTTTATAGAACGCTTCCATGTATATGCAATGGGAGCCTTTTTTATTTTCATAAATAAAAGAGGGCTAGGGAGAATTACGGCGAGTAATCATATAACGGGGGAAACGTAGGATGAAACGCTATTTTCAGTTTGATGAGCTCGGTACGAATTATAAGACTGAGTTCATAGCAGGGTTAACGACATTTCTATCTATGGCTTACGTACTATTTGTCAATCCTGCTACGCTGTCGCTTGGAAATGTTAAAGGATTACCAGCAGGTACAGGAATGGATCCAGGTGCAGTATTCGTTGCTACAGCATTAGCAGCGGCGATTGGTTCGTTAATTATGGGGATATTTGCGAAGTATCCGATTGCTTTAGCGCCAGGTATGGGAATAAACGCGTTCTTTGCTTATACAGCGGTGTTAACGATGGGAATTCCGTGGCAAACGGCAATTGCTGGAACATTAATGTCAGGTATTATCTTTATTATTCTTACTGCTTCAGGTATTCGTGAAAAAATCATTAATGCAATTCCAGTAGAGTTAAAGTTTGCAGTAGCGGCGGGTATTGGATTATTCATTGCCTTCCTTGGATTCCAAAACGCTGGAATTATCGTAAAGAATGATGCTGTTCTTGTTGGGTTGGGGGACTTAACAAAGGGCACAACGTTACTAGCAATCTTCGGAGTTGTTACTACAATCATTTTCATGATTAAAAAAATAAATGGTGCAGTTTTCTACGGTATGATCCTTACGGCGATCTTAGGAGTAGCGACTGGATTAATTGATACACCAAAAGCTGTAGTGGGAGCAATACCGAGTCTAGAACCAACGTTCGGGGTAGCGTTAACTCACTTTGGAGACATTTTCACTGTTGAAATGGCGATTGTTATTATAACGTTCTTCTTTATCGATTTCTTTGATACAGCAGGTACGCTTGTAGCGGTTGCGAATCAAGCGGGATTAATGAAGAACAATAAATTGCCACGTGCAGGAAAAGCATTATTTGCAGATGCGGTTGCAACTGTAATTGGTGCGATCTTAGGTACATCAACAACAACGTCTTATATTGAATCTTCTGCAGGGGTAGCAGCGGGTGGACGTTCTGGATTTACAGCAGTTGTAACAGCAGGGTTCTTTTTACTGGCACTATTCTTCTCACCGCTATTAAGTGTTGTGACACCAGCTGTAACAGCGCCAGCATTAATTATTGTAGGAATCTTGATGGTTTCATCTTTAGGAGAAATTGATTGGAAGAAATTCGAGATTGCAGTACCAGCGTTCTTTACAATCATCTCTATGCCACTTACGTATAGTATCGCAACAGGAATCGCGATTGGATTTATCTTCTATCCAATTACAATGGTTGTGAGTGGCCGTCGTAAAGAGATTCATCCAATTATGTATGTTATGGGAGTTTTATTCGTACTATATTTCATCTACGTTCGTAAATAAAAGGGGTTTTTTGAAAGGTCTAGACTTAAGGGGAGTCTAGCCCTTTTTTGCGTCTTCAGAAAATCTTAAGGATTTCCGAGCGTTTTTCTTCAGAAGTTTTCCTATAATAGAAGTTAGGGATTAAAAAACTGATGGGGGAGATATTATGGCCGGAGAAACAATACTTGTCGTAGATGATGAAAAAGAAATTAGGAATCTTATTACAATTTATTTAAAGAACGAAGGATATAAAGTACTGCAAGCAGGGGACGGAGAAGAAGGGTTACGTATATTAGAAGAAAATGAAGTGCACTTAGTCGTATTAGATATTATGATGCCAAAAGTAGATGGTATTCATATGTGTATGAAAGTAAGGGAAGCGAAGGAAATGCCGATTATTATGCTATCGGCAAAAACGCAAGATATGGATAAAATTTTAGGATTAACAACAGGTGCAGATGATTACGTAACAAAACCGTTTAATCCGTTAGAGTTAATCGCAAGAATTAAATCTCAGCTACGTCGTTATATGAAAATGAATGGTTTTGCTATTCAAAATGAGGACGAGTTAGAAATTGGGAATATGGCAATAAACATTTCAACTCATAAAGTCATTGTAGAGGGAGAAGAAGTGAAGTTAACTCCAAGGGAATTTTCAATTTTAGAATTGCTAGCTCGTAATCCAGGTGTGGTCTTTAGTGCTGAGCAAATTTATGAAAAAGTTTGGAACGAAAGATCTTTCCAGTCTGATAACACTGTAATGGTACATATTCGAAAAGTACGTGAAAAGATTGAGGAGAATCCAAGGAAGCCGAGATATATAAAAACAGTATGGGGAGTGGGGTATAAGATTGAAAAAGATATTTAATCCATTTACTTATGTTAGGAAAGCTAGAACATTAGTGGAGAAATTAGTGAAGAGTGTACGGCGGAGTATAAGAATTCAACTGATTACTACTTTCGCAGCTTGTGCGTTATTAGGAGTTTTATCAACGAAAGCAGCAGCACCATTTTTTGAAAATGCAAATCGTGAGGCTACTATCGATTATCGAGCTGGTATGGAGCGAATTAATCAACAAGCTCAAAGTGCTGCAAATAGCTCAGTTCATGAAAATAAATTAGAAGCCATATCAAATATGATTGAAATAGAGAACCAAAATTTAGAGCAAGGATCTAGAGCTTTAAAGATATTGGTTACTGACGAAAGCGGGAAAGTTTTATATAAAACGAAGCAGGCACAAGAAGAGCAAATAGATTTGCATAATACGATTCGTAATGCAGCATCGTTTGCGATTAATTATACAAATGGTAGAGAAGTATTTGAAAGTACAAGAAAAGAGTTTATAGCTTTTTCACCTATTACTATAGAAGGAAAGAATTTGTACATGTTTGTTAGTGGAATTCCAGAGGGAGAAGTAATGTATGACACGCAAGAAGGGCCATTCCCGTTTTTAATTGGTGTGCTCGTATTCATTTTCTCTTTCTTCTATATAACAAAGAGAAAGATGAAGCAAATCGAAGCGATGGCACAAGGTGTGAAAGAAATAGAAAAAGGAAACTTGGCTTATCGTATTGAGAAGAAAGGTGAAGATGAGATTGCGTCTTTAACTGAGAATATTAATAATATGGCAGAAGAGCTTATGAATAATATAGAAAAGGAACGTAAATTAGAGAAGCAAAAGAATGAGCTTATTACGAATGTATCTCATGATTTGCGTACGCCGCTTACTTCTATTATGGGGTACTTACGATTACTTAGAGACTCTAAATATGAAAATAAAGAGCAACATGATGAGTATACTAAAATTGCTTTTGCAAAGTCGGAGCAGTTAAAGAATTTAATAGAAGATTTATTTGAGTATACGAAGTTAACAAATGAACAAGTTGTATTAGAAAAACAAGAAGTATGTGTAAATGAGTTGCTTGATCAATTAATAGAAGAGTTAGTACCACAGGCAGAAGAGCACGGGCTTTCATTTGTTAAAAAATTTCCTGAAGAACGTGCGCATGCAATGATTGACTCGGAAAAGATGGTCCGTGTATTCGACAACTTGCTAATGAATGCGATTAAGTATAGTAAAGATGATGGAGAGATAAAAGTTTCTCTGCAAAGACAGCGCAGGGATATACAAATTGTTATTGCAAATCATAGTGAAGAGTTTACGAGAGAAGAGTTAGGGAACTTGTTTGAACGGTTTTATAAGAAAGATCAATCTAGAAGTAGAGTAACAGAAGGTTCGGGGCTCGGATTAGCTATTGCGAAAAGCATTGTTGAGTTGCAAGGTGGTAGTATTCGAGCTGAGTATGAGGATGGGGTCGTTCAGTTCATCGTTTCATTACCAATTATAGAAAAATAATAAATGAATAGAATGTTATAGGATAAAAAGGCTTATTTTAAAA
>NZ_JAEKEU010000005.1:0-2500 GCF_016650935.1 Bacillus sp. TH25 | reverse complement strand
GATCCTGAAACCGTGTGCCTACAAATAGTCAGAGCCCGTTAATGGGTGATGGCGTGCCTTTTGTAGAATGAACCGGCGAGTTACGATCCCGTGCAAGGTTAAGCTGAAGAGGCGGAGCCGCAGCGAAAGCGAGTCTGAATAGGGCGTTTAGTACGTGGTCGTAGACCCGAAACCAGGTGATCTACCCATGTCCAGGGTGAAGTTCAGGTAACACTGAATGGAGGCCCGAACCCACGCACGTTGAAAAGTGCGGGGATGAGGTGTGGGTAGCGGAGAAATTCCAATCGAACCTGGAGATAGCTGGTTCTCCCCGAAATAGCTTTAGGGCTAGCCTTAAGTGTAAGAGTCTTGGAGGTAGAGCACTGATTGAACTAGGGGTCCTCATCGGATTACCGAATTCAGTCAAACTCCGAATGCCAATGACTTATCCTTAGGAGTCAGACTGCGAGTGATAAGATCCGTAGTCAAGAGGGAAACAGCCCAGATCGCCAGCTAAGGTCCCAAAGTGTGTATTAAGTGGAAAAGGATGTGGAGTTGCTTAGACAACTAGGATGTTGGCTCAGAAGCAGCCACCATTTAAAGAGTGCGTAATAGCTCACTAGTCGAGTGACTCTGCGCCGAAAATGTACCGGGGCTAAATACACCACCGAAGCTGCGAATTGATACCAATGGTATCAGTGGTAGGGGAGCGTTCTAAGTGCAGTGAAGTCAGACCGGAAGGACTGGTGGAGCGCTTAGAAGTGAGAATGCCGGTATGAGTAGCGAAAGACGGGTGAGAATCCCGTCCACCGAATGCCTAAGGTTTCCTGAGGAAGGCTCGTCCGCTCAGGGTTAGTCAGGACCTAAGCCGAGGCCGACAGGCGTAGGCGATGGACAACAGGTTGATATTCCTGTACCACCTCTTTATCGTTTGAGCAATGGAGGGACGCAGAAGGATAGAAGAAGCGTGCGATTGGTTGTGCACGTCCAAGCAGTTAGGCTGATAAGTAGGCAAATCCGCTTATCGTGAAGGCTGAGCTGTGATGGGGAAGCTCCTTATGGAGCGAAGTCTTTGATTCCCCGCTGCCAAGAAAAGCTTCTAGCGAGATAAAAGGTGCCTGTACCGCAAACCGACACAGGTAGGCGAGGAGAGAATCCTAAGGTGTGCGAGAGAACTCTGGTTAAGGAACTCGGCAAAATGACCCCGTAACTTCGGGAGAAGGGGTGCTTTCTTAACGGAAAGCCGCAGTGAATAGGCCCAAGCGACTGTTTAGCAAAAACACAGGTCTCTGCGAAGCCGTAAGGCGAAGTATAGGGGCTGACACCTGCCCGGTGCTGGAAGGTTAAGGAGAGGGGTTAGCGTAAGCGAAGCTCTGAACTGAAGCCCCAGTAAACGGCGGCCGTAACTATAACGGTCCTAAGGTAGCGAAATTCCTTGTCGGGTAAGTTCCGACCCGCACGAAAGGTGTAACGATTTGGGCACTGTCTCAACCAGAGACTCGGTGAAATTATAGTACCTGTGAAGATGCAGGTTACCCGCGACAGGACGGAAAGACCCCGTGGAGCTTTACTGTAGCCTGATATTGAATTTTGGTACAGTTTGTACAGGATAGGCGGGAGCCATTGAAACCGGAGCGCTAGCTTCGGTGGAGGCGCTGGTGGGATACCGCCCTGACTGTATTGAAATTCTAACCTACGGGTCTTATCGACCCGGGAGACAGTGTCAGGTGGGCAGTTTGACTGGGGCGGTCGCCTCCTAAAGTGTAACGGAGGCGCCCAAAGGTTCCCTCAGAATGGTTGGAAATCATTCGTAGAGTGCAAAGGCATAAGGGAGCTTGACTGCGAGACCTACAAGTCGAGCAGGGACGAAAGTCGGGCTTAGTGATCCGGTGGTTCCGCATGGAAGGGCCATCGCTCAAC
The DNA here is from genome assembly GCF_016650935.1 of Bacillus sp. TH25. Taxonomy (NCBI): domain Bacteria; kingdom Bacillati; phylum Bacillota; class Bacilli; order Caryophanales; family Bacillaceae; genus Bacillus; species Bacillus sp. TH25. The sequence continues at coordinate 601 of NZ_JAEKEU010000005.1, read as the reverse complement.
GGATAAAAGCTACCCCGGGGATAACAGGCTTATCTCCCCCAAGAGTCCACATCGACGGGGAGGTTTGGCACCTCGATGTCGGCTCATCGCATCCTGGGGCTGTAGTCGGTCCCAAGGGTTGGGCTGTTCGCCCATTAAAGCGGTACGCGAGCTGGGTTCAGAACGTCGTGAGACAGTTCGGTCCCTATCCGTCGTGGGCGCAGGAAATTTGAGAGGAGCTGTCCTTAGTACGAGAGGACCGGGATGGACGCACCGCTGGTGTACCAGTTGTTCTGCCAAGGGCATAGCTGGGTAGCTATGTGCGGAAGGGATAAGTGCTGAAAGCATCTAAGCATGAAGCCCCCCTCAAGATGAGATTTCCCATAGCGTAAGCTAGTAAGATCCCTGAAAGATGATCAGGTTGATAGGTTCGAGGTGGAAGCATGGTGACATGTGGAGCTGACGAATACTAATAGATCGAGGACTTAACCATATAATATGAAGCAAATGTTATCTAGTTTTGAAGGAATATACCTTCATAGTTTGGTGATGATGGCAGAGAGGTCACACCCGTTCCCATACCGAACACGGAAGTTAAGCTCTCTAGCGCCGATGGTAGTTG
>NZ_JAEKEU010000004.1:5000-18816 GCF_016650935.1 Bacillus sp. TH25 | reverse complement strand
CTTTAAGATGAGTCAGAATGACTCGTCTTTTTTGTGTTTAATGAAATAAGATTGTTATTTATGGTTCAAGAAACCTATTGATAACAATCTTATTTGCGTAAAAGTAAAGGTATTACTTCTATTTATTATAGTTTCACTTTATTTTTTATATCGATAAGCTCAAAACGTTCACAAACGAGTAGTATATCTTCAGAAAAACCAAGGCCAAGCTCATGTAGTTCCTTTGTAAAGAACTGTATATGGGTGTCTCTCCAGTAATTATAAGTAAGATCGCCTTCACCCTCAGCTATAGCAAATTCTTCAGTTACTTCATTCATTGGTGTTACAGTTACTTCTATTGTTTTAATTATAGCTACAGGTTCATCTTGACTATTGAGTACAATACTATAATCATTGGTTGTTGGTAGCGGTTCGTTTTCTAATTCATAAAAAATATGGCCGGAGCATGTTGCGGTTTTCACACCATCAATGACTAGTTTAGCGAGATAATCAGGAGAATCACCAAATTGCCAAGCTGTAACAGATTTCGGTTTTTCATTGTTCCCCCAATAAGTATCCCAATATGTTTGTGCTAATGGATTCATTTGTATTTTTACCTCACTTTAGCTAAAGTTGATTTTCTTTATAAACCCTGGACAATTTGCTTATTTGTAATAGCTTTGTAGTCATTTGAAATTTGTATTACGGATTAATAAAGGTAATACGCTGAATGAATAGGGTTTGTAAACACGTTCTATCCATTTATGGCCATCATTCTCGTAGACGCCCATAGTAATAGACGGGATGTTTAATTTGCGGATTATTTCATATGGTAATGGATATAGTTGTTATGTAGTCTATTTGTGATTTGGGCTGCAATAAAATTAGGGTTAATGCCAGACAATGTATCGCCTACGTGTACTTCTCTTCCGTAAATATGGAAACAAGGAAGAAGCTTGCTAGCAGTACCTGTATAAATGTAGCGCTGAGTATCTCCATCATATAAAAGGGTTATAAAATCATTGTTAATGGCCAAACGATACTGTAATTGTTTTTCTTGCTTTAGTCTTTCGAATTCGGTTAAGGCAGAGATAATCCCACGATGTTCTCCTTCTTCATCTCCAATGAATAAGAGTAGTAGATTTCCTTTGAGTAAATGCATATGTTCTGAGAAGTATAGTATATTGGCTAGATGAATGGTAGCACCGCTTTTCATATCAAGAGAACCACGGCCAAACAACCACTCTCCAGATTTTGCGTCGGCTTGAACATTTGTATCACTTTTGTAGGTTCGAAAATATTGTTTTAGTGTTTCAGGAGAGAAAGCATGTTCTTTTAACGATCCGAAATCTTCAATGCTGACTGTATCTAGGTGTGAATGATAAATGATAGTAGAGGGGGGAGGCGTTTTTCTTTTAAAAATGCAAATACATTTTTTCTACCTATTGTATCATGAGGTACATATTGAATCCATACGTGTTCAGAGTGCTTTTTAAAATACTATATAGTTCATCTATAATACTGACCTTGCCATCGGTGCCGTTAATACTATTGAAATGAAACTAAATGCTTTGTAAGTAATTCGATTTCCTTTTCTAATGGTAAAGCTTGCAGTTGTTTGTATATAGACATAGGATGAAACTTCCTTAAATCTTATAATGGGGAGTCTTTCATAGATAAGATAAGTGCAAGTGAAAAAACTATAGTTCGATTACTTAAATACAAGGAAGTAGCGGTATAGAACGTTCGTTCTGTATTGGTGTAATGGGCATATTCAATCAATTGAGGTGTTTATTTTTAATTCAGTATATGTGTTTAAAGAAGAAATGCTATTACTAGGTTCGGATTTTAAGTATAGCTTTTGATCTTACATATTTTAATGATTAGTTCAAAGAATATTCGGATTATTAATGGTGGTGTATTACCACTATGCCATATTGAAGTGAGTAATACTAGAGGTGAAATAGATGAAAACCGATATTCCTTGAATATCGGTTTAATAATATGTGGCTTATATGAAGCTATAGCAATACGAAAAGTGTAAATAAGATAGCTAACAAAATACGATAATATGCAAAAGGTTTTAAACCTATCTTTTCTAAAAGTTTCAGGAAAGTTACTACCGCTAGCATTGCTACTATAAAAGAGGTAATGAATCCTATAGCAAACATAGGAATATCATCCACACTTAAATACTTCCAACTTTTTAATAAGTCTAAGCCTGTAGCTCCAACCATTACAGGAAGGGCGATGAGAAAAGAGAACTCAGATGCAGCCTTATAATTTACTTTCGCTAATAGCCCTCCAGAAATAGTAGAGCCAGCTCTAGAGAAGCCAGGATATACTGCTAAGCATTGAAATAATCCAATTGTTAATGCTTGACGGTATGTTAAATCATCTAGTGAAAAAGCGGTTACCTCTGCCTTTTTTACTTCTGCAAAAATCATAAGAATTGCTCCTGCTACAAGTCCGATTACGACAGTATACGGCTGGAATAAGTATGTTTTAATAACATCATGTAATAATAAGCCAACAACTACTGCTGGGAATACACCAAGAAAAACATGTAATGCATTGAATTTTTTCTCTTTCCGAAGAAGGGGTTTAATATTACATAAAGAAACAAGACGTTTATGATATAAAATCGCGATAGCTAAAATTGCCCCTAACTGTATGACAATTTCAAACGTTTTTGCCCTTTCTCCTTCAAAACCTAATAAATGTCCGACTAATATAAGATGGCCAGTAGAAGAGATGGGTAAAAATTCAGCTAACCCTTCTACAATACCAAGTATGAAGGCAATGATAAGATCGCTCATAGTTTCACTCCTATAAATTAATGAATATCTACTCTTTTAAAATAGAATAGTGTTGTAATAAATCCGAAAATAGCTGTTACTGCGATGATGATATAAGAATACTCTGGTGGATAAGTCGGTTGTAATTCGTTATTTGCTATATCTAGAGTAGCGGTCCATGGGAATAGGTCTTTATGTTTTGAATTTACGATCATAAGGTTAGTCATTGTAATAATGATTGTTAATATAATAGGCGGTACATAGGTCTTCATTACAAGGGTTAGTAGTACAATAGGTGAAGACAAAAGAAAGAGAAGTCCACCACATATTAAAAATTTTATGAGAGAGCATAAAAGTAAGGTGATACTAAACCCAGGGAATCTACCTATTAGCCCTAATAATAAAGTTAGCGCCCAAGCAACTAAAGTTAGCATCATGATCCAAAGGAATAGAAGGATAAACTTACTTATAATAAAGCTAATACGTGATACTGGGATAGTTAGCAAGTTTTTTAATGTATCTTCCGTGTATTCACGGGTAAATAGATAAGCGATTACAACTCCATATAAGGGGAATCCTATAATTAAAGTAGTGTATAGGTTAACTTCAGTGAACAGTTGACCAAATAAAATAGTTGGAGTAGGCTGCTTTGTCTTCATGTGTATATAAGAAGCTACAACCACTAAAAATGGCGCGACACCTGCTCCGATAATACTAATCAAAAACATATTGGATCGTTTCAATTTTAATAGTTCTGTATAAAGCAGATTAACCAATTGTGCCACCCCCAACTAGTTTGGTGAAATAATCTTCTAGTCTATCTTCGCTCATCACAATTTTTAATACTTCAATATCGTTACGAACCAACGTTCTATTAATGTGTCCTTGCTGTCCAAAGTGAGAATAAACGCGAATATTTCCTTCATCATGTACCTCATAATCAAAAATTTGAAAATGATTTTCTAATAGCATCGCAGCTTTATTATCATTATTTACTTGGAATTCTATGTACTTACGATTGGCTTTACGCAGTGTATCAAGAGAAACTTCTTCTAATAACCTTCCTTCATGAATAATTCCCATACGATCAACTAGTTGTTCCACCTCAGCTAATATATGACTAGAAATGAGTATCGTTATATTTCTTTCTTGAGCTAAAGATTTAATGAGTTTTCGCATTTCTTTAATACCGATTGGATCTAGTCCGTTAGTTGGTTCATCTAGTATGAGTAGTTCAGGATAATGGAGAAGAGCACGTGCAATTCCTAAGCGTTGCTTCATTCCTAAAGAGTATTTTCCTACTAATTTTTTTGTTTCGTGCTGCAAGCCTACAATTTCTAATGCTTCTTCAATTGCATTCCTTTTGTGAACTCCAATTATCTTTGCATTAATTAATAAGTTCTCTCTTGCAGTTAAGTTTTCATAAAATCCTGGGACTTCAACGATAGAACCCATTCTTCTTAAAATGTCTTTTGGGTTCCGAAGTAAATCCTCACCGAATATTTCTATATTTCCACTTGTAGGTTTTATAAGACTAAGCAGCATACGGATTGTAGTTGTTTTACCAGCACCGTTACGCCCTATGAATCCATAAATCTCTCCTTGCTGTACATTTATATTTAGATTATCTACTGACTTTTGGTTCCCATAAACTTTAGTAAGGTTTGTCGTTTTTATAATTGTATTTATAGGGGGCACCTACTTTCTATAAGTTCTTAATTACATAATAAAAAGGAAGGTTTAACTGCATATTAATCATTTCTTAACTATTTCTTAAAAATAGTGTGTTTTGGGACGGAAAAACCAAAAGTAGTTCGTTCCCGGGGAATACTGTCAACCCATATACGCCCACCATTTTTTTCAACGAGGGCTTTAGAAATAGAAAGTCCGAGGCCACTACCACCGTAAGAAGGATTTCTTGATTGTTCGCTGCGGTACATCCGCTTAAATACGTTTTGTAAATCATGTTTTGGAATACCGGGTCCCTTGTCCCAAATAAGAATCTCATATTCTGTATTGGTTTCTAGTAGTTCGACTCCTACTATTTTCCCAGCTTTTCCGTGATGGATAGCGTTTTTTATTAGATTACCTATAATTCGTATAAGGCTAAGGTGATCTGCAATAATAGGAGAAGTAGATTCTGGTATGAGAACTTGTAGTTCAATGTTATGTTTTGATAGCTCGGGTAAAAATTCGATTAATACTTCTCTAGTAACTTCAGAAAAATCGAGTTCTTCTTCTTTTAATGGAAATTCATCAGCATCTAGCTTGGCCATATTAAAGATTTCATCGACCAGATGTTTTAAGTCATTCGATTTCTTATAAAGTATTTCAAGATATTCTTGCTTTTCTACTTCAGAAGCAGCGACATCATCTTTTAAAGCATCAATATATCCAATAATAGAAGTAAGTGGTGTCCGGATATCATGTGAGATATTAGATAAAAGTTGTTTTCTAGCTTCTTGGGATTTCCTTGCTTCGATCTGACCCTTTTCTAATGCAGCTATTAAGTCGTTTATTGAAAACACGATACTATTTAGTGAACGGTCGTTATTTGTGAATAGCCTCGTTTGTAAATTTCCTTTAAGTGCACGGCTTAATTTAGTAACCATCGATTCGTTGCTTTGAATAAAGTGAACTCTTGAAAAGAAAAGATATATTGTGATTATGATAAGAGCACTAAATAAAGATATTTTTATATGGTATCCCATATCTATATTTAAAAGTCCGCAAATGATAAGTTGTAATGAAATAAGAAAGAGGACCTTATCATTTTTCAACCTTTTCACCTACAAACTTATAACCGATTCCCCATACAGTCTGAATGAATTTTGGATTGGAAGAATCAATTTCTATTTTCTTTCTAAGCTTTCTAATATGCACCATAACTGTATTATCATCTTCTATATAATTATCGTCCCATACATTCCGAAAGAGTTGTGTTTTCGTAAATACTTGCTCTGGGTTTGAAGCGAAGAATTTTAATAGTTCAAGTTCTTTTCCAGTTAAGTTGATTTCTTTTCCGTTCGTATGGACTGTGTATTTTTTAAAATCGATAGTTAGTCCTTTAAATGTTAAAGTTGTTTTCTCTTGTACGTTAGTGTTACTTCCAAGAACTAAAAAACGTCGCATAAGAGCTTTTACTCTTGCAACCACTTCGTGAATACTGAAAGGTTTCGTAATATAATCATCAGCACCTATGCTTAAGCCCAGAATTTTATCAACTTCGTGATCTTTAGCAGTTAGCATTAATATAGGAATGTTAGTTGTATCTCTAAGTTTTCTGCACACTTCGATACCATCTACTTTCGGCATCATAAGATCTAATATAACGAGGTTGTAGTTATTTTGGTTAAATAAGCACAACGCTTCTTCGCCATTAATTGCAGTATCTACCATATATAATTCTCGCTCTAAATATCTTTTTAATAAGTCTCGAATTTCTTTATCGTCATCTGCTATAAGAATACGTATATCTTTCATATCGTCACCTGTTTCTAATAGAATGTTATTGATATTACAACTTGATAAACAAAGGGGGATAGGGAGCGGTAATAAAAAATAAAGCAACTTTCTAATTATATACTATTAATTGTTAAAATAAGGTTGCTAGTTTAGCTGAAAAGAATCAATTGTATGAGTTCGGTAAGATGGGGGAAGCGAGTCCTTTGAAATAGAGAAGTGCCTAAATTGAATAGTATTTAGAAGAATAGATTGGTAAAGAAAAGTAGACGATGGTTGCTATTTTAATGAGATCTTTGTATGTCCTTATCTAGAGTTAAAAGAGTGCAAAGGTACTAAATTAAATTTCTTTATAAAAAGGTGTTGACGATTAGAGTATTGAGGTGTAATATAGGACAAGTCGCCGATAGCAACAACGCAGAAAGCGACAAAAGAAATAAAAAAACTTGGTTGACATTGAAATATGAAAATGTTAACATAAGGGAGTCGCAAATGAGCGACAAACAAGTTCTTTGAAAACTGAACGAAACAAACAACGTAAACGTCAATTTTTATTTTTAGATGCTAGACAAACTAACTTTATTGGAGAGTTTGATCCTGGCTCAGGATGAACGCTGGCGGCGTGCCTAATACATGCAAGTCGAGCGAATGGATTAAGAGCTTGCTCTTATGAAGTTAGCGGCGGACGGGTGAGTAACACGTGGGTAACCTACCCATAAGACTGGGATAACTCCGGGAAACCGGGGCTAATACCGGATAATATTTTGAACTGCATAGTTCGAAATTGAAAGGCGGCTTCGGCTGTCACTTATGGATGGACCCGCGTCGCATTAGCTAGTTGGTGAGGTAACGGCTCACCAAGGCAACGATGCGTAGCCGACCTGAGAGGGTGATCGGCCACACTGGGACTGAGACACGGCCCAGACTCCTACGGGAGGCAGCAGTAGGGAATCTTCCGCAATGGACGAAAGTCTGACGGAGCAACGCCGCGTGAGTGATGAAGGCTTTCGGGTCGTAAAACTCTGTTGTTAGGGAAGAACAAGTGCTAGTTGAATAAGCTGGCACCTTGACGGTACCTAACCAGAAAGCCACGGCTAACTACGTGCCAGCAGCCGCGGTAATACGTAGGTGGCAAGCGTTATCCGGAATTATTGGGCGTAAAGCGCGCGCAGGTGGTTTCTTAAGTCTGATGTGAAAGCCCACGGCTCAACCGTGGAGGGTCATTGGAAACTGGGAGACTTGAGTGCAGAAGAGGAAAGTGGAATTCCATGTGTAGCGGTGAAATGCGTAGAGATATGGAGGAACACCAGTGGCGAAGGCGACTTTCTGGTCTGTAACTGACACTGAGGCGCGAAAGCGTGGGGAGCAAACAGGATTAGATACCCTGGTAGTCCACGCCGTAAACGATGAGTGCTAAGTGTTAGAGGGTTTCCGCCCTTTAGTGCTGAAGTTAACGCATTAAGCACTCCGCCTGGGGAGTACGGCCGCAAGGCTGAAACTCAAAGGAATTGACGGGGGCCCGCACAAGCGGTGGAGCATGTGGTTTAATTCGAAGCAACGCGAAGAACCTTACCAGGTCTTGACATCCTCTGAAAACTCTAGAGATAGAGCTTCTCCTTCGGGAGCAGAGTGACAGGTGGTGCATGGTTGTCGTCAGCTCGTGTCGTGAGATGTTGGGTTAAGTCCCGCAACGAGCGCAACCCTTGATCTTAGTTGCCATCATTAAGTTGGGCACTCTAAGGTGACTGCCGGTGACAAACCGGAGGAAGGTGGGGATGACGTCAAATCATCATGCCCCTTATGACCTGGGCTACACACGTGCTACAATGGACGGTACAAAGAGCTGCAAGACCGCGAGGTGGAGCTAATCTCATAAAACCGTTCTCAGTTCGGATTGTAGGCTGCAACTCGCCTACATGAAGCTGGAATCGCTAGTAATCGCGGATCAGCATGCCGCGGTGAATACGTTCCCGGGCCTTGTACACACCGCCCGTCACACCACGAGAGTTTGTAACACCCGAAGTCGGTGGGGTAACCTTTATGGAGCCAGCCGCCTAAGGTGGGACAGATGATTGGGGTGAAGTCGTAACAAGGTAGCCGTATCGGAAGGTGCGGCTGGATCACCTCCTTTCTATGGAGAATTGATGAACGCAGTTCATCAATAAACGTTGACTTGTTTTGTTTCGTTCAGTTTTGAGAGAACTATCTCTCAAGTTTAAATGTATGTTCTTTGAAAACTAGATAACAGTGTAGCTCATATTTTTTTAATTTTAGTTTGGTTAAGTTAGAAAGGGCGCACGGTGGATGCCTTGACACTAGGAGTCGATGAAGGACGGGACTAACGCCGATATGCTTCGGGGAGCTGTAAGTAAGCTTTGATCCGAAGATTTCCGAATGGGGAAACCCACTATACGTAATGGTATGGTATCCTTACCTGAATACATAGGGTATGGAAGACAGACCCAGGGAACTGAAACATCTAAGTACCTGGAGGAAGAGAAAGCAAATGCGATTTCCTGAGTAGCGGCGAGCGAAACGGAATCTAGCCCAAACCAAGAGGCTTGCCTCTTGGGGTTGTAGGACATTCTATACGGAGTTACAAAGGAACGAGGTAGACGAAGCGACCTGGAAAGGTCCGTCACAGAGGGTAATAACCCCGTAGTCGAAACTTCGTTCTCTCTTGAATGTATCCTGAGTACGGCGGAACACGTGAAATTCCGTCGGAATCTGGGAGGACCATCTCCCAAGGCTAAATACTCCCTAGTGATCGATAGTGAACCAGTACCGTGAGGGAAAGGTGAAAAGCACCCCGGAAGGGGAGTGAAAGAGATCCTGAAACCGTGTGCCTACAAATAGTCAGAGCCCGTTAATGGGTGATGGCGTGCCTTTTGTAGAATGAACCGGCGAGTTACGATCCCGTGCAAGGTTAAGCTGAAGAGGCGGAGCCGCAGCGAAAGCGAGTCTGAATAGGGCGTTTAGTACGTGGTCGTAGACCCGAAACCAGGTGATCTACCCATGTCCAGGGTGAAGTTCAGGTAACACTGAATGGAGGCCCGAACCCACGCACGTTGAAAAGTGCGGGGATGAGGTGTGGGTAGCGGAGAAATTCCAATCGAACCTGGAGATAGCTGGTTCTCCCCGAAATAGCTTTAGGGCTAGCCTTAAGTGTAAGAGTCTTGGAGGTAGAGCACTGATTGAACTAGGGGTCCTCATCGGATTACCGAATTCAGTCAAACTCCGAATGCCAATGACTTATCCTTAGGAGTCAGACTGCGAGTGATAAGATCCGTAGTCAAGAGGGAAACAGCCCAGATCGCCAGCTAAGGTCCCAAAGTGTGTATTAAGTGGAAAAGGATGTGGAGTTGCTTAGACAACTAGGATGTTGGCTCAGAAGCAGCCACCATTTAAAGAGTGCGTAATAGCTCACTAGTCGAGTGACTCTGCGCCGAAAATGTACCGGGGCTAAATACACCACCGAAGCTGCGAATTGATACCAATGGTATCAGTGGTAGGGGAGCGTTCTAAGTGCAGTGAAGTCAGACCGGAAGGACTGGTGGAGCGCTTAGAAGTGAGAATGCCGGTATGAGTAGCGAAAGACGGGTGAGAATCCCGTCCACCGAATGCCTAAGGTTTCCTGAGGAAGGCTCGTCCGCTCAGGGTTAGTCAGGACCTAAGCCGAGGCCGACAGGCGTAGGCGATGGACAACAGGTTGATATTCCTGTACCACCTCTTTATCGTTTGAGCAATGGAGGGACGCAGAAGGATAGAAGAAGCGTGCGATTGGTTGTGCACGTCCAAGCAGTTAGGCTGATAAGTAGGCAAATCCGCTTATCGTGAAGGCTGAGCTGTGATGGGGAAGCTCCTTATGGAGCGAAGTCTTTGATTCCCCGCTGCCAAGAAAAGCTTCTAGCGAGATAAAAGGTGCCTGTACCGCAAACCGACACAGGTAGGCGAGGAGAGAATCCTAAGGTGTGCGAGAGAACTCTGGTTAAGGAACTCGGCAAAATGACCCCGTAACTTCGGGAGAAGGGGTGCTTTCTTAACGGAAAGCCGCAGTGAATAGGCCCAAGCGACTGTTTAGCAAAAACACAGGTCTCTGCGAAGCCGTAAGGCGAAGTATAGGGGCTGACACCTGCCCGGTGCTGGAAGGTTAAGGAGAGGGGTTAGCGTAAGCGAAGCTCTGAACTGAAGCCCCAGTAAACGGCGGCCGTAACTATAACGGTCCTAAGGTAGCGAAATTCCTTGTCGGGTAAGTTCCGACCCGCACGAAAGGTGTAACGATTTGGGCACTGTCTCAACCAGAGACTCGGTGAAATTATAGTACCTGTGAAGATGCAGGTTACCCGCGACAGGACGGAAAGACCCCGTGGAGCTTTACTGTAGCCTGATATTGAATTTTGGTACAGTTTGTACAGGATAGGCGGGAGCCATTGAAACCGGAGCGCTAGCTTCGGTGGAGGCGCTGGTGGGATACCGCCCTGACTGTATTGAAATTCTAACCTACGGGTCTTATCGACCCGGGAGACAGTGTCAGGTGGGCAGTTTGACTGGGGCGGTCGCCTCCTAAAGTGTAACGGAGGCGCCCAAAGGTTCCCTCAGAATGGTTGGAAATCATTCGTAGAGTGCAAAGGCATAAGGGAGCTTGACTGCGAGACCTACAAGTCGAGCAGGGACGAAAGTCGGGCTTAGTGATCCGGTGGTTCCGCATGGAAGGGCCATCGCTCAACGGATAAAAGCTACCCCGGGGATAACAGGCTTATCTCCCCCAAGAGTCCACATCGACGGGGAGGTTTGGCACCTCGATGTCGGCTCATCGCATCCTGGGGCTGTAGTCGGTCCCAAGGGTTGGGCTGTTCGCCCATTAAAGCGGTACGCGAGCTGGGTTCAGAACGTCGTGAGACAGTTCGGTCCCTATCCGTCGTGGGCGCAGGAAATTTGAGAGGAGCTGTCCTTAGTACGAGAGGACCGGGATGGACGCACCGCTGGTGTACCAGTTGTTCTGCCAAGGGCATAGCTGGGTAGCTATGTGCGGAAGGGATAAGTGCTGAAAGCATCTAAGCATGAAGCCCCCCTCAAGATGAGATTTCCCATAGCGTAAGCTAGTAAGATCCCTGAAAGATGATCAGGTTGATAGGTTCGAGGTGGAAGCATGGTGACATGTGGAGCTGACGAATACTAATAGATCGAGGACTTAACCATATAATATGAAGCAAATGTTATCTAGTTTTGAAGGAATATACCTTCATAGTTTGGTGATGATGGCAGAGAGGTCACACCCGTTCCCATACCGAACACGGAAGTTAAGCTCTCTAGCGCCGATGGTAGTTGGGACCTTGTCCCTGTGAGAGTAGGACGTCGCCAAGCAACTGTAAGATGAGTCAGAATGACTCGTCTTTTTTGTGTTTAATGAAATAAGCTTGTTATCTATGGTTCAAGAAACCTATTGATAACAAGCTTATTTGTTTAAAGGTAAGTGTATTTATATAGGCTTCACTTTGTTTCTTACATCGATAAGCTCAAAACGTTCATGAGCAAGTAGCATAGTGTTTATTTGTAATAGCTTTGTAGTTATTTGAAATCCACGGATCAATGAAGATAATAAACTGAATAAATATGGCTTTTAAACAAGTTCACTCCATTTATGAGGATCTTTTTCTTAGACATCTTTAATGACGGGATGTTTAATCTCTGAATTGTTTCGTATGATAATGGCTTTAATTCGTGAATAGCAAAGAAGCTACCACATGTTAAATTGAAGTGAACCCGAATAGTGGTACATGAAAAAGTTTGAAGAAAAAAGTTCATTGTAACAGGCTATTTATTTCATTTATCCCGCTATTCGCCGGGCAGTAAAACTCCCACCTCAAAATTCAGCTGGAGCAAAGAAGTTAGGTGGGAGCCCTGCTGCCCGTAAACCCCCACTGATTAAAGTTTCACTTTATTTGTTTTAAATAGTTATATGGTGAAAGTGGTGGAGTTAAAAAGATAATAGCGCGTGTTCTTTTTTCTGAATCTGGCTTTTGAAGAGCGGCGATAATTTCAAAATATAGTTCTTGAAAGTCTTATGTAGTACTTTCGCATATAACATTTTGGATAAAGATGTGTGGATTAATGTTTAGACTCTATAATCTTCTTTGTAGTTTGTTACACGAAATTCCCAAGGAAATCTCTGGGGCGGGAAGATCAGTTGTGAGTAGTAATATTGGAACTGCTCTTGTACATAGTGTTCAGCTTTTTTATAAGTTCTACTTGTTTCCTCTAGTAGTTGGATAAGAATCTTTTTTTGTGTAGCCTTATAAATAAGATAACTAAAGTATAGTTGGCCACTGGTTGCTATTTGAACAGCATATTTGTCTTTATTATCACGTTGATATAAATAAGTTGGAGGAAGAATGGGTTCATCGGGAATAAATGCAGGTAGTTATATACTCTATTTGTAATTTGGTTGGAAATAATGAAACTATATGCTTTGTTAGCAATGCTATTTGCTCTTCTAACGGAAAAGCTTACTGTTTTCTGTATATAGATATAGGATACAACTCTTTAAATTTTATAATTTTGGAGCTTTTATATAGAAGATAAGTGTAAGTGAAAAATTATAGTGTGATTACTTAAATGCAAGGAAGTAGTGGTGTATAACAAGAGGTTAGAACGTTTGTTCTTGAATGGTGTAATGGGCATACTCAATCAATTGAGGCGCTTATTTTCTATTGGACATATGTGTTTAAAGAAGAGCTGCCATACTAGGTTCGGATTTCCAGTATAGCTTGTAACTTTACATACCTTAGTGAGGTGGTTCTTCAGTAAAGTATATTTCAATTATTAATATTGGATTTATTGACACTCCCATTGTTAAAGGGGCAACCTGATTAACATCAGTGTGATTCTTGCTACCAAAGGCGAAGTCGATTTTTGGTATCGCTGACGTGCAAGATTGTAGTGTGCCATCACTACTCTCACTATAGATCGTATAGGTTCGTGAGCCACGGTGCTATGACAGCGGCATGTTCATATGTTTTAGTGTCTTGTTCTTGTCTATAGTTGACGTGTATCAAAATAATGAGTGTTTTTCTATGAAAGTATCGTGAAATCTGTAAACGAACCAATTATTCTATTTCCAACTGGTTTTATGAAATAATCTACGAATGGTCCTTTACTCATCATAATTTTTAATATTAATTGAATCTAGTCTATAGTCGGTTCATTCTATTATGAATGGTTCAGGAGAGTGAAGAAGAGTGTGTGCACTGTTAGAAAGAGATATTGTAATTAAGATAAGGAGAGTAAATGAAGTTGCTAGAAAAGAATTTCTTGTGGAACCCAGTAATGTACGGGGGATAATCCTCTTGAAATAGAGAGGTTTGTTAGGGGAGATTAGTAGATAGAGGTAGACAATGATTGCTATTTAGTAAAGTCTTCGTGGATTCTTATGTAACCTTTACTAATCGGGAATTTATGGATCGTCAGGCTCACTACTAACTTCTTTGCTTCAGCCTAACTTTGAGGTGGGAGTCTTACTGTCCGCAAATAGCGGGATAAAGTGGTGTGAACATATTAAATTAAATATCTTTATAAAA
>NZ_JAEKEU010000004.1:0-2500 GCF_016650935.1 Bacillus sp. TH25 | reverse complement strand
AGAGCCCGTTAATGGGTGATGGCGTGCCTTTTGTAGAATGAACCGGCGAGTTACGATCCCGTGCAAGGTTAAGCTGAAGAGGCGGAGCCGCAGCGAAAGCGAGTCTGAATAGGGCGTTTAGTACGTGGTCGTAGACCCGAAACCAGGTGATCTACCCATGTCCAGGGTGAAGTTCAGGTAACACTGAATGGAGGCCCGAACCCACGCACGTTGAAAAGTGCGGGGATGAGGTGTGGGTAGCGGAGAAATTCCAATCGAACCTGGAGATAGCTGGTTCTCCCCGAAATAGCTTTAGGGCTAGCCTTAAGTGTAAGAGTCTTGGAGGTAGAGCACTGATTGAACTAGGGGTCCTCATCGGATTACCGAATTCAGTCAAACTCCGAATGCCAATGACTTATCCTTAGGAGTCAGACTGCGAGTGATAAGATCCGTAGTCAAGAGGGAAACAGCCCAGATCGCCAGCTAAGGTCCCAAAGTGTGTATTAAGTGGAAAAGGATGTGGAGTTGCTTAGACAACTAGGATGTTGGCTCAGAAGCAGCCACCATTTAAAGAGTGCGTAATAGCTCACTAGTCGAGTGACTCTGCGCCGAAAATGTACCGGGGCTAAATACACCACCGAAGCTGCGAATTGATACCAATGGTATCAGTGGTAGGGGAGCGTTCTAAGTGCAGTGAAGTCAGACCGGAAGGACTGGTGGAGCGCTTAGAAGTGAGAATGCCGGTATGAGTAGCGAAAGACGGGTGAGAATCCCGTCCACCGAATGCCTAAGGTTTCCTGAGGAAGGCTCGTCCGCTCAGGGTTAGTCAGGACCTAAGCCGAGGCCGACAGGCGTAGGCGATGGACAACAGGTTGATATTCCTGTACCACCTCTTTATCGTTTGAGCAATGGAGGGACGCAGAAGGATAGAAGAAGCGTGCGATTGGTTGTGCACGTCCAAGCAGTTAGGCTGATAAGTAGGCAAATCCGCTTATCGTGAAGGCTGAGCTGTGATGGGGAAGCTCCTTATGGAGCGAAGTCTTTGATTCCCCGCTGCCAAGAAAAGCTTCTAGCGAGATAAAAGGTGCCTGTACCGCAAACCGACACAGGTAGGCGAGGAGAGAATCCTAAGGTGTGCGAGAGAACTCTGGTTAAGGAACTCGGCAAAATGACCCCGTAACTTCGGGAGAAGGGGTGCTTTCTTAACGGAAAGCCGCAGTGAATAGGCCCAAGCGACTGTTTAGCAAAAACACAGGTCTCTGCGAAGCCGTAAGGCGAAGTATAGGGGCTGACACCTGCCCGGTGCTGGAAGGTTAAGGAGAGGGGTTAGCGTAAGCGAAGCTCTGAACTGAAGCCCCAGTAAACGGCGGCCGTAACTATAACGGTCCTAAGGTAGCGAAATTCCTTGTCGGGTAAGTTCCGACCCGCACGAAAGGTGTAACGATTTGGGCACTGTCTCAACCAGAGACTCGGTGAAATTATAGTACCTGTGAAGATGCAGGTTACCCGCGACAGGACGGAAAGACCCCGTGGAGCTTTACTGTAGCCTGATATTGAATTTTGGTACAGTTTGTACAGGATAGGCGGGAGCCATTGAAACCGGAGCGCTAGCTTCGGTGGAGGCGCTGGTGGGATACCGCCCTGACTGTATTGAAATTCTAACCTACGGGTCTTATCGACCCGGGAGACAGTGTCAGGTGGGCAGTTTGACTGGGGCGGTCGCCTCCTAAAGTGTAACGGAGGCGCCCAAAGGTTCCCTCAGAATGGTTGGAAATCATTCGTAGAGTGCAAAGGCATAAGGGAGCTTGACTGCGAGACCTACAAGTCGAGCAGGGACGAAAGTCGGGCTTAGTGATCCGGTGGTTCCGCATGGAAGGGCCATCGCTCAACGGATAAAAGCTACCCCGGGGATAACAGGCTTATCTCCCCCAAGAGTCCACATCGACGGGGAGGTTTGGCACCTCGATGTCGGCTCATCGCATCCTGGGGCTGTAGTCGGTCCCAAGGGTTGGGCTGTTCGCCCATTAAAGCGGTACGCGAGCTGGGTTCAGAACGTCGTGAGACAGTTCGGTCCCTATCCGTCGTGGGCGCAGGAAATTTGAGAGGAGCTGTCCTTAGTACGAGAGGACCGGGATGGACGCACCGCTGGTGTACCAGTTGTTCTGCCAAGGGCATAGCTGGGTAGCTATGTGCGGAAGGGATAAGTGCTGAAAGCATCTAAGCATGAAGCCCCCCTCAAGATGAGATTTCCCATAGCGTAAGCTAGTAAGATCCCTGAAAGATGATCAGGTTGATAGGTTCGAGGTGGAAGCATGGTGACATGTGGAGCTGACGAATACTAATAGATCGAGGACTTAACCATATAATATGAAGCAAATGTTATCTAGTTTTGAAGGAATATACCTTCATAGTTTGGTGATGATGGCAGAGAGGTCACACCCGTTCCCATACCGAACACGGAAGTTAAGCTCTCTAGCGCCGATGGTAGTTGGGACCTTGTCCCTGTGAGAGTAGGACGTCG
>NZ_JAEKEU010000003.1:0-19513 GCF_016650935.1 Bacillus sp. TH25 | reverse complement strand
TAATCTATGTAGTTAAGTTATCAATTGCTTGAATAGAAAGTTCTAATGCTTTAATTCTCCTTGTTAAAAGTGTTCTTTGAGGACTACCATCTTTAGACTTATCATAGGCCCTCTCAATTGATGGGAGCAAACCAGCAAGGACATTACGAGCTTCTGCTAACTCTTCTTGGCTATACCGATGACTTTCTTGATTCCACACGTTCTCTAACACTGCTAGCCCTATACAAACGGCTTTAAGCCTTTTTTTCACTAAGGTAGTATTTGCTCCTTTTTGAGTCATCTGTGAAAAAGCATTTTCAAGTTTACGAATTGTCGATTGTAAAGATTTTATTGATTCCAATTTATCTTTATTTGACACGTTTTCCATGTTAGTGCTGTCCCTTCTGCGTTTCTAATTTATTTTGTTTAATGTTTGATAAAATCGTTAAGAACTTGATTTCACTCGAAATATTTTAACATAAATAACTATATTCAAGCTGGACAATAACTTAAAGGAAAACGGCTACTAAACTTATTCTCCCTCCCTTACATCATTCTATATGTACTTCTTTCTTCTCATTAGAATTCCTATATAAACAAGTTGATTATATTTTATGAACTAAAAAAACGCACAAGCTATTTAATCTGTGCGTCTTCGTCTTTATTCAGTAAGATAGTAAAGTAATAGTTTCTGGGCCTTCTCATAATTCATAAAATCTCTATGCAAAATAGGATACTTCACAATTTCTGTTTCTAGAAAACGATATTGTGGAAACCATTCAAAAAATGATATTCGTAGCCACCTTAATTGTTGAAATGTAATTTTCTCTTCGTTTTTATTAAATACATAACTTAAAGGTCCTGCTGTATGCACCCAATAATAATTTAAATCGGCATTAATACAGTCATCTTCTTTAAATGTGTTTTTATAGTCTTGCTGCAATTTTCGTGTGTCACGATAGGGAAATGGCTTATGCAGAGGACTATGCATTTTCTGCAATTCATTAAAAATAACCTTTTTGCCTAATATCAACTTTCCACCCCTTTATTTTTCTATCCAACTTAATAATTTTTCATAATGATATTGAGCATCTTTATAGCCAAGATTATATAAATTAACTAGCTTTTCTTTATCTCTTTCTATTCCGCTTATAGGAAGTTGTAAGCTAGGCTGAATTACATAAAAATTATCTTTCTGTTCGTTGCCATTCATATAAGTTACGGTTTCATTATAATAACGATAATGTTCTACTAAATGTTCTGCGATTTTCGGATATTTACTATATAAAATTTTAGCCATCCCAGAAAATTTATTACGCTGCTTCTCGTATCCTTCTGGCTTTGTCATTATAACAACGTTTTTTAAATAACCATCATTTTGCGCTTTAAAAACTGGAATAGGATCTATAATCCCTCCATCTAACAATTTTCGATTATCATATTCTACAGCAGGTGCTATAAACGGCACAGAGCTTGATGCACGAATGATTTTTAAAATATCATTTCCATGATCTGTTTTATTATAATAAACAGCCTGTCCTGATTCGCAATCAGTCGTTCCTATGACAAACTGTTCACTTGAGTTTAAGAAAGTTTGAAAATCAAATGGGACAATTTTATTAGGTACTTCATCAAATAAAAAGTCCATCCCAAATAATTCACGTTTTCGAATCAAGTTTCGATAAGATATATACCTGTGATCTGATACTAACTCTGTATTCACTTTCTTATTTCTCCCTTTTTGACGTGACAAATAGGTTGCTCCCATACACGCTCCGGCGGATACACCGACTACATACGGAAAGAATAAGTCCCTTTCCATAAAATATTCGAGTACTCCTGCAGTATATAATCCTTTCATTCCGCCGCCTTCTAATACTAAACCGATATTTTTCATGCTATATCCCTCTGCTTCTGTTTTCTTACTTACATGTTAGCACAAGATTTTAGGATGAGGTTATATAAAATAATTGCACTAAGCAGAAAAAACTATAGATGCAATGTCATAATGTATTTAGGCATAGCGTGTTACAATATAAGAAACTCATTCCACATATTATAAAGGAGGAATTTCATATGGGTTTATTTAGTGGTATTTTAGGAAATGCATCAAGTGCGAGTACAGAAAGCGTTGAACGTGATTTAGAAAAGATTATGCTAGACGATGAGAAAGTTGAGCATGCTTATAAATTAATTCGTGATTTAATCGTATTTACAAATCGTCGTCTTATTTTAGTAGATAAACAAGGAATATCAGGTAAAAAAACAGAGTATCATTCTATTCCTTATAAAAGCATTACACAATTTAGCATTGAAACAGCTGGGCATTTTGATTTAGATGCAGAGCTTAAAATTTGGGTATCTAGTATGGATGATCCAATTACGAAAGAATTTAAAGGTGACGATAGTATTTTAAGCATTCAAAAAGCATTAGTAACATATACGACAAAATAACACATTTTTGTATATTTATTCACTTTCAAAATTACTAACCCGAACTTATTGGAAGAATATACATTAATTTTGTATATTTAATCTTAAATAACATAAAAAGGTAAAGCATTTAAAATGTGCTTTACCTTTCTTTTTTATAATAAATTAAAGTTGCTTTATCATTTAATTTCTTTTTAAATTCCGTTCTTATATATCCCATCTTTTCGTATAGAAAACAATTTCGCTCTTCCTCTAAAATTGTAGCAAGCTCCAAAGTCGTTATTTCCGGAAACATCTCCTCGATTAAAATTAATACTTTTTGAGCAATTCCGTTCCCTTGATAGTTTGGAATAATAAACATCGGACTTATCCAAAATTTAGATGCCCCTTCTTTACGTGATATACATATCGCGCCGACAAGATTCGTATTTACGAAAATTTTATAAAATCCACCGTCCAGATTATTTATTCTTGAAATCGTTCTTTCAATACGTTCATTTGCCGGACTTGTTTCATAGTCCTTATACTTTTCTAATAATGAACTAAATGATTCTACTTGCATTTGAAATATAATCTCTGCATCAATTTCTGTCGCCTTCTCTAATGTTACCAATTTAAACGCTCTCTTAAAGAAGTAATATGAGCTGTATGATGACGACCATGCCATGCATATAGTCCAATTGCAGCAGCAAGTTTTGTTTCTCCTGATTCAGGATGATTAAATGTCTTTTCTAAATCTGCCGGTTCTAAAGAATATAATAAGTTAACCCATCTTTTATGTAATGAATCTAGCATTACAAGTGAAACATCTACTGGTAATTTCGAGTCAGGTAGCTCTGCCCATTTTTCTTCTTTGTACGGTTTAATAGTTGGATTCTTTTCTGTCAGTGCTAATTTAAAGCGTATGTAGCTATTCATATGACTATCAACAACATGATGAACAACTTGGCGAACAGTCCATCCACCAACGCGATACGGTGTATCTAACTGCTTCTGATCTAAATCTTTTATCGCTCTTGCTAATTCATTAGGTAAATCCTCTATTTCTTGAATCCATTTATCAATTATTTCTTCTGTAATAGTGCCTACGTAAGTAAATTGGCCTATTGGATAACGTAAATCCTTCATGTACATGTCCCCCTATCATTTTTAATTCTTAGTAGTCCTCCAAATATAATGTACGAAATTTACGTTTTCCCCGTTTAAATCTACAGTAGTTGTATCCGCTTCCTTTTCACGAGAAAACCCGCTCTTTTCTAATACAATTTGTGAAGCTATGTTATTTGTTGTTGTCATAGCATGTATTTCATTAATTTCATAGACTCTTGCTTGAGCCAAAATCAATTTTACAGATGATGCTGCAACTCCTTTTTTTGTAAAATCCTCTCCAACTCGGTAGCCTAACGACCCAATTCGTTTTTCCTTATCTACATCAACTAAATTGATACGTCCTACAATTTCTTTTTCTGTATTACGTATGAGATGAAAATAAGAAATCCCCTCAGTTTGTTCTTTTAATAGTTCGTCAAGTTGCTTTTGAAAGTATTCATACACGTAATAATTAGAGCCACGACTTGGTACCATTGTTTCAAAAAATGATTTGTTCGTGAGTTCAAAGTTAAATAAATCTTCAGCGTCTTGTTTCTTTAATTGTTCTATGTATATTTTCATCTCGCTTACTCCTTCTATATCTACTAACTGTTATATATTCTTTTTTAACCAATTATTTTCCTGCTATTTCTTTCGCATCAGTAATACAGCAAGTAGCACTTTCGGATGAAATAGGTGAAATGGACTACGAATTAAATTCATCACTCTTACTAATCGAATATAAACTTCAGAGTCACTTGCAGATAGTTGATATATTTGTTTCGTATACCATAGCTGAAATTTTTGCTTTATTGTTAATTCTCTTTTTAGCTGAGGATGACGTGATATTTCCGTTGTAGTCATTTCCCAAGGAGTTTGTATGATGTTCGTAGCCTTCTTATAAAACTGTTGTGTAAATGTTTTATCGAGACCTTTTCTATCTTGTAGTAGTAATTGCAACTGGTAAGCTTCCATAGCCGCAACTGAAACTCCCTGACCGAAAACGGGATCAAAACGACATTGTGCATCTCCGACTACTAACAAACCTTCTGGTAAATGATTAACTAAATCAAATCGCCGACGTACTTGATAAGGAATTTTGTATGTCTTTATATCAGTAATTCCCTCAGCTTTGTTTAGAAAATCTGTCACATTAGGGATTGATAGATTTTCAGCGAAATCATAAAACTCATCATCTGTTTGTGGTGCGTTCTCATTTGCGTATCCGCTGAAAGTAACAAAATAACGATTATCCTCAATCGTTTGAATAAGAACACCATACGGATTGTCAGGGAAACTTGGAGACATTAGCATATTACAGCAGTCTAATTTCTCATTTTCTTTGAGTTTAAACATTTTAGTTGCGTAAAATAAATCAATACGCACTTTCTCTTCTTGCACTTCGATATTGTATTCACGTAACCACGCTATACTTTTTGAACCGAATCCACTCGCATCAACAACAATATCTGCTTGAATTTCTTCTTGCGTGCCAGTCTCTAAACATTTAGCTTTTACTCCACATACTTTGTTAAGCTTTCCATCTACTAATAACCCTTCAACCAATGTTCCAAATTTAATGATAACATTTGAAATTTGAGCAATTCTTTTTTGAATATGCCATTCAAGCAAAAGCCTACTTTGTTGAATCATATGCACTTCTCCTATGAATGGCTGTTTCCATAAACCAAATTGATGCCATTTTAAATCACGAGTAAAGTTATTTACGATGCTGCCTGCTTCTATTAATTCATTAGTAATAGTAGGAAACAATTCCTCGATTGCATTTTCTCCGCCTTTTAATAACACATGAGGATGATTACTTTGTGGAACTCTTTTTCTCAAAGCTTTTCCATCCCATCTTTCGCCGACTTCTATAATGATTACTTCTTTAAAAGAAGCTGATAATGCTTTTGCTGCGAGTTTTCCTGCTATACTTCCGCCAATAACGATAGCCTTATTAAACATATTTTCCCCCTTAATGAAAAAAGATCCTGCCTTGTATGAATGAAACAGGATCTAAACGAAGAATTACTAAATTAAAACACATGAGTAAATTGCAACGTTAAAATTAAAATACCTAATCCCCATACGTAATACGCGAATACTTTTAAGGAGTGACGTTTTAAATATTGAATCATCCATGAAACTGCTATGTAACCAAAGAACGCTGCTGATAACGTGCCGACAATTAAAGATGTACTAGAAATAGATTCTGCTTTCCCTTGATAAACATCTACAAATTGCAAAATGATAGCTCCAACAATGGCTGGAGTTGATAATAAAAAAGAAAAGTAAGCAGCCGTTTCACGGTCTAGCTTCCTCCATAATGCAGCGACGATTGTCATACCAGAACGGGAAATTGCCGGAAAAATAGCAGCCGCTTGAAATGAACCGATGATAAATGCATCTTTATATGTAATGTCATCCATTTTTTTACGACCATTTTTTTGTTTATCGGCCATGTAGAGAAAGAAACCTGTCACTAAAAACTCCCATCCAATGGTAATACCTGTTTTTGAAATATCTTCAAAGAAGTCTTTAAATAACAATCCGATTACAACTGCAGGTATCGTCCCAACAATAAGTAATAACATTAGTTTTGAAAATGGATTTTTAATTAAGTATATAAATTCTTTTTTGTAATAAATAAACACTGCAAGCAAAGTCCCGATATGCAGCATCGTATCTAAAAATAATCCAGCTTCATCTAATTGAAACAAATGCCTTCCTAAATAAAGATGTCCTGTACTACTAATCGGTAAAAACTCTGTTAAACCTTGTATTATCCCTAATATAAAAGCTTCTAACCAATTCATGATGGTCCCCTTTCTCGTTTGCTTGTACCAATATATGAAGGTTCAATTTTCGATATGAAAAAAACTATTTTTCTCTATGAATTTACTTTTATTTCATGGATATATATGTAAAAAGGAGTAAGGAGGGTTACTATGTGGCAACATACGAAATTCGGCAATGTATTACTGTGGGCAGGACCTATCCTTGTGTTTATAGGGTTATGTATGACAAATGTTATTTCAGATATTCCTTTTTTTGAAGGAAAACATAAAACGCTTGGAATTATAATTTTATTTATAGGGCTTTTCTGTTTAATTGCTGCTAATCATTTTAAAAAAGGAGAAAGAAATGAAGAATGAAACACAAAAAAACAATCCTAGTATATGTGCTAGGATTGTTTTTTTTACTTATTTATAAAACACTTTATCAACGTTATATTTCGCTTTGTACTTATTAATGATGTATGTTTCGTAAATTTCTCTTTCAGTTGGATCTTCTACGATACATGCATCGATACGGTATACTTCATCACGATTATTTTTGATTGGTGAAACATTATCTTCAAAATGCTTTTTAATACGTTGTCTAATTTTACGAGCTTTACCTACGAAAAGAAGTTCGTCATTAATATTGTAAAACATAAAAATGCCGCCTTTATCTCTAGGGAACAAGTGGAAATCGATAAAACCGTTAATTGGAGTAATTAATGGCTCGTCTCCTTTAATAACTTGGTTACGTTCAGTAATTGAAACATCAGCTTCAGGAATATTAATTTTAATCAAGTTCATTCACGTCCTCTTTTATTATAAAGATAAATAATAGCATAAGTATGTAAGAAAAGCTATGTTAAGAGAGATATTTCATTTTATAATTCAAATATTATAGGTATATCATGTAAACTTTTTCTCCAAATCATATGATCGTTTGATTCGCCCCAATAATCCTTCAGCATATAACTAGGTTTTCCAAACTTTTTTGTCCATATACTTTGTGCTTTTTTGTATCCACTATCTAAACAGCATTCGATTATTCCTCTGCTAAGTAATGTAAGATACATTGTATTTAGTAGTAAACTCCCTATACCTTTTCTTTGATACTCCGGAAGTATAAATACAGTTCCTATTTCATACAAATCCTTAAGTGCACCGTCTGTACAACTATTAATCAATGTACTTGCTGGACCGATTTCAATCGTTCCAATGATTTTATCGTTACTTGTATCTATTGCTAATAAAAAGTAACGACTTTCTCCATTACTATCAAAATCATTTTTCAAATATTGCTTTTTCGTGTTAATTTCATTTTCTATGTCATCTAATAATTGGGATAACCCTTCATTTTTATATGTATTCGTAATAACTATACGAAAAAACAAGTATAGTTCATCTATATCATCCGAATTCGGCCTTCTAATTTCAACGTTATACATGGCTTACATCTCCAATCTTTGAAAATATATGAAAAAGTGTATTCGTTCAAAAAGATTTTATACAATTGTTAAGACCATACTTTATATACTCTATTCATTATTATTCTACACAGCTCTGCATAGATCCAGCAGTATAGAAAACTCAGTATAAATATTAATGTAATAACTTTTATATCCATAATTGTATGAACAGTAGGACCAAGTACTGGAAAGCGGAATATATCGAGAACGATCATAATTCCTATAAGTAGACATAATGCTGAAAAGGAAACTATCCAAATCCTCTTCTTGAATTGTAAAAAGGATACTCCTAACGCTATACCTAATAATCCTGTAGTAAAGGGAAAGACAATTAGTTCACTTGGCTCAATAATGAATAGTAGGAAAATAGTAAGAATATAAGAAAGTACTCCCTCACGAATAGAATAACAAATAGCTAGAAAAATCGGTAGCGTCGCGAAAGGACTAATAAATAACCCAATTCCAGGGATTAAGTTCCCAGCAGATTGAAAAATAGCAGCAAATGAACCGAGTAATGCTGTAATGACTAACCTACTTGCAGGCGTCACCTTTCTTTTATGAACAAAATTCGCATCCTGCTCTATCATCCATTGATACCAATAACATCTAAAGCGATTCATCAAATTCCCCCCTAAAGAGACCTAATTCACCACTTTTTATTTTTATTCAAATACTTATTGGTTATGTTTTACTTTCTGCTTGTTAGGAATCACTATACAATAGATGTTTATCCATAGAAGGTTTTTTAAGAGGCGCTAAGTCGTGCGTTTGAAAAAGTATGAATTCCATATATTTTTAGACTAAGAGTTTATACCGTATCATGGAACAATTTCAAAAATAGTACCTTTGTTAAAATCCGTTACTTTCATAGATCCATAAACCCCTAAATATAATCTAGTTTGATCTCCGTTTGTTCCCAAGCTCATATAATAAGCTGCTTGAGCACCAAAATCATAATTGGTTTCAATAACATGAAAATCATTACGTTTCCCGTCTAGAGCTGCTCTAGTAAAAGCTAACACTCCCTTTACTGGAGATTGAAATTCTTCTTTCTTAGCAAGATCAGTAAACACGATACTACCAGTTAAACTAGGAATTGTAGTTCCCATATATGGTTGTACTCCTGTAAGTGAGGTTCCTCCAAACTTATCTGCTCTGGAATCTTTATGAAAATAACTAATTAGGGGCTGTATGCGCCTCACTGATGTTTCTATTGTTTCATTATAATAAGCCATTGTTCTCTCATCCAAAGTAGGATTTTCAGAACAGTGCCTTATAAAAGAAGTAGGAAATTCTCCTTCCCATCCTCGCCAACCAAAATTAATAAATCCATCTTGATTGGGAGTGGATCTCATTAAATACGTTTGAACAAGTTCGGTAACCGGTATGGGTTTATAATGAACAAACGAAAAAATAGACTCTACAATATCCTGCCCGACATTTCCAGCATATTTGATATACTGATTATAAAACCTTTGAAATGAAATACCTGTTATATTCCGAACTCCTTTCGCAATTACTGTAAGTGTTTCTTGTATAGATAAAGGAAACTCATTAAAGCGTGTAACTACTGGAGGGTTATTTATGAATGTATTTTTACTTACATCAATTTCAATTATTTTACCCGCTATTTCTAAATCATCCTGGCTTAAATTAAATGGATCATAACCCGATCCACCATCTCCATTTGTAAAAACAAGTTTTCCACTCTCAGGTGAAAAGTTTAAACTATTGACTCCGTTATGATTAAAAAAGGGCCTTCTTATGTTAAGTAATGTCCGTCGTTTTTGAGGTTGACTATGTGATTGTAAAATCCATTCCTCAACCGTATCAATATGATCATATTGAGTATCCCTATTTATCCACTTTAAGTTTAAAGTTTTCGGATCACACGGATTAGGTTTAAAAGGTTCAGAAAGGGCACCCGGACCTTGAGTGCCAGCTACTGAATAATGAAGGTAAAATAAACCGTTTTGATAAAATTGTGGATGAAACGCTAGTCCTAGCAATCCGCGTTCATCATAACCGCTACTAGAGACACCTTCTTCAAACGTGCCTAATTTGATAATTCGCGGGCGAATATCTAAAAAAGTCCTTATAACTCCGTCTCTTATGTAAAAGATTTCTCCTACCTGGGTTGCAATAAATAACCTTTCAATTGAGTCACCTGGTAGTATAGTTGTTTTCAAAACAGTAGGTAAATTGAACTTACTTGCAATGGGTCGTAAACTAACCTTAACTTTTGTCAACTTACTTTACACCCCTTTAATTGCGTTTTATTAAAAGAATATGATTAGAACTGTTCAAATAGTATCCAATTAGGGACTAGGGAATTGGATACTATTTCTGACCGCGCTGCATTTCCTGATTCTCCATATAACTACGCATCCGTCGCATATATTCAGGTGCGTCCATCGAATTCCCTGCGATCATTTCAATTATACAGAGTCTTTCGGCGCTTTCCTTTTCAGCATGGATTATAGCCTGATCAAGCTCTCCATAGGTCCGGACCGTAACGGTAAACGCGTTACCTCCAAAAGCTTCGGCCAGCTTGGTGTAAGACCATCGAGGGATTTCGTTGTACTTTTGATCCTCTGTTTTGACATTTAAATATCTCTCGATTGTATAACCATCGTTGTTCAAAACAAAGATTATGGGCTTGCAGCCGTAATAGAGCATAGAACTGATTTCCTGTGCCGTTAGCTGCAAGGCACCGTCACCTGTAAACACCAGTACTCGGCGTTCCGGCGCGGCCATAATAGCACCAAACGCCGAAGGGATTGCGTAACCGATGGACTGCCATCCACCTTGTCCAATATATGTTACATTGCCCGGCAGTCTTACCTCTCCCATTCCATAATAGAACGTTCCGGTCTCGGCGATTACAATATCACCCTCTTTCAGCATACGCTGAAAACGCGGATAATAGCCGTCAGCCATTAGAGGTCCGTCGGCAGTAGTTGTGAATTGCTCATAAGGGAATGACAATTTTTTTGTCAAACTTTTGCCTGTATAACTCAACTTCTGCACAGCAAGTAGCATGTCGGCTGCAAGAACATTCGGATATTCCGCCTCAGCGATTTTAACTATATCTGGTTGAATATTGACAGTTATTAGTGGGTTCAGCTTTGCGGTAAAACTTGCGGTGTTTGTATCCGCCCATACCATACCAATCGCAATGATACAATCTGCATTCTCCACTGTACTTTGGACTTCAGTCCTCCCGAAAGAGCCTAAATACATTCCTATATAATTTGGATGGTTCTCGTCGAATCCGCCCTTCCCGTAAATCATCGTTACAACAGGCACATTCATTGCATCGGCTAGCTGCTGAGTCGCTGTCTGAAGGCCGAATCGCATCGTTTTCACATCCACCAAGATAACTGGTCGGTGGGAACGTTCCAAAAGCGGACGGACATGATTCACTGCAGCCTGAAGGGTATTCGGGTTGGATGTTGGACGTGGTGGTGCCGGTTCTGCCCAGACTTTAATCGGCTTGGTCACTAAATCATTAGCCACAACCAGGTATACCGGCTTTTTCTTTTCCTTAGCAATGCGAATCGCAGTCTGAATCTCAATCTTGGCATTTTCTGGTGTAAGCACGGCAGTATAAGCCGTTATCTGCTCATACACCTTGCGAAAGATGTCAAAATTTCCATCCATTAAGGTGTGGTGCATCAGCTTATGCTCTTTTTGATCCTTCTCAGGAGGGGCACCCACAATGTGTATTATTGGCACATGCTCGCTGTTGGCTCCCGCTATCGCATTGCATGCGCTGAGCTCCCCGACTCCAAATGTCGTAATAAGAGCCGATATTCCTTTGATTCTTGCATAGCCATCTGCAGCGTAGCCCGAGTTTAGTTCATTTCGTCCTTCTATAAAACGGATGCCGTTATAACACTCCAAAGTATCAAGAAGTGTAAAATTATAGTCCCCTGCCACACCAAAAATTTCGGTAATGCCCTCGAGTTTCAGGCAATCGAACAAATACTGGCCAACCGTTTTTTGAGCAGGTCCCCTTTGTAAACCAAAGTTGCCCGAATTAATCATTTTATCCATCGCTTGCTCACTCCTTATCTATTTCTTTGGTTTGTTCTATTTTATAGTACCCTTTTTGATAATTCCCTTTAATTAAACCGGTTATCCGTTGTGCAACAATTAATCGGGAAGAAATGCTCCTTATCTTTGGAGATATTCATAAAACAAGAGAAGGAGGAGAAACACTAAAACATTACAAGAATGTATTAATTAATCTTCTAATGTTCTTTTTAAATTGTTTCCCTTTAAAACATCCCATTTATCATGCTCCTCACTCTGTTTTGCAAAAGTCTAGCTTACTTTTAAAAACTTTGTAACAGAACCTTAAAAATAATAAAAACCCACGAAGAAAATGCATTTTCTTCGTGGGTTTAGTTATTTAAATGGACTTTCACCTAACTCAAGAAGCATCCGCACCTTCAAACTGACTATTATAAAGCGAAGCATAGAAACCATCAGCTTTCAATAACTCTTCATGATTACCTTGTTCTACAATATCTCCGTCTTTCATGACAAGGATTAAATCTGCATCACGTATTGTTGATAATCTATGAGCGATAATGAAGCTTGTTCTACCTTCCATAAGGTTTTCCATCGCTTTTTGAATCAGTACTTCTGTACGAGTGTCAATGGAGCTTGTTGCTTCATCGAGTATTAATATTTTCGGATCTGCAATAAGGGCGCGGGCAATTGTTAGTAGTTGCTTTTGTCCTTGGGATACGTTGCTTGCTTCTTCGTTTAGTTCCATTTGATATTTATTTGGTAATGTTTTTACGAAGTTGTGAACGTGAGCTGCTTTCGCTGCTTCAATTACTTCTTCGTCTGTAGCATCGAGTCTACCGTAACGTATATTTTCCATGATGGAGCCGTTAAATAGCCAAGTGTCTTGAAGTACCATACCAAACATGTTGCGCAAGTCTTCTCGCGTGAAGTCTTTTATATCGTGACCGTCGATACATATTGCACCGCTGTTTATGTCATAGAAACGCATTAACAGTTTTACAATCGTTGTTTTACCAGCTCCGGTTGGTCCGACGATTGCTACTTTTTGTCCAGGTTTAATGTTAGATGAGAAATTATTGATGATGATCTTATCTGGATTGTATCCAAATTGAACATCTTGGAAGGTAACTTCTCCTTGAACTTTTTGCAGCTTCACTGGATTTTCTGTTTCTGGCACTTCCTCTTCTTCTTCTAAAAATTCGAAGACTCTTTCTGCAGCAGCTGCAGTAGATTGAAGTACGTTCGCGATTTGTGCTACTTGAGCGATTGGTTGCGTAAAGCTTCTAACATATTGCACAAAGGCTAAAATGTCTCCAACTGCGATGGTTCTCTTTACCGCAAGCCACCCACCTAAAATAGATACAGCGACGTAACCGATATTACCGATAAATGTCATAATCGGCATCATCATTCCAGATAAAAATTGAGATTTCCATGCGGAATGGTAAAGGGTATCATTTACCTTTTCGAATTTTTTTACTTCTTCTTCTTCTTTGTTGAAGGCTTTTACGATATTGTGACCACTATAAATTTCTTCGACCTGACCGTTTACGTGTCCTAAATATTCTTGCTGGGATTTGAAGTATTTTTGTGATCGTTTTACGACTGCCATGATGAGAATCATCGATACTGGCAATATTAAAAGCGCCACTAATGTCATTTGCCAGCTGATTGATAACATCATGATAAGTACACCGATGATTGTAATAACGGATGTGATGATTTGCGACATACTTTGGTTTAAAGTTTGGCTCACCGTATCTACGTCATTTGTAATTCTCGATAATACTTCGCCGTGCGTTGTTTTATCAAAGTATTTCAGCGGCATACGGTTAATTTTTTCATCGATTTCTTTTCTGAAGTTATAAGATACTTTTTGAGCTACTCCAGAAATAATGTACCCCTGGATAATACCAAACACAGTGCTCAGTATATATAATCCAAGGAGTAAAATGACAATGTTTCCGATATAGGTAAAGTCAATGGCCGCACCGGGTGCTCCTGATACTTTGCTTACGAGTCCTTCGAAAAGTTTTGTTGTCGCGTTTCCTAAAATTTTTGGACCAACGATTGTAAAGGCTGCACTGCCGATTGCGAAAAGGATAACGATTAAGATTGATAATTTATAGGGCTTCAAGTATTGAAGGAGTTTATTCATCGTTCCTTTGAAGTTTTTTGCTTTCTCAATCTTTCTCATGCCGCCGCCCATAGGACCGCCACCGCCAGGACCAGGGCCGCTTTGTTTTCTATTTTCTATTTTTCTATCACTCATGATGACAACTCCTCTCTTGAAAGTTGTGATAAAGCAATTTGCTTATAAACTTCACAGTTTTCCATAAGCTCTTCATGAGTACCAGTTCCAATTATTTTTCCTTCGTCAAGTACAATAATCTTATCGGCATTCATGATTGTACTGATTCTTTGGGCAATAAGTAAAATAGTACTTCCTGTAATCTCATTGTTTAAAGCTCTGCGCAATGCTGCGTCTGTCTTAAAGTCAAGAGCTGAGAAACTATCATCGAATATGAAGATTTCCGATTTTTTCGTAAGAGCACGCGCAATAGAAAGTCTTTGTTTTTGACCACCGGAAACGTTCGTACCACCTTGTGATATTTCTGTACGGAAGCTTTCAGGTTTCGCGTTAATAAACTCCATAGCTTGCGCGATTTCCGCCGCTTTTTCGAGTTCTTCTTCAGTTGCTTCTTTTTTACCATATTTCAAATTACTCTCGATTGTACCTGAGAAGAGAACTCCTTTTTGCGGTACATAACCAATTTTCTCTCTTAATTCCTTCTGAGATACTTCTCTAATATCCGTGCCATCTATTAATATTTGGCCGCTTGTGACATCGTAAAAGCGTGGAATTAAGTTGATTAATGTTGATTTACCACTACCTGTACTTCCGATGAAAGCTGTCGTTTCACCAGGTTTTGCAGTAAAGGTGATATTGGAAAGCACATCTTCTTCTGCACCTGGGTATCTAAAGCCAACATTTTTAAATTCAACGTAACCTTTCTTGTCTGAAGCAAATGTTTTCGGCTCTTTTACATCACTAATGGTAATGTCAGTATCTAAAACTTCTGCGATACGTTGTGCGGAAACTGAAGCACGTGGAACCATAATAGATACCATTGAAATCATTAAGAAGGCCATGATGATTTGCATTGTATATTGCATAAATGCCATCAAATCACCAACTTGCATATGTCCCATATCCACTTGGTGTGATCCAACCCAAATAATAAGTACAGTAACGGCATTCATGATAAACATCATCATTGGCATCATAAATGACATTAAACGGCTTACAAATAAATTTGTTTTTGTTAAATCTTGATTTCCTTTTTCAAATTTCTTTTCTTCATGTTTTTGAGTATTAAAAGCACGAATAACGAGCATACCGGTTAAAGATTCACGAGTGATTAAGTTAATTTTATCTACTAACTTTTGGATACGCTTAAACTTAGGAATCGCGATGCTAAATAAACCAATGACTAGGCTTAAAATCGCAATTACCGCAACTGCGATAATCCATCCCATTGAAAGGTCTGTAGTAAGTACTTTAATAATGCCGCCGATACCTAAAATTGGTGCATAGAATACAATGCGAAGCATCATAACCATAAGTGTTTGAACTTGTTGGATATCATTTGTACTTCTTGTGATTAGAGATGCAGTGGAAAACTTATCAAACTCCGCATTCGAGAAGTTTGTAACTTTCCGGAATACTTTCTTTCTAAGGTCTCTGCCGAGTCCTGCAGCTACTTTTGCAGCAAGTAAACTCACGATAACGGTAGCTGCCATACTTACTAAGGATAAAAGTAGCATTTTCCCGCCGGAAGTAAGAATAAAATTAGATTGAAGTTTATCAATATTGATACCGATTTTCTTATACTCATTCTCAATGTATGAAACAGCTGATTGTGTTACCATGCTACCTGGCATATTCTTAAACTTTTCATCTGCCTTTTCTTTCATTGCATTGATTTGATCTTGAGGAAGTTTCGCAATGATTGCAAAAGGATCTGTATTTGGCGGCAGCTTCGCTGGTGTGTTGTTGTCACCTGTCGCAGCAGGAGAGAAAGCAGATGAGCCACCTTTTTCAATTCCTTGTGTAATTAACATTGGTTTCCCAAAGATATCGTTAAGTTCGTTAATTATTTTTTTATCTTCTGTATGTAGCTTATAAAGTGGCTCTTTATCAAGCTGCGGATAATCTTTTAAGTCATTTTTCAATTCACTTTGAGAGAGGTTGTTCTTATCTAAAAGCACATAGTTGTCAGCTACTTTTTTCTTCTCATTTTCATTCATAAAGAGCGTAAGTTTATCCAGTTCACTTTTACGAATAACCTCAGGTACTGCATTTTCTACACCTTTTTGTTGAATCCCTACATTGACAATGTTAGACATGTAGTCTGGCAGTGATAGATCACATACTGCCTGCACAGTTAAAAGACATACAACTGCAATGATGGAAGCAACAAATGGTTTTAAATGTTTAATGATCTTTAACATTTAATTCATCTCTCCATTTTCCTTATCTAATTTTTTTAGTTTTTACTCCGTTTCTCTCCTTTATTCTTCGTATTCTCAGTAATTCATTCTAGCAGCTCTTTACGTATTTTTGGCCACAGATTAATTTTATGACTATATGAAGATATGATGCAACTTTTAGAGAGAATAGACTTAACTTTGATCAAACATGTTTATAAACCAACATAACGTACAGGAAATCGGCTTTTCTCTTGTCGAAATTTACTTAGCATACAATGGTCATATATTTTCAAGAATAACGGAAGAATATATAGAAAATGCTACATAAATGTGAAGTTTGATCAACTTAGGGGGGACAACCTTGTTCAATCAGATAGTAAAAGCTGTACCCAATTTATTTACGATTGGAAATTTATTGTGCGGTGTTTTTTCAATTACCATGAATATGAGTGACTATTTGGAAGTAGCCTCCCTTTTTATTTTCTTTTCAGCTGTTTTAGATCTCCTTGATGGAAGAATTGCGAGAAAATTAAAAGTGAACAGTGAGTTTGGTGTACAATTGGATTCCTTAGCTGATATTGTTAGTTTCGGAGTTGCTCCTGCACTTTTATTTCATTCGATAGCAACACCATCTATTTTAACTTCTTTGGCATTTATCCTTTTCCCAACGATGGGTGCTTTAAGATTAGCTAAATTTAGTGTAAAACCAACCATTGGATATTTTAAGGGATTACCTATTCCAGCTGCTGGATTACCATTGGCCGGTATGGGATTGTTTTCATATAGCAATGCATGGATTACATTAATCCTCGCTCTCTTAATGGTAAGTCCAATTAGGTTTAAAAAATTTTAATTGAGATCACGTATATCGCTTTATTTTGTGGGTTATCTATTTTTTTAGCTTGATAACGATGTGGTGGTACCCCTTGTTTAAAAGAACTCCTACCTCCCAAAATACTTAGTTACGCCCAAATAACATAACAAAAAGATTAGGAAATCACTCCTAATCTTTTTTGTTTATTACTATTCCATTGCCCCAGCAACATCATAATCATTTAAATCTAATTCAATCGGTTGCCCTAACGCAAGTTTCGCAAGTTCAGATCCTAAGTATGGACCTGCTGTTAATCCTGAAGCACCTAATCCGTTCGCAATGAGTATGCCTTCAAAATTAGGTAGTGGTCCAATAACAGGTAAGAACCCTGGTGTAAACGGTCTAAAGCCAACTCTTGTTTCAATCATTTTGCCATCTTCCAAGCCAGGCGCAACTGTTAATGCTTTATGGAATACTTCATGTAAACCACCTGCAGTTACACGGTGGTCAAATCCAGTATCGTTTTCATGTGTTGCACCAATTACGACATGGCCATTGTCAAATGTCAAAATATATTGATCGTTCGGCGGCATAACAACTGGCATATTTTCTGTTGCTGTATTTTCCATTTGTAAATGAACAATTTGTCCTTTTTGGAACGTAACTAAGAAATTAATTCCTAATGGGTTCAAGATTTCATTCGCCCATGCGCCTGCAGTTACCATTACCTTTTCAGCTACAATTGTTTCGTCATTTACTTTAACTCCCGTAATATGATTCCCTTCACGGACTAATACTGCATCACCTTTTATGAAAGTTGCACCATGCTTTTTCGCAGCGCTTATTAATGCGTTGCGTAATAATCTTCCATTTACTCGTGCAGCGCCACTAATATGAACAGAACTATATTCTTCCGATAATGCTGGGAATAATTTTTTCGTTTCTTCAGCTGATAAACGAGTGATTTCACCAATCTCCGGTGCATCTTCACGGCGTTTATACGCTCGCTCTTCCATTTGATCTAGTTTTTTCTCATCAGTATGTAAACTAATTGCACCTACACGGTTGTAACCTGTATCCGTTTCACCGTCTTCTTCTAATTGCTGAATTAACGAAGAATAGTAACGCGCACCGCCTTTAACGATTTTATACCATGCTTTATTACGGCGCTGTGAAAGCCATGGGCATACAATACCCGCTGCTGCATCAGTTGCTTGACCTAACTCTTGACGATCAACAATTGTTACATTTGCACCGGCCTTAGCAAGGTGATAGGCAGTAGATGCCCCTAAAATTCCAGCTCCAACTACAATATACGATTTCATTTCAAACACCTTTTCTCTTTTGCTAATTATTTAAATATAAGAACATATTTTAGTATACTGAAAGCAATCCTTTTTTCAATGTGCTCAACGTAATTAATTGTTGCATCATTGTGACGTTCCTAAACATTATTTTTTCTTCTTACGGAATAATTCAATTGTTTTATAGCCTTGTGAAAGGATTTCAATCATTTTCTCAAGACGTTTATCGCGTGTTTTTTCTTGTTTTACAGAAAATAAATTACGTGCCCAATCTTTTTGATATCCAGGTGTTAAACTTTGATAGAATTTCAACTCAGTCGGATGGTCAGTCAATAGTGTTTCCACATCTTGAATTCGATCAGCATAATCAGCAACACATTGACTCGCTGCAGGTGTTTTCTTCGCTTTTTTCTTTTCACGTTTTAAACCAACAACAGTGAAAACGTCATCCATACTTACCATTCGCGCAAATTTAATTTCACTTTCCCCCACATATCCATCATCTCCAACGTTTAATGCCGGAAACATCTCATCACGGTGAATAAACGTACTGTAACGAGCATTACCTTTTTTCGGATATGCGAAAAACTTACGAACAAACCCAGTCGATATTTTAAAAAAGACACCGTGGCACATTTTAATTTTCGCTTTCTCTATGTATGTAATTATTTACGGGCTTCATAACGCAGGGTTAACAGCGGCACTTGTAAGTTGGCTCGAACCAGTTGTAAGTCAGCATCTACTCTATGCCAGCTTTGCAATGGGCGGACTCGTTTCCCTCCTCTCTAACGTCTTCAATAACCACCCTGCACTTATGATTGGTACAATCACATTAACAGAAATGGGACTAGATCCAGTCACATTAAAAACTATCTATCTCGCAAATATCATCGGTAGTGACATCGGTTCACTATTATTACCAATCGGTACACTAGCTTCCCTCATTTGGATGTATATCTTAAGACAAAACAAAATTAAAGTGAAATGGAAAGATTATTTAAGCGTATCTCTCATCGTAATCCCACTCACAACAGTCGTCACATTATTCCTCTTATACTACTGGGTACAATTATTCTTCACCTTATAGACGACAGAAGCCCCCTTGCTGCC
>NZ_JAEKEU010000002.1:0-308964 GCF_016650935.1 Bacillus sp. TH25 | reverse complement strand
TCTCAGCAATCTTCTGGAATGTTGCAATTTGCGATTTGGACAGCATTAGAGATTGAAGGTTTTGGTGCTACATTGCAGCATTATAATCCTTTGATTGATGAAGAAGTAAGGAAAGAATGGGATGTACCTGCAAACTGGAAGTTAACTGCGCAAATGCCATTTGGTAAACCAGTAGTTTCTGCAGGAGATAAAGAATATCAGCCATTAGAAACTCGTGTGAAAATTTACAAATAAAATAAAAAATAAAAGGTGAACAGAGATATAATCTGTTCACCTTTTATAAGTAGTAAGGATTTTTTTGTAGGAATTTTTCATCTGATTTTTTAATTTGTTTTTACGTGTTTCAATAGTTGATACTTTTTGTAATGTTATAATTGAAACGAATTGAAAAAAAGCATAGTACAGTTCTATATTTTTATTTATAGGATCATCTATTATGTTTTTCATAAATATATCTCCTTTTTTTATCTCACTATTTGCGGGCAGTAAGGCTTCCATATCAAAATTCAATGCTACGTATAGAATACCGACCTGTAAAAGTTCGATTGGTTTCAGTGTGGGGTGAATAAAATTTGTATGGATTAAAATCCTACTTTATAGATGATAATATAAATATCCTGAAAATTCCATGGATAGTGAAAAATAGATAGTGGGATGTGCATTTTCGTCAAATTAGAACAGAATTTTTGGAGTTAAATCTTACAAATCGTCAAATCTTTTAAAAACGATGGATAATATCAAAAATAGTTTTCTAAAAATATTATACTATTGATAAAAAAAGCATTTTTTGTCATGATAAGAGTATGCTTCATGGAAGGGACTTTACTAGAAAATACATTCTTTGCATTGTATTAGATTAATAGAGTTTTTTAAAGTGGATAGCAAAAGAAAAATATATATTAAGATAATGAATGGAATGTCGAATTTTCAATGAAATACATAAGAAATTTGAAAAAACCGTTGCAAAAACACACTGTTTAATGATAAAGTTCACATGAAGTTCACACTAAATTCACTTCAATCGTTTAAAATAAACGATGTGTGAAAAATAAAACTCTTGCTAAAAAATGGAACTGGATGAATATTTTACTTTGATAATATTGTAAAGTACTAAGTTTATAGTTTTCTCAAGAGGATAGTAGGGAAAGGAAGTAAAGACAACTTATGAAAAAAGTAATCGCAGGTTTAGCAGCAGCATCTGTAGTAGGTGTAGCAGTTCCAGGAATGGATTCTGCTCATGCACAAGTTTCAAATGATGCGCTAAAAGAAATTAATGGACAAACTCAAAATCAAACTCAAAATCAAACTCAAAATCAAACGACTGTAACTGAAACAAAAAAGGTAGAAACAACTTCTGAATTAAAATACACGGTAACAGCTGATGTATTAAATGTACGTTCAGGTGCTGGTACAGGACATGACGTTATTTCTAAAGTAAAAGCAGGTCAAGTACTTCAAGTAATTGGACAAGAAAACGGTTGGTTCAAAGTTAGTGTAAATGGTCAAACAGGTTATGTAAGTGGGGACTTCGTAACAACTGGTGGCAATAAAGGAACTACTGTTCAACAAGGAACAGGTACTTACACAGTAAACGTTTCTTCACTAAACGTACGTACAGGCCCAAGTGCATCTCATACTGTTTTAGGTTCTGTAAATAAAGGGAAAACAGTTCAAGTTGTAGGTGAAGTTCAAGATTGGTTTAAAATTAACTTCAATGGTGGAACTGGATACGTAAGTAAAGACTTCGTAACAAAAGGTGGTTCAGCTGTATCTAACGAAACTCAGCAACCAACTACAAACAACAACAACAACAACAACAATACTACTACAGTTCAAACTGGTGGATCATATGTTGTTAACACAGGTGCTTTAAAAGTACGCACAGGTCCAGCTACATATAACCCTGTAATTGGTGGGGTAACAAACGGTACAGTATTAAACGTTACTGGCGCTGAAAATGGTTGGTATAAAATTAACCATAACGGCCGTACAGGTTACGTAAGTGCAGACTTTGTGAAGTTTGTAAAAGGCGGAGTGAACAATGTAGTTACTGGTGGTAACGAAGGTACTAATCAAGTACAAAAACCAACAGCACCAACAGGTGGAGATACATCTTCAATCGCTGGATTCGCTAGATCTTTAAATGGTTCACCATACAGAACTGCTGGTACAACACCTGCTGGTTTTGACTGCAGTGGATTCATTCACTACGTATTAAATCAAACTGGTCATAAAGGCGCTCGTCAAACAGTTGCTGGATACTGGAGCTCTAAAACAAAAACTAGCAATCCACAACCAGGTGATTTAGTATACTTCCAAAATACTTATAAATCAGGTCCTTCTCACATGGGCGTTTACTTAGGTAATGGACAGTTCATCAGTGCAGAAACTGACGCAACTGGTGTACGCATTAGCTCTGTAAGCAACTCTTACTGGAGTAAGCACATTTTAGGTTACACAAAAGCATACTAAGAAAAAGTATTTTATATACTTTTCGTATAGAGAAAAGGCTTTCCAGGGAAACTTGGGAAGCCTTTTTCATAGTTGGATAAACTAAAAGTATAGTAGTATTTATCCTGCTATTTGCGGGATAATAATCAGCGGGGGATGGACAAACCCCCGCTGATTAAAGTTTCACTTTATGTCAATTTCCCATGCAAAAACTTAGCATATAAATCATGAAAATAGTTTGGACGGAATAAGTTTGCTGCATGACCTGCTAATGGAATTTCTTTATATAAAACGTTCGGAAGAATGGACTTCAAATCAAAGAGACAAGATTTATAGAGATGATCATGTTCACCCATTACCCATAGTATAGGGTGGGGAAGTGCTTTTAATTTAGATTTCAAGTCGAATTCTAAGCGATGTCGTAATGACTCAGCAATAATGGACGAGTGTAATTGTAATCCGAAACGGTAATAAATATTTCGTGAAATAACAGCGAACGGATTTGCCCTTAGTATTCCACTTGGAAAAATAGTACTAGCATACTGAGAAAGCCAAGATGAATATTCATCACCGCGTTTTTCCCAAAAATTCTGAAAAACATTATATAAACGGGAAGGGTTATTATAATGTCCACCAATATGACAAATACTCAATACTTTTTCTGGATGCATTTGTGCAAATGTCGTAGAGATATAACAGCCATAGCTTAGAGCACAAATATGAGCCTTTTTAATTCCCTCTTTTTCATACAAGTTCAATAATTGATCTACGAGGCGCTGTATTGAAAAGTCGATAGCTTCTCCTTTATCGTCGCCGTGACCTAATAAATCATAAGTTATAATGTTGTAGGAGGCAGAAAATCGTTTATGCTCTTTTTTGAAGGCGCGGCGATTTCCAACTAATCCATGAATAAAAATGATTGTTTCCTTTTCGGAATGTTTATTTGTTTGCAAAAAGGATACTCCTTTCAATGCTGGAGATTTATATAGTGTTTTAAATTAGCTAATTGATAAAATTAGTTATATATTTTCTATGCGTAGTCTATAATTTACATAGAATAATAATAAGTACCAGGTAATAATATCAGATATTTATACTTGTTGTAAAGATGAGTTTATATGTATATTTTGTAAAATTAGAAAAAAGTGTGTTTACATTCAGTTTACATTTATAGCGTATTCTAGTTTTAGAAAGAATAGTTTTGTTTATAACGAGGAGATGAACGACAATGGAAGTTAGGAATACAGAAAAGAAAAAAGGGAATTGGAGGCAGTTTTTACGTCTCATTCAAGATACAAATCCACCGAAAGGCATTCTTATTTTTGCATTAATAATGAGCTTACTTTCTACTGGAGCGAGTTTGTTTATTCCAATGCTGACAAAAGGTTTAGTTGATAATTTTTCACTTTCTTCAATTAGTACGGGACAAATTGTTGGATTAATTGCATTCTTTATTATTCAAACAATTGCTGCAGGATTGTCAATTTATTTACTGAATTATATTGGACAAAAAATTGTAGCTGGACTTAGAGAACGATTGTGGAAAAAGGTACTTATTTTACCAGTTTCTTATTATGATCAAAACAGAACGGGAGATACAATTAGTCGTATGACAAATGATACAGGTGTTGTTAAAACATTAATTTCTGAGCATTTGTCAAACTTATTAACAGGTGGTATCTCAATTATTGGGTCATTAATTGTATTATTTGTTTTAGACTGGAAAATGACAATTTTACTTTTAACGGTTATTCCATTATCGGTACTAATTTTAGTTCCACTTGGACGGAAAATGTATAAGATTTCAAAAGCACTTCAAGATGAAACGGCTTCTTTTACTAGTGTATTAACACAAGTACTATCAGAAATTCGTTTAGTAAAATCTTCAAATACGGAAAAAAAAGAATATGAAACAGGTAATACAGGTATCCAAAAATTATTGCAATTTGGTTTGAAAGAAGGAAAAGTGCAAGCATTAATTTCACCTGTTATGTCGTTTGTTTTAATGGCATTGCTTGTTATTATCGTAGGGTATGGTGGAATGCGAGTTTCTAGTGGTGCATTAACAACAGGTGAACTTGTAGCATTTATTTTGTATTTAGTTCAAATTATTATGCCGATGAGTCAGTTATCTATGTTCTTTACTCAGTTCCAAAAAGCAATTGGTGCAACCGAAAGAATTAATACGATTTTAGAATATGAAGTAGAAGATCATGAAACAGGTATGAATGTTACAAATGCGAAGCAGCCGATCGTTATTGAAAATGTACATTTTGAGTATAACGAAGAAGAGAAAATCTTGAAAAATATCGACTTCACGATTGAATCTGGAAAAGTAACGGCGATTGTAGGACCAAGTGGTAGCGGAAAAACAACTTTATTCTCGCTGTTAGAACGTTTTTATGAGCCAACTAGTGGTTTCATAAAATTAGGGAAAGAACCAATTACAGCATATTCATTACAATCATGGCGACGTCAAATTGGTTACGTTTCACAAGATAGTCCGTTAATTGATGGAACGATTCGTGATAATATTTGTTACGGTGTTGAGGGTGAAGTGACGGATGAAGAAATTGAAAAAGTAGCAGCGATGGCGTATGTTGATGCGTTTATTCATGATTTACCAAGTGGATACGCAACAGAAGTTGGAGAGCGTGGTGTGAAGCTTTCTGGAGGGCAAAGACAACGAATTGCGATTGCTCGAGCGTTACTACGAAATCCGCAAATCCTTATGTTAGATGAAGCGACTTCAAGTCTTGATAGTAAATCGGAATCGGTTGTTCAGAAGGCGTTAAATAACTTAATGAAAGGTAGAACAACTTTAGTTATTGCGCATAGACTTTCTACTGTTGTAGATGCAGATAAAATTATCTTTATTGAAAAAGGGAATCTTACAGGAAGTGGCTCACATGATGAGTTATTACGGACACATGACATGTACCGTGAATTTGCAATGCAACAATTGAAAATTAAAGAAGGAGCATTATAGAATGAAAACAATCAGTGAAGGGGCACTTCACTGATTGTTGATTTTAGAGTGCTAAAAAGTATGTTAAGCAGAAAGGATATGATTCCTTGATACCCAAAATTTTAATTGTAGATGATGATCCGCACATTAGAGAACTTGTTTCTGTATTTTTGGAACGAGAAGGTTTTCAAACATATGAGGCCGTTGATGGATTAGATGCTCTTCGAAAAATAGAAGAAGTGAAAGTCGATATGGCGATTCTTGATATTATGATGCCAAATATGGATGGGTTTGATTTATGTTATGAATTAAGAAAATACTATGATATCCCAATTCTTATGCTGACTGCTAAAGGTGAAACATCTCAAAAAGTAAAAGGATTTCACCTCGGAACAGATGATTATCTTGTAAAACCATTTGATCCTTTAGAATTAGTTGTGAGAGTGAAGGCGTTATTGAAACGTTACCAAATTACAGTATCGCAATCTATTCAAGTTGGGAATGTACTGTTAAATCGTAAAACATTTGAAGTTAACGTTGGAGAACAAACGGTGACGCTGCCGCTAAAAGAATTTGAGTTGCTCTTTACATTAGGATCTAAAGCGGGAAGAACTTGTTCAAGAGAGCAATTAATAGAAGACGTATGGGGATATGATTTTGAAGGGAATGAACGCACGCTAGACGTTCATATTAATCGGTTGCGTGAAAAGTTTCAAGAAGAGCTATCGAAGTTTAGTATAAGGACGATAAGGGGCTTAGGGTATCGCTTAGAGGTAAGTAAATGAGAAAAAGAGAAAGAATGAGTAAGATGAAGATGTTAAAAGTAATAGGGGCGATAGTAGCGCTCTTTGCTTTTCTTACTATAATTTGGTCAATAGCCTTTTTTGTATCGTCTAGTCTAATGAAAGCTTTTGAAATAAACGTATCGCCTTTTATTAGTTTTCTAATTAGTGATATGGTCGGCTTTGTTTTTATCGTTCTTATTTGGACATTAATCGGGATTTTAATGAGACCGAAGCGAGAGGCGATGATTTGGACGATCATTGAACCGATACAAAAAATTGCAAAAGGGGACTTCTCTGTAAAAATACGGAATGAAGAAAAGTATGATGGCGAAATTGGTGTGCTTGTAAAAAGTATTAACGATATGACGGATGAACTTAATGCAATGGAGAAAATGAGACAAGAATTTGTATCGAATGTTTCTCATGAAATACAGTCGCCATTAACATCTATTAAGGGATTTGCTCGAGCGCTACAAGATGATAATCTACCAGTTGAAAAAAGAAAACATTATCTTACTATTATTGAAACTGAAACAACGCGATTATCTAAATTGAGTCAAAATTTATTGAAGCTAACACTTTTAGAGTCAGAGGAGTATTCACCAGAAAGAGCCACTTATCGATTAGATCAACAGTTGAAACAAATTGTGTTAAATAGTGAGCCTCTTTGGGATGAAAAAGGACTTGAGCTAGATCTTGATATGGATAAAGTGTGTGTTACTGCAGACAAAGAAAGTATGAGCCAAGTATGGATTAATTTAATTCATAACAGTATTAAATTCACACCAAATGGTGGCACGATTACAATTCATTTAAAAGAACATAAGGAATTCCTGGAAGTAAGTATTCATGATACGGGAATTGGTATATCCGAAGAACAGAAACAACATATTTTTGAACGTTTTTATAAAGCGGATTCTTCACGAAACCGTGCTTATGGAGGAAGTGGCTTAGGTTTAGCGATTGTAAAAAAAGTACTCGACCTTCATCAAGGAGAAATAAAAGTTGAGAGTGTAGAAGGAAATGGTACAGAATTTATTGTGCGTATTCCAAATCATGAAGAAAAATAGTGTTAGAAGGAGGCCTTCTAACACTATTTTTCTTTAAAAATGCATTTACCATTACTATAGTTACCTATAAGTAACCTACGCACATAAAAGTGCATCATTGCCTTTTTGCATAAACATAGATACACTTTTAATATAATAAACAACTGAGATGATTAAGGAGTGTTACACTTGGCAGAATTATTACAAGGAAAAAATGCTTTAATTACAGGAGCAGGTAGAGGGATTGGTCGTGCTGTAGCGATTGCGTTAGCGAAAGAAGGCGTAAATGTAGGTCTTTTAGCTCGTTCAGAAGAAAACTTAAAAGCTGTAGCGAAAGAAGTGGAAGCAGAAGGTGTAAAAGCTGTTATTGCGACTGCTGATGTATCTTCATATGAAGAAGTAACGACTGCAATTGAAACGTTAAAAAATGGTTTAGGATCTATCGATATTTTAATTAATAACGCTGGTATTTCTAAGTTCGGTAAGTTTTTAGAACTAGACGTTGCTGATTGGGAAAAAATCATTCAAGTAAACTTAATGGGTGTATACTATGCAACTCGTGCAGCTTTACCAAGTATGATTGAACAACAATCTGGTGATATCATTAACATTTCATCTACAGCAGGACAAAAAGGTGCACCAGTAACAAGTGCATATAGTGCTTCTAAATTTGGTGTTCTTGGTTTAACAGAATCGTTAGCAATGGAAGTTCGTAAACATAACATTCGTGTAACGGCTTTAACTCCAAGTACAGTAGCAACTGATATGGCTGTAGATTTAGGATTAACTGATGGAAATCCGGATAAAGTTATGCAAGCAGAAGATATTGCAGAGTTTATCGTAGCGCAGCTGAAGTTAAATAAACGTACATTTATTAAATCTGCTGGACTTTGGTCTACTAATCCGTAAGGGATAAATTTATAAAAAAGAGGGATATCTATTCTGTAATGGAGTGGGTGTCCCTTCTTTATTCTTTGTA
The DNA here is from genome assembly GCF_016650935.1 of Bacillus sp. TH25. Lineage (NCBI taxonomy): Bacteria > Bacillati > Bacillota > Bacilli > Caryophanales > Bacillaceae > Bacillus > Bacillus sp. TH25. The sequence goes on along the minus strand of NZ_JAEKEU010000002.1, from coordinate 300,732 downwards.
TTTGAAACTGAATTTTCGGTATAATCAAATGTGAATGGTAGAAAAGTATTAAAAAATTGAAGGGGATGGTATTTTCATGAGTAAGATTGAGAAATGGACGGCTGTTGATCAATATATGAGTGATGTATTAATACCGAAAGATTCTATATTAGAAGAAGTTCTTCAAGCAAATGCTGTAGCTAATTTGCCAGCACATGATGTATCGCCGACTCAAGGGAAGTTTTTACAACTATTAGTACAAATTCAAGAAGGAAACAACAGTAAGTGAAAACACAGACATATATATATATTAAAATATAAACATTAAATGATATTTGTCGAAAGAGTTTTCAGAGATGATTAATGTGTCTGTTAAGACATTAAACAGATGGGATAATCAAGGTGCTTTAATTGCTTACCGAAACCCAAAGAGAAGAAGATACTATACAGAAGGACTGTATAGAAAATATATGGAAAATAAAGTAGGTAAAACAGTTATTTACACAAGAGTATCAAACCAAGGACAAAAAGATAAATTAGAGAATCAGATTGAGTGTTTGAAAGCATTCGCAAATGCATGAGGGATGATAGTAGATGAAGTTATCAGAGATAGTGTTAGTGGATTAAACTACAAAAGAAACAAGAGGAATAAATTGCTTGATGACTGCATGGAGAGAAATGTTTCAACCATCATCATCGCACACAAAGATAGGTTTGTTCGTTTTGGTTACGACTGGTTTGGGAGATTCCTTCATAAGATGGGAATCGAAGTTATCATTGTTACTAATGAAAAGTTGTCCCTACAAGAAGAACTTGCTCAGTATTTTATATCTATCATTCATGCTATAGATTGAGAAAATGTCGGAGGATGAAGAACTATGAAAAAAGCCTATCTAATAGAGATTAAGCCGACAAATGAACAAATAACCAAGATTAATCAAACGATTGGAGTGTGCAGGTATGTTTACAATCTATACCTATCTAAAAACAAAGAGATATATGAATCCGAGGGGAAATTTCTTAGTGGCTATGACTTTTCTAAATGGCTAAACAACATTCATACGAAAGAGTGCGACCAGTGGATAAAAGAAGTATCAAGTAAAGCCGTAAAACAAGCGATTATGAACGGTGATAAAGCTTTTAAGCGATTTTTTAAGGGTTTATCTAAGTTTCCACGCTACAAGAAAAAGAAAAATGAAGATGTAAAATGTTATTTCCCTAAGAACAATAAAACAGATTGGACAGTGGAAAGACATAGAGTAAAAATCCCTACGATTGGATGGATGAGATTAAAAGAGCATGGATATATCCCGAAAGATGCGGTTGTAAAAAGCGGAACGATATCTAAAAGAGCAGGAAGATACTTTGTATCTGTGCTTTGCGAATTGGAAGAAACAAAAGCGAAGTCAACACTTAATTCAACAGGTTTAGGGATTGATTTAGGGGTGAAAGATTTCGCTGTACGTAGCGATGGAAAAACTCACAAAAATATAAATAAAACAGGGAAAGTAAAAAAGATAGAAAAACGGTTAAGACGTGAGCAACGTTCTTTATCACGTAAATTTAACAATATAAAAAAGAGAGGTGAACAATCAGTTACTAATAAAAGAGCGAATATAGATAAAAATATTCTTAGGGTACAAAAGTTGCACGCTCGATTAGCGAATATTCGACTAGAGTATGTAAAGTCTATTGTAACAAATGTGGTGAAAACCAAGCCAATGTTTATTACAGTGGAAGATTTGAATGTGAAAGGTATGCTGAAGAATAAACATCTATCTAAAACAATTGCCAAGCAGTCTTTTTATGCTTTTAAAACGTGGCTTTTGACTAAATGTGAGGAATATGGAATTGAATTACGTCAAGTAGACCGGTTTTATCCATCGTCAAAGTTGTGCTCATGTTGCGGTCAAAAGAAAGTAGACTTAAAGCTATCCGACCGAGTATATGAATGTGACTGTGGAAATGTAATGGATAGAGATTTGAACGCGTCAATCAACCTGTTACAAGCAAAAGAATATACAGTACTAACGTAAATAGACTGTATATATGTACGATGGGCTACATCGGAATTTACGCCTGTGGAGTGTTAAATCAAACTGTAGTAGCAAGTAATTAGCGAAACAGGATACATAGAAGCAGGAATACTCTAAGAATATATATTTGTCTATATTTTTAGTAGCAGCTCGTAACATTTTAGAAATTGGCACTCTAGGCGGATATAGTACTATATGGCTTGCAAGAGCATTGCCATCTGGAGGACGAATTGTTACATTAGAAGCAAGTGAAAAGCATGCTGAAATTGCACGTAGCAATATTGAGCGTGCCAATTTGAATGATAGAATTGAAATACGAGTAGGATTAGCGTTAGATTCTTTAAAACAAATAGAAAATGAGAAGTATGAACCATTTTATTTTATTTTCATAGATGCTGATAAACAAAATAACCCTGCTTATTTTGAATGGGCACTGAAACTATCACGCCCTGGTACTGTAATTATTGGGGATAACGTAGTACGTGAAGGAGAAGTTATTGACAATACTAGTAACGACCCTCGTGTACAAGGGATACGCCGTTTTTATGAGCTAATAGCTGCGGAGCCTCGTGTAAGTGCTACAGCGCTTCAAACTGTCGGAAGTAAAGGGTATGATGGATTTGTAATGGCAGTCGTAAAAGAGTGATGTAAGGAGGTAAAAGGGATGAAAAAGAAGTTTCAAAAATTATAACATGTATTGTGTGCAGCGCAGTTAGCTCGTGGACCTCCAACATACATAACAATATAAGTTTATATAAAAAATTGGAGGTTAGGAATAGATGAGAACTGAAAAAGAAATGCTAGACTTAATTATAAATACAGCAAAAGAGGATGAAAGAATTCGAGCTGTCATCATGAATGGGTCACGTGTGAATCCAAATGTGAAAAAAGATTGTTTTCAAGACTATGATATTATTTATGTTGTAAAAGATATACAATCTTTTACGTGTAATCATAGTTGGATTAATAGATTTGGAGAAATAATGATTGTGCAAATGCCGGAAGAAATGTCGTTAGTTCCAGCGGATGAAGACGGGAAATTTCCGTATTTAATGCAGTTTATGGATGGAAACCGGATTGATTTAATGCTAGTTCCAGTGGATTTAATAAATAAATTTATTGGACAGGATAGTTTAAGTAAATTGCTACTTGATAAAGATAATTGTATTGGCGAGTTTGCACCAGCAAACGATAATGATTACATGATAAAAAAGCCTACAGAAAAAGAGTTTTTGGATTGCTGTAATGAATTTTGGTGGTGCAGTACAAATGTAGGAAAAGGATTGTGGCGCGAGGAACTTTCTTATGCGAAAGGGATGCTTGAAGGCCCTGTACGAGATATGTTGGTTGTAATGCTAGAGTGGCATATCGGTATGAAAACAGAGTTTACAGTTAATGCTGGGAAGTTTGGAAAGCATTTCGAACAATATGTTGAAAAAGATGTCTGGGAGCAGTTTAAAAGGACATTTTCAAATGCAGAATATGAAAACATTTGGGATTCATTTTTCGTAAGGGGTGATTTATTTAGGAAAGTTGCGAACGAAATTGCTAACACTTATGAATATCAATATCCGCAAGATGCCGATGACAAAGTGTCGAGTTATTTAAAGCATGTAAGAAAATTACCGAAAGATAGTAAAGTAATTTATTAAGTATATAAATCAGTAAGACTGTCCTAATTACGGACAGTCTTATTTTTGTTCATGAATAAGAATTTCTCTAACAAAGTGCAGCTGAATCACATATGAAATTTTAGGGAGGTTTTTATCATGTATTATTTTTATTCACCAGAAATGTTCGTTCCATTTCCTTTGGGGCTAGAACGCAATATTTCGTATGCTTATATGCCATATCATTCATTTTATTATGGAGACTATGTAAATGCGATGCCATACGCATTACATGTTCCTCAAAATTATGAAGCCGAAATGAAAGAAGAGGATCGAGGGTCATGGACACCATTTTCGTGGGCCGAAAAATATGCGTATGCATTTTCAGGACCATACAATAAAGCAGAAGTGGCTCTTACATTTGATGATGGACCAGATTTAGTATTTACGCCAAAAATTTTAGATAAGTTAAAACAACATAATGTAAAAGCTACTTTTTTCCTGCTTGGTGAAAATGCAGAAAGGTATCCAAATGTAGTAAAGCGTATCGCTAATGAAGGGCATGTAATTGGTAATCATACGTATAGTCATCCGAATTTAGCGAAAGTAAATGAGGCTGAGTACCATAATCAAATTATAAAAACGGAAGAAATATTAAATCGTTTAGCTGGTTATGCACCGAAGTTTATACGTCCGCCGTACGGTGAAATACTTGAAAATCAATTGAAGTGGGCGACAGAACAAAATTTTATGATTGTACAGTGGAGTGTTGATACGGTTGATTGGAAAGGTGTAAGTGCTGATACAATTACAAATAATGTGTTAGGGAATTCATTTCCAGGTAGTGTTATACTTCAACATTCAACTCCAGGTGGACATTTACAAGGATCAGTAGAGGCGCTAGACAAAATCATTCCACAGTTAAAAACGAAAGGAGCGCGTTTTGTAACACTTCCAAGTATGTTCCAGACATCTAAAGAGAGAAAGTGAAAATGTTAATAATTGGAACATGCAAAGTTGTATAGTATAATGAAAGTGTAAGTTAGGAGGTGGATATGATTGATGTATGCACTAGTAAACATAGGAATAAGCATATTGATTGGTATTATATTTATACTTGCCGCACTTATTCTTCAAAAAAATCCACCAACGGATATTAACGCAGCATACGGTTACCGTACGAAACGATCAATGAAAAATAAGGAATTATGGGATGCGGGTAACAAGTATAGTGCAGAAGTGATGAATCAAAATGGATTTATTATGATGTTAATTGGAAGTGTTATTAGTATATTGTTTAGATATCCCCATACAACAGCAGTGATTATGGCTGTCATGCTATTGTTAATTATACGTTTAATCATCCGAGTAGAGAAAAGGCTAAAGAAACTTGAGAAATAATGGAAAAAACATGACTCCCGAGTATTATTAGCTGGGAGTCATATTTTATTTACAAACTATTATTTTTTAGCAATTCTTTGCCTTGTTCTACAACAAATTCATAGTATTCAAGATCATACGGATAAATATCTTCAAATGTTATTGTTATCGGTTTACTGTTTAGAGCAGAAATAGTCGTTATAGATGAAATATCCCTTTTTAATAGTTGTAGAAAAGAAGTTGCATGTACTTTCATCACATCGTCTACTTCTTCACCTGGTGCAAATGGAAGTGGCTTTATTACATTGTGAAAATACATATGACAAAACTCACGATCAGTAAGGTTTGAAATTTCATAATCTATTTTATAGATTCCTTTGTATGTTAAATCAGCCGTTTGGAAGGAAAGACCCAATTCTTCCTCAATTTCACGTAGACCGCCAATTTGTACATCTTCATCATGCATAATATGTCCGGCGGATGTAATATCCCATATACCTGGAGCTTCTTTTTTATTTTTAGAGCGTAATTGGAAATATAAGAACATATCCTCAGCATCTTTTTCTACAAACCAGCAATGAAATGTTTCGTGCCAATCACCGTCACGATGCACGTCATCACGTAATTTCTTTCCAAGTGTATTTCTTTCAGGATCAAATATTGTTAACCACTCTGTCATTTAAATTCCCCTTTCTGCAAATTTTATTATACAATATTTGTATTGAATTTTGGAAAAAAAAAGAAAAAGGAGTGATTATTAGTGAAGATAGAGAGTAAGAAAATAAAATCAATAATTTCAACTGAGGAAGAATTACGACAAATATTAGGGCAACCAAGTGAGCGAGCTTTGAAAAAAGTTATTTCATCACTTGATCATCATTGTGTAGATTTTCTGTCTAAATCTCCTTTTCTAGTATTATCTACTGCAAATAAATTAGGAGAGTGTGATGCTTCGCCGAGAGGAGACGCACCTGGATTTGTATATGTATTAAATAATAATAAAATTATCATTCCAGAAAGGCCGGGCAATCGTCGTATAGATTCAATTTTAAATATTATTTCAAATCCAAATGTAGGGTTAATCTTTTTTATTCCTGGTCTTGGGGAAACACTCCGAATAAACGGTACAGCATATATTACAAACGATGAAGAAATTTTGAAAGAAATGCAGGCGAATGGACGTAATCCGTTACTTGGAATTGTTGTTGAGATAGAGGAGTGCTATATCCATTGTGCAAAAGCTTTTATACGTTCAAAAATGTGGGATCCAGAATCGTGGTTAAATAGAAAAGAGCTACCTTCAGCAGCGAAGATGTTATTAGAGCATGCGAAAGTGAATGCTTCAGAAGAGGAAGTTAGACGTTCTTTAGAAGAAAGTTATACGAAAAGATTGTATTGAAAATTATTTTATTAATATAGTTTAGGTAAGAGCGAAACTTCTCGTTTTAGAATGAGATTTTCATATGTGAACTGCTGGTTTATAAGTTACGAAGTTGTAAGATACGTAATAAGAGGAGTCTTCATGAAATGTTATTGTGAAATATAATGAAAACTTATCTTTAAAATAGTTAGTAAAAATAGGCTTGCTTTTTAAAAAATTGATAACTATAGTTAACAAATAGACATGAACGAAAAAGTAATGACAAGGACATGGAATCATTTTTACGGTTTACAGAGAGGGAAGCCAAGGGTGTGAGCTTCCTAACACGAGAAATGGTTTTACCACCTTTGAACTTCAATAGTGAACGAGTAATCTAGTAATTATTGACGGTATCAGCCGTTATCTGAACTTGAGCAACCTAGAAGGAAATAAATCTGGGTTGGAACAAGGGTGGAACCACGAAAACACATTCGTCCCTTTCCTAGGGATGAGTGTGTTTTTTTATTACTTTGAAAGGAGGTGCGGTAACATGAAACGATTAGTACGTACGGAAATAACCACCACCTGCATGAAAAAATGGCAGAGCAAGGTGATTGATAGAGATAAAAAATAAAATTTTAGGAGGAGATTAGAAGATGAATAAGGTTATTAATGTTGGGGTATTAGGGTTAGGTACTGTCGGAAGTGGTGTTGTCCATATTTTGAAAGAACATTATCGAAAGATCGCTCTTGATACAGGATATGAAGTAAAGGTAAAGACAGTCGTTGTACGTGATTTGGAAAAGGAACGTGATGTTTGCATTGATGGAATCGTAGTAACAAGTAATGTCGATGAAGTTCTAAATGATTCAAATATTGATATTGTAGTAGAGGTAATGGGCGGAATTGAAGAAGCGAAAGAGCATATTGTTAAGGCTTTACAAAGTAAGAAACATGTCGTAACAGCAAATAAAGATTTAATGGCCGTATACGGTGCGGAGCTTTTGCAACTGGCAAATAAAAATGAATGTGATTTATGTTATGAAGCAAGTGTAGCGGGTGGGATTCCGATATTAAGAGGATTAACAGACGGGCTAGCGTCAGATCAAATTGAAAAAATAATGGGAATCGTAAATGGAACAACAAATTATATGTTAACAAAGATGAGTCAAAATGGATGGTCGTATGAAGAGGCTTTACAGGAGGCACAAAAATTAGGTTTCGCAGAATCTGATCCAACAGCGGATGTAGATGGGCTAGATGCTGCGAGAAAGGTAGCAATTCTTGCAAACTTAGGTTTTTCGATGAATGTTTCTTTAGATGATGTTCAAGTTAGAGGTATTCGAAAGGTTGAAAAAGAAGATTTAGAGATGGCCGAAAAATTAGGATTTACTATGAAATTAATTGGTAAAGCTGAAAAACAAGGATCATCCATTCACTTAAGTGTAGAACCGACTTTATTACCAAGTCATCATCCGCTATCGAATGTGAATAATGAATTCAATGCGGTGTATGTTCACGGTCAAGCAGTAGGAGAAGTGATGTTTTACGGACCTGGAGCTGGGAAGTTACCAACTGGTTCTGCTGTAGTAAGTGACATTATTTCAATCGTTAAAAATATGAATCAAGTTCCGAAAAATAAAAGTGTATTAAAAGAACCGGAGCCGTATGAATTACAAGGAGATGAAGAAGTAGTTTCGAAATACTTTTTGCGCATTTCATTACGAGATGAGCCTGGAATGTTTAAAAAAATAACAGAATGTTTCGTTGATTATTCTGTGAGTTTAAAAGAGGTAATTCAATTACCTTTGAACCGTGAGCTTGCAGAAGTCGTTGTTGTGACGCATCGAACTTCAAAATATCAATTCGAACAAGTTTTAGGGGCGATAGAAGATGTCGCAAGTGAAATAAACAGTTACTACATTATTGAGGAGGAAAAACAATATGTATAAAGGACTATTAAACCAGTACGCTTCGTATTTACCGGTGAATGAAAACACACCTGATGTCAGCTTAATGGAAGGAAATACACCCCTTATTCCATTATTAAATATATCAAAACAATTAGGGATTCAGTTATACGGAAAGTATGAAGGAGCGAATCCAACAGGTTCTTTTAAAGACCGTGGTATGGTAATGGCAGTTGCAAAGGCGAAAGAAGAAGGGGCAGAGGCAATCATTTGTGCATCTACAGGTAATACATCGGCATCAGCTGCAGCTTATGCGGCACGCCTAGGGATGAAATGTATTATCGTAATACCAGAAGGAAAAATTGCGCATGGGAAATTAGCGCAAGCAGTTGCTTATGGAGCGGAGATTATTTCAATAGAAGGGAATTTCGATGATGCACTTAGAGCTGTAAGAAATATTGCTGCAGAAGAGCCGATTACATTAGTAAACTCAGTGAATCCTTATCGAATTGAAGGGCAAAAAACAGCGGCATTTGAAATTTGTGACCAGTTGCAAAACGCACCAGATGTTCTAGCTATCCCTGTTGGAAATGCTGGGAATATTACAGCATATTGGAAAGGGTTCTGTGAATACGAGAAAGAAAAAGGCTATAAGAAGCCAAGAATTCACGGCTTTGAAGCGGAAGGAGCGGCGGCAATTGTAAAAGGACATGTAATTGAGGCGCCTGAAACAATTGCAACAGCGATTCGCATCGGTAATCCGGCAAGTTGGTCGTATGCAGTAGAGGCTGCCGAACAATCTAATGGTGAAATAGATATGGTGTCAGATGAGGAGATTTTACATGCGTATAGATTATTAGCAAAAACTGAAGGAGTTTTCGCAGAGCCAGGATCAAATGCTTCATTAGCGGGCGTAATTAAACATGTTCAATCTGGAAAAATCAAAAAAGGTGAAACAGTTGTTGCAGTATTAACTGGAAACGGTTTAAAAGATCCTGATATCGCTATTTCTTCTAATAAATTAGACATTGCAAGTGTGTCAAATGATATAGAACAAATTAAAGATCATATTAAAGGGGTGATTATGTCGTGATACCATTAAAAGTTCGTGTTCCTGCTAGTACAGCGAATGTTGGACCAGGATTTGATTCTGTTGGAATAGCTTTGTCATTATATTTAGAAGTAAGTGTAAAGGGAGAAGCTGATAAGTGGCAAGTGATACATTCTTTTGACGATTCAATTCCAAAAGACGATAAAAATTTAATTGTTAGCACGGCATGTAAAGTATGTCCTTCTTTATCACCCCATATAATAGAAGTTACTAGTAATATTCCGCTGACAAGAGGGCTAGGAAGTAGCGCATCAGCGATTGTAGCAGGAATAGAGCTTGCGAATCAACTTGGAAATTTACATTTAACGACTGATCAAAAAGTTCAAATTGCTACAAATTTTGAAGGACATCCAGATAATGTCGCTGCTTCTATTCTAGGTGGAACTGTAATCGGAGCACTGGATGGAAAGAATGTTTCGGTTGTAAGGATTGAAAGTAAGGAATTAGGCGTAATTTCTCTTATTCCGAATGAAGAGCTAAATACGGAGGAAAGTCGATCTGTATTACCAGAGATGTTTCCGTTTCATGAAGCGGTTAAGGCTAGTGCGATAAGTAACGTATTAGTAGCTGCATTATGCCAAAAGAAGTGGGAAGTTGTAGGTGAAATGATGGAAAGAGATCATTTCCACGAGCCATATCGTTTAGAACTTGTACCGTTATTACCATCAATTCGTAAATGTGCAAAAGAATTCGGAGCATATGGCACAGCGCTTAGTGGTGCGGGACCATCCATTTTTATTTTAACTCCGTACGAGAAGCGTAAAGAAATAGCTGACCAATTAGCGAGAGTATTTGCAGCTATGAAAGTATGTGAGCTTGAAATTGATCATAAAGGGACTACTGTAAATAAGGAAGAACATATTGGATTATAAAGAAAGCTAGCATCGCTAGCTTTCTTTACGTTATGGAGAATCTATTTTAAAGGGGATTTTTCGGAATGAACATTAATTTTAGAGGTGATTATATGAGTTCAAAAGAGTCACCAGAAGAAAAAAGAGAACGCATGAGACAAAGTGAATTGAAACATAATCCTACCGGTTCTTTGAATGATGGACTCAACAGGGCGAAATCAGGTAGCCCTGCTGATATGACAGGTGGTATGAATTGGAAAGGTACAGGGATATTAATTTTAGTGCTAGTTGTAGGATATATTATATACACTTACTTTTTCAGTTAAGGAAAGCTTGATGGAATTTAGATTTGCTTGATCTAATTATTAGTGAGAATAAAAAAATAAGGATTAAAGTCCCACTGTATTACATATTTTCTTTAAACAGATTATAGTTATACGTAAATTTTTTTGCTCATAATAGAGCTAGCATAATGCTAGCTCTATTATTTTTTGCCATATTCCTGTAACAAACCTCCTGTATATTCATTGGTGGAGGTGCAGAAGATGAAAAAAATGATAGCGATATGTCTTCTTACAACATTGTCATTTTCGACTTTAGTCGGGTGTGATGTAAAAGGTAATGATGCTTTACAAGAGTCTAAAATAAAGAAAGCGACGTATAAAGATTTTACTTACGATGTAAATCCTGAGACTTTTACGTTAACTGTAGAACATGATGGTGTAAAAGAACAGGCATCACAACCGTTACCGAAAATGAAGGTATCGAATTTGAAAAAAGACAAGGATCATACATCATGGGAATATCCGGATCAAAAAGTAAAAGTAAATTTAGAAAAGAAAAAAGATCACTTGAATATTGAAGTGGAATCGACTGGTGCAGAAAGTTTTACATGGCCAAAAGTGCAAGCTGAAAATTATACACTTCCGTTATGGGAAGGTAAGCAAATTCCAAGTAATGATGAGAATTGGAAGAAGTTTTTAAAGGATGATGCATATTCATTTGCTGAATCCTTTTCTATGAAGTTTTTTGCATTAAATGGTTCTAAATATTCGATTGTATATATTGCGAACAATATGTTTAATAATGAATTGAAATTTCATTCAGATCCGAAAATAGGGTTTGATTTTACACATGAATTCCCGAGTATAAATAAAAATAAAACATATGGCTTTCAATTATATGTGACAAATAATGATGCAGTAAGTATTGCTAAACTGTACAAGGATAATATTGTCGAAAAAGGTGAATTTAAAACATTACAAGAAAAGGCAAGAAAAAATAAAGAAATTGAAAAACTTTACGGAGCGGCTCATTTTTACTTTTGGAATCAAAATGGTTTATCAGAAAGTAACGTAAATTGGCCGAAGTTAAGAGAGCAAATAAATAGCCCAGTGTTTAGCCATATAAAAGAGCTTATTCAAAAGAATAGTTCAGAGCCTGGGGAATTGAATGTATTTGAGCAAGTGAGTAAACAAGACTTTATCGATAAGTACCAAAAAAATGTTATTTTACGCTATACAAACGAAGTATTATCTATGAAGGAATTGTATAAAGAGGATATTTTCCCGAAAGTTGATCAGGAAGCTAGTGTGTTATTAAAGAAAGGTGTAGATCACTTATCGAAGACAGAGCTGTATAGCTTAAATAAACATTTATTAAAGTCAGTACTCGGTGATGCAGTTGAAGAAGTAAGTAAATGGGGTAAAGCAGATGGAACGGATATACTAAAGGAAATGAAACAGGCCGGGATAGAAAAGGCGTGGATTGGTCTACCGAACTGGGAACAAGGATATATGCAGCCTAATTTTGTTACAGAAGCTAAGAAAACGGGATATTTAGTTGGTCCGTATGATTCTTATCATTCTATTCATGAGAAAGGTGATAAAAATTGGAACACAGCTTCCTTTAATGATCCAACGTTATATGAAGAGGGTACTGTAACGAAGAAAAATGGAGAAAAAGTACAAGGATTTCTAGGTAGAGGCCGAAAATTAAATCCGACATTATCACTTCCTAGTGTAAAAGAGCGAATGAACGATATATTACAAAATGGTCCTAAATATAATTCATGGTTTATTGATTGTGATGCGACAGGTGAAATTTATGATGACTATTCAGAAAAACATATAACGACACAAGAACAAGATTTACAAGCCAGATTAAAACGAATGGATTATATTGCACAAGAAAAAGGGATGGTAGTTGGATCTGAGGGTGGAAATGATTTTGCGAGTAGTACGATTGCATTTGCTCATGGAATTGAAACGCCAGTTATTAAATGGGACGATGAAGATATGAGAAAAAACAAAACAAGCCCGTATTATGTAGGTGGATATTGGTCACCAAATCAAAATGTTCCCGAAAAATATGCAAAACAAGTACCGTTGAAAGAAGAATATAAACAAGTATATTTAAATCCAGTATATTCGGTACCATTATATAAATTAGTATACAACGATTCCGTTATTACAACGCACCATTGGGAATGGGGAAGTTTGAAGGTGAAAGATGAAGTTGGAAATCGTATGTTATATGAGTTATTGTATAATGTTCCTCCGTTGTACCATTTAGATGAAGTAGAGTGGAATAAGCATAAAAAAGAAATTACACAGCATCTGAAAGTTTGGAATGAAGTTCATGAAAAAGCAGTAAAAGAAGAAATGACGAACTTTGCATATCTGTCAGAAGATAAGCTAGTACAATCTGCTTCATATGGAAAAGATATTAAAATTATTGTGAATTTCTCAAATAAAGATGTAGAAATAGAAAAAACGAAAATACAAGCAAAATCAGCTTTAATTAATAATAATGGGAAGCAAATGATATACACACCAAATGAGAAATAATAAGGTGAAACTTTAATCAGTGGGGGATTTATCCCTCACTGATTATTAGTCATCACCAATCAAAATTTCACGGCACAAACTTGACTCTTTTATTCCTGCTAAATTATGAGGTGAAAGTCTTACTACCTGCAAATAACAGAATGATAAATCTGTAAATTTGAACGTTTTGAAGTGTTAAATTTTTGAAGTTGATAAATAGTGACTTGCCAAAAATAAGCACGAGAGTATAATGTGAAATGGAATACATATTGGATTCATGATGTAACCTTACAAAAATGTAAGGTGATTGAAAGGAAATTCAATATGAAGATTACTAGACATACATTATACTAGGAAAAGAGAAAGAGAGGAGAATGAACATGAGCTCTGAATTAGAACAAGATACGAGAAGCAGTAAAAAACGTTCTAAAAGAAAATCAATAAAATGGTTCATTTTAATTCCATTTTTCCTACTTGTTTTTGGAGGAGTAGGATATGGATCGTTTATATATAACAAAGCAAAAGCTGTTGTAAGTGATGCATATGCAAAAATTGATAAGTCATCAAAAAGGGACAAAGAAGTGGAACCTTTAAAGGATAATATTTCGATTTTAATCATGGGTGTCGATGGAAGCGAAATGAGAAAAAGCCAATATGGTGAAGCGGTTCGAACAGATGCACTTTTATTAGCGACAATTAATAAAGATAATAAATCCGTTAAATTAGTAAGCATTCCTCGTGATTCACGTGTTTATATTCCATCTAGAAAGAAATTAGATAAAATTACACACGCACACGTATTTGGTGGTGTTGAAAGTACAAGAGATACAGTGGAAAGATTTTTAAATGTACCAGTTGATTATTATGTGAAGTTTAACTTTGAGTCATTTGTACAAATTGTAGATTCAATTGGTGGTATTGATATTGATGTACCTGTTACTTTCACAGAACAAGATAGTAAAGACCAAGCAGGTATGATTCATTTAGAAAAAGGTTTCCAACATTTAAATGGTGAACAAGCCCTTGCACTTGCGAGAACGCGTAAAATTGACAGTGATACAATGCGTGGTCAAAGACAACAACTTGTAATTGAAGCAATTGCGAAAAAAGCAATGTCTGTTCAATCTATTAGTAAAATGGGCTCTCTACTTGATGCAGTTGATAAAAATATGAAAACAAACTTAACGTTTGATGATATGCTTGCTATTACGAAAAATATGGCAGGATCAGATTTGCAAATGGAAAAGATGCAAATAGAAGGAACGGATAAACGTATTGGTGGTATTTATTATTACATTCCAAACGAAAAAAATGTGAAAGATATTTCGACTAAGTTAAATGAGCATTTAGGTGTTACACCAAAACCAACTCGAAATGAATAAGTATAAAAAAAGGTTGGCCTCAGCCAATCTTTTTTTATGGAAATGGAGTGCTTCATTTATTTTTAGTAGAAGGGCTACTAGTTTTTTCACGTCTACAGTTAAATCATTTTAATTTATATAAACAAAAGGTGCAATTGTACGATATACTAGAGGGAAGAATTTGGTAATTAACTCCTAAAATAGAGAAAATAAATTCATCTCATTGCAAGTTGAAAGCGAATTGAATTGATGGAAGATCAAACAGGTTAAAACAAATCTTCTTGAAAGTTGTACATAGTGCAATCAAGAATTGGTATGAAAAGAATAAAGAGTTTGTTGAGGCAGTAACAACAATTTTGATAAAACTCCCATTATAATTCATATTTTAGATTGTTTATATAGTGTAATAAAATAAATAGATGTATAATTATATTGGGTGATTTATATATAAGATTAATAGGGAGAGGAATTCGATAGAATGGAAAAGGCTTTTAAAATTAAACGAGTTGCAGTTGTTTCAGTAGCGATTGCAATAGTAGCTATTGGGTATTTCATGTTTCAATCTATTACTTCACCAGCAAAAGCTGTTGCGAAGCAAGAAAATATAGTGCAGCTTGCAAGTGAACAATCGAAAGTTGAAATGAATAAAACGGCGCCAAGTCGTTTTAATGGACAGGAAAGAAAAGTTGCTTACCTTACATTTGATGATGGGCCAGGAAAATATACGGCTGAATTATTAAATATGTTAAAACAGCATGATGCGAAGGCGACATTCTTTTTAATTGGTGCGAATGTAAAACAGTTTCCTGATTTAGTAAAACGTGAAAATGCAGAAGGACATTATGTTGGAATGCATAGTATGACACACAATTTTGCGAAGTTATATAAAAATGGCGAGTATGTTAATGAAATGAAAGAAGATCAAGGCTTAATCGCAAATATTATTGGGAAAGCCCCTAAATTAACACGTCCTCCATACGGATCGATGCCTGGTTTAAATGAAGGTCTCCGAAATAAAGTAGTTGAGGATGGTTTAAAAGTGTGGGACTGGACAATTGATTCTTTAGACTGGAAATACAATAAAGTACCAGTGGATGCAGCGGCAGCGCAAATCGCTCAAAATGTATTAGCTGGTGCAACAAAACCGCAAGAAGTCATTTTAATGCATGACATTCACCCGCAATCAGTTGCTGCTGTGCCAGCAATTTTAAAGGGTCTAAAAGAAAAAGGTTATGAATTTGAGGCATACCATGAAGAGAATCACTTCCCAGTGAATTTCTGGCACGATAACCGTATGTAATTGGAGGAATTGAAGTTGAAGTATGGAAAAGTAGCAGTAGTTGGAGCTTTATCAGTAGGATTATTATCAGGTTGTTTCGGTGAAAAACCAGAAGAAAATTTATATACGGCTTTTGAAACAGCAGCGACACAAGAAAAATCGTTAGCTGATGATACGAAAAAGTTAGAGCAATTAGAAAAGCAAGGGCAAGAACTATATTCTCAAATTTTACAAGAAGGTAAAGAACATAATGAAGCAGTCACGAAGAAGATAGAGGAAGCTACTGCAAATGTAAATGAGCGTGAGAAAGTATTGAAAAACGAGAAAGAACTGTTAGAGAAAGCTCAGAAGGAGACGAAATCAGTTCAAAGCAATATAGAGAAGCTTGAAGATAAGAAATTACAAAAACAAGCTAAAGCAGTAGAAGAGTCGTATAAAAACCGTTATGCTGCATTCCAAAAAATGAATGAGGATTACACGAAGGCGTTAGCGAATGAAAAAGAGCTGTATGAAAAATTAAAAGTAAAAGAAACGAAGTTAAAAGAAATTGGTGAAAAAGTTAAAACTGTTAATGAGTTAAATGTGGAAGCGCAAAAGGCGAAAGAACAATTTAATAAACACACAAAAGAGTATAATGACAGTAAATTAGCATTTTACAAAGATGCACAGATTAAGACTAAAGAACAAAAATAAATAATGATCTTAATCCTAATAAAAAAGCTATAGAAAAAGCCGGAGAAACATTGCAAAAAGTGTTTTTTCGGCTTTTGTCGTTAAATGAATAGAAAAGACTGGAATTGATATCATAAAAGAGTTATAGTGTATTATTCGAAGGAAAACATTGTAAAGTAAGGAGAATGAAATATGTCATATGAATTTTTATTCAAATTAGGTTTAGCACTCTTTTTAGGATTATTCATCGGGATAGATAGGCAGCTAAAGAATAAACCGCTTGGTGTGAAAACAAGTATGGTTATTTCTGTAGCAAGTTGTTTAATTACAATGGTTTCAATTGAATCAGTGAATGTTTATTCTGTACCGGGTCATACAAACATGGATCCAATGCGTCTCGCCGCTCAAATTGTTAGTGGGATTGGTTTTCTTGGAGCAGGGGTAATTTTACGAAGAAATAATGACGTTATTTCAGGATTAACGACAGCCTCTATGGTATGGGCCGCTTCAGCACTAGGTATTGCGATTGGTGCAGGTTTTTATATACAAGCGACGGTTGCTATGATTTTAATTATATTAGCGATTAATGTACTTCCTCACCTTGTGAAAATTGCAGGCCCATATTCATTGAGACAAAAGGACTTGTCTATCAAAATTACTGTAAATGAGCATCGAGAGTTAGATGGGATTTTTAAGCAAATTAAAAATTTAAATATGCAAGTGAAGCGAGTGAAAATTAAAGATATTGATAATGGAGCATCTCAGCAATTAGAAATGGTAATTTTAGCTCCAGAAGATTTATATACAACTGAGTTATATAGTTCTCTAAAAGAAATCGATCATGTCGTATCTGTTGAAGTTGAAAGTAGATAAAAAAGATTGAAAAGGGTGATGAAAATTTACTCTTTTTTATATGGGAAAAACATTTTGCTATAATTAATTACAAAGGGGGATATAAGTGATGGAGATACATGTTCGAAGGGCAACGAAAAATGATATTGCAAGTATAGCAAAAGTGCATGTGGAAAGCTGGAAAACAACGTATAAAGGGATATTTTCTAACGGGGTTTTAGACAATATAACGTATGAACAACGAGAAAACCTGTGGAAAAGCATCTTCCAAAAAGATGATAAGAACGAATATAGGTTTGTAGCAGAGACGTTAAATGGGGAAATTATCGGATTTATCGATGGTGGAGCTGAAAGAACGGGGACATATAATTGTGATGGGGAATTATATGCAATATACATTTTACAAGAGTATCAAGGAATGAAGATAGGACAACTTTTATTTCAAGCTTTACTATCAGATTGTAAAAAAAATAATATGCAATCTCTTTTAGTTTGGGT
The DNA here is from genome assembly GCF_016650935.1 of Bacillus sp. TH25. Classification (NCBI taxonomy): domain Bacteria; kingdom Bacillati; phylum Bacillota; class Bacilli; order Caryophanales; family Bacillaceae; genus Bacillus; species Bacillus sp. TH25. Next base: position 283,005 of record NZ_JAEKEU010000002.1, on the reverse strand, counting down.
TGTCTCTAATAATCCTTCTAAAAAATTTTATGAAAAATATAATCCTGAAAAAATTGATACAAAATTTTTAGAAAGACTACATATAGAAGAAATAGCATATGTGTGGCGAAATATGGATTGTTTATACAAAACATTATCAATTTAGGTTTGAATAATTATATTATGTAAATTAAACTTACGGATATTAAAAAACATCAATAATTATATTGATGTTTTTTTGCATACGGATTTAATGTTGTGGAAAAGACAAAAGGTTTAGTCAGATGAAAAAATTCTGAAATATATATTGAAATGATTATCATTATCAATTAAAATTGTGATTGATAATGAAATTCAATTATCGATAGTTTTATGGAAATTTTAATAGTGTTCGTCTAAAAGAGGAGGACCAGTATGCAGCATGCGAAACAAATCGCAGAACATGCAACAATACAAAGCTTTTTAAACTGTTATTTAAGAGAAACAGGGAGTGGAGAATGGATTACAGAGGATGAAAGAATAGAAAGTATCTTCAGTAATACGTTGAATAGAAATATAGTCCCCACATATTTATGTTGTCGGCTATCGGCACAGAAGGTTACTTTGTATGGAGAAGTTATATATAAATCATCAACAGATCGCCATTTGTTTGGAGAACAGTTTTATTATCAAATCGGAGAAACTAAAACTGTTATAAAAGCAGATTACGTTACAGTTATTACATTTTTAATAAAAGAGATGTCTATCAACTATGGAGAAGGAACTAACCCTGCTGAACTTATGCTTCGAGTTATTCGTAGTTGTCAAAATATTGAGGAATTTACAAAAAAGAGAGCAGAAGATACATCTGCATTATATGGTTTCCATACAACTTTTATTGAGGCGGAGCAATCTTTATTATTTGGACATTTAACTCATCCAACACCAAAGAGTAGACAAGGTATATTGGATTGGAAAAGTTCCATGTATTCTCCTGAATTAAAAGGGGAGTGCCAACTTCACTATTTTCGGGCACATAAAAGTATAGTAAGTGAAAAGTCATTGTTACAAGATTCTACAACGGCGATGATAAAAAAGGAATTAAAGAACGATGAAAAGGTAGGTCAAGAATTTATTGAAGAGTACTGTCAAGAAGATGAATATTCATTAATTCCAATCCATCCGCTACAAGCAGAATGGCTATTACATCAACCTTATGTACAAGAGTGGATAAATCAAGGAGTACTTGAGTATATGGGTCCCGTAGGTAAGTATTATATGGCAACATCATCACTTAGGACGCTATATCATCCTCATTCGAAATATATGCTTAAGTTTTCATTTCCGGTGAAAGTAACAAATTCAATGCGCATTAATAAGTTGAAGGAACTTGAGAGTGGCCTTGAAGGGAAGGCAATGTTAAATACGTCAATTGGTGAAGTACTAGAAAAGTATCCAGGTTTTGATTTTATTTGTGATCCAGCCTTTATTACCTTAAATTATGGAGCAAAAGAGTCTGGATTTGAAGTGATTATTCGAGAGAATCCTTTTTATAGTGAACATGCAAATGACGTTACTTTAATTGCAGGACTAGTTCAAGATGCTATACCGGGAGAACGTACTCGTTTATCGAATATTATTCATCACTTAGCGGATTTAGAAGGTAGAAGCTGTGAAGAAGTAAGTTTAGAGTGGTTTAGACGATATATGAATATCTCTTTAAAGCCGATGGTATGGATGTATTTACGTTATGGCGTTGCATTAGAAGCGCATCAACAAAATAGTGTTGTTCAATTGAAAGATGGTTATCCAGTTAAGTTTTACTTCCGTGATAATCAAGGTTTTTATTTCTGCAATTCAATGAAGTCAGTGCTAGATAATGAACTAGCGGGTATTGGCGAACGTACTGGGAATTTATATGACGATTACATTGTAGATGAAAGATTTCGTTACTATTTAATTTTTAATCATATGTTTGGACTAATTAACGGTTTTGGTACAGCAGGATTAATAAAGGAGGAAATTCTTCTTTCGGAATTAAGGTCTGTACTTGAAGCGTTCCTTCCATATAACCGCGAACCTTCTACATTTTTAAGTGAATTGTTGGAAGAAAATAAATTGGCATGTAAAGCAAATTTGCTAACGAGATTTTTCGATGTTGATGAACTGACAAATCCTTTAGAGCAAGCAATTTATGTACAAGTAGATAATCCACTCGTTAGAGAAGTGGCTGTTCGTTCATAAGTAGTGCTAAAATTTCACGTAATACAAATAATGGAATTTGATATTCCGTATTATAGCGGAGGGATTTATGAAAGAAGAAGTTTATCACATGAAAATATTGAAGGCACTCCAATCAAAAGAGTACATTTCAGTAAGAAGAAGAGTATTCCGGCAATTAGTAGAATCGTTAATTTATGAAGAAATCATTACGCCGATGCGTATACAAAAGGGAGAGCAAATCCTTTTTATTATACAAGGTCTTGATGAAAAGAATCAAAATGTAATGTACCAATGCTATGGGCAAGAACGTATGACATTTGGGCGTATTTGTTTACATGACTCATTAATAATGAGAGTTCAAGATGAGGAAGAAGAAATACAATCAGTTTCACAATTTTTACAGGAGATTTTTCGGATTGTTCAAGTGGATCGAACGAAATTGGATTCTTTTATTCAAGAATTAGAACAAACAATCTTTAAAGATACGATTGCACAATATGAGAGAAGTTGTGAAGAAGACTATCTTGCGAAATCTTATGATGAGCTTGAAAGTCATTTAATAGATGGACACCCGTATCATCCTAGTTATAAAGCACGCATCGGGTTTCAATATCGTGATAATTTTCAATATGGATTTGAATTTATGCAGCCAATGAAAATTATATGGATTGCAGTTCATGAGAAATATACGACTGTAGGATATGAAGGTGAAGAGAGTTATAACTGTACCTTTAAAGAAGAAATTGGTGAAAAGAAAATCGAAGAGTATATGGATCGTATTCGAACAATGGACTGTGATTCGAAGAAGTACATGTTTATACCTGTTCATCCTTGGCAGTGGGAGAACTTTATTATTCCGAATTATACTGACCATATACAGGATAAATATATTATTTATTTAGGGAAATCAGAAGATGATTATTGCGCGCAGCAGTCGATGCGGACATTAAGAAATGTTACGAATCGAGAGAAACCATATGTAAAGTTATCAATGAATTTACTCAATACTTCAACTATCCGTACATTAAAACCACATTCGGTTGTGAGTGCACCTGCTATATCGAATTGGTTAAAAGATATAGTAAATCATGACCCTTATTTAAGGGATGAATCGCGTTTAATTTTGTTAAATGAATTTTCGAGTGTTACGTACGATGCGAATAAAAAAGCTACGTATGGCTCATTAGGATGTATTTGGCGCGAAAGCGTTCACAAATATTTAGATAAGAAAGAAGAGGCAATCCCATTTAACGGTTTATATGCCAAGGGAAAAAATGGGACACCAACTATTGATTTGTGGTTAAAGAGATATGGAGTAGAAAGCTGGTTACAATTGCTTATTCAAAAAGCAATTATCCCAGTTGTACACCTCGTTGTAGAGCATGGAGTCGCATTAGAATCACATGGACAAAACATGATTTTAGTTCATGAAGAGGGAATACCAGTCCGTATTGCACTAAAAGATTTTCATGAAGGACTGGAGTTTTATCGTCCATTTTTGAAAGAACTCGAAAAATGTCCTGACTTTACTAAAATGCATAAAACATATGCGAATGGTCAAATGAATGATTTCTTTGAAATGGACCGTATTGAATGTTTACAAGAAATGGTTTTAGATGCGCTTTTCCTATTCAATCTAGGTGAACTGGCTTTCGTGCTGGCAGATGAGTATCAGTTGAAAGAGGAACAATTTTGGATCATTCTTGTTGAAGAAATAGAAGATCATTTTGAAAGATTTTCGCATTTGAAAGAACGTTTTGAAGCATTACAATTATATGCACCTACATTTCATGCAGAGCAATTAACGAAGCGTCGTTTATATATGGATGTGGAATCGCTTGTTCATGAAGTTCCAAATCCATTGTATAGAGCAAAGCAACTTACAATACAAAAATCAGTTGTTACAGGGGGAAATCATGCTAATCGTTAATAAACAAGAATTTAGCAAATATGATTTTGAATTGAGATTACAAGGTTACGAGGGAGTGGAACAATTTCAAGAAGCAGAAGGAAATAGATTTGCACTTTGTCTGAAAGATCCATTCGATATTATTACGCTTGTGTTTTTTCTAAAAGAAAAAAGAGCATCTGTACTACTTATTCATGAAGATACGCCAAAGGATACAGCTATTGAAATGGCAAAGCGCGCAAAGTGTACTGCACTTTTATACGGAGAAAGTAACGACTTTACAAAATTAGAAGTTCCAAATCTATTACAAGAAGAACCGTCTTTATTGCAGTATAGTTCAGGTACAACAGGAGAGCCAAAACTGATTCGTAGAGCATGGACGGAAATTGAAACAGAAATTGCTGCTTACAATGAAGCTTTAAAATGTGAAGAAGACGAAGTGCCAATTGTAATGGCTCCAGTTTCACATTCATACGGATTAATTTGTGGCACGTTATCAGCAATTACGAGAGGTAGTAAGCCTATAATCATTACAAATAAAAACCCTAAATTCGCATTAAATATAGTTCGTAATACCGAAAAACATATCATATATGCAGTACCACTTATGTTACATATTATGGGGAGTTTTCCACAAGGGACTTTTCAGTTTCATAAAATTATGACATCAGGATCACCTTTGTCAGAAACGCTATTTTATAAGTTAAAGGGCATGACGAAATACATGATGCAGCAGTACGGCTGTTCTGAAGCTGGTTGCATTAGTATATGTCATGCTATGGAAACACATTTGGATTTAGGAAAACCACTTCCTCATGTAAGTATTAACATAGGTTCAAATGAAGATGAACCTGAAGAAATCGTAGTGAAAATTGCTGAAAAGGAGATTTATACAAAAGATTTAGGTTATAGATCTGAGCAAGGCCTTCATTTCATGGGGCGAATAGATGATGTTATTAATGTGTCCGGTCTAAAGGTATTTCCTATAGAAGTGGAAGAAACGATGCTTCGATTAGAAGGTATTCAGGAGGCGATTGTATACCGGGGCAAGCATCCTGTGATGGGAGAAATAGTAAAAGCGAAAGTAGTCTCTCGTATTGAACCAGTACAAATACGAGAATGGTGCATACAGCATTTACCGTCTTATAAAGTGCCACATGAAATTGAAAATGTAGCAGAGATTCCGAAAAATAAAACAGGGAAAGTAAGTCGGAAGTTATTAGAGATGGGAGAGATAACAACATGAGTCGTGAAATGTTAAAAGAAGCAGTTTTAAGTATTATGAGAGAAAAAATGGAACTGAAAAATGTAACGCATTTAGAAGAAACGATGCGTTTAAATCAAGATTTATATATAGATTCGGTAATGATGTTACAGCTTATAGTATACATAGAAATGGATTTAAAGCTATGTGTTCCAGAGGATGAGATAGACCCAAAGGCGTTTCTTACTGTAGGATCTTTGCTTGACTTTATGGAAGAGTTACAGCCGTTACACGAAATAAATGTGAATAACTAACCTTTTAGGAAAGTGGATGAGAGTATGACTTCAATTAAAGTTCACTGTTTAGTGAGTTGTTTTTGTGAAATTTTAAAAAGGCGTAGCGATATAGATTTCCGTCCATTTTATTTCGGATTATGGGATGGAGATTTTGATATAACAGAAGGCGGGATTATTTCTTATCATTCTGAAAACATTAACCATGATAACTACTTACTCTGGTATGAAAAATTGTATGGTATTAAAGTGAACGAATGGTACGATCATTCAAAAGATAAAAATAGCAATGTAGAAAAATTTTTAGAATTAGTAGAAAATAAGCCGGAAAATCGTTACGTAATTGTAATGGTTGATATGTCTTTATTGCCTGAGAGAGAAAATAAGTTTCATCAAAAACCGTTTCCGCATTACTTAATGATATCGAAGACAGAGAAAGAAGATGAATGGTTCATGCTTGATCCTGATTTTCGCTGGGAAGGGAATATGGAAAGAGAAAAAGTGCTCCATTCTGTTAAAGACAACCCATTTGGTGGAGGCTATTTCATTGATATAGAAGGAATTCAGGAGCCAACACAAGAGAGGGTAGAAAGTTATTTCATGGAAACATTCAAAAAGAATGATAATGAACTAACTATGGAATTAAAAAAATTAATTAAAAAAATGGTAAATGAAGAGGATGGGTATTCACTTTCGGGGCTCGTAGCGGCAGTAAAGCAAATACCCGTATTGGCAATACGGAAATATAGCTATGAACATGCCTTTGCATACTTCCGTGAAACGTTACAATATTCGGAACAAGACTTTGATTATTGGTGTGATCGAGTGGAAGACATTGTACAAGGATTTACAAATGTACAGTACCGCACAATCAAAATGGCAATGACAAAAAATAAAGATATGTTAATAACAATTGTTGAGAAGCTTGATGAAATGAATACAATTGAACTGCAAATTAAGGATGAACTAGAGAAACAGTTTCTGTTATGGAAAGAAATGATAACAAATCAGTCTTTCTTAACTAATACAAGTTCATTGAATTTAAGATAAGGGAGTTCAAACCAATGAAATATTCGCTATGTACAATTTCATTTCGCCATCAACTAATTTCATTTACTGATATTGTTCAATTTGCATACGAAAACGGTTTTGAAGGAATTGAGTTGTGGGGGACCCATGCACAAAATTTATATATGCAAGAGCGTGAAACGACAGAACGAGAAATAGATTATTTAAAGGATAAAAATTTAGAAGTTACGATGATAAGTGATTACTTGGACATATCATTATTAGCGGATTTTCAAAAAACGATGGAAAAATGTGAACAGCTGGTAACACTAGCTAATTGGTTTAATACAAATAAAATTCGTACGTTTGCCGGGCAAAAAGGTAGTGAGGATTTCTCGGAACAAGAGAGAAAAGAGTATGTGAAGCGAATTCGCATGATTTGTGATCTATTTGCTCCGCATAATATGTATATACTATTAGAAACACATCCAAATACGTTAACGGATACTTTGCCGTCTACTTTGAAATTGTTAGAAGAAGTAAATCATCCATATTTAAAAATAAACCTTGATTTTCTTCATATATGGGAGTCTGGTGCAGACCCTGTAGATAGTTTTCATCGATTAAAGCCGTGGATACAACATTACCATTTTAAGAATATATCATCGGCGGAGTATTTACACGTGTTTGAACCAAATAATGTATATGCCGCTGCTGGAAGTCGTATAGGAATGGTTCCATTATTTGAAGGTATTGTAAACTATGATGAAATCATCCGGGAAGTGAGAGATACTGATCATTTTGCTTCGCTTGAATGGTTTGGGCATAATGCGAAAGATATATTGAAAGAAGAAATGAAAGCATTAACGAATAGAAAATTAGAAGTAGTAAGTTCATAAGGTGAAATGATGAAAGAGTCTCGTTTAGGAGACTCTTTTTTTATTTTAACAATAACCAAAAATTACCATGTATTTAATTGCGGATTTGACACAGTTTAATATATATAAGGAGGTGATCGGTAATGGCTAGAAATCGTAACGCTAATCAATTAGCATCACATGGAGCACAAGCAGCTCTAGATCAAATGAAATATGAAATTGCACAAGAGTTTGGTGTACAGCTTGGAGCTGATACTTCTTCACGTGCAAACGGTTCTGTAGGCGGTGAAATTACAAAACGCCTTGTAGCGATGGCAGAACAACAGCTTGGTGGCGGATATACTCGCTAAATGTAGAAGGTTATAGGAGAAAGGAAGGATTCTTCCTTTCTTTTTTATTTTCAATTAATTGGTATGGATATATTGTGAACAGGATTCAAAGAATAGGAGTAATGCTATATTTTACCCAATTTCTTTTGTTGTAAATGGAAAGTAGTAAAGATGAAATAGCCCTGGTGGAATGTAAATATAATTTCCAGCAGGGCTATTATATGGTAAGAAATATATGATGAAAGGTTCCGAAATCAACATGTTAAAAAAAGAAAACTGTTGTTTAATTGCACTTGCATCAGTTCCACTTGTTATGACGCTAGGTAATTCAATGCTTATTCCAATCCTGCCAACCATTGAAAAGAAATTACATATTTCATCTTTCCAAGTATCCATGATAATTACAATTTATTCTATCATTGCAATTATACTTATACCGATTGCTGGTTATTTATCAGATAGATGGGGACGAAAGATGGTAATGGTTCCAAGCTTATTAATTGCAGCTATTGGAGGAGCGATAACAGGATGGGTATCATGGAAAGTTGATAACCCTTATGTTTGGATTCTTATCGGAAGAGCAATTCAAGGGATAGGTGCTGCTGGTGCTATGCCAGTTGTCATACCATGTGTCGGTGATTTATACAAAGATGAAAAACAGGTTAGTGCAGGTTTAGGAATCATTGAGACGTCAAATACATTTGGAAAAGTATTGAGTCCCATATTAGGATCAGCTCTTGCAGCTATTGTATGGTTCTTACCATTTTGGGCGATTCCAGTTTTATGTGTAATATCGATTGTTTTACTACTGGTACTAGTAAAGGCGAAGAAACAAGAAGAAGAAGCCCCACCACTTAAAGAATTTATTCAATCTATTATCTCTACGTTTCGAGAAAAGGGAAGATGGTTAATTGCCATTTTTATACTAGGTGCAATTATTATGCTTATTTTATTCGGAATACTTTTTTATCTGTCAACTATACTGGAGTCGAAGTACGATATTCATGGTATATGGAAAGGGTGTGTACTCGCTATTCCTTTACTTGTACTATCACTTAGCTCATATATGGCTGGTAAAAAAATTGGAGATAAACAAGATATTATGAAAAAGTGTATCTATATTGGATTTTTACTGGCTGCTGCATCTGTCTTCTTACCTTTATTTCTAAAAGGAATCTATTTGCTACTTCTTTGTCTCGTTATTATGGGGGGAGGAATTGGTATGGCGTTACCATGTCTAGATGCTCTTATTACACAAGGGATTGAAAAAGAGCAGAGGGGGACAGTTACGTCATTTTATAGTTCAATGCGATTTATCGGTGTAGCAGCTGGACCACCCCTGTATTCTTTTTTTATGAAAGGGGCAGACCATGAAGTGTTTTATTTAACAAGCATCTTCGCTGCTATTGGTGCTGTCATAGCAATTATTTGGATTAAACCAGCAAAAGATAAAATGATGTTAAAACAGAAACCGGAACCAACTTCATAATGCGAAAGAGAATTGCATGCCAATTACATAACATGCAATTCTCTTTAATTAGTTAGGAAAAACAACTTGTTTTAACATATAAAGTGCGACTCCCCATATGATTAGCCCTGAAATTTTATTTAATACTATAATCGTTTTTCCTGTCGAGTCAAATCCTTTTAGAAATTTTCCAGCAAAAGCTAAACTAATAAACCAGATCCAAGAAACTATAATTGTTGCAAAAGTGAAAGCCCATTTCTCACTTCCTATGTACTGTATAGAGTTTGTTCCGATTACACCAATTGTGTCTAAAATTGCGTGTGGATTTAGTAATGAAACTGATGCGGCGAAAATAATTTGATTTTTTAAAGGCATGCTTTTTTCTTGTTTTACATCATTTGAAGGATCGCTTCTCCAAATAACCCAGCCCATATACATAAGAAAGAAAAATCCAATCATATACAAGGTGGTTGTTAACCAAGAGAAAGTTAAGAGGATAAGGGAGACACCTTGTACAGCAATTAATATTAATAATGTATCACATATAGATGCAGTCAAGACTACAGGAGCAGCTCGCCAAATATTTGGTTGACTAGCGCCTTGGTTAAAGACGAAAACATTTTGGACACCTAATGGAATGATAAGACCAAATGCAAGGATGATACCGTGAATAATTGCTTCACTCATCAGATTACCTCCTACTTAATTTGATTAATTATGATAGTCTATATTGTATAGAAGAAATGAAAATTTGTATCCATCCATATGGTTGGATAGGTTACCAACCATAAAATATGTGAGGTGAGATAATGGAAAGGCTCGTTTGGAAACCTAATATGTCTTCATCTATTCCTTTGTATAAACAAATAGAATCTTATATAAAAGAGAGAATTGTTAATGGGGAATGGACAATTGGAACTAAATTACCTTCACAAAGAGCTTTGGCGCATGCGTTTGAAGTGAACCGAAGTACAATTGTAATGGCTTTCGATGAGTTAATAGCAAAAGGGTATATTGAGGGGAATGGACGGAAGGGAACAATTGTTATAAAAAATAGTGAGAATACTTCAACATATGCCCCGCCTCCAAACTGGCAGTCTTACGTAGAAACAGGACTTCATTATCCGAATCTTCCTGCTGTACAAGAGATTAATCAAGCCGAATTTACTCCCAATGTAATTCGATTAGGAACAGGTGAACTTTCACCGAGTCTCTTGCCTGAGAAAAAGATGAAGGGTATTATTAATAAAATTTTACAATCAAATGTTCCACTTGGGTATGAGGAACCGAAAGGAAATCTCCATTTAAGAGAAAAAATTGCGGAATATTTAAAAGGGCATGGGGTATATGTATCTCCTGACTCTATTTTAATTGTTTCAGGGGCAATTCAAGCATTGCAGCTTATTTCTATGGGGCTTCTTCCGAAAGGAGCGTCAATTTTATTAGAAAAACCATCATATTTATATTCGCTTAATGTATTTCAATCAGCAGGAATGCGCTTGATTGGAATACCAATGAATGAGAATGGTATAAATACTTCATACATTACAAAATATAAGAAACAATTTAACGCATCTATTTTATATACAATCCCATCTTTTCATAATCCGACCAATTTTAGTATGAACGCTAAGAAGAGGGAAGAAGTGATGGAGATATGTAATGAAATTGGATTACCTATTATTGAGGACGCGGTATATCAAGATTTATGGTTCGATGCACCAGTTTCAAAGCCTTTAAAGGCATATGATAAAAATGGTATCGTGCTACATATTGGAAGTATGTCCAAAGTCATTAGTCCTGGTTTAAGAATTGGGTGGGTTGTTGGATCAGAATCAGTTATTCAAAGATTAGCAGATATAAAAATGCAAACTGATTATGGTTCAAGTTCTATATCCCAGCAGATTGCAGCGGAGTGGTTTGAAAATGGATTGTATGATGAACATTTACAGTTTGTAAGAAGTGAATTGAAAAAACGTAGAGATTTTATGATAAGTATGTTAGAAAAGTATTGTAGTGGCATTGCAACTTGGCATGAGCCAGTAGGAAGCTTTTACATTTGGCTACATATAAATCTACCAATTTCGAATCGTAGTTTATTTGAAAAAGCTTTACAAGAAAAGGTGTTGTTAAACCCAGGCACTTTGTATGATAGAAGTGCTAACCAATTTTTACGTCTTTCTTATTCCTATGCAACTGTAGAAGAAATTGAAGTTGGAATAAAAAAGATTGCGCAATTAATTAAAGGGTAAAAGGAGAAAAACATGAAACAATATGTGATTTGCCAAATTATCGATGGGGATAAATATTTAGCTACTTATGCAGAGACAAAACAGGATGCAGTTGAAAAAGCAGAACTGTTAGGATTAAGAACCGGAAACCGTTACATAGTAATTACCGCGGAAGAAGCAGAAGGGTTAACTTATCCTTAAATAATGGGAGAGTACATAAGAAGTAAATAAGCCTAATAATGTACTATATTATTAGGCTTATTTACTATTAAAGTGTGACAGGGAAAATAATATAATTATGAGTCAAGTTGGCGGAAATACCGATTTGTTTTTCGATCCTGATTTCCGTCTCTATATTCATCAACATATTGTCTGAAGTTCCAAGATTGTAAAAACTTATTAGCTGCATTATAACCAGAGTTATAGAGCCATTCTTTCTCTTCTTTAGTTAGTTGAAAATTAGTACTGGTAATGCTTCCTGTTGGAATTGTAATAGTTCTAGCCTTTGATTCTTTATCTAAATGACGTAAATCATGAGCTTGCATCATCGTTTTAAATAATCCTTTGAACATGGAAATAGGTTCGTCATAGTGGGCGGGATCAGCTTGAATCTCATCTTTTACAAAATGAAATCCAAAGGTAGGCCAGCGAGGAGAAGTCGGTGAATCGAAAATCCAAATTGGGTAATTACTTAAAATCCCGCCATCAACCATATAACAAGGCTGCTTCCATTTTGGTGTTCTCCATTTTACTGGCTCAAAGAAGAAGGGGATTGTACTACTCATTCTTACAGCTTTAGCAATAGAGAAGCGATAATTTAAAAATCCATAGTTCGGTAAATCATCGGGGAAGACAACCATTTTACCGTTGCTTATATCAGAAGCTATAATTTTGAGTTTGTTTAAATCAGGTAGATCTGTAAATAAGTGAACGCCCTTTTTTCGCAGTAATTCTTCAAGCCATTCTTCTATAAATACATTGGAATAAATACCTAGAGTAGACCATGCACTTATTCCTTTACCGATAAACGGGATTCTATCAAGAAAAGTTTTCTTCATAAATTTATTATAATCAATGTCGGTTATTATTGTTTTTAATTCGGAACAAGAATATCCAGCTGCTAAAAGCGCTGCGATAATTGAACCAGCTGATGTTCCAGCTACGCGCTCCCATTCATATCCTTTTTCGGCTAACGCGCAAATTGCCCCCACATGCGCAATTCCACGTACACCGCCTCCTTCAAAAACACCATCAATTTTCATTGGACATACTTCCTTTCTAAAAAATGAAAATGGAAAAAAAGCACGTATTGTACGTGCTTTTTTACAATAGTTTTTAAGTTTACTAGCAGCCTACAAAGCCGCCCCAACAGCTAGCTCCGATGATGATTAGAAGGATAAATAAAACGATTAATAAAGCGAAACCTCCATAACCACAACCGCCACCACAACTACCGCCGTAACCGTAACCACCGCCGTAGCCGCCGCAACTATATCCGTAACCCATGTGGAATTCCTCCTTAAATTAAAAATAAAAATGAACGAGGGGAAAATGTACTGGAAGAAATAAAGAACTATCGTGTTTGTAGGAACAATGTATACTATGCTTTTTTAAACTTGTTCGCGTACGAGGGATAAGCCCGTTTTTTGGAGGGCTTGTTGATTTTACAATGAATGGAGTATAATCTTTGTGCTATGATACAAATAAGTATGTAAATGTAAGGAGAATTTATGGAAAAGAAAATTGAAATATTAATTGATAAATATGAACTAACACATTTGAAACAGGAACTTATTAATACTGTATTTCCTTGTGTAAAAGTTGTGCCAAAACAACAGGAAATAATTACGATAGGCAGTTCGAAAATGGGCGGAGTTCCTGATTTGCCAAATACATTTGAATATCCAACATACAAAGAGAATCCGTTACGTTTTATCGCACAATTTAATTTAAGTGATTTACAAAACGTTGGTATGGATCACAATCTTCCTAAGACAGGGATGTTATATTTCTTTAGTATTGAAAATTACTTTGAAGAAGATGTGGATCCAACCGAAGCTGGACGTGTACTTTATTATAATATCCCTGTAGAGCAATTACGTAGAGCAGATGAAATACAAGCGAAATATAACCAGTGTGCAATTACTTTTGAACTGACGTATAAATTACCGGAGCTTTTCATTGAAGATGAGGCGGATTCAGATCGTTTCTTGCAATTACTTGAAGAGCTAATCCCAGACAACTATGATAATCATCAAATGTTTGGAGAACCATTCTCTGTACAAGATGAGGTATTGTACGAGACTGGACAATATATGGGGATAGATCCACAGCATATGACGCTCTTATTCCAAATTGATTCAGATACTAAAAATTGTAATATGATGTGGGGAGATTTAGGGATGCTTTATTTCTGTATTGGAAATGAAGACTTGAAAAATCGCCATTTTGAAAATACATGCTGTGTGTTGCAAACTTGCTAAAAAAGGGTTGTTCTTTTTCTAAAAGAACAACCCTTTTAAAAATGTTAAATATGCATAATCTCATATGACCTATTTTGAAAAGTATTGTATACTCTGAAACTATACGATACTTTTTTGTATAGTTATAGAATGTAAGGAGTGACAAGATGGGAAAGACAAGTAAGTATGTGACAGCTGCCGCACTTTGTTCAACTATAGTAATGGGAGGCTTACAGGCGTCAGCCGTATCTTATGCGGCTACGAATCCGACTACAGTGACAACACAATCAGATGCAAAGTTGTTAAATGATTTCAGAAAAGAATTAAAAAAACAGATTGATAATAGAGAAGAAAATATTACAATCACATATAAAACAAAAGATAGAAATGCTAGAAATATTATGGACCAATTGTATGGTGAGTTTAATAAAATTGTAGATGCTGATGAGTATGTAAAATATAATGTAGCGTCTACTAAATATTCTATAAAAGGGATGCCAGGGAATTATACATTTACATTACAAGTGAAGTATCGTGAATCAAAAGAGCAAACACAGTATGTAAAGTCTCAGGCGAAAGCAATTGTAAACTCTATCATTAAACAAGGCATGGATGAACATGAAAAAGTGAAAGCTATTCATGATTATGTTGTGAAAGAAGTATCATATGATACTTCTTATCAAGCATATACAGCGTATGAAGCGTTAGCGAATCGTTCTGCCGTTTGCCAAGGATATACATTGTTAACATATCAATTACTAAAAGAAGCAGGTATTCAAAATCATATTGTAACAGGTACAGGGAATGGACAAGCTCACGCATGGAATTTAGTGAACATTGATAACAAGTGGTACCACCTTGATACTACATTCGATGATCCAGTTCCTGATAAAGCTGGGCGCGTAACATATTCATATTTTAATATGTCTGATGAACAATTAAGCAAAGACCATGAATGGGATCGTAGTGAATATCCAGCGGCAACTACAAGCTACTTCAACGAATTAACAAGCAAAATAAAAGCCGGTAGTTCAAAAACTGCTGTATATGAACAAATGTTAAAAGAAACAAATTTAAAGTATTTATCTGCACAATACGGAGCGGAAAATTACAATGAGTTTAAGAAAAAATTACAGCAACAATTTGCTTCCAAGCCAGAAAAAGTAGAAGTACGATATAAGCAGTCAATGGATGGAACGATGCAAGATATAAAGAAAGTACTAGATGAAATAGCTTGGCCAAAAGGTGCAAAGCGTGTATCTTATCAAGTTGCGCCATATAGTGCAATGGCAGGTTATTCATTAGCGACAATTACATTTACGTATTAATGAAAAAGAGCATCTTTAAAAGGTGCTCTTTTTGTGTTTGATTTATAATATCGTTGACTATTTAGAATTGCGTGATAAAATAATTGAAAATAGAGGATGTGATAGCTGAATGAATTTGTTCGAAAATAATATATTTGCATTGATATATTTTTGTCTAGTAATCGGGCTTATCGTTTTGTTTTTTGTATCATTTACTCTGTTCATTAAAAGATTATTGCAAAAAAACACTATGAAAAAACAACATGTGATTAATATGAATCAGAAGTTAGATCGGATTATTGAATTGCTTGAAAAAGATAAAAAAGAATAATGGAAGATGGATAAAAAGGAGAAGCAGATGGCGAATTATATAAAGGAATTACGTGAAAAAATAGGGCATGATTATGTTATTTTGAATTTTGCAGGAGGTTGTGTATTTAATGAATTTGGTGAAGTGCTTCTGCAAAAAAGAGGAGACTTTAATGCTTGGGGATTTCCGGGCGGTGCAATGGAAGTCGGGGAATCTGCGGCAGAAACTGCGATTCGAGAAATAAAAGAAGAAACAGGATATGATGTGGAAATTGATGAGCTCATTGGTGTGTATACGAAATATTTTCAAACATATCCGAATGGAGATCAGGCACAGGCAATTGTAATATTCTTTAAGTTTTCAATCGTTGGAGGGAATACAAAAATAGACGGTGATGAAACGTTAGATTTGCAGTTTTTCCCTTTAGACAAAATGCCGCCATTGTTTAATAAACAACATGAAGATTGCTTGCAGGATTTATTAGAGAAAAGAGTAGGGGTATATCGTTAACGTATAAAAAAGAAGCTAAATGAGATTAGCTTCTTTTTTATGTTCTATTTCCACCAATCATCAAACATTGACGCTGGTACTTGTCTTTTATGTTCACTCACTTTGTAACGCTTCTCGATCTTTTCAGCAACGTCAGCTGGAACGGATTTACCTTCTAAATAGTCATCTAATTGATCGTAAGTAATGCCTAGCTCTGTTTCATCAGCTTGACCTGGTTTTTCATCTAATAAATCAGCTGTTGGCATTTTTAAGTAAAGTCGCTCGTCTGCACCTAATTCTTGTAATAAATCACGTCCTTGGCGTTTCGTTAATCCCGTTAATGGTAATAAATCTGCACCGCCATCTCCGAATTTTGTGAAGAAACCTGTTACAGCTTCAGCAGCATGATCAGTTCCGATAACGAGTAGCCCTTGTTGTCCGCCGATTGCGTATTGTGTAACCATACGGATACGCGCTTTAACGTTCCCTTTATTGAAATCTGTTAATGATTCGCCTAATAAGTTTTCGTATTGATTTGAGAAAGCATCAACTGTTGAAGCGATATCAAAAGCAACAGACTGATCAGCTTGAATAAATTGTAATGCTAATTGTGCATCATCTTCATCTTTTTGTACTTTGTATGGAAGACGTACGGAGATAAACGTTGCGTTACCACCTTCATTACGAACTTCTTCGACTGCAAGCTGTGCTAAACGTCCTGCCAGTGTAGAGTCTTGTCCGCCGCTAATTCCAAGTACAAATCCTTTTGCACCTGTAGTTTTTAAATAATCTTTTAAGAAATCAATTCGTTTACGAATTTCTACTTTCGGATCAATTACAGGTTGAACATGTAATGCTTTCATAATTTGTTCTTGTAATGTCATTATATTTTCCTCCTATTCATATTAAAGCGGTAAATAAGTTTATATGTATATTGGTACATACTTCTATCCTTTATTATTTCGCAAAACTAACGAATATACAATAGGATGCGTGTATGAATGTAGTCATTATAATGAAACTGTTTTATATAAGCAATTGTTTCAAACCTTTCAATAATGTAAGGTTTTTGTCATTTGAATCGATGGAAGGGATTTCCGTACTTTACTAATATAAAAGCATAGTTAGTAGAAGGGCGGAGAAGTAGTATGAACATTAGAGAACTCGCATATCGGAATGTAACACGAAATAGACGGACATACTCAGCTTATTTTTTGAGTAGTGCATTTGCAATTATGGCCTTTTTTGTGTATTCATTTTTTGCGTTTCATCCGGCATTAAGTGCTGGAGAATTAGGACGGTACGTATTCGTAAGTATGTCTTTTGCGCAGTCTATTATTTACTTATTTACATTCTTCTTTATTTTATATTCAATGGGAATGTTTTTAAAAACGAGAAAGCGTGAACTAGGAATTTTAATGATGCTAGGTATGACGAAATATCAATTAAAGCGTCTTATCTTCTTTGAAAATATAATGATTGGAATAGGGGCAATAATTTTTGGGATTCTTTCAGGTATGTTGTTTTCAGGAATATTAATATTTGTAGCTCCGATGATATTAAAACTAGATATCTCTTTATCCTATTACATACCGATGAAAGCGATTGTTGTAACGAGTATTATGTTTTTCGTATTATTTATGATCATTTCATTGTTTAGTGCAGGAATGGTTCGTAAAAATAAAATTATGAAATTGTTTAGAGGATCAGCAGAGGCGAAGCCAGAACCGAAGGCATCTATAATTTCTTCTATATTAGCAGTAGTATTGCTTAGCGCTGGTTATGCAGGAGCTCTTATGTCACATGGTGCAATGGTATTTATAATGATGATTCCTGTTACAACGGTAGTCATTATTGGTACGTATTTGCTGTACAAGCAGTTGAGCGTCTTTATTATTAGACTATGTAAAAAAAGTAAACGTTTCTATTGGACACAGACAAATATTATTACTTTGTCAGATTTAGCATACCGTATGAGAGATAACGCAAGAATGTTCTTTATTGTAACGATTATTTCAACAGTAGCATTTTCAGCAATAGGTACATTGGTTGGGTTTGCTTCGATGACGAAAGAAATTATGGACAGACCAATTGCGTTTCACTATCAGTCTAAGCAAGGTAATAGTAATGAGCCACAGCATCTGAAAATCATTGACGAAGGGTTAAAGAAACATAATATAGCAGCTTCAAAAATAAATATTTCATCGAAGAAAACGGAGGAGCAGTCGTTAAGAAGCGCCATTTTTATAAAAGAATCAGATTATAAAGAATATGCAAAGTTAACAGGAGAACCATTTAATACTGTATCAAATAAAGAGGCTTTATTTTTGTCAGTCGAAATACCCGGACCACCGATGAAAGAAAGAAAAGAAATTACTTTACCAAATATGAATGAACCTTTAAATGTGAAAAAAGTTAATACTTCTTCATTAAGTAAAATACTAAGAGGTAATGTGTATGTAATCTCTAAAAATCAATATGATTCATTACAAGATGGATTTAAAGAAGAAAAAGATTATATGTATAAAACACAATCCGTGAAAGATGAAATTGAGGTTGGTAAAGAGCTTACGAATCAGATTAAGCCTTATCAAGAACATTCAACGTTTAGTGCAGAAGAGTACGATCAAAATCAAAGTCTACAAATCGCAGGACCCATTTTATTTGTAGGTTTCTTTATTGGTATTGTATTTTTCGTTTGTGCAGGAAGCTTCCTTTACTTCCGTTTATTTTCAGATTTGGAGGACGATACTCGTTTATTTGAAATGATTCGAAAAGTTGGATTGACGAGAGGGGAATTATCGAAAGTAGTCACAATCCGCTTAGCGCTTTTATTCTTCGTTCCAGTTGGAGTTGCAACATTACACGGGGCAGTAGCATTAACTGCGTTAGGACAAATGTTTGAGTACTCACTGTTTAAAGAAAATACAATTGTATTAAGTATTTTCGTAGGTATTCAAGTTGTATACTTCTTAATTATACGATCGCGTTATTTAAAACAATTGAAAGAAAGATTGAATATTCGTTAAATGTGTTTTTTTAACTTTTGTACTATATTTTCTAAAAAGAGTAAGGCATTACCAAATATATAGTGATAAAATGAAAATAGCGAGGTGAAAAAA
Source organism: Bacillus sp. TH25 (assembly GCF_016650935.1). NCBI lineage: Bacteria > Bacillati > Bacillota > Bacilli > Caryophanales > Bacillaceae > Bacillus > Bacillus sp. TH25. The sequence continues at coordinate 263,814 of NZ_JAEKEU010000002.1, read as the reverse complement.
ATAATAGAGAGTAAGGGGGGAGTAACATGAAAGCAACAGGAATTATTCGAAAAGTAGATGAATTGGGACGGATAGTTATTCCTAAAGAATTACGGGATGTATTAGGAATACAAATCAAATCACCACTTGAAATTTTTGTAGAAGAAGACAAAGTCATTTTACAAAAATATCAACCATACAATGCTTGTCAAATAACAGGTGATGTTTCAGATCAAAATATTTCATTAGCAAATGGAAACATTACTGTTAGTATAGAAGGCGCAAAACATGTAATAAAAGAAATTGAGCAGTTTTTGAACAAGAGTAAGATTTAGTCTTAATTTATCTCGCTATTTGTGGGCAGTAAAACTCCCACCTCAAAACTCGGCTGAAGCAAAGAAGTTAGGTGGGAGATCAATTGCCCGTAAACGCCCGATTGGTGAGGGCTAATAATCAGTGGGGGATGAACACCACCCACTGATTATAGTTTCACTTTATATTATTCTTTTGAAAAACTGAAAAAGAAAAGGACCATTAATGGTCCTTTTCTTTTGTTTATTGAGAAACATTTGAGAGGAAGGGAAATGGAACGAATAAAACGAATGTTAAATCTAAACGCATTCAATAGTGGTCTGAAATGAAAATAATATATTTTCAGGAGGGATTACGATGAATAGTAGTACAGCGAATAAACAAAAAGGCATTAAATTAATTCCGTTTACTGTAAATAAAGTGGTTGAACAAGTAAATGAAATTCCACCAGGTGTACAATTGATTCATGCTCCGCAAGTATGGGAAAAGAGCGCGAAAGGAAAAGACATTGTCGTTGCTGTTTTAGATACAGGTTGTGATGTAAATCATGTTGATTTAAAAGATCGTATTATTGGTGGGAGAAATTTCACAAAAGATTATGAAGGAAATCCCAATATTTATCTTGATAATAATGGACATGGTACTCATGTAGCGGGGACAATTGCAGCGACTGAAAATGGAGTGGGTGTACTAGGAGTCGCACCACTTTCTAAAATGTTAGTTTTAAAAGTATTAGCTGGAGATGGTTCTGGAAGTTATGAACAAATTATTGAGGCCATTCATTATGCTGTAAATTGGAGAGGACCGAATAAAGAGAAAGTGAGAATTATTTCAATGTCACTTGGTGGTCCGCAAGATGTACCAGAGTTACATGAAGCTATTCAAAATGCGGTAAAACAAGACGTACTTGTCGTGTGCGCTGCAGGAAATGATGGAGATTGTAACGATGATACTGAAGAATTAGATTTTCCAGGTGCTTATTCTGAAGTAATTGAAGTAGGTGCTGTTAATTTAGAGCGGAAAATTTCATGCTTTAGTAATTCAAATCAAGAAATTGATTTAGTAGCGCCGGGTGATGAAATACTGTCTACGTATCCAGAGGGGAAATATGCGGTATTAAGTGGTACTTCAATGGCGACACCGCATGTCGCTGGGGCGTTAGCACTTCTCATAAAGCAGTGTGAGAGAGAGTATGGTAGAAAATTATCAGAGCCGGAAATATATGCGCAACTTATAAAAAGGACTGTACCTTTAGGGTATGAACGTACATCTGAAGGGAATGGATTAATAGATTTATTAAAAGAATAGTAATTACTAAAAAACATCTCATATTTAAATGAGATGTTTTTTAGTATGGTTCTGTCGCATGTATTACAACATCTAATAAACCAGGGAATCTAGTATTTAAATCTTCTTCACGAATTGAAATGAAACGTTGTGTTCCTTCAAGGCGTGTATACATAACACCTGATTCACGTAAAACCTTGAAATGATGAGATAAAGTTGATTTCGCGATAGGGATGTTTAATGAGCCACAAGATTGTTCATTTTTCTCAAGTAACATATTTACAATTTGTAAACGAATTTGATCGCTAAGTGCATATAAGACTGAAGAGAATTGAATTTCTTCTCGATTCGGATGGTATAGTGTTCGCATTATTTCACCTACTTGTATAAGTTGTTCTAGTTGCACTATAGCATATAAAGTGATATATTTCTATTGTTCGATTATATTCGAACAATAGAAATATAGGGGGAAAAAAATGAAGTATACAAAATTGCAAAAGGCAGGACTAAATATTTCAAAGTTAGGGTTAGGAACAAACGCTGTAGGGGGACATAATTTATATGCTGATGTGAATGAGGAAGAAGGAAAACGATTAATAGAAGAAGCTATCCAGCAAGGGATTACATTTTTTGATACAGCAGATTCATACGGTTTCGGTAGATCAGAGGAATTGGTAGGAGAAGTATTGAAAGGAAAACGCCACGAATTTGTACTTGCTACAAAAGGTGGAATACAGCCGTTATTAAATGGAGAGGTTTATATTAATAATGAACCAAGCTATTTAAGAAATGCTGTGGAAAATAGCTTAAGAAGATTACAAACTGATTATATTGATTTATATTATTTACATTTTACAAATCCTGAAACAAGTTACATAGATTCAATTGGAGAGCTTACTCGCCTAAAAGAAGAAGGGAAAATTCGTTCAATTGGAATATCTAATGTTAATGTAGAGCAATTAAAAGAAGCGAATCAGCACGGACATATAGATGTTGTACAATCACCGTATAATATGTTGGATCGTGCTGCTGGGGAAGAACTTTTGCCATATTGTATAGAATCAGGTATTTCATTTATTCCGTACGGGCCTCTTGCTTTTGGGATACTAGGCGGAAAATATACAGAAGATTTCAAATTGAGTGAAGGAGATTGGCGTCAAAGTGTAAATCTATTTGAAGAAAATACATATAAGAGTAACTTTAAGAAAGTTGAGAAGTTAAAAGGCTTAGCTAAAGAAAAGAATCTCGAAGTATCGAAGTTAGCTTTAGCGTGGTTATTAAACAAAAAAGGAATTGATACTGTTATTCCTGGCGGGAAGCGAGCGGAGCAAATAAGAGAAAGTGTAAGAGCAGTGGATGTTTCATTGAATGAAAAGGTTATGAAAGAGATTGGATCTATATTAGAAGATTAGTTGAAAAGAGGGACAGTGCCCTCTTTTTATATAAAAGGAGAAGGTTTAAATGAAAAGAGTGCTAGCTGTATTCTTTACGATAATGTTTATGATTGGTACAGATACTTTCTTAATTTCACCACTTTTGCCAACATTACAACAGGTGTATCATGTATCAACTGAATTATCAGGATGGATGGTGAGTTCATATGCTTTAGGATACGCTGGATTTGCGCTTATCGCTGGTCCTATATCAGATGGCTTAAACAGAAAAAAAGTGATGGTATTAGGAATGAGTTTTTTTGCATTAAGTACATTTTTGTGTGGAATGGCACCGAGTTTTTTATGGATGCTAACATTTAGATTTTTAGCAGGTGTAAGTGCAGCTTTTATATCTCCACAAGTATGGGCATCTATTCCGCTCCTTATAGAGAAGAAGCAAATTGTAAAAGCAATTGGAATTGCAACAGCAGGGTTATCAATCTCCCAAATTTTAGGACTGCCAATTGGAGCATATTTAGCAACGATACATTATACAACACCATTCTTCGTCATTGGTATATTATCAGCACTACTTGTCGTTCTTATTTATGTTACATTACCAGAAATACAACCAGCTCAAATAGGTGGAAATGAAAAAAATATATTAAAGCGCTATAAGCAATTACTTAGAGATTCAAAGGTTTCACTTTCTTATTTTGCATATTTTGTTTTTCAAACTGGTAATTTTGCAGCATTTTCATTCTTTGGTGTGTGGCTTTCCAGTCAATTTGGCTTACAAGTTCATGAAGTAGGTATAGCTATGCTCGTATTAGGATTAGGAAATTTAACCGGTAACATTTTTGGGCCGAGAATCGTAAATAAAATTGGTTATAACCTTTCTTTCTATGGTGGAATTGTATTTACAGCAGTGCTATATGTCATACTTCCTCATTTAAAGAACATTATATTTGTAGAGTTATTTTTCTTTGTTTTATTTTTTGTGACAGGAATTTTGTTTGTATTGATGATGGGGCGCTTACAAAATATGTCTAGTATAGCAAGAGGAACAGGAGCCGCTCTTGCTAATGCTTCTATGTATATTGGCCAAATGATTGGAGCGGCAATAGCAGGAATGTTATTTGCAGCATCTCACAATTTTATACTTGTAGGTAGTTTTACTGCGTTACTATATATAGGAGCTTTATTTTTGTTTAGAAAAAGTGAAAAGCTTAATGAAGATAGTGAAACAGGAATTGCATCATAAAGCCTTTAAAAATAAATCGGAGAAATCCAAAAAATAAAAAATCCCTAAAGAGATAGGGATTTATATATCGGCATATAGTTCCTTGGAAAAGGATATACTTAGTTTAACATATAGGACTACTTATATTTGTGAAATAGATGTGAAAGTAATGTGAAAAATACCGTAATAAAAAGCACTGTTTTAGTTAATTTACTAAAACAGTGCTTTTCTTTTTGATTGAACAGTTGCTGCGTTTTCATCATGTATTCCAGCTTCTTCAATAACTCGTTTTTTTACTTTATTTAATAGATGGTCTACTGCCTCACCAAAATAGTTAGCTTCGCTTTTTGTGCGGGCTTCTCGTAAACATTTATAGTTTTCTAGCAGTTCCTCTTTTTCGGTGTTTGTTAAGAAATCTTCTATTTTCTTTTTTGTCATACGAAACACCCTTTCTTCTGACAAACGACGCAATAGAAAATATTTATTTTTCATTATAACAATAATTTTTAAAGAAAGTATAGATTAACGTCGTAATAGTTTGTCAATTTCTTGAATTTTCTCATCAGCTTTCCCGATTTGCGTGTTTTTAGCCTGTTCACCACCTAAAGCTTGATGAAGTAAAAATGTTTGACCTGAAATAGCGGTTACAATAGATACTTTTATAATTTCTTTTATTGTGGTGACATCGAATAAAACGAGTCCAAGAAGTGCAGCTAGGCAACCAGTCAATATATCGGTTAAAAACCCAAAGTGGAAAAACGTTTTTAAACGGCGTGGAAGCAATAACTTACCTTGGTTATTGATCAGATGGGAAACGAAGCCAGTAACGCCACCAACTAGAACAGCAGTTAGCCATTGATACATTTCCATCGAATCCACTCCTTTTAGTGAATAAGATTCGTTTATTAAATATATATTCCTTTTTAAATTTTATATAAGCCTATTGAGAAAGTTTGTTCTGGCTAATTGCTTGTTCAATTTAATTATAACAGAAAAATCTGATATATTTCAGTCTATTATATGAATCCTTTTTTCATTAATATGAATTCAGAAAGGGGTGCGAGAAATGTATATAGATTATCGAATAAGAAGTGTAAATGGTTATACAAAAAATATAGGGGAACTTGTAAGTATGATGGAGCATACGCGGGCAGTAACATTACAGGAAATAGAGGATCTAGGAGTGGAGCAATTGGATTTAATAATGCCGAGTGGTGAGAATTCAATTGGTGCTTTACTGAAGCATATAGCGGCTATAGAAAAAGTCCATCAGCTTATTTCTTTTCAAAATCGTGATTTTACAAAAGAAGAATTAGAAATATGGGAAGATGCACTGTATTTAGGGGAAGTGGGGAGATCTATTCGTGGTTATGAAATACAGTATTATGTACAACTTTTACAGAAAATTCGAGAGGAAACAATAGAGTGTTTGAGACAAAAGGATGATGAATGGCTAATGTCAGAAAGAAAGTGGCCTAATGGCGTAGCGTATAATCAGCACTACCTTTGGTTTCACGTGCTAGAAGATGAAATTAGTCATCGTGGACAAATTAGAATGCTAAAAAATAAATTATTTGAAAATTACGTTAAATGAGGTAGCTTTTTAACGGGATATTCCATATAATGAGAGTAATTAAAATTAGAACGGGGTGATGTATTATGGCGAAATTAACTTATATGAATAGTAAACCAAATACAAAGGTGGACGGAAAGGGCGATACTCTATAAGTGAGCGCACAATCCTTCCACTGAGTTCAAACTAGGGAGGATATCAATTTGAATCAAAATATTTTAGAATCGTTCGGCTGGGATTCTTTTTTTGAAGAACAAGCTGTTGAGAACTATGAAGTAGGACGTATTTTACTTGAGCATAAGCATATATATCGGATTATTTGTAATGATGGTGAATATGTAGCGGAACTGTCTGGAAAGTTTCGTCATGAAGCGTTAACGAAGGGGGATTATCCAGCAGTTGGTGACTGGGTGTATATAAAGAAAGTAGAAGGAGAGCGAAAGGCGATTATTCATCGTGTTTTTCAAAGGAGAAGCTCTTTTTCTAGACAAGAGGCTGGCTACCGAACTGAGGAACAAATTATAGCTACGAATGTGGATTATCTTTTTTTAGTAAATGCTCTTAACCATGATTTCAACGTAAGAAGGATGGAACGTTATTTGCTATTGGCTTATGAAAGTGGTGCAATGCCTGTTATCGTTTTAACGAAGAGTAGTTTATGTGAAGACGTGGAACGGAAAATTGCAGAAACAGAAGCAGTAGCAATCGGTGTTCCCATCTTCGTTGTTGATAGCCTAGCGTACGTCGGAATAGAATCATTGCAACAATTTGTTGCCCCAGGAAAAACAATTGCTTTAGTTGGATCTTCAGGTGCAGGGAAATCTACTTTGTTAAATGCATTAGTAGGAATAGAGGTAGCAAAAACTGGAGATATACGTGAAGAAGATAGTAAAGGAAGACATACGACAACTCACCGTGAGTTGTTCCAATTACCGAGTGGCGGTTTAGTAATTGATACCCCTGGCATGAGGGAACTTCAACTTTGGGAAGGAAGTACGGCAATCCAAACCACATTTTCTGATATTGAGGATCTTGCAAAAACATGTCGCTTTCGAGATTGTAAACATGAAGGTGAACCAGGATGTGAAGTACGCAGCGCTATAGATAATGGACTTATAGCGGTAGAGCGCTTACTTAGCTATAAAAAGCTGCAAAGAGAATTGGCGTATTTTATGAGAAAACAAGATGCTATTCTCGCAAGAGCTGAGCGCGATAAGTGGAAGAAGATTTCTAAACAACATAAAAAAATGTAAAAAACCAAAGGACTATTCCTTTGGTTTTTTGTATTTGTAAATTTTATAATAATATTATTCGTATATATAGACAAACGGGGAATATTTGTTTAAACTTTACAAGGTGTTTATCAAAAACGAATTGTAAAAATAGAGGATAGGGAATGGGATATATTCATAATCGGTTATTTATCTTTAAAACTTAATATTTAAATTTAGGAGGTTTATAATGAATAAACTGTTAAGGTGGTTTCGAGATATAAAAGTAGCAAAAAAGCTATTAATTTCATTTTTGGTAATTTTAATTGCAGCTGTCTCTATTATTGGAGGCATGTCTTATCAAACGGCTAAAAAGAATTTTGAATCACAAATTACGAGTAGTGCTCACGATAATATAAAAATATTAGATAATTTAATCAATCAAATGATTGAGGCGAAATTTAACGAAGTAAATAACTTTGCACGAGTGATTCATAGTGATATGTATCAAGGAGATAATCAAGATGAATTAAGAAAGGTGTTATCTCAATATATTAATTTAAATAAAGATATTGAACAAGTATATGTTGCCGGCAATGATAAGAAGTTTGTGCAAGAACCAAATATACAAATGGCAGCAGATTATGATCCAACAACCCGCTCTTGGTATAAAGATGCAGTGAGTAAACAAGGTGGAATCGTGGTCACTGAACCGTATAAGGCGAAAGGAAATGGACATATTGTCGTAACGATTGCGAAACAAACAGAAGATAAAAATGGTGTTGTTGCGGTAGATTTAAGTTTAGAGAATTTATTGAAAACAACAAAGCTAATCAATATTGGTAAAAAAGGATATACTTTCATTTTAGATGGAAAACAAAAAATAATTGCGCATCCTCAAGAAAAACCAGGAGATAAAGCAGCTGATTCTTGGGCAAAGAAAATTTACGAAGATAATCAGGGCACTTTTTCATACACGTATGACGGTAGTGAAAAGAAAATGGTATTTGCTACAAACTTAAAAACAGGATGGAAAATCGGTGGAACGATGTACTCAAATGAAGTAATTGAAGCTGCTCAGCCTGTATTTTATAATATGTTAATGGTTATGCTTATTTCACTAGTTATAGGAGGAGCACTTATTTATTTCGTAACGCTTTCTATTACAAAACCTTTAAAGAGATTAGTTGCCACTTCTAAAGAAATAAGTGAAGGAGATTTAACGCAAACAATTGAAATTCATTCAAACGATGAAATTGGTCAACTTGCAAAAGGTTTTAATGAGATGACAGATTCACTACGAACGTTAATTGGAAGAATTAATGATTCGGCCGGGCATGTTGCAGCGGCATCAGAAGAGCTAACTGCGAGTGTAAGACAAGCGAGTGAAGCAACGGAACAAATTACAATGGCAATGGATGAAATATCAAGTGGGGCAACGACGCAAACAACAAGTGTAGAAAATGGTGCGATGTTATTGTTTGATGTAACAGAAGGAATTCAGCATGTAGCAAATAGTTCATCATCTATTAATACGGCTTCTACTCATACTCGTGAAAAAGCAGAAGATGGTGGAAAGCTAGTAGGGAAAACAGTAAATCAAATGCAGTCTATTGCGGCATCTGTTTCGCAATCAGATGCAGTTATTCAGTTATTAAATAACAAATCAAAGCAAATTGGTGATATTCTAGAAGTAATTCAAAATATTGCAGATCAAACAAATCTTCTTGCTTTAAATGCTGCAATTGAAGCTGCAAGAGCTGGTGAGCACGGAAGAGGATTTGCGATCGTTGCAGATGAAGTACGTAAATTGGCAGAGCAATCTAGTGTATCATCGAGTGAAATTAGTAAATTAATTTCTGAAATACAAGATGATATGAGTAAGACAGTAAAATCTATGAATAATGTAAATGAAGAAGTTCAATCTGGACTTGTTATCGCAAATGAAACGAAACAAAATTTTGCTGAGATTTTACAATCTACAAATGAAATTGTTGATCAAATTAAAACGATGGTTGAAACAGCTAATGGAATGTCAAAAGGTGCAAATGAAGTATCTATTTCGGTTGGTCAAATTGCTATGACGGCACAAAATAATGCGACGAGTACACAAAGTGTTGCAGCGTCAGCTGAGGAGCAGCTAGCTTCCATGGAGGAAATTGGTTCTGCAGCTGGTACACTATCTCAAATGGCTGAAGAGTTACAAGTATTAATTGAAAGATTTAAAGTATAAAAAGGGGAGGCTGTCTCAAAATAGCATTAGTGCTATTAGAGACAGTCTTTTAGCTGATAAACGGATTAGAGGTTCAATGTATTTAATGTTTGTCGAAAAATAGAGGAATTTGTTAAGCGGGTGTATAATTAATATAATATAGACTACGTTTAAAGGAGATCAGTATGGGAGTGTATTGGGGAACGAAAAGACATTCTTGGCTTAGCTATGTCTCGTTTTGGTTAAGCATTTTATTCTTTGTTGCTTTTTTAATTGAAGTGTTTGTATTTAAAACACTTTCAAATAGCTCATTACAAATCGTTAAATACTTTTATTTTATATTTGTTCCATTAAATATCATTCTTAGTTTAAGGTTATTATTTAAGAAGAATGAAAAGAAAATATTACCGATTTTTAGTTTAATTGTATCACTATTATTTGCAAGTTTAATTATAGTGTTAGCATTAGCAGCTACAGGGAAAATCTTATGAGGAGAGTGATATAAATTACTCTTCTTTTTTGTGGTTTTTTAAGAGTTATAAGTAGTGTGTAGGAAATAAGGAAAGTGATAAGTTATCAGTAAGGGAACATACTAGTGAATAGAGAGTGAACTGAAAATACTATATGTTTTGTATGTGTTTATAAAGCAAATGAATGCGGTAAGATTTGTGATATATGGTACAATAAACATGGATAGTGATAGAGATAAAGGGTATATAAAATACTCATCGTTTTTTAGTAAGAGAGGGGTTATCTTATGCTATACGAGGATTTGATGACATTATTCCAAGCTGCTCCGATAGAATTGGATAGAGGCGGCTGGAAATATATAATCCAGGAACAAAATGATAAATATGAAATTGTTGATGAAATGTTAAAAAAGCAAATGAATGTTGAATTGTATTTTAATGAGTATGATGAGGTGAAAATCACTTTATATAAAGATGGAAGCCCCATTACTACTATGCAAAGAATTGCTATTTCAAAAGTTGAGTTAGATGAAGAGGAAGAAGGCATTCAATTCGTATTAGAACGCATGCCAAGTCGAATGATTCGTTTGCAATTAAAGCCATACCTTGCAGTAGAAATGGGGCCGTACTGGGAAGTATGTGAAGACTGTGAATGAACATGAAAAAACATCCGTATACACGGATGTTTTTTCATGTTTTTTGAAGTTGTTTAAAGGCAATAATCGGTAGTAAAATGATGCTCACCCAACCGATAATAGGGTATAGAATATGAAGTAATTCACTATATCCGATGAAACTAAAGCAATAACTAATTAGTAATATGAAGTAAATAATGTTATTACTTTTCCATCCGGTAATGGATTGCATTTGTTTTGTCATCCCGAACACATTACCAACTAAAGTTGTGAACACTTCACCGAAAATAATAAGAACAAAGAAAAAGTGAAAAGTTGCATTAAATCTTCTTATGACTTCAGCCATTGGGATATTGTATTGATAAAATTGGTCGACTGATAAGATAGCTAAATGGCTGCATAATAAAATTAAAGAAAGTCCTGCACCACCTAAAATTCCACCCCACAAAATGGCTTTTCGATCTTTTACTTCACTGGCTAACGGGACGAGAACGCTTTGGGCGAGCGAAAGATTTAAAGCGACATATGTAATAGGGCTAGTAATCCACTTCATATTCCAGCTCTCTGCAGGAATAGTATTACTAATAGGTGTTGTACTATGGAAAAAGGTTGTAATAGCGAGTCCGATAATAAAGATCATCATAATAGGTACGACAAGCGTATTTACTTCAAAAACACCTTGTAATCCCCGGCTCCCAATAATGAGACAGGCGATGACCGTGATGAAAATACCAAGTTGTCTCGGGAGGCGGAGTTGTTCTTCAAATACTGCACCGGCTCCTGATAACATAACGCTCGTTACACCAAATAATACGAGTAATAGTAATGTGTTTATGACATTTCCAAATACATCCCCAAATAAATATTTGTTGAATTCTTGAGCTGAGAATGCCCCTATTTGTGATGAAAGTAACATCATCTTTGTGCCGAGCCAAATAAAAAAAAATCCACTTATACATATGCCAATGGTTCCGTAAAATCCGTTAACTGTAAAAAATTCAACAATTTCGCGCCCAGTAGCAAATCCAGCTCCAACGACCGTTCCGATATAAGTAGCAGCGACTTTCTTTGCTACTTGCCATTGTTGATTGTCCATGTTATCCCTCTTTCTTCTATGATGAGCTTGACTTACTATTATGCATATGTGTGAGCTTGGACAATTAGACATATGAAGTAGTTGAAAGGATACATGAATTATATGATATTAGGGAAATATTAAGGTTGTTAAAACTTTGTTACATATAAGCTGTTCATTCAAAAGAATAGGGAATGTATGGTAAAATGAAGTTAGGTCATTAAAAGATAGTAACATGATAAGAGGAGTGGATTGTATGAGTACGAAAACGAATGTTGTTGAAGTATTAAACAAGCAGGTAGCAAACTGGAATGTATTATATGTCAAACTGCATAATTATCATTGGTATGTGACAGGACCGCACTTCTTTACATTACATGAGAAATTTGAAGAGTTTTATAATGAAGCAGGAACATACATTGATGAGTTAGCAGAGCGTATTTTAGCGTTAGAAGGAAAACCGTTAGCGACAATGAAAGAGTATTTAGCAACTTCAACTGTAATCGAAGGGACAAGCAAAGAGTCTGCAGAAGAAATGGTGCAAATTTTAGTAAACGATTTTTCTGCACTTATTCAAGAATTAAAAGAAGGTATGGAAGTAGCTGATGAAGCTGATGATGAAACATCGGCTGATATGCTATTAGCAATTCATACGACATTAGAACAACATGTGTGGATGTTAAGTGCATTCTTAAAATAAACATAAATTGATTAAAGAAAAACTCTATTGAAAAATTCTTTCAATAGAGTTTTTTTGATTTTTCAGTTTTCTTTTATGCTATAATATAGTAAAAAGGAGGCGATACAATGTTTCGCTTTTTCAGAACTGGAAAAGAAGATAGGGAAATTACGAAAGATGAATTAGAACAAGCGATGGCGAAGTTTCTAGAAACGAATGCTAATATCGTTTATACAGTTTTAGTAAATGATGATTACACAGTAAATTATGATTTGTTAAAGCCCTATTTACCTGCATTTCCAACAAATTTTTTTCTGATAACGAAGGAAACGCTTGAAGTATTTGAACATACAGAAGAAAATTTAAACCTAGTTAAAGAAATTGATATCGTACAAAAGGCCGTAGATCAATATGTAACAGAAAAAGAAATGTTCCCAATTGTTGAAGATAGCGAAGATCGCCTCATATGCGGAGTGAAGCTAGGACCATATTTAAATCGTATATTAAAAAGAAACTTATATATTTCAGAAAAGCATTATTTAGTTTCAAGTAAACCAGATAAGAAAAAAAGAATAGTGGGCAGATGTTATGAGAACAACAATAATATTATTGTTGTCTTTTTTTATTAAAATATTGATTTTTCAGTTTATTTAACTTTATACTACAACTAGTGGATAGGAAGGAGTGGTGTATTATGCGTATACATACATTAACTATTAAATATCATTCTGAGAATCAGGTATTATTAAGTTGAATTGTAGAATTTAACTACTTATACCGTGACCCTAGAATGATAGGAAGATTGGAGAAGCAATTATTATAAAAGGTTACGGGGGAATTCCTATATGGAAAATAATATGACTTATATTAAGTTATTAAATGAAACGTTACATTGTTATGCAAATAAAGGAAGTTTTGAAGCGTATTCTTATATAATGAATAATGCTAAAGATGTAATGGGTAATGAAGCACAAATATATAATTTTAAATATGCATTAGCAAGTGCAGCAGGACTTGAAGAAGAAGCGTTGCATTTAATGAAGAAAGCAATTATAGAAAATGGATTTTGGTACGGAAGTGAGTATTTAATTTCCGATGATGATTTAAAACCACTACATAAATTTGAAGAGTTTCATAGAATGGTTCAATTATGTAAAGAAAGAGAAGAATTAGCAAAGAAATCGGAACAAGCAGACTTGAAATATAAATACAGCAAACAAACTGAAAATCTACTAATAACACTGCATGGGGATCAAGAAAATATACAAATAATAGAACCATATTGGAACTCTGTAATGGAACAAGGTTTTATGCTAGCATTGCCTCAATCTTCCCAAATTCAATTTTCAGATGGATATGTGTGGGATAATATCGAAAGAGGAAGAGATGAGTTAAAAGGACATTACAATAAGATTAAAGTGAATAAAACATTTGGGAATATTATTATTGGTGGCTTTTCTGCTGGGGCAAGAGTAGCGTTACATTCCATGTTACAAGGTGAAATAGAAGTGAACGGTTTTATTTTTGTGGCACCGTGGCTTCCGGAAATGGAAGAATGGGAAGAGATGATTGGAATATTGCATGATAAAAGCATAAAAGGATATATAATATGTGGGGATCAAGATGAAGATTGTTTTGAAGGTACACAGCAATTTGTAACGTTATTAAAGGATAAAAATATAGAACATAAGTATAAAGTTGTGCCTAACTTAAATCATGATTATCCTCATAATTTTGATGAGTTATTAAAAGAAGCTATTGAATATATAGGAAGCAAAAACAATTGATTGGTAGTAAGAAAAGGAGATGCATCATATGTGATGCATCTCCTTTTCGTTATTATAAATTAAAAGCATCTGCCAATAGGCGATAAGAGTTTAATTTATGTTCAAATTGATGAGTAATCGTGACAATCATAAATTCGTCAGTATTATACGCTTTGCTTAAGTTTAATATTTTTTCTTTCACAGAAGACGGATCACCGACAATCATACGTTGACGATTTTCTTTTATGCGGAATAGATCATAAGCACTATACGAATAATTTTGAGCAGTTTCAATAGAAGGAGTACCAGTAGTCCGTTTTCCTTGTTCTAATAGTAAAATCGATAAATCAAGGCTTGATGCAATCTTCTCCGCTTCTTCATTTGTTTCTCCGCAAATAACAAAAATAGATACGATTGATTTTTGTTTATCGCCTAAATAGGAAGGTTGGAATTGTTCTTGGTAAGCCTTCATTACTTCAGGGCCACCGTATCCGTTAATGAACTGTGCAAATGCAAAAGAAGCGCCTTGCTTTGCGGCAATCATTGCACTTTCTCCGCTAGAACCGAGCATCCACATTTCAGGAGATGTTGGGATAACTGGAGTAGCCTTTAAGTTTGCATAATGATGGTTTTCTGGTACTTGATCATGTAAGTACATAGCAACATCTGCAATTTGTTCTGGATATTGATCAAGTGAGACCATTTTACCTTCTTGAAGTGCGCGAGTTGCTATCGGCATACCACCAGGCGCTCTCCCGACACCAAGGTCGATGCGGCCCTTATAAAGTGCTTCTAAAACGCGGAAATTCTCGGCAACTTTATATGGACTATAATGTGGCAGCATAACACCACCAGAACCAACTCTAATACGGTCAGTTTTCGCGGCAATATGTGAAATGAGTATTTCTGGACTTGAACCAGCTAAGCTAACTGAATTATGGTGCTCGGATACCCAAAAACGTGTGAATCCGAGTTTCTCAACTTCTTGTGCAAGCGTAACTGTATGTGAAATAGCTTGGGCTGCTGTGCTACCATCTGAAATAGGTGATTGGTCTAATACACTTAATTTGATCATAGAATATACCTCTCAATCTTAATGTACATCCTATTATATATTTACTTACGAAAAATGCGTAATGAAATGCTCAAAAGGAAAAGTGAATAATTTTTTATCCGCTTTTAATGAGAAAACCCTCGTTCATAATGATTCATTTCGACTAAGTTTAATATATATTCGTAGTTATCAATTTCTAAATGTATTTGCTTGCGTTCTTCTTCAGTTAGTTTAACGCTAGTGAGTTTTTTACATAACTGCTGTTTCTTTAATTCTAAATGTTTTTTTGTAGCCTGATAATCGTAAGTACGTTTCATGTGTATCCACCCTTTCCATACAGTTACTATCTGTATGTTTATCATATGAAGCATGTGGAAGGGGGAGAGCTGCACCTTATGTATTTTTAGTGAATTTTCAAATTGTGGTGATGTTATGTTTAAGTGAATTTATGAATAAAATGCACTAAACCACTAATTCGTATTTCATGAAGTAAGGGGTGGAATTGTGCAGAAAGATATAATGTATAACACTGAGATGGATGAAACATTAAAAGTTATAAATAATGGATTAAAGAAGACGACACGTCCGAAACAAATCATTGTAGTAGGGGCTGGTATGGCTGGATTAGTTTCGGCATCTTTATTAAAGGCTGCGGGACATGAAGTGAAGATTTTTGAAGCAAACAACCGGGTAGGTGGCCGTATAGAGACAGTTAGAATGGAAGATACCGGATTATATTTAGATGTTGGAGCAATGAGAATTCCGTATTCGCATACATTAACGATGGCATATATAAGAAAGTTTGGGCTACAGGTGAGCCCTTTTATTAATAGGAATGAGACAGATATTATCTACGTAAATGGTCGGAAAACGACATTAAAACAATACGAAAAAGATCCAAGTATTTTAAGATATCCTGTGGAAATGAATGAAGTTGGGAAAACGTCTGAGGAACTCTTAATGTTAGCGGTACAGCCCATTATAAATTTTATAAAAAAGAACCCAGAGAAAAATTGGGATATTGTAGTAAAGGATTTTGGGAAATATTCTACAGGTCAATTTTTAAAATATCATCCTTATCAATATAATACGTATTTTTCGCCAGTAACGATTGAGATGATAGGTGTTCTATTAGATTTAGAAGGTTTTTTAGAAAGGTCATTCGTTGAGACGTTACGTTTTTTATATATTATGCAAGAGGAGAGCGGATTTTGCGAAATAATAGGTGGGAATGATAGATTACCAAAGTCTTTTTTACCACAATTAGAAGGAAATATTATATATAATCAAAAATTAATGAAGCTTCATCAACAAGCCAATAGTGTAACAGCCTATTACCGGAACGAGGAAACTTTTGAATATAGTAGTATTACAGGGGATTTAGTTATTGTTACAATTCCTTTTTCAACAATGCGATTTGTAGAAGTAGATCCATTTGATTCGATATCTCATGCGAAGTGGAAAACAATTCGCGAATTGCATTATATGCCAGCTACAAAAATAGGAATTCAATTTAAAAGTCGTTTTTGGGAGGAACAAGGGCAATTAGGTGGGAGAATTATAACAGATCTTCCTATACGTTATGCGTATTATCCAAGCCATGGAATCGGAGAGAAAGGGCCTGCTATGATGTTAGGAAGCTATACATGGTCTTATGATGCGTTGTTATGGGATGGGTTATCAAAGGGGGATCGTATCTATTACACACTACAAAATTTAGCAACAATATTAGGTGGTCAAGTATATGATGAGTTCATGTCTGGAATATCAAAGAGTTGGACATTAGATCCATATGCGCTTGGAGGGTTTGCACTATTTCAAGCTGGCCAAGAATCAGAATTACAGCCAGTCATTGTAAAACCTGAGGGGAGAATATATTTTGCTGGTGATCATACAACGCTGTATCACGGATGGATTCAAGGTGCGATTGAATCTGGAGTTCGTGTAGCGATGGAAGTGAATGATCAAAAAGTTTAAAATTCAGAAATTTCTTTACTGTATAACTTGAGATGGATATTATTATATATAAAAGAATTATAGGGAGTGTTTACAGTGAATCCGTTATTATTCGATTTTCCTTCTGAATTTTATACTGACAGGCTTTTTATTCGAATGCCAAAACCAGGTGATGGTAAAGTTGTATATGACGCAATTCAAGCTTCAATACAAGAATTAAAACCTTGGATGGTCTTTGCACAAAAAGAGCAAACAGAGGAAGAAATAGAAGAGAGTATTAGAAAATCGCATATTCAATTTTTGCAGCGTGAGGATTTGAGATTACTAGTTTTTTCGAACGAAACAGGTGAATTTATTGCATCTGCCGGATTACATCGTATTAATTGGGATATACCTCAATTTGAAATCGGGTATTGGATTGATTCAAGGTTTAGTGGAAAGGGCTATATGGTAGAGGCTGCAAAAGGTATAACAGATTATGCTTTCACTGAATTGAAAGCAAACCGCGTAGAAATTCGTTGTGATTCTCTAAATAAGAAGAGTAGAGCGATACCAGAGAAATTAGGCTTTAAATTAGAGGGTACTTTAGAAAGCGCGAGTGTTGCGGTAGATGGAAATGGATTAAGGGATATGTGTGTATTTGCAATGACGAGAAATACATATGAAAAAGAAGAGCTGTAAAGAAACAGCTCTTCTTTTTGTTTATTATGGTACAGGATGTCCATTAGAGCTTTCGAAAATTGTAAACCATTGTTGGCGGTCTAAGTTAACTTTTGTAGCAAGAGCGGCTGTTTTCACACGATCTAATTTACCAGAGCCAACAATTGGCATCATGTTAGCTGGATGAGCAAGTAACCATGCATACATAACAGTATCGATGCTAGTAACACCTAGTTCAGTAGCAACTTTTTGTAAAGTTTCACGTACACGTATGGCACGTTCTGATTGGCCAGTAAAGATTTCACCACCAGCAAGAGGTGACCAAATCATTGGATTGATTCGTTTTTCTTGGCATAAATCAATCGTACCTTTTTCAAAATGCTCAAGCTGCATCGCAGATACTTCAATTTGATTTGTAATGAGCGGGAAATCTAAATACGAACTTAACATATTAAATTGTGAAGGTAAAAAGTTAGATACACCGAAGTGACGAACCTTTCCTTCTTGCTTTAAGCGTGAGAACGCTTCTGCCACTTCATTTGGGTCCGTGAATGGATCAGGACGATGAATGAGCAATACATCAATATAATCTGTATGTAAGTTTTGTAATGAATCCTCCGCGCTTTTTATTATATGTTCAGCACTCGTATTGTAGTGAGCAACATATCGCTCTGGAAATTTAGGGGATGGGGGAGCGATTCCACATTTAGTGATGATTTGCATATTTTCGCGTAAGGAAGGCTTGAGTTGTAACGCTTCTCCAAACAATCCTTCACATGTATATCCGCCATAAATATCAGCGTGATCGAAAGTAGTAATCCCCAAATCCATACAGTCTTCAATAAAAGAAAGTAACTCTTGCTTTGTCATATTCCATTCTGCTAAACGCCAGAACCCTTGAATAATACGAGAAAATTCTAGTGTTTCGGCCATTTGAACTCGTTCCATTATAAGTACCCCCTTGATGAATGATAATATTTTTGAAAAGGCTTTCTTGCTACATATTATTATATAGTTACCCGGTTGTACATACAATAAATATGTTTTGCTACAAAAACGTTTTTCTCTATATGCTATAATGTAGAAACATATAGCTATAAGGAGATGTAAGGAATGATTCCAGTAACAATACTAACTGGTTTTCTTGGATCAGGGAAAACGACATTATTAAATCGAATTTTATCAGAGGATCACGGCAAGAAATTAGCAGTGATTGTAAATGAAATAGGGCAAATTGGTATCGATAATCAATTAATTATGAACGTTGAAGAAGAAATTATGGAAATGACAAACGGTTGTTTATGCTGTACTGTGCGTGAAGATTTACTTGTTGCTTTAAAACAATTACTGGATGTGAAAGCAGAAGGGAAAATGGACTTTGATGGATTAGTAATTGAAACAACAGGTCTTGCAAATCCAGGTCCGATTATTCAAACTTTCTTTTTAGATCCAGTTATTCAATCTGCATACCAAATTAACGGTGTTGTAACAGTTGTAGATAGCTATCATATACATAAACATTTTGAAAAGGGACTAGAAGCAAAAGAACAAATTGCCTTTGCTGATGTTGTGTTAGTTAATAAATTAGATTTAATTGAAGAAAATGAGAAAGAAAATCTCTTGCATGAACTTCAAGGAATTAACCCGACTGCAAAGTTAATCGAGGCGACTAACTGTGAGGTAGATATTCCATCGTTATTACAAATTCAAACGTTTAAAACGAAAGATACGCTGCAAATTTACCCTCATACAGAATATAACCATCTAGAAGGTGTAAAATCGTTTGTACTACGTGAAGAACGTCCGTTAGATTTACAAAAATTGAATGAGTGGATGTCAGCTGTCGTTCAGGAACTAGGGGAGCATTTATATCGCTACAAAGGAATTTTATCTATTGATGGAGTAGATAAACGTATTGTTTTCCAAGGTGTGCATACGTTATTTGCTGCTTCGTACGATAGAGAGTGGCAAGAGGGCGAAGAGCGAGTAAGCGAAGTAGTTTTCATCGGAAGAGATATTAATAAAGAATGGTTCCAAGAACATTTCCAAGAGTGTGTGAAATAAGTCTGCGTATATTGCAGGCTTTTTTTGTTTACTAAAATTGGAATTTGTATTAAAATAATCTGAAAATACTAAACGTTTAGTGTTTTGTTAGGGGTAGGGGGGAGAAAAGGTGCGTTTAATGATTCTTGGATTGCTTACTAAAAGGGAGTCGCTATCTGGTTATGAAATACAGCAGGCGCTAAATATGGTGCAAAGTAATAAATGGGCGGAAGTTTTCCCAGCTTCTATTTATCACGCATTAAAAAAAATGGAAAATGAAAATTTCATTCAAGTTAAAGCAATTGAAATGACCGGAAAACGGTCGAAAACGATATATTGTATTACAGACAAGGGAAGTCAAGAATTTAAAAGGTTATTAAAGGAGTCGTTTCAAAAAACTTCAGTTATGTTTCCAAAACATCTATATACAGCGTTAACATTTCTGTCAGAAGAAGAGAGTATGAGAGAGGAGATTTTAGAAGCTTTAGAAGAGCAGAAAAGTGAAATACGATCTACTTATGAAGAGATGAGGGAAGGAGAAAGACTAAAAGATAACGCGCCAGCGTATGTGAAACTAATTTTCGAAAATATGTATGAACAATGTGAGATGCAACTTCGATTTATTCATAGGTTAGAGAAACTATTAAAAAAATAAAAATGTGGTGGAAGAATATGAAAATCGATCATCTTGTTATAAATGTAAATAAAGAAATACAAGAAAATAAGGAAACGATTAAAAATGTACATTCTATCGGGCTTCCATATGTTCCGAAATGGGGAAAGGGAACGAAAGGGTTTAAAGTATCTAACATATGGATTGGAAAAGAATATTTAGAATTAGTAAGAATAAAAACAAAAGATGGGGGTGGTTGGGTACAAGAGTGGGTTCAGAAATATTGTGATGGCCATAGGGGACTTATCGGACTGGCAATTGATGTTGAAAATATAGATAAAGTGTATGGAAAAATGATAGAAGGTGGAATTGGAATTACAAAACCAGAACCATTACAATACAAGTGGTTTTTTAATTTATTTAAGAAAACTATGCCGTGGAAAAATGCATACATACAGCCGATGAAGGGGATGCCGTTTCAATTCTTTCTACAACAAATGGACGATCAAAAGAGCAGAGAATATATGGAGAAATATATGTATCCAAATAGTTTGGAGCAGGGAATTACAGGAATAAATACGGTGAAATTATATGGAGAAATAACAAATGAAGATAGAGACATTATTAGTTGTCTATTTTCAGATGTTACAAATGAAGAAGAAGAAATAGTAATACGTTTAAACAATCAAATGATTTATCTAATTCAATCGGATGAGCATTTTACGGAGATAATACTAGATTGCAAAAGCGAAGCACATAGGGAGAAGAAATTAAATATAGAAAATGTGACATTAATAAATAAATAATAAAAAGCCTGTTTTCACAGGCTTGTATTTTCATCTATAAGTAATTCCATTACAACACCTACAACTGGGCCCTCGTCATCAATATCCCCATTTAAACGGAAGCCAAATGACTCATATAGTCCCATTGCGTGTTTGTTGTCAGGATGTAAACTTAAATAAATTATTTTACATTCAAATTTTTCTTGTAAGAATTGAATGAGTATGCGAAGGAAACGTTTTGCGTATCCTTTTCCTTGATATTGTTGATCAATCATAAAGCGATCTAACCAAACACTTTTACGTTTCCCCCAATACCATCCATACATTGCATACCCTACAAGTGTTTCTCCATCATATAAACCTACTGACGTTCCGTTTCCTTCAAATAATGATTCTGCTAAAGAAAACGCATTGCTTTCAATAAATTGCTGCTGGTCTTTTGTGACGTTTAAAGCAGCTACTGAACGCCAATTTTTTGCTGTTACTTCACTAATGTGAAGAGTCATAATTCCAACTCACCTTCTAAATTAATATAGCTTAAAAGCTAATATGGATAATTTTACTTGTTATTTTGGTCAAGTCAAGCGGAAACAGACAAAAAAGAAGCTGAATGGAATATTCAGCTTCTTATAAAAAAGTTGATTAGTTAGTAGCTTCTTTCAATGTATTTACGTTTTCTTCCATTAAAGTGAAGTAATCTTTATTGTTTTTTGCATCATCTTCAGAAATAGTAGCAAGGTGATTTAAACGTAAAATTTTTGTGCCAGTTTCTTGTTGAATAACGGATGCTACTTTTGGAGTAGAGAATGTTTCAAATAAAATATATTTTAGACCGTGCTCTTTTACTGTTTTTGTAATGTCAGCAAGCTGTTTTTGAGATGGTTCATCAGATGCTGAAATTCCAGCGATTGGGATTTGTTTTAAACCGTATCGTTGTTCCCAGTAGCCATAAGCTGCATGTGAAACTAATATTTCTTTCGTTTTTGCATTTGCAACAACTGCTTTAAATTGATCATCTAAATCAGTAAATTTTGTTTGTAGTGCCGCGAAGTTTTTTTCGAACTCTTTTTTATGTTCAGGCTGTAATTCTACAAGTGCATTTTTAATTTTTTCTGCTTGTTTCATCGCAAGAGTAGGATCTATCCAAACGTGTGGGTCTTTATCGTGATGATGTTCATCTTCTTTATGACCGTCTCCATGATCGTGCTGCTCTTCTTCAGATGAAGCACGAAGTTCGATATCTTTAGATGCATTTACAATTTTTACGTTTTCTTTTTTTAATGATTTTTCCATTTTTTCGGCAAATGGTTCTAATTCTGCGCCGTTATAAACAAATAAATCGGCTTTCGCCACTTGTACAGTCTGCTTTTGACTTGGTTCAAATGTATGAGAATCCGCACCAGGTGGGTAAATTGTTTCTACATTTACATAATCACCACCGATTTTTTTTGCAAAGTCAGCGAGTGGGAAAATGGTTGTATAAACAGAAAGTTTCCCATCTTTTTTCGCTGCACCTTCTTTGTTGTTAGAACATCCAGCAAAGATGAGTGTGAAAATAAGTATAAATGAAAATAGAGCTAATTTTTTAGGCATATAATTCTCCTCTTTT
Organism: Bacillus sp. TH25; assembly: GCF_016650935.1. Classification (NCBI taxonomy): domain Bacteria; kingdom Bacillati; phylum Bacillota; class Bacilli; order Caryophanales; family Bacillaceae; genus Bacillus; species Bacillus sp. TH25. The sequence continues at coordinate 241,279 of NZ_JAEKEU010000002.1, read as the reverse complement.
CTTTTTTACAATTATATTTTCTCCAAATATAAGAAGAAAATATCGTTTTAATACAAAACGGAATAATTACGTTTTAGGTTGCGAACCTAGTATAATACATCTTTATGAAAGTTGCAATAAATAATAATCATTACGATTTGTTTTTGTTATAAATTTGTCAAAAAGAAAGGTATTAATTTTTATGATTGGTGCATATGTGACAATGTTACTTTCATATATTGGGAGGGAGCAGAAAAAAGGGGATGAGCGTTTGGGTTACTTCATGGAGGCTATCTTATTAATATTTGCGGTAGTATTGCCATTATCTTTTGTTTTAATTTTTTTAAGGAGATTAATAAGTAATTTAGGAGATGCTACAACAATAACGAAATTACCAATGGAGGAAAAAGAAAAGAAAAAGAGTAAGTAAAGCACTATGCGTACGCATAGTGCTTTACTTATGGTAAAATGGGAGAACGGAAACTCCTGTTAGCGACGATTAGCTATAGGAGAGAATAGTAAATAAAGAGGTATACACATATATGAATAAGCGAACAGCGTTAGTACTTGGCGCAAGTGGGCTAGTTGGACAAGAAATAACGCGACTATTACTTGACTCAGATTACTACGATTCGGTTACTATTTTTGTAAGAGAACCATTACAATTACAGCATGAGAAATTGCAACAGAAACAGGTGGATTTTTCAGTATTAGAGGAATACAAAGAATTTTTTGCAGTAGATGATGTTTTTAGTTGCTTAGGAACAACGATAAAAAAAGCGAAGTCGAAGTCGAATTTTAAAAAAGTAGATTATGAATATACATTACGAGCTGCCTGCTTAGCTGAAAAACAAGGCGTGCAAAATTTTCTTGTTATTTCATCAATGGGAGCAAAACCTAAATCATTTTTCTTTTACTCGCAAGTGAAGGGGAAAATGGAAGAGGAGCTGAAAAAGCTAGTTATTGGTGGCATACACATTTTCAGGCCGTCATTATTAGTAGGAAATCGACAAGAATATCGTTTTGGGGAAAGAATGGCTGAGAAATTATCTCGTATTCTTCCGTTTATATTTAAAGGGGCTTTTAAAAAGTACAAACCAATTTCAGCTAAAGATGTGGCGAAAGGAATGTATATAACAGCGCTGCGTGAAGAATCTGGTATTCATATTTATAATTCAAATGAAATTACAACGATAGAATAAATAAAACCGAGAAGACTCACTTCTCGGTTTTATTTATTAGTTTTAATTTTTCCGGGTGCTCGCCCGTATTGATATGGTTCTTTTAATTCAAAGCCAAGTTCATTGGCGGCTATTCTTGGGAAGTATGGATTACGAAGTAACTCGCGTCCGATAAAAATTAAATCTGCTTCGCTATTATTTAAAATTTGCTCCGCTTGTAATCCAGTCGTAATTAATCCAACTGCACCTGTTGCAATGTTAGCATTCTCTTTAATGTGTTTGGCATATTGCACTTGATAACCTGGATATACATCAATATGAGCTGGGACAACTGCACCAGAGCTACAATCGATTAAATCTACCCCTTGTTCTTTCATCCATCCTGTATACTGCACATAATCTTGAACTGTTAACCCGTCAGGATGATAATCATTTGCTGAAATACGAACAAATAACGGTCCGTTCCAAACTTCATTTACAGAGTCAATGATTTCGCGTAAGAAACGATAGCGATTTTCAGGTGAACCCCCGTATTCATCAGTCCGCTTATTTGAAAGCAGAGAAAGAAATTCATTAATAAGATAACCGTGAGCACCATGTAATTCAATAACGTCAAATCCCGCTTGTTTTGAACGTAACGCAGCTTTTTGAAAAGCTAATACGGTGTCTTTAATTTGTTGCTTACTCATTTCCACGGGTATTTTCATTCCATCGTTAAACGGAATTGCTGAAGGAGCTAAAGCGTCCGTTTCTAATTCAGCCTTTCTTCCGGCATGAGCGAGTTGAATGGCAGCTTTTGCGCCGTTATCATGTATAAATGCTGTCGTCTTATGTAAGCCTTCAATTAGATTATCATCCCAAATGCCTAAGTCTTTGTTAGAAATACGTCCTTCAGGTAACACAGCTGTTGCTTCAATCATAACTAAGCCTACTTGGCCAGCAGCCCTGGTTCCATAATGAATGAGATGAAAATTGGTTACTCGGCCATCCGCGTTTTCTGATGAATACATACACATAGGCGACATAACGATACGGTTTTTTAGCGTAACGTCCTTAATTGTATAAGGTGAAAAAAGTTGAAGCTCCATCAAATATCCCCCTTGATTGAATTTTCTTACATTGTATCATCCTCTTTTTTGTTTCCCTAATAAAACGCTTATACGAAAAATTTCGTCTATTCGTGTTACAATGGCTAATATGAATTGAATTGGAGGATGACATATGTATCAGGCTTATTATGAAAGTGAATTAGGTTTGCTGGAAATTACAGCGAATACGAAAGGGATTACGTCTGTTATATTTGTTGAAGAAAGAAAAGAAGAACATAAAAATGAACTTGTTGAACAATGTATAAATGAATTAGATGAATACTTTGAAGGAAAAAGAAAAGAGTTTACAGTTCCATTGTCTGCTGAAGGAACACCATTCCAAAAGAATGTATGGGAAGCACTTTACACCGTACCATATGGCGTAAGTGCTTCATATTTAGATATTGCAGATAAGGTTGGGAATACGAAAGCTGTACGAGCGATAGGAGGGGCAAATAGCCGGAATCCAATTTCAATTATCGTTCCATGTCATCGTGTAATAGGAAAGAGTGGAAAACTTGTTGGGTATGCAGGTGGTTTATGGAGGAAAGAGTGGTTATTGAAGCATGAAGGCATATTAAAATGAAGTATGGATGGAAAGAGGGATTGTTTTGAAATGTATAAATTGTGGGCGACCTTGTATTAATGATCAGTTGAATTGTGCAAATTGTCAATGGAACTTGCATAATAAACAAGGTGAAGAAAGCTCGCTAATAGACAAAGAATTAGAAGTATATGTAGGGAGACAATATCCATATTACAAAAGAAAATGGGAGCTTGAGAATAAGCGAATTGCTAGGTGGAGCTGGAATGGTTTGGCTGCTATTTTCAATGTAGGTTGGCTTGGATATCGTAAGTATTATTTACCTGCTGCTTTATTTATACTGTTATTAGTAGCATGTGATGCATTTTCTTATTATATGGGGTTCAACGTAGCGTTGCCAATCATTAATATGGTGCCTCTTACGTTTTTATTACTCATTTTCATTCTATTTGGGATGGGGATTTTTGCAAATGGATTATATTATCAATTTGCAGAAAGGCGTATATATCGAATAAAAGCACGGGGAATTAAAGATGAATCGGTTGAAAATTATCTGATCCGTGATAGTGGTGGAACGAGTAAAATGGGAGCAACAATCGTTACTATTTTAGCAGTTGCTAGTATTTTTTTCAGTCATTTCTTTTTTCCGACTGATCGAGATATTATACAAAAAGTACGTACAAGTTCGCTTTATGAATATCCGTTCTTTTCGATTGGTGAATCGTTTGAAAGCTATTTTCAAAATTCAGGGTGGATATATTATCGTGGTTCGGAAGGTATGGAATTAGTAGAATTTCAAGGATACAGCCCAGGGATGCCAAGACAAAAAGTTACAATTCAATTTATTGTTGATTATAAATTGAGTGAAATTGAGCCATATTCCCTTACGATTAATGGTGAATCTAAAAATGAAGAAGAGTTTTTGAAGATGATGGAAGAAATATTCAAGGTTCAAAATCCGTTTGAAATAGAGGATGGATTGCAAGTAAATGCTATTCAACAAAGCGGAGGGAAAGCAATTTCTGACCGCTTTTTTTCTTTTTATGAAAATAAATATTTAAAATAATCAGAATTTTTTGTATAATAAAATATATTATACAAGTTTTAACTTATACATATAGATTGGGGGAAGGAAGAATGAAGAGAAAGGTAACAACGATTGCTGCAGTTGCATTATCGGCTAGTGTACTGGTTGCGGGATGTGGGAATGGGGAGAAGGCTTCGACAACGAAGAAAGAATCAAGTAAGGGAATGGCAGATAAACAAGTTTTAAATTTGCTAGAAACAGCTGAAATTCCTTCAATGGATACATCTAAATCAACAGATTCTGTATCTTTCCGTGTATTTGTAAATGCAATGGAAGGATTATATCGTCTAGATAAAGATAATAAACCAACTCCAGGTATGGCCAAAGACGTGAAGATTAGTGAAGATAAAAAGACATATACATTTGAATTACGTGATGCAAAATGGTCAAATGGTGATCCAGTTCGAGCACAAGATTTTGTATATGCATGGCAACGTACATTAGATAAAGCAATAGCAGCAGAATATGCATTTATTTTATTTGATGTGAAAAATGCACAGAAAGTAAATAAAGGAGAAGTACCGTCGGATCAATTAGGTGTTAAAGCGAAGGATGATAAAACGTTGGTAGTAGAATTAGAGCAACCAGCACCTTATTTCCTTGAGCTTACTTCGTTCCCTACATTCTTCCCATTAAATGAAAAGTATGTAAAAGGACAAGGGGATAAATACGGATTAGAAGCAGATAAATTATTGTACAATGGACCATTTACAATGAGTGAATGGAAACATGAACAAAGTTACCAGTTAAAGAAAAACCCAAATTATTGGGATAAAGATGCTGTAAAATTACAAGAAATTAATGTGGGTATAGTAAAAGAGACAAGTACTGGGGTAAATTTATATGATAGTGATCAAGCAGACCGTGTCATTTTAAGTTCTGAGTTTGTAGACAAATATAAAAAGAATAAACCAGATGAATTTAAAACGAAGCTAGACCCACGTATGTATTTCCTACGTTTTAATCAAAAAAATGCAACGTTTAAAAATCAAAAGGTTCGTGAGGCGATTGATTTAGCGTACGATAAAAAAGGAATTGCGGATGTAATTTTGAATGATGGATCATTGCCAGCGTATTTCTTAGTACCTGAAAAGTTTACGACAGGACCAGATGGAAAAGACTTCCGTACTGTAAATAAAAATTTCCGTGACAGTAAAGATAATGCTGCGAAAGCAAAAAAACTGTGGGAAGAAGCGAAGAAAGAACTTGGTCAAGATACAATTACAGTAGAATTACTAAATGATGATAACGGTAGTCGTAAAAAAGTGGGCGACTTTATTAAAGAAGAATTAGAGAAAAACTTACCTGGTATTAAAGTGAATTTGAAGCAACAACCATATAAGCAGAAGTTAGATTTAGAAAAGAAATTTGAATATGAATTCTCATTATCTGCATGGAGTCCAGATTATCCAGACCCAATGACATATATTGATATGTTCGTTACTGGAAGCTCATTTAATGAAATGGATTATTCAAATCCGAAGTACGATGATTTAGTAGCAAAATCAAAAGGAGAACTACTAAAAGATGACGCAGCACGCTGGAAAGCACTTGCAGAAGCTGAAAAAATCTTAATTGGTCAAGATGCTGCAATCTCTCCTACGTACCAACAAAGTACAGCTTACTTAGAGAAGACGTATGTAAATGGTATTGCTAACCATACGTTCGGTGGCGACTTTAGTTATAAATGGGCATATATTACAAAGAAATAGTATAATAAAAGATGAGTGAATTTTCGCTCATCTTTTATTTGTTTAGGGAGGAACGTGGAGTGTTGAAAGGAATCAATCATCTTTGTTTTTCAGTATCAAATTTAGAAAACGCTATTATGTTTTATGAAAGAGTGCTAGAAGGAGAACTATTAGTTAAAGGGAGAAAACTTGCATATTTCAATATATGTGGAGTATGGATAGCACTGAACGAAGAGGCACATATTCCAAGAAAGGAGATTCATCAATCTTATACGCACCTCGCATTTTCTGTTGAACAAGAAGACTTTGAACGCTTACTGCAGCGATTAGAAGAAAATAAAGTTCATATTTTACAAGGAAGAGAGCGTGATGTGAGAGATTGTGAGTCTATATATTTTGTTGATCCTGATGGTCATAAATTTGAGTTTCATTCAGGGACGTTACAAGACCGTCTAAATTATTATAGAGATGAGAAAGCTCATATGACATTTTACTAAGGGGGGGAAAGAAGTTGCATGCGCTTGTAATTGGTGGAACAGGAATGCTAAAGAAAGTTTCTATGTGGCTTTGTGATCAAGGGTTTCATGTTTCTATTATTGGACGAGATAGTACGAAATTGGAAAATGTGAAGCAAGTGAGTTCTGTACCGGGAAATATTACGTGCCTTCCTTTAGATTATCAAAATGACGATGATGTAAAGCAATCTATTATAAATACAATTGAACAAAATGGTCCAATAACATTAGTTGTTGCCTGGATACACTCTAGTGCAAAGCATGCATTACGACTCATTTGTAATGAGGTAGAATTGTCGTCGGAAAAGTACAGTTTATTTCATATATTAGGTAGTAGTGCATCACGTACGAAATCACAAAAAATAGGCGGGGCATTATGTAGTTATTACAGAGTTATATTAGGGTTTATTTTAGAAGATACATATGCAAGGTGGCTTACTCATGAAGAGATAGCTGACGGAGTTATAAAAGGAATTGAAAGTAAATGCACAGAATGGATTGTAGGGAGAGTAGAGCCGTGGGAATTGCGGCCGAAATGATAAGGGGGAAATAGGAAATGAAGACAACAGTATATGTAACAAGGCACGGTGAGACAGAATGGAATGTAGCAAAGCGGATGCAAGGACGAAAAAATTCAGCCTTAACTGAGAATGGTATGATACAAGCGAAACAATTAGGGGAGCGTATGAAGGATTTACCTCTCCACGCCATATATAGTAGTCCAAGTGAAAGAACGCTTCATACTGCTGAATTGATTAAAGGGGAACGCGATCTTCCAATTATAGAAGATGAACGTTTCTATGAAATAAACATGGGGATATGGGAAGGGCAAACAATTGCTGACTTGGAAATGCAATATCCAGAAGAAGTACATTTATTTTGGAATGAACCACATCTTTTTCAGTCAACATCAGGGGAAAACTTTGCGGCCGTTCATAAAAGAGTAATTGAAGGGGTACACTTTCTTTTAGAAAAGCATAAAGGAGAAAATATTTTAATAGTTACTCATGCTGCAGCAGCGAAATTACTCGTAGGGCATTTTGCAGGTTTTGAAATTGAACATGTATGGGAAGAGCCATTTATGCATAGCGCGAGTCTTAGTGTGATTGAATTTGATGAAAACCGTGGTAAAGTAAAACAATTTGCAGATATAAGTCATTTTCAGTAAACGTAAAAAAGGTCGCAAAGCGACCTTTTTTGGTGGACATAAAAAACTAGCAATTACGTTTTTTATACCAGAAGTGATCGAATTTCTTATTTTTGCAAGATGGGAACTTATGTCCGTCTCTGCAATCATTCCATTTGTGCCCGTCATCGTGACAGTCTTTACCATGATCACAATCATCATCGCAAGAGCTACCGTGTCCGTGAGGGAAGAATTCGCATTTTTTACAGAAACTTCGTTTTGTCCAGAAAAATTTCTTTTCAAAGCGTATGCATTTTGTAACGAACGTACAATGCTTTCTGCGAGTACGTTTTGTAACTAAAACGCATTCTTTTCTACGCGTCACTTTTGTAACGAACGTCCATTTTTGAACGCGCACACGAGTGCATTTCGTAACAAACGTCCATTTTTTAACATGAGTACATTTTGTAACGAAAGTACAATGTTTTACGCGAGTACATCTTGTTCTTGGACATTTACGCCCTGTTGTACATTTACGCCCTGTTGTACATTTACGCCCTGTTGTACATTTACACCCTGTTGTACATTTATGATGAGAGAATTTATCATCATCGCACTCAAAAGTACTTGGATCTTGGTGTAAGAAATCCTCCATACCAGCACTTTTGATTTCTTCAACAGCTTTTCTAATATCACGTTTCATAGAAATCCTCCTTATCGAGTGTTAAATTGAAAAGGTATTCTTTTTCCTTAACATGATATGAGATTCGACTTCTTTCTGAACAGGACAAGAGTGTAATTTTATATAAATAGATGATAGCGGATGTATGGACAAGACAAGGCGCATACATTGAATGAAGAGAACTGAGAAGGGATGAGAAAACATGCTGCCTTCATATGATTTTTTTGTTCATCCAATGTACTTAGTGGAATTGAAAAAGGACATTTGGTCAGATAGTCCAGTGCCAGCAAAATTAACTTATGGAAAAAAGAAGTATGACATTGATATCGTATACCGAGGGGCTCATATTCGCGAATTTGAGAAAAAGTCTTATCATGTTATGTTTTATAAACCGAAAAAATTTCAAGGCGCGAAAGAGTTTCATTTGAATTCTGAGTTTATGGATCCGTCTCTCATACGAAATAAATTATCTTTAGATTTTTTTCATGATATTGGTGTACTTTCGCCAAAATCACAACATGTATTTATAAAAATTAATGGTCAAATTCAAGGTGTGTATTTACAGTTAGAATCAGTTGATGAAAACTTTTTGAAAAATAGAGGGTTACCGAGTGGTTCTATTTATTATGCGATAGATGATGATGCGAATTTTTCGTTAATGAGTGAGCGAGATAAAGATGTTAAGACAGAGCTCTTTGCGGGTTATGAATTTAAATATTCGAATAAAAATAGTGAAGAACAACTGAGTGAATTTGTATTTCAAGCGAATACTTTGTCGAGGGAAGATTATGAAAAAGAAATCGGGAAGTTTCTACATGTAGATAAATATTTAAGATGGTTAGCTGGAGTTATTTTTACGCAAAACTTTGATGGTTTCGTTCATAACTATGCACTATATCATAACGATGAGACAAATTTATTTGAAGTGATACCGTGGGATTATGATGCGACTTGGGGGCGAGATGTACAAGGGAGACCACTTAATCATGAATATATTCGTATTCAAGGTTATAATACGTTAAGTGCAAGATTGTTAGATATACCTGTATTTAGAAAACAATACCGAAGTATTTTGGAAGAAATATTAGAAGAACAATTTACCGTTTCGTTTATGATGCCGAAAGTAGAAGGTTTGTGTGAAGCGATTCGTCCATATTTACTACAGGATTCATATATGAAAGAAAAATTAGAAACATTTGATCAAGAAGCTGATATGATTGATGAATATATAAATAAAAGAAGGAAGTATATACAAGACCACTTACATGAATTGGATTAATTTTGAAAGAGATTGGAACATTATCAATCTCTTTTTTTGTATACTAAAGATAGAGAAATAAAAAAGCGAAATAATATTTATTAGTAGAATGAAATTGATTAAGAATGGAGTTGTATAGATATGACGGTTAAATGGATTGATTGGGTAAAACAAATACAATCAATAGCTCAAGCAGGTTTAACGTACTCCAAAGATGTGTATGATCTAGAGCGTTTCCAACAATTACGGGACATTTCAGTTTCAATGATGTCACATTACACAAAGACAGATTGGGAAGTAGTAGAGAAGTTATTTGCAAGTGAGACAGGCTATCAAACACCTAAAGTTGATATACGGGCGGTTATTTTTCAAAATGAAAAACTATTATTTGTGAAAGAAAAAAGTGATAGGAAATGGGCATTGCCAGGTGGATGGGCTGATGTTGGTTATACGCCAACAGAAGTAGCAGCAAAAGAGGTTTTCGAAGAGACAGGATATGAAGTAGATCATTTTAAGTTACTAGCTATATTTGATAAAGAAAAGCATCAACCATCACCTTCAGCAACGCATGTATATAAGATTTTTATTGGCTGTAATATTGTTGGTGGGGAAAAGAAAGTTAGTATTGAAACAGAAGAAATAGAGTTTTTTGGTGAAGATAAATTGCCGGATTTATCAATTGCTAGAAATACAGAAGAGCAAATTAAAGAAATGTTTGCCTACATGAAAGACCCGCAGAAAGAAAAAATAATAGATTAATACTGCTTGAATTGTACATATTGTTAAAATGAAGATATTGGCAGAATGCAACCTTTATGTAATAATGGGATGGTATGTGAAGAAAAAAGGAGATAGAAAATAAAATGTTAGCAAGCATAATAGATCAGTTATTGCAATTTTTTGCAAGCCTAGGTTACTTTGGAGTAGCGCTAGCTTTAATGATTGAAATTATCCCGAGTGAAATTGTACTTTCGTATGCTGGCTTTTTAGTCGCAGATGGTAAAATTAGCTTTGTCGGTGCAGTTATTGCTGGAACAATCGGTGGTACTTTAGCTCAAATCTTTTTATATTGGCTTGGATACTATGGAGGACGTCCAGTTGTAGAGAAATATGGAAAATATCTACTTATTAATAAACACCATTTAGACATAGCAGAAAATTGGTTTAAGCGTTACGGAGCTGGAGTAATATTTTCGGCACGTTTTATCCCAATTGTACGTCATGCAATCTCTATTCCGGCAGGACTAGCTAAGATGCCATTAAAACTTTTCACACTGTATACAGTTGTAGCGATTATTCCATGGTCAATACTATTTATATACTTAGGTGAAAAGCTTGGTGGAAATTGGCGACATATTAAAGAGTATGCATCTGATTACACACATTACATAATTATAGGGGCTGTTCTCTTTATTGCTCTATACTTCGGTTTAAAGTATTTAAAAAAGAAAAAAGCAGCGCGTTAAAGTCAATGATTTTTCATTGGCTTTTTTTATTGTTTCAGTTCTAAAAAAAAGGAGTTGTCCATAATGTGTAATAATAAAGCGTAGCGGGGGAATGTGATGAAAGGATCACCGTTTTTACGTGGAACGATATTTTTAACGATGGCAACGATGATATCTAAAATGTTAGGGTTCATATATGTTATACCATTTACAGCAATGGTAGGTACGAGTGGGTACGTATTATATACGTATGCATACCGTCCTTATACAATTATGCTTAGTATTGCAACGATGGGATTGCCACTTGCCGTTTCAAAAATGGTTTCAAAATATGATCAACTCAATGATTATCACACTGTTAAGAGAGTGCTAAAGAGTGGTATCGTTTTTATGGTCATTATGGGCGTTATTTCTTGTTTAGCATTATATATGTTAGCACCACATTTAGCTAAACTTGTGATTGATGGAAATGATCAGTCGGGGAATAGTGTGGTAGCTGTCACGCACAATATTCAAATTGTAAGTTTTGCGTTAATACTCGTTCCTGTAATGAGCTTGTTACGTGGTTTCTTTCAAGGTTTTCAATCTATGGGACCTTCTGCGCTCAGTGTAGTTGTAGAGCAATTTTTTCGGGTCTTAACTATTTTGATAGGAAGCTTTGTCGTTTTATATGTTATAAAAGCTTCTGTTTCGTTGGCAGTTGGTATTTCAACATTTGGAGCATTTATGGGAGCACTAGGTGGATTAAGTGTTTTAAGTGCGTATTATATAAGAAGGAGAAAACATTTAAAGAAAAAAGAGATTGCCAGTATACCACAAACGACGAAAACTTTTTTTTCGTTGTATAGAGAACTGTTTACATATTCTATTCCTTTCGTTGTAGTAGGATTAGCGATTCCGTTATATCAGACGATTGATACATTTACAATTAATAAGCTACTTATACAAGTAGGATATATGCAAGGAGAAGCAGAAAAGATTAATGCGATTATTGGCCTTGTTCAGATGGTTGTACTTATCCCGGTTTCTGTTGCAACGGCTTTTAGTATGTCCCTTGTACCTGAGATGACGAAAGCTTATACAGCGGGAAATGAGAAGCTACTGTATAAACACTTTACAAGGACAAATTTATTAGTGGTAGGAATTACCGTACCGGCGGCGATTGGGATGATGATTTTAGCAAAACCAGTATATACTCTTTTATTTGGTGCTGGAAATGATCCGGAGATGGGCAGTATTATTTTGCAGTACTATGCTCCTGCTTGTATACTATTCTCACTATTTACAGTAACCGCTGCCATGTTACAAGGAATTAATCAACAACAGAAAACAGTGCTAGGATTAGTAATCGGAATAACTGTGAAGATAGTTTTAAATATTGTATTGCTACCGTATTTTGATTATGTAAGTTTTATCATTTCAACATACGCTGGCTATACGATTTCAGTCGGCTTTAACTTGTGGATGCTTTCTAAATATGTTATAAAGGCAACATAAGCTTTTTTAAAGGCAGAGAACACTCTGTCTTTTTCTATGTTTACAAGATTTTTCTTAAAAAAACGTTTTCAAAATAATTTTTCTATTGAAATTTAATCGTTTGTTTCATATGCTGAAAATAGCGGTTCAAAAACTGTTGTTTAAGTGAGGTAGATTCCCACATGTAAAAAGAATCGGGGTGATAGTATGTTAAATATTTATTTAACAGACCGAAACGGAAAACTACAAGAGATTGAGGAAATGCAAAAGGGCTGCTGGATTAATGTACTTCATCCAACAGAAGAAGAAATTCAGTATCTAGTACAAACTTTAAATGTAGACTTAGATTTCATTAAAGACCCTTTGGATGATGAAGAACGCTCTCGTATTGAAAAGGAAGACAATAATACTTTAATTATCGTGGATATTCCGACAGTCAGACATGATGAAGAAGGAAATTCAATTTATGACACGATTCCAATAGGTATGATTGTAATGCCAGATTGTTTTGTTACTATTTGCTTAGAAGAAAATCCAATTTTTGAACGCTTTATTAATCAACGTATTAAAGAATTTTATACGTTTAAAAAGACGCGCTTCGCACTTCAGCTCTTATATACAATTTCTACTTATTATTTAAGATACTTAAAGCAAATTAATCGAAAAACAATCGATTTAGAGCACCAATTAAATAAGTCGATGAAAAATAAAGAAATTTTCACATTGCTCGGCCTTGAAAAAAGTTTAGTTTATTTTACAACATCATTAAAGGCAAATAAAATTGTAATTCAAAAATTAATGCGAAACAGTACATTTTTGAAAATGTATGAAGACGATCAAGATTTACTAGAAGATGTATTAATTGAAAATAAGCAGGCTATTGAAATGGCGGAAATATATAGTCACATTTTAAGTGGAATGATGAATACATTTAGTTCGGTTATTTCTAACAATTTAAATAGTGTTATGAAACTGTTGACTTCTATTACAATCATTTTATCATTACCAACGATGGTTTCTAGTTTCTTTGGAATGAATGTAAAGGTTCCGTTTGAAGGGGAAGCACATGGTTTTGTAATTGTACTTATAATATGTGTAACATTATCTTTCACTTTAGCATTTGTTTTTTGGAAGAAACGTTACTTTTAATGATAGGAAAGCTGCGCTAGCATAGTTATAAAACTGTGCTAGCGCAGCTTTTTTTGCTATGAAATCTCAATTTTGGAACAGAATATAACTTGTGAAATGTAATGTGTATGAAGGTTATGAATTCCATATAACTCTTGTTCAAATAATGAAATGGGGTTAAAATTACATATTGTTAATGAAAAGTTGGAGGAAATACATCATGGAATTGTTTCAATTACCGAAAGCATTCCTGCAAATGAATACAATCTTTATCTCAATATTAATCGAAGCACTTCCTTTTGTGCTAATTGGTGTATTTATTTCAGGATTCATTCAAATGTTTGTGACAGAAGATATGGTGGCAAAATGGATGCCTAAAAACCGATTTCTGTCTGTTTTATTAGCTACTTTTTTAGGTATGATGTTTCCTGGATGTGAATGTGGAATTGTTCCGATTGTAAGACGATTAATCGGAAAAGGGGTTCCACCCTATGCAGGAATTGCATTTATGTTAACTGGACCGATTATTAATCCAGTTGTATTATTTGCAACATATGTTGCTTTTGGAAGTAGTATGCACATGGTATGGTATCGTTCTATTGTAGCGATTATCGTAGCAATTATCGTTGGAATTATATTATCATTTATGTTTAAAGAACATCAATTAAGAGATGATCACTTCCCAGAAGTGAATCATAAGCGTCCGTTACGTACAAAAATGTGGGATGTATGTACACATGCTGTTGAGGAATTTTTCTCAATGGGAAAATACTTAGTGTTAGGAGCGTTAATTGCTGCTGCAGTTCAAACGTTTGTACAAACTTCAACATTGCTTGCTATTGGACAAGGTCCGTTTTCTTCATCAGCTGTAATGATGGGACTTGCTTTCATTTTATCACTTTGTTCAGAGGCGGATGCATTTATTGCTTCTTCGTTCCAAAGTACATTTTCAACAGCGTCACTTGTCGCGTTTCTCGTATATGGACCGATGGTGGATATTAAAAATATGTTTATGATGCTTGCGACATTTAAAACAAAATTTGTAATTGTTGTGACGGTTACAGTTACACTTGTTGTTTATGCAAGCTCACTACTCATTTATGCGATGGGGTGGTAGGTTATGTTTCGAGCATATATATTATTAGGCTTTACAATTTTAATTGGACAGCTTCATATTTCCGGTAACATTACGAAGTATATAAATATGAAGTACGCCTATTTATCAAAAACTGCTGCTATTATTTTAGGTTTCTTAACGATTGTACAAATTATTATCGTTTTCCAAAAAGAGCACCAAAAGGAAAAAGAGAAGCATGATTGTAGTTGTGATCATAGTCATTGTGGGCATGATCATTCGAAAGATGAGAATAAATGGTGGAAAAAAGTGTTTTCTTACACGTTATTCTGTTTTCCAATCATTACAGGATTGTTTTTCCCAATTGCAACATTAGATTCCGATATTGTTAAGGCGAAGGGATTCCATTTTCCAGTAGCGCAAGCAGAAAGTAAAGATCCATTTATGACAAGGCAATTTCTAAGACCTGACACGAGCATTTATTACGGGAAAGAAGGATACCGTGGTGTAATGGAAAAAGGGAAGAAAGAGTTTGTTACGAAAGATAATATCACTTTAAAAGATGAAGATTTCTTAAAGGGTATGGAGACAATTTATAATTATCCTGGTGAATTTACTGGTAAAACCCTGTCTTATAAAGGATTTGTTTTCCGAGATGATTCTTCTAAAAAGGAACAATATTTCTTATTCCGTTTCGGTATTATACATTGTGTAGCGGATTCGGGTGTATATGGTATGTTAGTTAAAAAACCAGAAGGTGTAGAGTGGGAAAATGATGATTGGATTCAGATAGAGGGAGAAATTTCAACTGAATTTTATCAGCCGTTCCATGCAAATATTCCTGTTTTAGAGGTAACGAAATGGAATAAAGTTGAACAGCCGAAAGAACAATATGTATTTAGAGGAGCCGATTGATAAGATCGGTTCTTTTTTATGGACTAAAAGTTCTAAAAATTGTTAATATTAAACGTGTAGTTCATGAGGTGTAGTGTATATTAGGGATAAATAATTAAAGGGGTGATAACAATGACTGAAGTAAAGGGTAAAACAGCTAATGAATCAAGGGTGTTTAAAACGAGTCGAGTATTTCCAACGGATTTAAATGATCATAACACGCTATTTGGTGGAAAGATATTGGCGGAGATGGATATGGTTGCTTCAATTTCAGCAACGAGACACTCGAGAATGGAATGTGTCACAGCGTCTATGGATTGGGTAGATTTCTTACATCCAGTACGTTCTTCAGATTGTGTTAGTTATGAATCTTTCGTAATTTGGACGGGAAGAACTTCTATGGAGATATTTGTGAAAGTAGTAGCAGAAGATTTAATTTCAGGTAAAAAACGTGTAGCAGCAACTTCATTCGTTACTTTTGTTGCGCTTAGTAAGGAGAATAATCCAGTTCCTGTACCGCGTGTTATCCCTGAGACAGAAGAGGAGAAAGAATTGCATCGAATTGCTGTGTTACGTGCAGAACAGCGCCATATTCGTAAGGCAGAGAGTAAGAAGGTAGCTACACTGCTAACTTTTTGATGTAAAATACTTTCCTAGTGGTACTATTTTGTAATAGGTTAGGAGATTTTTAAAATGAAAAGCGGACACCTAAAAATAGGTGTCCGCTTTTATAGTTTTTTCATCCCCATATCGTACTACAATAACTGCTTAGCAGAAGCAAGCAGCACCGACGATAATTAAGAGGATAAATAATACGACTAGTAGCGCAAATCCATTACCATGTGCGAAGCCCATTGTTATTTCCTCCTTTTATTTTAAGATACAACATACAATATGCAGATGAGCTCCTGTTTGATATGGACGTATATCATGCAATGACATATTTTTTGTATGATAATGTTTTAAAAAAGGAAAGATATAGGAATAACAGTAGTTAGAGAAAGGAACGTATCCATGAAGCGCTTTTTAATTGTAATAATTTGTTTTATAGGTGTATTCATATGGATGAACGTTGATGTGGAAATGGGGAAGAAAATGGCTAGTGGATATGAATTAGAAAAAATCCGATCAGGGGATTTTCAAGTATATACAAACGGTGATGAGTTATATAAAAGTTTATTTGAGGATATAAATCGTGCAGAAAAGAATGTGTATATTCATTTTTATATTGTAGGAAAAGATGAAGTAAGCGAAAAGTTCTTACAGTTATTAGAGAAAAAAGCATCTAGCGGAGTAGATGTGAAATTGTCAGTAGACCGCATTGGCGGATATAAGCTTAAGAAAAAGATAATTAATCAATTAAAAGAAAAAGGCGTGAAGTTTACATTTAGTAAAAAACCTAAATTAAAAAACTTATTTTATTCTTTGCATCAACGTAATCATAGACGCATTGTTACTATAGATGGGAAAGTTTCGTACATTGGTGGCTTCAATATCGGAAAGGAATATCTTGGACAGGATCCTAAATTTGGTCCGTGGCGTGATTATCATGTACGCATCGAAGGGAATGGAGCTACTGATATGGAACGGAAGTTTGCGGAAGATTGGCAAGAAGATACGGGAGAAAAGTTGCCTATACACCAAGAGTTACCTGTACAAGGAAATGTAAAATATCAATACGTATTTTCGAATGGAAAAGGTTTATGGAAGGAGTATGGAGCGTTTTTAAAGAAGGCAAAACATTCTTTAATTATCGCTACACCATATTTTGTACCGAGTAAAGAAATGGTGAAGGGGCTGAAAGATGCATTAAATCGTGGTGTCCATGTAAAAATCCTCGTCCCATTTAAAAGTGATGCAGTATTGCTAAAACAGGCTGCCTATCCTTATTTGAAAGACATGTTAGATGCTGGAGCGGAGATTTATCAATATCGAAATGGATTTTTTCATGGGAAGGTAACAATCATCGATGAGGAAATGGTTGATATTGGTACAGCAAATTTTGATAATAGAAGTTTTTACTTAAATAACGAATCTAACTGTTTCATATATGATAAGACAGTCGTTGCTGACGTATGGAGTCGATTAAAAGAAGACTTTCATAAATCAAAACGATTTTCTGAAGAAGATTTTGAGAAAATTAGTAGATGGGATTGGTTTCTAGCAAGAATATCAAATGTTATCGCATCATATTTATAGTATAGAGATGAAATAGGAAGGGAGGCGCTTTAATGGATTGTATGAAAGAATTGATGACATATAGTTACACACTTATATATAAAGTTGGAGAATACACGAGCAAGGTTCGAGATGAAGAATTAAAAGATATTTTGCAGCATCATTTGCCGTATATGTTACAAGCATATAATGAACAAGTGAATTTTCAAGAAGGAGAAAATATACAACATATAACTTGTAAACAAATGTGGCCGGAATTTACTGAAATGGATAGGGAAACAGATAATGAGTATACAGGGGATATTGGGATTGCTATTTGTTATATTTCACATTTGAAACGATTAGCATTAAAGTTTGCTCAAGTGGCAGTAGAAGTTGCGAACCCGGAGTTTCGTTCTTTTCTGGAAAATTGTTTTGTGAAAATGAATCGTTATGCTTATAGTGTTTGGCAATATGTTGTGAAGAAGGAATATAAGATTAAACATGTATATGAAAGTGAAAAATTCGCGTGAAAAGCTAAGGTGGAATGAAAGGCACCTTAGTTTTTTTATGTCTAATTAGAATGGGAGGATTAAAGATTGGCTATGTGATCCGAAAATTTACAAAAGTTTACTGTATCTTTACTATTTTTAAATCTTCCCTTTAAAAAAAAGAGTAATATGGGATTGTACATATTCTATCAAAGGGAGGAAACGCAAATGAACAAATGGGTTAAGTCATTAACTGCTATGGCACTTGCAAGTTCTTTATTAATGGTAGGTTGTAGTAAAGATGGGGATAAAAAGAAAGAGGATGACACAACTTCGCAGCAAGATGAAAAGAAAGATAAAGAAACAAGCGGAACAGACAAGTCTTCTGATTCGAAAGAAAAGAAATAAATAATAGAGCTTCCTCACATAAACGAGGAAGCTTTTTTGTTGTATATTTGTATGTATTAGGGAAAAATAGAGAGAAAGAATGGAAGAGGGGATAATATATGAAAGTATGCATATTAGGAGCGACAGGTAGAGTAGGATCACACATTTTGAAGTTAGCATTACAAGATTCATATGAAGTAACGGTATTAGTTCGTGATTTGAGTAGAGTGGAAACAGAGCATGAAAGGTTGCATGTTATTAAGGGAAATGTATTAAGCGGAGATGATATAAAGGAAGCAATTAAAGGATGTGATATTGTAATTAGTGCTCTTGGAACTGATCGAAATGGGACGTTAGAGAAGAGTTTACCGATTATTATAAAGCAAATGGAAGAAGAGGGCATAAAGAAAATTGTTACAATAGGAACTGCTGGTATTTTACAAGCGCGAACAAATCCAAGTATATATCGTTTCCAATCAAAAGAATCGAAAAGAAAAATGACAACAGCTGCGGAAGATCACTTAGCTGCTTATGAAGCGTTGAATAATAGTAAACTATGTTGGACTGTTGTTTGTCCGACGCATTTAATAGACGGTGATGTAACTGGTGTATATCGAACGGAAAAAGATATGTTGCCAACAGATGGATCGAAAATCACAGTTGGTGATACAGCTCATTTTACATGGAGTTTACGTAATAAAAGCTTATACGAGAAAAGTCGAGTAGGTATTTCATATTAAAAAACCATCCCAAAATAGGGATGGCTAAAAAATGATATAGCATACAAAGATGATAATCATAATGATTTGGAGAATGGCTTTGGCTACTGTACTACTTAAAAAACCGACTACAGTTGCAATTCCGACTAAAAGGGCGTCTTTTGGCGCCTTTTTATGCATTAGTTCCGTAATAAATACAGATAGGAACGGTATGATAATAAGCCCGAATGGTGGGAAGAAGAACGATCCGACAATGATAGAAACCATACCAACACGTTCGCCCGATTTTGTACTTCCGTATTTTTTTAGGAAGTATCCATTTGCAATAAAGTCAGCAACGAAAATGAAGAGTGTAAAAATGACTTGAATAATCCAAAAAGATGTCGTTAACTCTCCGCCATTTATTCCAAAATGATAAATGAAATAACCAGCCCATACGGCAAGGATGCCAGGGATAATGGGGTATATAAAGGCAAGAAATGAAACAATGAAACAAGCAATGATACAAATTGTTAGTAAAACAGTCACTTTATAACTCCTTTGTAGTATCTAATTTATGTACAGCAATTTTTTTAATTTGATGCCCATCAAGTTCTAATGCTTTAAATTGAAAACCATCATATTCAACTGAATAGCCAGCTTCAATATTTAAATCAATTGCTTGAGAGAGAAGCCAACCACCAATTGTATCTAAGTCACTTTCATCGATATGTAGGCCAAACATATCATTTACTTCAGAAATGAGTACTTTCCCATCTAAAACAGTAAGCTTAGGAGTACGCTTTTCAATCATCGGTGATTCGTCTGCGTCAAATTCATCTTGAATTTCGCCGATAATTTCTTCAAGAATATCCTCCATCGTTAAAAGGCCAGCAGTTCCACCGTATTCATCCATAACAATCGCCATTTGTACGCGGTTCTTTTGGAGGTGTATTAACGTTTTACGAATGGGAACTGTTTCAAATACAGTTAAAACAGGATGTATGTAGGCATCAAGTGGTTTGTAAATGCCTTTTGTTTGATTATGAAAAATCTCTTTCGTATTTATCATTCCGATAATATCATCTTTATCCTTTTCAATAATAGGATAACGTGTATACTTTTCAGTTGCAACGATTTTCATATTTTCTTCTAACGTATTTTCAGTGGATAAACAAACCATTTCAGTTCTAGGTACCATAATTTCTTTAGCAACACGATCATCAAATTCAAAAATATTATTTACATATTTATATTCGGTTTGATTAATTTCGCCGCTTTTATAGCTTTCACCTAAAATGAGTCGTAATTCTTCTTCAGAATGAGCAAGTTCATTTTCTTTCGCAGGCTCTAAACCGAATAATTTTGTGAAAAATATAGCTGCACTATTGAGAAGCCAAATGAACGGATACATAATTTTATCAAATAAAATAAGTGGTTTTGCAAATTTTAATGTGATTGCCTCTGCTTTTTGGATTGCGAAAGATTTAGGAACTAACTCTCCTAATACAACATGGAAAAAAGTAATTACACTAAAAGCAATAATAAAGGATAGGGTGTTAGCCATTGTTCCAGTAATATTGATTCTTTCAAATAGTGGTCGTAATAAATGCTCTACAGTTGGTTCACCAAGCCAACCAAGCCCTAAAGAAGTGATAGTAATACCCAGCTGACAAGCAGATAAATAAACATCTAAATTAGATAAGACGCTTCTTGCAGCTAATGCTTGTTTATTACCTTCATTAGCAAGCTGGTCAATTCGACTTTTTCGTACTTTTACGACAGCGAATTCTGAAGCAACGAAAAAACCAGAAATAAGGATAAGTATAAAGATGAGAAAAATATTTAATATGTCCAAGTGTGTTCTTTACTCCTAAGTTGGAATAAAGATGTCACCTCCTGCAATTATGTTATACTTTTATAATAAATCCAAATGAAAAGATTAGTCAAAGAAAATGGGTAAATAATGGTAGGTTTTAATAATAGTTTTTTTAATTTGCTGTTATTTTGTCCGCTATATAAAAGGAATAACCGTCTACTTTTAATTTAAAGTAGACGGTTATTCTACGTTATGGTTTTGAAATACTTCTTGTTAAAGTGTATGTTTGCTGTTTATTGTAGTTTGTTGTCCATAGTGTTTGGAGAAAAGATAATACGCTGTATGGGATGTAAAGAAGTAATAAACCAATTGCGACAACTATAGGTGCATTTCCACCAAATTGAACGATAAATTGTAAGAGTCCGTTTACGTGAAAAACACATTCCATAAAAACAAATGAAAGAATAATGGAACTTAGAATAGATTTATGATTGGAAGTAAGCGCCATAAATAACGTATCAACAAGGAAGGCTGAATTTTTTATTTCGTATTCATTTGTATTATTTAAGAAAGGAAGCCATTTTTTTATTGCTTGCAGAACGATTATCATGGAAGTACTACATACGATGATAAAAGAGGAGAAGAAAGGAACCTTCATGAATTCCGCGATGTAGAGTAGTAGTAATAGTACTGAACATTGTAATATCACAGTACCAAAAGAATATGGTATCCAGCGCAATAAGGAAGTGCACTTTCTTACTGATCTCGGTGCTTTTAAAAATAGATGACCGATCCCTAAACTAATAAAGAAACCGATTACAAGAGTGAATGTGAAACGAACGATTGATAAAAAATATATTTCCCATATGTAGGGGAATAGTGGTGACGAATGGCTAGAAGTATGTATCATATTTTGTGTATTTATAATCTGATTTGCTGAGAAAAGGATAGGTTCATGCATCCAATCGATTCTTGGAATTGAAATAGAAAAAAGTTGTGCAAAGTTATGGAAAATGCTAATAAATCCAGTTGTGTAAGAGTAATTATGTGTAATGAATAATGCTGGAATAGGACTTATGACAAAAATAATAAAAACACCAACTATAAATTTACATATATGTGAGCGCAATAAGGACATACAATCACCTACTCTTAGAATATTCAGAAAATTCTTATTCTTATTTTAGCTTTTTTCAGGGGAAGTTACAATATATTTTTCTTTACGTATTGGTATATGGATAGTTTTAAATTATTTTTAGAAATTTATTTTATGTGTGGGATATAAAGCAGGAGAGGGTATATAACAGCATCCATACAAAAAACGTGAACAGTTTAGCATTTTCACGTTTTTTGTATGGGATGAATGAAAAGAAATGTAGGTAAATGTCGAAAGGATTAAATTGATTTTTCAAATTGGAAAGTGATACCATAAAATTAAACAATGTTTAAATCATTGTTTAATCGATAAATTCTAGAGGGGAGATAAATTGGGGGAAATGAAAACATATCAACGAAAGAAAAGATTTTAAATACAACCTTGGAGTTAATTAAAAACGAAGGTTTTGAAAGGGTAACGATAAGGAAAATTGCATCATTGTCAGATGTAAATATTGCGCTTGTAAATTACCATTTTGGTTCAAAAGAAAAGTTGATTAGTGAGGCGATTAAAGTTTTGTTAATTAGCTTCCAAGGCACTTTTTCTATTTTAGATGATATTACAGTGCCAGCGAAAGAAAGGTTAAAAATATTTTTATTTGATTATGTACTAGTAATTCGGCAATATCCTGAGTTAGTCAGGAAGATTATTGCAATGGGAACTACGGTATTTACATCTCAATACGAATATGGAGATTTTTTGAAGAGGCTAGGTTTTAGTAAAGTGAAGAATATTTTGAGCGAAATAACAAATGAAGCGGATCAGGAAATTTTAATGATGATGACAGTGCAAATATTTGGATCCATTTTTCTTCCAGCATTAATGATGCCAATTCTTGAATCAGGGGCAGATATAAGAGTACTGCCTGTAGAAAAACAGATTGATTTCCTATTTGAACGCTATTTTTATAAAAATTGAGATAGTGGGTGATAGAGATGATTAGTTTTATTAGAAAGCATTGGTGTGATGTAGGGTTAGTTGTGGCTATTGTTGTCGTTGTTTGTTTAGTCGCGAATTTGGGAGAAATAAGTGAAATAAAAGTACTGTTAGCGTTAAGTTTTGTGGCCATTTTAGTGCATCAATTTGAAGAGTATCGTTGGCCAGGTTATTTCGCTGGTCTGTTTAATGTAGTTATATTTAAAAGTGATATACCAGATCGCTATCCATTAAATACGCAATCTGCTATGGTAATAAATATTTTGATTGCATATGTTTTTTATTTACTTCCGGTTTTCTTTCAAAATATAATATGGCTTGGGATGGCACCTATTTTAATGGGATTTTTTCAATTCATATGGCATGGTATTTTTGCGAATATAAAAGCTAAAACAATATACAATCCGGGATTAGGTGCGGTTGTATTACTACATGTTCCGATTGGTTATGCATATATGAGATATGTTCTTTTACACAATCTAGCTACAAATTTGGATTGGATATTAGGGCTGATCTATTTTCTAGTAGCTACCTATTTTTTAATTATAAAAGGAAATATGTTAATGAAAAGTAAGGAGACAAATCATTATTTTTCTAAAAAGCAATTAGGTCCGTACAATGATGCATTAAAGTGATCCAGAATTCAGAAGGGATTTTTGATGCTGAAGAGAGTACAAGTGTATGATTAATGAATAAATTATGACGGAAAAAAGAATAATTTTCAGAAAAATAAAATAATATATTTATTTTTTTCTGAAAATATAATATAGTTATGGCACAGAAAGTATTTTAGCATAAGGAGGCTTTTTTTATGAGGATTAAAGGGAATTATGTGCCAAAGAGGGAAGTTTTGTTTTGCTCAAGTTCAATTACGGTAGGGGAAACGCTGGAGCATTTAAATAAGACGGGGTATCGTTGTGTACCAGTTTTAGATGAAAAAAAGAGAAGTTTTTAGGGAATGTATACAAAGTAGATATTTTAGAATATAAAGGTTCACTTGAAGATAATGTATTACAATTATTGAACGATAAGAATGGGTATGTGAGAGAAGACTCTTCCTTCTTTAAAGTATTTTTTACAATTAAAAAACTACCGTATTTATCAGTAGTTGATGAAAAAGGGGTCTTCCTTGGTATTTTAACTCATAAAAAAGTTTTTGAACTATTAGAAGATGCATGGGGAGTCCATTCTAGTAAATATTCTGTCATGATTGGAACACAAGATTATAATGGGGCCATTCAAAAATTATCGACAGTGCTAAAGAAATACACTGGTATTCAAAGCTTAATGACTTTTGATAATGATGCTTTATTAGTACGTAGAATTATGTTTACATTGGGAGAAGAGTTTGAAGATAGTGAATTAGAAACATTGCTAAAGGATTTAGAAGATCATGGATTTAGAGTTGTGTATGTTGAAGAGATGAATAATCCACGTGAAGTTGAAACGATAGAGTAACAAGTAAAAGCCATCTTATTTTTTGATGGCTTTTACTTTCTTTCGCATAAAAATATTCAAATATAATAAAATGTAAAAATCGTAAATTTCTAAAAAAATTTGTGTAATAGAATAAATAAAGGAGGTATGCGTGGATAATTTTGATTTTCAAAAAATTCTATTTAAAAATATGTTTTTATTTTTCAGCCAAATATGTTACTATATGTGTGATAAAAACAAAGAGGTCTGACAACTAAACTCCACGTCATAACACTCTAATGTCTTAAATTTTCGAAAAAATCAAAATTTATTATTTAGAGTAATTAAAAGGGGAATGGAGAAATTATGGAGAAGGACATTGCTTTGTAAGGGGCATACTTTATGATTATGAACGGAGAGGAGGATGCATAGCATATTGTGAGAATAGAGAAAAACAATGAAAAAGTGCTATGCAAATGAAAGAGATGAAGGGACGATTAAGGCCAGGTGATACGCTAGCAATCGGTTTAATGTTATTTGCATTATTTTTAGGAGCAGGAAATTTAATTTTTCCACCAGTTTTAGGTCAACAAGCAGGAGAAAATGTTTGGATTGCTACAATTGGATTCCTTGTAACGGGAGTCGGACTTCCCCTATTAGCTGTCACAGCTGTCGCGTTTGTAGAGGGGGACTTGAAAGCGCTATCTTCTAGAGTTCACCCTATATTTGCGTTTATTTTTCCACTAGTTAGTTATTTAGCAATTGGACCATTCTTTGCGATCCCGCGTACTGGAGCTGTTTCGTTTGAAATGGGAATGAAGCCGTTTTTATCAGAAGCAATGGTTTCAGAATGGTACATGCTGTTCCTTTACACTATAGTTTTCTTCGGAGTAACGTGGTATTTATCATTAAATCCATCTAAATTAGTTGATTGGTTTGGAAAGTTCCTTACACCGTTGTTAGTATTAATAGTTGCTGTTATTGTCGGAAAGGCAATTATTGATCCGATTGGAACACCGGCTGCACCACTCGCTGCTTATAAAGAAAATGCTTTCTTTGGTGGGTTTATTCAAGGGTATTTAACGATGGATGCAATTAGTGCTCTTGTGTTTGGAATTGTTGTTGTACAAGTTATTCGCTCAAAAGGAATAAAAGAGAGCGGACAAATCGCAAAAATAACAGTCGTATCAGGAGTAATTGCTGTAATAGGTTTAACGTTAATATATTTATCACTTGCTTATCTAGGTTCAACGAGTACATCACTTGGTGTTTCAGAGAACGGTGGTCTTATTTTAACGAATGTTGTAAATGAGTTGTATGGAACGAGTGGGAAAATTTTATTAGGACTTGTTATTACACTTGCTTGTTTAACGACTTCGGTTGGATTAGCATCTGCCTGTGCAGGGTTCTTTTCAAACTTATTCCCGAAATTTTCACATAAAACAATTGTAACAATAGTATGTGTATTTAGTTTAATTGTATCTAACTTAGGATTGACACAATTAATCGCAGTAACTTTACCAGTGTTAATGATCATTTATCCAGTTGCAATTGTATTAATTGTACTTTCGTATTTCCATAAATGGATTGGAAAGCGTAATACAATTTATATTGGTGCAATATTAGGTGCATTGTCGATTAGTTTATTTAATGGCTTAGAAAGTGCGAACATAAAAATTGACGCAATTTCAAATGTACTACAAATATTACCATTATATAAAGAAGGAATAGGATGGTTAATCCCAGCATGTGTTGGCGGGGTTCTCGGTTTCTTCTTCTATAAATCAAATGAATCAAGTGAGTTACAAAAGAAAGGTGCCTAGGCGCCTTTCTTTTTTTAAAGGGGATTTTTATGTTTCGTCTAAGTAATAATTGGGAGGATTGATAAAATGGCTAGTTTTGAAGATTTTTTAACTTTGGATTTGCGTATTGGGACGGTAAGAAAGGCGGAGGAATTTAAAGAAGCAAGGATTCCTGCAATTAAGTTAGAGATTGATTTTGGAGAGTTAGGGGTTAAGCAATCAAGTGCTCAAATTACGAAAAGATACAATCCAGAAGATTTAATCGGTCAACAAGTCGTTGCTATAGTGAATTTCCCGCCAAAGCGTGTGGCAGGATTTAAATCGGAAGTACTTGTACTTGGCGGAGTTCCTGAAGCTGACGATGTTGTTTTACTTCAGCCTAATATGGAACTACCGAATGGAACGAAAATTAGTTAGTGTGAAGGTGGGTGTTAATTTGGATATTGGACGAGAGTATTTACAATGTGCAATTTCGAATTTCAAAGCAACACAAAACCAAGGAGAACGAGTACTTTCTCAATTATCTTATGAACAGATAATGTGGTCTTCTCATGAGGAGACAAATAGTATTGCGATTATTATTAAGCATTTACATGGTAATATGCGTTCAAGATGGACAGATTTTTTAACGTCCGATGGTGAAAAAACAGATCGTAATCGAGATGGTGAATTTGAAGGCGGCTACAATTCAAAACAAGAAGCTCTCGCTGCGTGGCAAGAAGGGTGGGAACATGTTTTTAAAACGATGAATACTATAACGCCAGAACACCTATTGAAGACAGTATACATTCGCGGAGAAGCACACACTGTAATGCAAGCGATCGAAAGGCAAATTTCTCATTATGCTTTACATATTGGTCAAATTATCTACATTGGTAAAATGTTAAAAGAAAATGAATGGGAGTGTTTAAGCATTCCTAGAGGTCAGTCTACTAGTTATTTAGAGAAAAAACGTTCAACGTAATAATAGGAAAAAAAACGATGTAAAATAGGAAGCAAAAAAATAAGCCAAACGATAGATGGCTCCGTGAACATTAGAATGCTACCAGCAATAAGCCCGTATATATTAAGAAGAAAACCAAAAAGTGTATTTATAGGAATAAAACGTGAGACAAATAATTGCTGATTTTTGAAACAAGTGTTGTGAAATAAATAAAAGCGAAAATGCCATGTAGAGGTAATAAGATCTTTCTTTCTCGCTATTCTTTTTTTACATTTATGACAAATGAATGGTGGCTGCATTTCGTTACGCTCCATTTTTTATATTCATTAGTTTCATAATAATGTGAGACAAAATTAAGTACAAAGTGTATATACCTATATATGCTCCTGCAAGTAGAAAAAGTGGATTTAGTAAAATTCCATGAATGCTTGTCATGAAAACTAAATTTTGTATTAAAACATCATATATATTAATAGAAATAATTGTCCCGAGTACATACAGTGCTAAGTATGCGGAAATATGTAGCGCAATACGAATTTTAGGATGTAAAGCAAACAAATAAAAAATAAATGATAAGACGATTGGTAATGTTCCTATTAGTAGCTTCAATTCATTTCACCTCATTAACAATATAGCCGGAATTTAAGCGGTCTATTCTCTAGAGCTTGTACATAACTTGAAATAGAGAGGGTGATAGTATGAATCGAGGCTTTTTTTACGTGAAATTAACAAGTGTACGCAAGTTAATTTTATTTGTTATTACTACGGTATTGGCGACTTTTTTTCTTATTAGTATGATGGTTACTTCTATGAAAGAGACGAAGTCAACGTATTTATATAATTGGTTAAATGAGTTATCAATGAATGGTTACATGTACGTTATTGGGAAAGAGAATCATTATTTTACACAGGAGTACCGGAATTTGAATCAAGACTTTTCTATTTCTTCATTCCTTTTTTCGATGGCTACGAATATTCGTTTTGATGATGTACGTAGTTTTGTCGGGAAAGAACTTCCGGGATTTGGGAAATATGATACAGAAATCGTTATAGCAGGTGAAGGGACAAATTACTCCAATTTACCGATAGAGTCGAGCGTTCCTCTTGAAGAAGTAGTGAAGGAACGGACTGGAGAAACTGGACAAGTTCCTAAGTCTGATCTGAATAAAGAGAAGAAACAGCCAGCTCAAACGACGGGAAAAAGACAAGTTGCATTTATTTATCATACACATAGCTGGGAATCTTATTTGCCATTACTGAACTTAACGAATGACCCAGATCCGAATAAAGCAACGAGTTCTGTAACGAATATTTCAATAGCTGGAGATCGTTTTCGGGAACAACTGGAAAGTGAAGGTATAGGTGCTACTAACGATAAGACTGATGTCGGCCAAAAGTTAATAAGTAAAGGATTAAACAGTAATAGTTCTTATAAAATGTCCCGAGAAATTGTACAACAAGCGATGACTGGAAATAAAGAACTCCAATACTTTTTTGATTTGCACCGTGATAGTGCGCGCAAAAACGTCACGACAAAGACAATTGGGGATAAATCATATGCGAAGCTTGCTTTTGTAATTGGGAAAGGTAACAAAAACTATGAAAAAAACTTACAATTAGCAACGGCTTTACATGAGACAATTAGTAAAAAATATCCGGGAGTAAGCCGAGGTGTTATTCAAAAAGGCTTCCAAACAGGGAATGGTGTTTATAATCAAGACTTATCAGGACAGGCGATTTTAATTGAAGTTGGTGGCGTAGATAATACAGATGAAGAATTGAATCGATCAATTGATGCTCTTGCTAAAGCATTTGGAGAATATTTTTGGCAAGCTGAAAAAGTGAATGGATAAACGTAAGTGAGAAGCTTATGTTTATTTTTTTTGAGCATAAGTTATGGTCAATAAGACATGTCACAGTATAGACATAATTTCCTATCATTATAGCAATATCGAAATTTGTCTATTTATAGTAAGGAATTTAAAAAGGAATTTTCGGAATAGTGGAGAAAATCTTTTTACAAGGAAAATTTTTAACTAACAAAATGGATAGGGTGATCAAGGTGATTCGGGAGATTAGAGCAGAAGATGCAGCACTATTTTTACAATTAAGTAAGCAATTAGACGAAGAAACGAAATTTATGTTATACGAACCAGGAGAAAGAAAAACTACAGTAGAGCAACAAGAAAAGATGGTCCATCGTTTTATAGAAAATGAATATGCGACAATATTTGTAGCAGTTGAAGAAGATAGAATAGTAGGGTTTATTTTAGTTAACGGAAATAATATTCAAAGAAAGAGACATGTGGCAGGCATTGTAATTGGTATTTTGCAAGAGTATAGTGGCCGAGGTATTGGAACGAGTTTGTTTAAAGAAGTAGAGAAGTGGGCAAGATTACATGATGTATGGCGTTTAGAATTAACGGTAATGGCCCACAATACAAGAGCTCAGGCACTATATAGCAAAATTGGATTTGAACAAGAAGGTGTCAAAAAATCTGCTCTTATCATCGATGGAAAAGGTATCGATGAGTATGAAATGGCCAAATTATTAAAATAAGAGGTCGTTATATGAAAAAAAGATGGGCACTACTTGGTATCGTAGCAATGATACTGATTGTTGGAGTAGCAGGAATAAATTATAAGATGTATAAGGAGCAAGAGGCGAAGGAAGTAAATGTAAACAATATATTCCCAAAAGCAAAAGAAACGATTGCTAATATGGATGGGGATATCGCAGTCATTAGTAATCCAAATTCGATGCTTGTACTTGTGAATAAAAATAGGCGTTTACCAGATGGGTATAGACCGCCAGATTTAGTTATTCCGAAAGTACGTTACTCTAGTGAAGGTGATCAAGAGAAGAAAAAGATGAGGAAAGAGGCAGCGGTGGCACTTGAGGAAATGTTTCAGCAAGCCGATAATGAGCGGATTTTCCTTTTTGCAGTCTCTGGATTTAGATCTTTTGATCGACAAAAAGCATTAAATACAATGTATAAAAGACAAGATGGAGAAGCAAAGACAGCGATGTCTAGTGCAGTCCCTGGTACGAGTGAACATCAAACAGGACTAGCTATGGATATTACATCTCAATCTGCTAAATTTCAGCTAGAAACTGTTTTTGGGGAGACGAAAGAAGGAAAGTGGCTTTCTGAAAATGCCCATAAGTTTGGTTTTGTTATTAGATATACGAAAGAGAAAGAAGGGATTACCGGTTATCGTTATGAACCGTGGCATGTACGGTATGTTGGGAATCCGCAAGCTACATATTTATATGAAAACCAACTGACGATTGAAGAAGTAACGCAGTAATGAATTGAGGGGAGAGGGATAAGATGACGATGTTATATAAGAAAAAGGTACATGCATATATTACGAGAGAAAAAGAAGGGGTTATGCAACTACTCGTTTTTAAACATCGTGATATACGAGAGGCTGGTATCCAAGTGCCAGGTGGGACAGTAGATGAAGGCGAAACGTTAGAGGCAGCAATTTTACGTGAAGTACAAGAAGAGTCAGGACTACGCCATTTTTGTATCGAGCGCTTCCTTTCTGATTACATTATTTATATGAAAGAAAAAAAGGAATATCAAAAACGTCATTTTTTCCACATTTCATTATTAACAGATGTGAAAGATACGTGGGAACATATAGTAAGTGCTGGTGAGGAAGACAAAGGTTTAGTATTTTATTATGAGTGGGTTGATATTAACAAATGCCCTGAATTAGCAGGTAAACAAGGCGAGTTTTTACATTTGTTAGAAGAGGTATATGTAAAATAATAAAAAGGGTCTGAGGCGATATTATATTCGTTTCAGACTCTTTTTATTTCTCTGGAAATTAAAGGTTTTTAAACTGGTGAGTTGAATTCCTGTATAGGGATAGTAGTTGTTAATACAAGGAGCGGAGAAAATGAAAAAGTAATAGACATACGTCATATATAAAAGGGCTTATAAAAGGAGAATGAAAATGGAAATTCAGTTCAATACACTACTGCAAAAAGAATTAACAATTCATGATATTCAAAAGGAAATGGAAGCTGGGAAGTTAACTTCAAAAGAACTAGTCATGTATTATCTTCATAGAATCGCAAAGTATGACCAAGATGGACCAAAAATCAATTCTATTTTAGAAATCAATCCGGATGCTA
The DNA here is from genome assembly GCF_016650935.1 of Bacillus sp. TH25. Classification (NCBI taxonomy): domain Bacteria; kingdom Bacillati; phylum Bacillota; class Bacilli; order Caryophanales; family Bacillaceae; genus Bacillus; species Bacillus sp. TH25. The sequence goes on along the minus strand of NZ_JAEKEU010000002.1, from coordinate 210,155 downwards.
TCTTTATTGCAGAAGCGCTAGATCATGAAAGAAAGACAAAAGGTGTAAGAGGCCTATTACATGGTATACCTGTTTTACTTAAGGATAATATTGAAACGAATGACTCAATGCATACAAGTGCAGGTACGATTGCCCTGGAACAAAATATAAGTAGTGAAGATGCATTTCTCGTAAAAAAACTGCGAGAAGCAGGAGCGGTGATAATAGGAAAAGCAAATATGACAGAGTTAGCAAATGCAATGTCTTTTGAAATGTGGGCTGGATATAGCGCTAGAGGTGGTCAAACAATTAATCCTTACGGTACAGGAGAGGATGATATGTTCGTTGGTGGCTCAAGTACAGGGTCTGCTATAGCAGTTGCCGCTAACTTTACTGTATTATCCGTTGGAACAGAGACAGATGCTTCTATTTTGAGCCCAGCTGTTCAAAACTCGGTTGTAGGTATTAAGCCGACTGTTGGGTTAATTAGTCGTAGTGGAATTATTCCTTTTACTTATTCACAAGATACAGCTGGGCCATTTGCTAGAACGGTAACAGATGCTGCTATTTTACTAGGGAGTCTAACTGGGGTGGATGAGAAGGATGTAGCTACTCATAAAAGTGAAGGAATGGCATATCAAGATTATACGCCTTATCTCGATGCTAATGGTTTAAAGGGAGCGAAGATTGGTGTTTATAGCAATGCTCCAAAAGATTATTACGAAAATGGTGAGTACGATGAAAAATTGTTTGAGGAAACGATCCAAGTATTACGTAGTGAGGGAGCGACAGTAGTAGAAGATATTGATATTCCGTCTTTTCATAGGGAATGGAGTTGGGGAGTTCCACTTTATGAGCTGAAGCACAGCTTGGATAACTATCTTTCTAAATTACCTTCTACTATTCCAGTGCATTCTATTTCGGAGTTAATGGAGTTTAATAAAAACATAGCAGAAAGAGCTTTGAAATATGGACAAACTAAGTTAGAAAGAAGAAAAGATTTTCCTAATACGTTAAGAAATCCAGAATATTTAAACGCAAGATTAGAAGATATATATTTTTCGCAAAAACAAGGTATTGATTTTGCGTTGGAAAAATATAATCTTGATGCGATACTGTTCCCCTCCTATATAGGCTCTACTATATGTGCGAAAGCAGGTTATCCGTCTATAGCAATACCTGCGGGATATATGGAAAGCGGGAGACCTTTTGGAATTACGATTGCAAGTACTGCTTTTAGTGAAGGAATATTAATTAAACTAGCATACGCTTTTGAACAAGCGACAAAACATAGGAAGATTCCCAACTTGTCATGAATAGAATAAACAAAGAGGACAGGAATTCCTGTCCTTTTTGTTTTATTGATTAAAGTGAAATATCTTTCTGCTCCGTCTTATGATATTTTAATAAGTTAAAGGATAAACAAGCAGAACATAAAATAAGAAAAGCGGCGATAATATAAATAGTACGAACGCCGAACATATCAGTAATAATTCCAACGCTAAGCATAGAAAGACCAGAAGCTGTCGAGAGAAGTGCACCATGAGCTGTATACATCTTCGACAATAAAGAAGGAGTGACGCTGGATTGTAAAACCGTCGTTTGAGAAATATCTCTAATTTGATAACATGGCCCCATTAGAACACAAAGAAATAGAGCAATAAATCCGCTACTTGTCATACCATATAAAAATGTAAGAATACTAAACATAAGAGAGCCTATCGCCATGGAGCGTATTAAATTTTTTTGAATATATGTACTCATTTTCCACGCTAATATCCCGCCAATTAATGTGCCGACGTAATAACTTGTGTTAATATATCCCCACCAATCTTCGCCTTTATGAAGAACAGTCGTTACATATGCCATCGTAATAGCACCGATCCATATCGTCCCTGCGAAAGTTTCAATTAAGTCCATAATTGTAACGATGCGCAGAGACGGGTGTTGAAATAACAGTTTCCATCCTTCTAATAATGCAGTAGTTTTCGAAGAAGTGGGTTCTGCTACTCGTTCAGCTTGTATAGATTGTAATGAAAGGTGTAATGTAATACATCCGAAAATCATCAATATGTTATTAATCATGAGTGTCGAAGTAACGCCAATGAGAAGAACAATTATGCTTGTAAATGAGTATGCAGCGGCTTGTATAATTTGTGTTGAAAAGGAAAAGACACTATTTACTTTTACTAATTTTTCTTGTGGTGTTAAGCGCGGGATAACGGCGTATAGTAGAGGAGCGCTCCAGCCACTACATAATGAAATGAAAATAACAAAAGTTAAAAGAGCAGAAATGTTTGTTGATAGTATAGGAAATAATATCATTAACAATATTAAAAGAGCTGTTTTAATCCATTGTAGAGTATATAGCAATGAATAAGATGGAAACCGATTCATTATAAGTGGTGCAGAGGTGTTCGCGATAAGATTTGTGATAACTTGTAATAATGGAAAAAGAGCAGTAATTGTAGCTGATCTAGTTGTGATATAGATGTGAGTTGTAATAATCATTATGTATACAATGTCAGCGAGAGTAATGCATATTTTGGAGCCCAAATAGTAAGTTAGTGAACGTTTAGGCAATAAGAATACCACCTTTCAAATCAATACTGCTTTTTAATTTTAATTTTAATTATTATAATCTGTAAGTTATATTTTTGAAAGAATTAAATTTTTTGTCATTTTTTGAAAGGGATTTTCGTGTATAATGAAGAATATATTAATATAGCATTTTATTAATGCTTGTTGTAACAGCGAATACATATAATAGCTTGTAGCAAACGCCCCCTCCATGAGAAAGGGCGGATAAACCATTCTTTTCTTCATATACATATAGAAAATGAGAAAGAAAGTGAGGGTTGCATATGGCTGGATGGGTGATTTGGTTTATAATAGCGGGTATTTTATTTATTGCAGAAATGTTGTCGATTACGTTTTACATGCTTTGGCTTGGAATTGGAGCTGTTGTCGGAGGTCTTATTGCTTTGTTTGCTCCTGATGCACTATTTTTACAAGTTGTTGTTGGGGCGATTGTAAGTTTAACATTGACTTTCTTTACGAAAAGAATTTCCAAAAACTTTCGAGAAGCAAAAGGTTTTACTGATACAGTAGATAAACTTGTTGGTAAAAAGGGAATTGTTATGCAAACGATTACAAGTGAAGTGAACGGTATTGTGAAAGTGGATGGAGATACTTGGACAGCTATTTCGGATACTCCTATTGATGCTGGAGAAAAAGTCGTTGTTATACAGAGGCATAGTACTATTTTACAAGTGAAAAAGGAGAGTGAATAAATATGGCAGTAGCATTAACGTTAACGATTATTTTCGCATTGATTGTCGTTGTATTTATTGCATTGACAATTAAAATTATTTCTCAGCAAAAAGTTGGGGTCGTTGAAAGGTTTGGTAAATTTCAACGGATTATGCACCCAGGATTAAATATTCTAATCCCAATTGTAGACCGCGTTCGTGTATATCACGATTTACGTATTCAACAAACGAATGTACCACCACAAAAGGTAATAACGAAAGATAATGTACAAGTAGAAATTGATACAATTATTTTCTATCAAATTGTTGAACCAGAGCTTGCGACATATGGTATTTCAAACTATGAATATGGTGTTCGTAATATTACATCTGCAACAATGCGTCAAATTATTGGTAAAATGGAGCTTGATGAAACATTATCAGGTCGTGAAAAAATTTCAACAGAAATTCGTTTAGCACTTGATGAAGCGACAGAAAAATGGGGCGTTCGTATTGAGCGTGTCGAAATAGTCGATATTAATCCACCAAAAGATGTGCAAGTATCAATGGAAAAACAAATGAAAGCAGAACGTAATAAACGTGCGATCATTTTAGAAGCTGAAGCAGCGAAACAAGATAAAGTCCTTCGTGCTGAAGGGGAAAAACAAAGTAAAATTTTAATGGCTGAAGGGGATAAAGAAGCGCGTATTCGTGAAGCGGAAGGTATACGAGAAGCGAAAGAATTAGAAGCGCAAGGGGAAGCGAGAGCGATTGAGGAAATTGCAAAAGCAGAACAAAACCGAATTGAATTACTTCGCGCAGCAGATTTAGATGAGCGCGTACTTGCTTATAAATCATTTGAATCATTGATTGAGGTTGCAAAAGGACCAGCGAATAAAGTCTTTATTCCGTCTAATGCAATTGAAACACTTGGTACTCTTGGGGCAATTGGGGAAATCTTTAAAGAGAAACAAACGAAGAAATTACCTTCGTCAGATACAGAAAAAGAACAATAAGAGTGAGGAAGAGAAATGGGATGCCATTTCTCTTTTTTTTGCGTATATTACGAAAGGCTTGTACATATCCATGTATAAAGAAGGTGATACAGTGAAGAAGTATGCAACCCGTATACATGGGAAGAAACTAATCTCGTTACTCTTTCTATATGCACTAGTCATAATTATTATTGCGTCGATTTTGACGTCGCTTTTACATACAATGAAATCGAATTACGCGAATCAATGGTTTGGAAAAGTATCGATGCAAGGTTTTGTTCAAATGCTAGAAAGTGAGAATCGCTATTACGGATTTGATTATTTTAAGCAGAATAAAAGGGAGTCATTTGGAAATTTAATGTTCTCGATTGCGACGGATTTGAAAATTAAAGATTTAAGAACGTTTGTCGGTAAAGAAGTGCCTGGTATGTCAAAGTATTACTCTAACATTATCGTAGCTGGGGAAGGGACAAACTTTACGAATATCCCAAATGAATCTAGTGTACCGATTGAAGAAGTAACGAAAGAGCGAGAAGTAGCAAAAGATAAAGTTACAGAAGCTGAAAAGAATAATCCGGTTCAGAAAAAGAACGGAGCGAAAAAAGGTGAAAGTGCAGTATATATTTATCATACACATAGCTGGGAATCTTTCTTTCCGTTATTACCAGGGGCTACCGATCCATCAAGTCCAGATGTAAATGTGTCCTTACTAGGGAAACGTATGAAAGAACAACTTGAAGGACAAGGAATTCCGGTAGTTCATGATAAAACGAATATGGGGGATTTATTAGCGAGTAAAAAATGGAAATGGCCGCAATCATATAAAGCGTCTCATGAATATGTAAAAGAAACATTAGCACAAAATAATAAAATTGCGTTTCCGATTGATATACACCGTGATGATCAGCGGAAGAAGGTAACAACAAAAGTAATTAACGGGAAATCGTATGCAAGATTATATTTTATAATTGGGATGGAAAATGAAGGGCGTGCTGAAAATGAAAAAATTGCAAGAGCAATCAATAGTTATTTAGATGAAAACTATTACGGATTAAGCAGAGGAATCTTTCCAAAGTATAAAAAAGATGGAAATGGTGTTTATAATCAAGATTTATCTAAAAATGCGATGTTAATTGAAGTTGGTGGTGTTGATAATACATTAGATGAATTATATAACACAATTGATGTGTTGACGGAAGCGTTTAGTAAATATTATTGGAACAATGCGGAGAAAGTGAATGGGTGAGGAACGGGAAACCGTTCCTTTTTGTTATGGAAAGGTAAGAATGTGATATAATGGAATCTTGTGAATATTAAATGAGGAAGTAGGGGAAATATGCAAATACTACTAATACGCCACGGTGAATCAGAAGCGGATATTTTAAATGTACATGAAGGTCGAGCTGACTTTGAATTAACAGAAAAGGGAAGACAGCAAGTACAAAGACTTGTACAGAAAGTGAAAGCAGATTTCCCGCCAGATTTCATTTGGGCAAGCACATTAAAACGTGCCCGCGAAACTGGTGAAACATTAGCAGGAGGAATTGGGTGCCCAATTCAACTAGAAGAAGAATTAATGGAGTTTAATAATGGGGTACAAGCAGGGTTATCATTTGAAGAAGCGAAAAAATATCCAGAGCCAAAATTTCTTCATGATCGTTTTGAAAACGGGGAATCATTTATTGAATTTAGAATGAGAATAGAAGGAATTTTTTCTAAAATCGTGACAGAGAATACATATGACCGAATTGCAATTGTTGCACACGGTGGTGTAATAAATAGTATTTTACGAGCTTTTTTCCAAATGCCAATTAGCATGGACTATTATTTTAAAATGGGAGATACGGGAATTAGTTTGATTGAAATTGAGGGTGCACAAAAAACGGTACATTTCATAAATGATACGAATCATTTGGACGGGATGTAAGGACCTGTGTACAAAGTTGTATTTTTCGATGTTGATGGTACCCTTTTAAGTGAGATTGATAGAAGTATGCACGAAAGTACAAGAGAAGCGATACAAAGGTTAATAGATAAAGGGATTCACGTAGTTGTTACAACCGGGAGACCATATAGCTTATGTTCACAATTTAAAGAGCTGGGCATAAACACGTTTATTTCTGCAAATGGTGCACATATAAAATGTAGGGAAGAAGTTATACATAAATCGGTACTTTCAAGTGAAATTGTTCATGATATTTCAAATTTCGCTGAATTACATGGTCATAGTGTTTCTTATTTTACAGAAGAATTTGCAATGAATGGTGTTGCCTCGAAAGATGAACGTGTAATACGAGCACTAAACGAAACGTTAAATTTAGAGCAGTATCCTGACAAAGTCAGAAACTTGTTAGAAGAGGTTTATTGTGTATGTCTGTATGCTGATGAATCAGAAACTCAAAAATTTTTGAAAAGATATCCAATGCTTACGTTTGAACGTTTTCATGGTTACGTTATGAATGTGTTGGAAGATAATAAAGTATCGAAACTAACTGCAATTCAAAAGGTATTGGAACATCTGAAAATTTGTAAATCAGAAGCAATTGCTTTTGGTGACGGTGGAAATGATATTGAGATGTTACAGTATGTAGGACTAGGAATTGCGATGGAGAATGGTGGAGAAGAGTTAAAAACAAGAGCAGATTTCGTTACAAAGAAGGCGAGTGAAGGTGGTATTTTATTTGCCTTAAAAAAGTTTAATGTCGTCTAACATACCTTTATTGAAATAAAGGTATGTTAGGATCTTTAACGTGCTCACATAATAAAATATGAATTTGCCCGCGATGATGATAAAAATGTGCAACGATTTCAAGCAACCATTCGAATCGAGAGTAAGAAATACCCCAATAAGCAGTCATAGTTTCCGCTAATTCTTCATTGGAATAGGATAAAAAAGTTTTAGAAAGTAAATCGTACCCTTGTATCATCGTTTGCTGTATTTGAGTAATTGTTTCTGGTGTTTGTTCTATATAAAAGGTATGTAAGTCTTTTTCCGTAATACCATTTAATATGAGTAAATCAGCATGGAAAATAAGGGAAAGATGTGTGCACATTTCAAATAATGACCGCTTTGATTCAATCGGCTTTATTTTCAAATCACTTTCAGTATATTGGTTCAGTATTTGAATGGAAGTATCGATAGCAATTTTAACTTGATTCAATGCAGATGGAACAAACATTGTAATTATTCTCACCTCCGTATATAATAGTATCTTAAGGGTATTATATCATACTCAAAATTCCGAAAATTCTAGTAGTTTGACTAGCATAGTGAAAAGTATTATATTGTAAAAGGTCATATGAAACGTGAAATAGAATGGAATGTAATTATTGAGTTAGGAGTTAGACCAATGAGCTTGAAATATGGAAGAGATACAATTGTTGAAGTTGACTTAAATGCGGTAAAACATAATGTAAAAGAATTTAAAAAACGTGTGAATGATGAAAATATTGCAATGATGGCTGCTGTAAAAGCGAATGGGTATGGTCATGGGGCAGTTGAAGTTGCGAAATCGGCTATTGAAGCAGGAATAAACCAACTTGCAGTTGCATTTGTAGATGAAGCAATTGAATTAAGAGAAGCTGGAATCACTGTACCTATTTTAATTTTAGGATATACACCAGTAGCAGCTGTAGAAGATGTAATTCAATATGACGTTATGATGACTGTTTATAGAGTAGAAGATTTACAAGGTATAGATGAAGTTGCAAACCATCTTCAAAAGAAAGTGCGAATTCATGTGAAAATTGATACAGGAATGAGCCGTATTGGTTTACAGGAAGAAGAAGTTAAACCGTTTTTTGAAGAGTTAAAACGTATGCGATATGTAGAAGTAGTAGGGATGTTTACACATTACTCTACCGCTGATGAAATAGATAAAACTTATACAAATATGCAAACAAATTTGTTTGAGAAAGCTGTAAATACAGCGGAAGAATTAGGAATTCATTTTCCATATATTCATAGTTCAAACAGTGCAGGATCAATGGAACTTAGTAACACATTTCAAAATATGGTTCGTGTCGGTATTGGAATTTACGGTATGTATCCTTCAAGAGAAGTGGATTATACAGTTGCTTCCTTACAGCCAGCGTTGTCTTTAAAATCAAAAGTAGCTCATGTTAAACATGCGAAGAAAAATCGTGGTGTTAGCTATGGGAATACTTATGTAACAACGGGCGAAGAATGGATTGCAACTGTACCGATTGGTTATGCTGATGGTTATAATCGTCAGCTATCTAATAAAGGGCATGCACTAATAAACGGAGTACGAGTACCTGTAATTGGCCGTGTTTGTATGGATCAGCTTATGCTAGATGTTACAAATGCAATGCCAGTACAAGTAGGAGACGAAGTTGTATTCTACGGCAAACAAGGTGAAGAAGAGATTGCGGTGGAAGAAATAGCAGATATGTTAGGTACAATTAATTATGAAGTTACATGCATGTTGGATAGAAGAATTCCACGTGTTTATAAAAAAAATGATGAAACGACTGCGGTTGTAAATATACTAAGAAAAAAATAAGAAAAAACTGAATCGATATGATTCAGTTTTTTTATTTTTGACAAATGGAAAATGTTCTATTTATACCGTGTAGTTGTATATTGTTACATCCTACAGATTTTAAAGAGGTAATAATTTCGTCTCTAAAATAACATGATTCCTCGGTAGAAAAGTCACTCCTATTCCAACAATCTATAATAATCATACTTTGTCATAATTTCAAAACCACATTGTGTATATAGTTTTAAAGCATTGTTATTTTTCGTTTCGACGTCTAGTTCAATTGTTGAAACTCCTTCTGTAATAAGTGTATGTACCATATAACTAAGAATATCTTTACCATATCCTTTACCTTGATAAGAAGGATGAACTGCAAATCCTGATAGTGTAGTAGATTGCTCTTGCTCAGTAACTGTAATCGTTCCTATCACTTTTTCATCGATAAGAGCACTGTAAACTTGATGGGAAGATGAATTCATCATCTTTTGTAACCATGTGGATGTATTTGCTGCCGAATCTCCAAAAGCTTCACTAGCGATTTCTATAAGATCAGGAAGTAATTCAGAAGATGCAACGGTAAGATTAATATTATTTTTCATTGTTTTTTGTGCTTCGTTTGTTTTGAACGCCATACCGTATTCACTGTATAAATAAGGAAGGTTCATTTGTTTTGCAAATGATTTTCCTGAAATAGAGTCACCATTAATTATAAGAAGGGCTTCATCTGCCTCTCTTTTTTGTATTTCTTTCATTGCGGTTTGTAAAAGAGTAGTGCCTATATGTTGTTTCCTATAGTTCGGATGAACAAACCCTATTAACTCCAGTTTTGTCGGTCTTTCAAAGTCATACATACTTAATGCACCGATTAATTGAGTATCATCATAAAATAGAAAATCATTTATCACATCTTTATTACGAGCAGTTAAAAAGTTGACATGTAACTCTGACGAGTAATCAATTTGATCGTGTTGCCCGCAAATATGTGCTAAACCTTTCATTTGCTGAATTTCGTTTGTTGTTAAAGATTTCTTTTTTTCAATATTCATTTCATAATCCCTCGCAATCGTTATTAAAAATATGATGGATGACGTAACCACTTTTCTAACTCCACATTCCCCTGAACAGATAATAAGCGATATAAATATCGATAGGGCTGTCTACATTCTTTAAGACGAGGAATGGGCATAATGGTCTCATAACCTTTTTTAAAAGCACAAGCTTCTTTTTCAGTAAATACATATTCTAATCCAATAAAATCAAACTCTCGTGGGGAAATTGCATAAGCCTCTGTATCTACTAAACCAGTAATAGATTTGCCATCTGATAAAAACTGAGTAGGGTCCATATCAATTAAAACGAGTGTAGATTCCTTCGGTGACGGCAAGGAAGAGAGCTGTGATTCAAAAGTATGAAATGCGTTATGTATGCTCGCATTATCGGAATAAAACATATTTACAAGGTTCTTGCTTACTTTTAAAATGTGAGATTTAAATTCTTCTAGTGGAACTTGGAAAGTACCAGAAGGGTTTCCTGTGAAATTAGCTTTAAATGAATGAACCTCTGCTAGTCCTTTTCCAAGGCTGAATAAAATAGAATCAGGTTGTCCGATAAATGATTGCAGTGTACTTCCGGTTAGTTTTTCGGCGATTACATACTCTCGCCCATTTAAAACATGTTTTTGCAAAATAGTAGGGATGGGTAAGGTAGTATGCTTTTTCAATAATGCGTGTATTGTTTCTAAATAATGTACGTTCCTTGGATCAATTCCAAAAAAGTTTTTACATCCCCACCAAAAATCATTGTTGGGCTCTTCAGTCATTTTTGAGGAACGAACAATAACTTCTTTAGCCTCTGTTTTAACAAGAAATACGTCGCTTGCATGGTCTTCATAACCTGGGTGTAAAGTTTGAACAGATAAAATAGGTGAATTGAATAGTTGTTGTAGCATGAAAGGACTCCTTATTCTGTAAATTCTATAAATTCATTATATAACAGAATATGTACTACGTGGATAATGATAGGGGATAATACAGAACATAAATAAATTTATAGTGAGAAATTAGAATGGAAATTATATTTTTCTGGTTTTGTATGAATTATCAAAATAATTCTTCGGGTGATTAACGTGTAGAAATGCTTGAATGTAAAGTACGTATTTAATAGGATATGGAGAGCAAAAGGGGAAATAAGTATTCAGTTATAAGCTTTTGTAATCGTAATAGTGCGGGATATAGAAAATATTTCTCAATAATAAAATGAAGAGAAACATATGAAGAAGTAGAATAGATTCCTTTATAATAGATTTAAATTAATTAACTTGATTAATTATTAAGTTTTGTTAGATGGAAAGGAGAGAATGTTATGGCGAACGTACTCGTAATAAATTTTCCTGGAGAAGGCCATATTAATCCGACGCTAGCAGTTGTTAGTGAGCTAATTCGGCGTGGGGAAACAGTCGTGTCATATTGTGTTGAAGATTACAGAAAAAAGGTTGAAGCAACAGGTGCGGAATTTCGAGCATTTGAAAACTTTCTTTCGCAAATCAATATTATGGAACGAGTAAATGAAGGTGGTAGTCCTTTAACCATGCTATCTCATATGATGGAAGCATCAGAACGTATTGTTACTCAAATAGTAGAAGAAGCGAAAGGAGAAAAGTACGATTATTTAATATACGATAATCATTTTCCAGTAGGACGTATTATAGCGAATGTTTTACAATTACCTAGTGTTTCTTCTTGTACAACTTTTGCTTTTAATCAGTACATTACTTTTAATGATGAGCAAGAATCGAGACAAATAGATGAAACTAATCCACTATATCAATCTTGTTTAGTTGGAATGGAAAGATGGAAAGAGCAATATGGAATGAAATGTAATAGTCTGTATGATATTATGAATCATCCTGGTGATATTACTATTGTATATACTTCAAAAGAATATCAGCCGCATTCGGATGTATTTGATGAATCTTATAAATTTGTCGGTCCATCAATTGCTACTCGTAAAGAAGTGGGTAGTTTTCCTATTGAAGATTTAAAAGATGAAAAAGTGATTTTCATTTCTATGGGAACAGTTTTTAATGAGCAACCGGTGTTGTATGAGAAATGTTTTGAAGCGTTTAAAGATGTAGATGCGACGGTCGTATTAGTCGTTGGCAAAAAGATAAATATAAATCAATTTGAAAACATTCCGAATAACTTTAAGTTGTATAATTATGTGCCACAATTAGAAGTTTTACAACATACTGATGTATTCGTGACACATGGAGGTATGAATAGTTCGAGTGAAGCGTTATATTACGGTGTTCCGTTAGTTGTAATTCCGGTAACAGGAGATCAGCCATTAGTTGCGAAACGATTAAATGAAGTAGGGGCAGGCATAAGACTTAATCGTAACGAATTAACTTCTGAACTGTTACGTGAAACTGTAAAGAAAGTAATGTGTGATGTGACGTTTAAGGAAAATAGTCGTACGGTTGGAAACTCGCTTCGAAATGGTGGTGGGTATCAAAGAGCGGTTGAGGAAATATTTAAATTAAAAATGAAGCCGTTTTCAAAGCTTAAGTAGATGTTAAAAACACACTTACTACTTTTAATCTGTAAGTGTGTTTCTTGTATTAGCCTTTAAATAAATTACATAAAAACCACTGTAATGGTGAAACTTTTGTGTATATAAACCGGTATCTTTGTATTAGTAGAAAAATTACGGTAAAATAATACTAAGAAAATATATAAGTTTTGGGGGTAATGAATGAAAAAATTATTCGAATACGTATTATTAACAATTGGATCTATTATTGTAGCTGGTTCACTGGAACTTATTTTAGCCCCTAATGGATTAGTAGATGGCGGGGTAACGGCCATTGCTATTATGGCAAATAAAGTTGCAGGATTACCGCTTTATGGAGTTTTTTAGGACTTAATATTCCTATTTTACTATTTACTGCAAAAGTAATGGGAAAGAAGTTTTTTATCCGTACATCCTATGCAAATGTTGTTACAACACTCGGATTGATCTATTTAAAGCCATTTCCAGCTATTACGACTTCAGAATTATTAATTGTACTTTATGGAGGAGTACTATTTGGTGTTGGTGTTGGAATCGTTGTAAAAATGGGCGGAGCAATTGATGGATCAGAAATGTTAGCTGTTTGGATGAACAAGCATTTTAAAGTACCAATTAGTACATTTTTACTTACTGTAAATGCAGTTATCTTTGTATTTGTTGCTATTTTATTTTCAATTGAGCAAGCGATGTTCTCATTAGCAATTTTCTATATTGTTACGAAGATGATTGATTTCATATTAGACGGTATTAATCAAGGAAAGAGCGTCATGATTATTTCGAATAAAAATAAAGAAATTGGCGAACTGCTTATGAGAGAATTACAACTGTCTGTTACGTATCTACATGGAGAAGGTGGTTTTTTAGGAGAGCACCAGAGAATTATTTATTGTATTACAAACCGTTTCATTTATCCGAAAATGAAAGATCTCGTTCTCTCTGTAGATCCAAGTGCTATAATTGAAGCTTCTTATTCAACAGAAACAACTGGTGTAAAGCGTCCAGGAAGGACAGCTCGATCAGGAGACGTATCAGAAAAATAGTGTGTAAAATAACTCCACATAAGTATAACTTATGTGGAGTTATTTTACTTAGGGAACCAGGCTTCCTTTAGTAATTTGACTACAATTTCGATACTATCTTCGGGAATGCTGCCGAAACCGAGTAGTACATATGACGCCTCGCTTAAATTATGTACAGAATCATATGTAGAGAGTGGGTATAATTTGATTTGTTGTTTTGCAGCAGCATGAATAAGTTCTTGTTCGTTCATACCATTATGAACATGAAGTACGATATGCAGTCCAGACTGTTCGCCAAGTATTTGAACACGAGATCCCATTTCATTTTTGATAGATTTAACTAGTAATGTGTGCTTTCTTTTATATAACGTACGACTACGGTTCAAATGGCGCTCCCAATCACCATTGTGAATAAAGGTTGCAAAAGCGAGTTGCTGTATTGTGGAAACAGTTTGTTTAAACTTACCTTCAAGATCTTTATAGATTTTTAATAGATGAGTTGGTAAAACGATATACCCCATTCGCAAAGAAGGTAAGAAGGATTTCGAGAAAGTTCCCATATAAATAACGCGTTCATTTGAATCTAGTCCTTGTAAAGAGGGAATAGGTTTTCCTACATAACGAAATTCTCCGTCATAATCATCTTCAATAATATATCCTCCGCAATCATTGGCCCATCTTAATAATTCGAGCCTTCTAGATAATGGCATAATCATTCCAAGAGGAAATTGGTGTGATGGAGTGACGTATGCTACATTGGAACGTGATTCACGTAAAGCTGAAATACGAATCCCTTTATCGTCTAATGAAATAGGGTGAACAGGAAGACCAGAACTTTGAATCATGGCAGTTATACGGTGAAATCCAGGGTTTTCGATTCCGTATTCTTTTTTTGAACCAAGCAGTTGAAGTAGTAGCCAAAGAAGAGGCTGCGTACCGGCTCCGATAATAATTTGATCAGGTGAAGAATGTACCCCGCGGGCATGGTATAAATATTTTGAAATATGCTCTCGTAGAACGAACTCACCTTGAGGATCTTCTCTAGCAAATAATTCATTTTCATATTGGAATAAAGTTTCTTGTAAAGCTCTTTTCCAGTTTGTAATTGGAAAAGCTTTTTGATCAATCAGCCCTTGGCTACAATCATAGTCATATTGTTCTTTTTTTATATTGTTAGCGCTGTTTGACACAACTTGTTGTTTATTTTGAATGACATCAATATCAACTTCTGCAACAAAAATCCCACGTTTCGGTTTACTTTCTACATAACCTTCAGCTAGTAATTGTTGATAAGCAGATTCAACAGTAATACGGCTAACATTAAGTTGTACCGCTAAATTTCTGTGAGAAGGAAGGCGTGTACCGGCAGGCAGTGATCCCTGAGAGATTTCTCGTTTCATATATTCGTAAATTTGTAAATAAATTGGTGTTTTACTTTCTAATTGCAATGGGATAGTAAGATCCATTTTATGAATTCTCCTTTAAAAACTGGCCATATAAAAAATAATCGAACTGTCACTTAAGTGAGGGGCAGTTACTTTTTATAATAATGATATAACATTTAGAAAATTTTATAAATAGTAAGGAGAGAATCATAATGAATATTAGAGAAGTAGTAACAGAAGCTGATTTACATGATGTATTCCCCGTATTACAGCAATTACGAACGAAACTTTCAAGAGAAGAAGCAAGTTCTTTATTTCAAAAAATGAAAGAAGAAAATTATAAACTACTTTCGTTACAGAATGAAGATGATGAAGTTGTTTGTCTTGCTGGTGTAGCAATTTGTACGAACTTTTATAATGAGAAACATGTTTTCGTATATGACCTTGTAACTGCGGAAGCTCACAGATCGAAAGGATATGGTAAAGTTCTTCTGTCATATGTAGAAAAATGGGGGAGAGAAAAAGGGTGCAATTCTATCGTTCTTACATCAGCGTTTCCAAGAGTTGATGCCCATCGTTTTTATGAAAGAGAAGGCTATGATAAGGTAAGTTATTCTTTTTATAAAGAGTTATAATATTAAGTAGGTTCCGTGTGTAAAAATATATGGAACCTATTTTCTTTTACAGATTTGAGCTAGGAACAGGTCTAGTAATATAATTTGTCGAATATTAGAAATTAACAAGGGAATATTGTATTTAGAGAATGTTAGGAGCGTTTATACTTGGAAAAAATAAAGAAATTATCTATACCAAATGATGTAAGAGTCATCATTATTTCTGATATTCATGGAGAATTAGATCTTTTTAAGGAACTACTACATAAAGTTAATTTTAAAGATGATGATTATTTAATTATAAATGGCGACCTTTGTGAGAAGGGGAACGATAGCATTGGCGTCGTAAACTATGTCATGGATTTAGTAGTTAGCAAGCCAAATGTTTATGTAATTGAAGGGAATTGTGAAGTTGTAGTTGAAGCGCTTGTAAATGAAAATCCTGCGCTAATAAATTATTTATGTACGAGAAAGAATACAATTTTTAATGAATGGCTAGGGCAATTGAACATTACAGTTAATGAAGAAAGTGATATTTGTGAAGTGAAAAACATATTGATGGGCCATTTTTTAAAAGAAATAAAGTGGCTAACAGAATTGCCAACTGCTATTGAAACTGATGATTATATCTTTGTACATGCTGGCCTTGAAGATAGAGAGAATTGGAGACAAACAGACAGGAAAAATGCAATTGCAATACCAGAGTTTTTTAATAAGTCACATAGTGCGGATAAGTACGTAATTGTTGGGCATTGGCCTGTTGTGAACTATTCCGAGGAGGCGCCGTCTAACAATCCAGTTATTGATAAGGAGAAAAAAATTATTGCGATTGATGGTGGTAATGCGATTAAAGAAGCAGGGCAATTAAATGCATTTATTATTCAGAGGACAACTTCAGCTGATACGTTTTCTTATACATATGTAGATCATTTTCCACAGTATGAAGTATTGGCTGATTTTAATGCGAATTCAGTAATGCAGGGCGGGGTTACATATCCACATTATTACATAGAACCTGTGGAGAGAATGAAAGGTTTTACCGTATGTAAACAACTAGGAACAAATGAATTACTTCATGTGAAAAACGAGTATATAAAGCAACTTGAATCAGGTGAGTATACAGTGAAAACGGATATTTCTTGTGCGCAAATCAGTATTAGAAAAGGGGATACAGTTTCTTTAATTGATGGTAGCTGCATGGGATATGATTTAATTAAAAAAGATGGTGTAGAGGGCTGGATAGAGAAAGGGATTCTACTTGAGGTAGAAAAGAAGGGAAATACAATATTTAGCTAAAATGGGAGGGATATAACCTCCTGTTTTTTATTAACTATGCTACGAGTTCGTACTTCATCTAATTTTTTCCGAAATTCCGTTTCTAGATTAAACTCGAAAAAATTGGTTAATTTACATAAATAATTCGTATCTTATAACAAAATTATACAATATAGAGTAGAGTTTTGTTTTGATTTTTCTGAAAAAACATTATAATTGTATATGAAATAAAGAGGAATGTAGGAGGAAATTATGCAAAACGTTATATTAAAGGGGAACAAAGTTACAATTCGTACAATAGAAGAATCAGATATCAAAACATTATGGAGCTGCATATATAAAGAAGAAAATCCAGAGTGGAAAAAATGGGATGCACCATACTTTCCAATAACAATGCAAGAATACACGCGATATAAAGAAAACTCACAAAAACGTTTAATAGAAGAGCCGCTATCGAATTTAATTGTCGAAAATGACGGTCAAATTATAGGGACAGTCGGATTTTATTGGGAGCATAAACCGACGCGTTGGTTAGAAATGGGAATCGTAATTTATGACCCAGCATACTGGAATGGTGGATATGGTACAGAAGCATTAACATTATATAGGGACTTACTTTTTGAAAATATGGAGATTGGTAGAGTAGGGCTTACAACTTGGTCTGGCAATGAAAGAATGATGAAAGTAGCAGAGAAAATAGGAATGAGCTTAGAAGGAAGAATGCGAAAATGCCGATATTATAACGGGACATACTATGATTCTATTCGAATGGGAATGATTCGTGAAGAATGGGAAGTGCTATGTGTAACGAAGGGGTGAGGAAGCATGTACGCTATCATTGCTACATTTGATTGTGTGTCTACTAATAAAGTTAGAGAATTGCAAAATGAATTAACGAATATAATTGAAACAAATGAACTAGCCGGAGTAGAACCACATATAACATTGGCTGATTATAAGGAGTTAGATATTAATTTATATACGAAGAGATTAGAGGAGTTTGTAGCTTTTCAAGAGAACATCTCCACTGTAACTTTTCCTTCTGTTGGAACTTTTCCTACTAACGGAACGATCTTTCTAGCACCAACCATTACTGATGAGTTATTAAGACTTCATCATTCTTATCATGATTATTTCAAAGTTTTTCATGATAATCTACAGTCATATTACGTACCAGGAAAATGGGTGCCGCATTGCACGATTGCAAATGGGTTAAATTTAAATCAATTTTTAAGTGTAATGGAATGTATATATGAAAAGTTTGATGTTACACTAGCTTCGATTGAGAAGTTAAAATTAATTAAGGTAAATTATGAAAATGATTTTGCCATTTCTTCTAGTATATTAACAGAATATAATTTAAAGAGAATGGAGACATCGAGATGACATATGTAATTAGAGAAATGAAGCAAGAAGATATTCATGCTGTACAAAACGTAGCGAAAATAGCTTGGCATGATACTTACGAAGGAATTATTCCGGGAGAGATTCAAGACAACTTTTTAAATGAAGCGTATTCCGATGAAAAAATGAAATATCGCCTTGAAAATACACATTTATTTGTTGCGGAAGAAGAGGGAGAAGTAATTGGCTTTGCAAATTTTTCACCAATTAGACTGCAAAACGAAGCAGAATTAGGTGCAATTTATTTGTTGCCAGATCAGCAAGGGAAAGGGATAGGGACAGCTTTGTTACAAAAAGGGATCAAGACGTTAAAAGGGATTCGAAAAATGTACATTCATGTAGAAGCGGAAAATGAAAAAGGAAAACGATTTTATGAAGCAAAAGGTTTTGCGGCTTTAGAGCAATTTGAAGAAGATTTCGAAGGGCATATGCTGCAAACAGTGAGAATGGTTTTATACATATAAGGAGGATCAGAAATGAAAATTTTTGATTTCAGTGAAAAAGTGGGAGAGCATATATCAGCATTTCAATCTAACTTTATAATGTCAAAAATATTAAAACATCAAGGGAATATACATATCGGTTCTATGCATCTACAACCGAATGGAGTTATTGGATATCATGAAGCAGTTGTATCTCAACTGCTTCTAATTGTACAAGGAGAAGGATTTGTTTGCGGATCAGATAAAGAAAAAGTGAAGATAGGAGCTGGACAAGCTGCGTTTTGGGCGAAGGGCGAGTTACATGAAACGAGTACGGAAAAAGGATTGATGGCAATGGTAATTGAGTCAGACGGTCTTGAAAATGGTATTTCAATGATGATTAGAGGGCAGGAGGGAGAAAGGAATGATTACAAAAGCGGATGAGGAAGAAACGAAACAAATATTACATTATGCAGCTCAATCACTTTTCGAAGGAACGAGAGGAAATTGTCAACTAAGTACGGAAAAAGCGATTGAAATTACAAAACCTTTAGTAGAAAAAGGGGCATATTATATAGTTACAAAGGAAGAAAATAAAGTAGTGGGATGGATACTAATAGGAGAAAATGTGGACTATTTCTCTCGTGAAAAACTCGGTTTTATTTATGAATTGTATGTTTTTTCAGAGTATCGTGGGAGAGGATTATCACGAAAACTAATGAAAGCTGGGATCAAGGAACTACAAGAAAAGTATTCAGAAATTCGCTTGAATGTATTTACAGGGAACTTTGCAAAAGAAATGTACGAAGATTTTGGCTTCGTTGAAAGACAAGTAATCATGACGTTGAAGTGAGAAAACGATTTTAAGTGGGCGAAGAAACAAGAAAAAGAAAATGAGTATGTAATTTGTAAAGGTTATATTCTGAATTTTGGGTAAAAAAGGTTTTCTTTTTATTATTAAATAGAGGTAGAAACGCTTAGCAGTCCTTTTAAAAAAAACAATAAATTCATATTATATAATATAATGTTATTATGTTAAAAGAGAAATTTTGGAAAAATATCATTTTTTTATTTAGAAATTTTTAAATTATTGATATAATCAATTTGTAGAATTGATTTTGGTTTAATTTTACTATTTTTAAATTTTAAGGGGGATTTAATAATGGCAGGACAAATTCGTATGTCACCAGAGGAGCTTAAATCAAAAGCGACTCGATATGGACAAGGTGCAAATCAAATTGAGGACATTTTACGTCAGTTACAAAACTTACAAAATGAATTAAGAGGAGAATGGGAAGGTCGTGCTTTCGAAGGTTTTGATCAACAGTTCAATCAATTAAAACCAAAAGTACAAAACTTCGCAGAGCTATTACAAGAAATTAATATGCAGCTTAATAAGACTGCAGAGGCTGTTGCTAGACACGACGAAGATCTTTCTCGTAATTTCGGTCTACAATAAAAACGGGCAAAAGAAATATATAATTTAGCCATGCAACTTTCGTTGTATGGCTAAATTGCTTTAAAACTAGAGTAAGATAAGGAGTCCTTAACTTAATAGACTCGCAGCCGCAGGAGTGATAAGTAGTGAAAAAGTTTAAGTGGAGCATCTTGTTGTTTATTATTTTAGCTCTTGTGCTATCAACAGGAGTCTCCTATTTAGCATTAAATCAAAATGTTAAGAAAGCTAATGAGAATAGCACGCTAAAAATGACAGTTGCATTAGTAAATGAAGATCAAGGAACTGTATTTGAAGGGAATAAAATAGCGTTTGGAGATCAATTTGTTAAAAATGTAAATAAAAATACGAAACAAGAATGGTACGTAGTTAGTCGCGGAGTAGCAGAAAATGGTTTGAAAAATAATAATTACAATATGATGATTGTAATACCTAATGATTTTTCTAGGAAGGCCGTTGCGATTGATTCAGAACTGCCGGAGAAATTAACGTTAAACTACAAAGTAAACGCGACTGGGAATAAAGATTTGAAAGCTGAAGCTGAAAATACGGCGTCTACAATTTTAGAGGATTTCAATAAGCAAATCATCGACGTTTATTTTGCAAGTATTATCGGTAAGTTGCAAGGTGCACAAGATAATATAGGCAAAATAATTGAAAAAGGAAACGTTCAAACAACTATGTACAAAAAAGATGTACATAGTCCTTTGGCAAATTATACAAATCAATTTAAAACAGTGCAAGATTATACTGGGGTTTCTGTTACTAGTTTCAAAGGATTTCAGGATGTTTTAAAAGGTTTCGGTTTAGCGTTAGATGAAGGGAATAAATCTAACAATACGTATTTAGATGGTTTTAATAACTTCCAAAAAATGCAATCTGATAATAATCTGTTAGCGAATAATTTTACGAATCAATTTAATCAATACATGAGTGATATGAATACAGGCGATGTTTTAAAGCAGTTAAGTGCATTGGAATCCGCTAATAAAGTTATTACAAATCAATTTACGCTTTCAGAGAAAGAACCAAATATTTTAGCTGATGCTTCAGCAATTCAAAAATATTTAACAGATGTAAAAAAACAAGTGTCAGAATATGATACAGAACTTGCAGGAAAGTTAGAAAGTGATATTCAAGAGACGATAATTAAAAAGTTAAAGCAATCTATGTCGAACGATGGAAAGCAAGAAGTATTTATAAATACGTTAATGAAACAACCAGATGTTCGAATAAAGCAACAAATCGAGAATTTAATTACAAAATTACCTAGTTTAAATATGGAAGAAATAGTTCAAAGTGATTTGCCAGATGAAACGAAATTACAACTGAAAAATGTAATTCAATTTACAAATAAATATAATAAAGAAAATAACTTTAATTATGATCCTGTAAATAAAATCTCTTTAGGAAATTCAATTAAAGAAGTAAAGAATAGTCTTTCTAAGGATGGAATTACATTTAGTGATACAGCGAAAGTAATCAAGATGGAATCACCTCAAACTATGAACATAAGTATTCCAAGTGGCTTTGAACTATACGGAAGTACAGGATCTTTGTATATTGATGATGTGGATCATACAAGTGAATTTCTTCAAAACGGAGCAGTTACAATACCTGCCCGTAATGAAGGGGATTTAAAAATTAACCTTCATGTGAAGTTAATAGATCCAAGCATCAATATAGATGTTTTCTCTCCAGTAACATGGGAATGGAGATTAAATGGAAATTACGAAAAAGAAACTAGTTCTGGAAAAGAAGAGCCTAAAAAAGAAGAGCCTAAAAAAGAAGAGCCTAAAAAAGAAGAACCTAAAAAAGAGGATGAAGGAACACAATCCCAAAATAGCAAGGTGGAAAATGTAGTTAATAAAACGCAGTATGGAATAATGCCGCTAGTACACACTGCTAAAAAACCTATCATTCAAAAAACGGAACAGGATAACAATGGTAACGGAGGGACCCCTGAAGGCGGAACGGGAACAGATCCAGGAGGAAACCCAGGAGGCGGAACGGGAACAGATCCAGGAGGAAACCCAGGAGGCGGAACGGGAACAGATCCAGGAGGAAACCCAGGAGGCGGAACGGGAACAGATCCAGGAGGAAACCCAGGAGGCGGAACGGGAACAGATCCAGGAGGAAACCCAGGAGGCGGAACGGGAACAGATCCAGGAGGAAACCCAGGAGGCGGAACGGGAACAGATCCAGGAGGAAACCCAGGAGGCGGAACGGGAACGGATCCAGGAGGAAACCCAGGAGGCGGAACGGGAACAGATCCGGGAGGAAACCCAGGAGGCGGAACGGGAACGGATCCAGGAGGAAACCCAGGAGGCGGAACGGGAACAGATCCAGGAGGAAACCCAGGAGGCGGAACGGGAACAGATCCAGGAGGAAACCAAAACCAAGGTGATAACTCAAAAGTTATTGAACGAACGACTAATCAAGTTGTACATCAAAAAACAGAAAAATTAACAACTAATACATCTAATGTACTAATTAAAGAAGCAGTAGATACTGTTCAAAGTTACCAAGGTTTACTTAGTCTGTACCAAATGTATTATGGGATCGACTTAAGAACGAAAGATGTAGGTCCTAAGCTAGAAGAGGGAAGTTTAGATGCAATTGCGACTGATCAATCTTTGTACTATGTATTAAATAAACAAAGCTTAATTGATTTAATTTCAAACCTTGTTTCATCTAGTATTACGACAGAAGTAAAGCAAGATATGGCAGGTTTAAAACAAAAAATAGACGCTTATCAACAAGTGATTACTAGTGCGGATCAAAATTCAATGCTACTAGCGGAGAAATTAAATGTAACGACGCAGCAAGCAACTAGTATGAATGAAAATTTAGGAGAGTATTTAAAAGGTTTAGCGAAATGGCGTGAGAGTAGCTTAAAGCTAGTTGAAGAACAGCAAGTGCTAACAACAAATAATACTGGTGAGCAAACAGCTGTTTTATCGTTAGATTCTGGTATTAAATCATTAATGATGCAAAGTCAGTCATTGGTCGAGAGTTCGAAGCATAGTTTAACAACATCAGACGATGTATATAAAACATTTGATCAAATTAATGGACAAGCAAAAGAAATTCAAGACAGTGGAACGACAATTGTTTCAAAGGCTGATTCATTATTAAATGACTTTACAAAGAAAATGGACGATGATAAATCATTCTCCAAAAACTTTACTAAAATTTTGGCTAATAGCCGAATTGGTGATCGCCAAAATGAAATGTTATATCAATTTTTATCTAGTCCAGTTCAGAAACAAAATGATGGAGTCATTGTAGCTGGTAATGCTTTTACACCATATTTAATTGTATTAACTTGTTTTATTGTTGCGTTATTTACAGCATACGCAATTGCGAATCAAGAAAAGAAACGAACGCAATCAGATCATTTTGAAGAGAAATTCTCATTAATTGATATGAATGTACCAACTACAGTAGTGGCATTCGGTATATCAATTGTGGAAGGAATTAGTATAGGTATCATTTCTGGACGTCTTTTACAGTTCGGTCAAGATCAAAGTTTATTATGGATTGCGTTTATCACAATCATTATGATGGCGTTTGTATTGGTCTCAACATACTTATTACGACAAATAAAAATGGTAGGGATGTTTATTCTATTAGTATTTTTAAGTATGTACCTATTTTTAACTGAAGCAGTTGGAAGTAAAGTAGATCAAATGTCGTCTGTTGGAAAGGTACGTCAGTTCTCACCACTTCAGTATATAGAAAGTTTTCTAAATGATTTTATTAGCGGTAAAGATACTGGAAAAGTTATTTTCATCGTGTTGTTTGTAATTGCCATTATCGGATTAGTTAGTAATCTATTTGTATGGCATAAGAAATGGGAGGAAAAAGAAGTAAATGATCAAACAATGGAGCATAGTGGCTAAGTTATCATTTCTCTCTATCCTTTTACTGTTTGTCGCGCTACCGATAAGGAGCGCGGCTGACAGTTATCTTGGTGATGATGGGAAGATTAAGTTTAAAGTGGATCGACTTGAAGAAAGCGACCAAGAAAAAAATAAAAAGGAGCATAAGGAAACGGAATTAGATAAAGCATCGATTGAGTTATTTAATAAAGAAATAGAAGAAGAAATTCAGAAAAAGAAAAAGAAAGAACAAAAAGATATGGAAGCTTTACGAGATTCTCTTTTTATAAAACAAAAAGAAATAAATAGTGTTAAAGATACGAAAAATAGTTTGTTTAGTAGTGAATACGTTGTCAGAAAAAGTGCAAACGAAGTAGCGAGTAATGAAACAATGAATGAAAAGCCAATTAGTACAACAATAATAATATTATTTGGTGGTGGCATTGTACTTATTTGCATCGGTATTTATACAGTTCTTCGCAAAAGTTGGAGGTAAAGTAATGGCAATACAAACACATATTAATGTAACGGTAGATTTTAGTAAATGGAATGGAAATACATACGATTTACGTATTCCGAATCATCAATCTATTAAATATTTGTTGAAAAATTTATTAGATACGCTAAAGATTGATAATCATGAAGGTTCACATTTTGTAATTAAAGTAAAGAATAAGTCAATTGTTTTAACAGATAATGATCGTTTAATCGATCACCAAATAACAGATGGAGATATTTTACAAGTTTTATAAAGAATATTTTTACTTTTAGTTATTTGAAAATAAGTTATTACGGGTTATAAAGAAAAGGAGAAGAGGATAAAAATGACGGAAAAAACAATTCAAATTGATGCAATGAACTATCAATTTCAAATAGAAAAGGAAAATTGGAAATTGGAGATGACAAAATCTCAAACACGTATAAAAGACTTCCGTCAATTTGATGTAATTACGGGCGCATCATCTGAATTTGTACCATTAACGATAGAGGAAACGGATGATATGTTTACCTTTATATTTCAAGTGGATAAAAAATTATATAAGTGGGATGATCTTAGCCGTTTTGGAAGAAATGAGAAATTAAGACTGCTTCGAAATGTTGCGCAGTTTCGTAAATATTTAAATAAACGAATCACGTTCTTTTTACATCCGGACAATATAGTTTTTAATGCTAATTTAATGCCAAGTATTATACATAGAGGAATTCGAGATATTGTTCCACCAACCCCGTTGTTAGAAGAGCAATTTTTAACACAATATAAGTGTCTAATTATCGCTTTATTCTCCCAAAAGCACAATTTTGATGATTTGTATGCTGGGTTACTAAAAGATGCAAAAGAAACAACATTTGAACAGACGGTTGCTCAAATGGAAAGCTTAGATGCATTACTGCAATTTCTTGATGACAGCTTTGAGAAGGAACAAACAAAAACAGAAAAAAATATGCAGTTAGTACCTAAAAAAAGCTATAAATCGTTTAAATACTTAGCTTTTTCCTTCATAGCGGCGACTGTGATTTTAGCTGCTCCTTTAATATATTTCACTTTTATAAAATTTCCTTATCAAAATAAATTATTAGAAGCAAATGCGAATTTCATAGCAACTGATTATGACAAAGTAATTACTCAATTAAATGAAGAGGAATTTGAATCATTACCGATTGCATCTAAATATGAGTTAGCATTTGCATACATTACAGCTGAAAAACTAGGTGAAGATCAAAAGAAATCAATTATGAAAAATATTAGTTTGAAAAGTGATGAAAAGTATTTGCTGTATTGGATGTATAACGGAAATGGTAATTTTGATAAATCATTGGATTTAGCTAAGACTCTTGATGATCCGGAGCTTATTATATACGGCCTTGTTAAACAAATTGAATCGCTGAAAAATAATCCGGATTTGTCAGGAGAAGAGCGTGATCAAAAGTTAAAAACATATGAGCAACAATTAGATGAATATAAAAAGAAATATGGTAAGTCATCAAGCGATAAAGATTTGTCGAACACAGAGAAAAAAGAATAAGAAAGCACTTGATGAGACAGTTGAAAAGGAGCAGTGAACGCGCATGGAGCAACTATTAGTATTGACTTATGGAGACAGAATATATAAGAGCACATTACATCCAAAAGAGCAATCAATAGTGTCGATTGGAAAAGAGTGGACAAATGATATTACGAATCCAAGTTTAGAGAAAGAAATAGAGTTAAACTGGAATAATGAAGTAAACGCTTGGATGGTAGAAAGTCAATTAATAGAATTCAACAAAGAATTTGAAATTGGAAAAAATCAAGGCGTGAGCTTAAAAGTCTTTATATCTATTATTGGCACAACTAAAGTGTTTGATATAGGAACGAAACATTCTCTTACAATCAGTCAAAATAGTTATGATGATATCGCTATTACAGGGAGTAGCGTAGATTTAATACTGTCTCGTGAAACGTTGTATGATTCTTTTAAAGTGAACGTATATGACGGGGCTGTATTTCATAATTATACGAAGCTAAATGATAGCGTTATGTTAGAAGCAGGAGACCAATTATATTTTGATGGTGTTTTGATGGAGATTGGCAGTGAAGATATTCAAGTATTGTCCTCAGAAGACAACGTGAAATCTACATTACCTATTTTAGTAGAATCAGAAACGAATTATCAAAGTGGTTATCCAGACTATCATCGTTCACCACGTATTATTTATCGTGAACCAGAAGAGAAAATGACAGTTGCGAAACCTTCAAGTATGCCGTCAAAACCGGCTGAGCATTTGGCGAGAATCATTGCACCATCTCTTGTCATGATTGTCGTAACAGTATTACTTGCTATCTTTATGAAATATGGAATGTTTATTATCGCATCGATTGCGATGACATTAGTAACAATTATTGTTTCTGTCACATCTTATATAAAAAATTTAAAGCAATATAAAATTGACATTGTTGAACGTGATAAAAGTTATAGAGAGTATATAAAACAAAAAACGAAAGATTTACATGCAGAAAGTGAAAAGCAGCGTCATGCATTACAATTTCATAATCCAAATGTTGAAGTAATACGTAATATGGCTGTGCAAGTAAATCCACGTATATATGAAAAAACAATGCTACATCATGATTTCTTAACATTTAGCGTTGGGACAGGACAAGCTAATACGAGTTTTGAAATCCAATTTAATGAAGAAGAATTTAGTCAAACGAAAGATGAATTAATTGATATAGCACGTGAACTAAGACAGCGTTATCTTTCTTTGGAAGATGTACCTGTTGTAACAGACTTGATAAATGGACCGGTTGGCTATATTGGACAACGCTCTTTAGTGTTAGAACAATTACAATTATTAGTTGTGCAAACCGCGTTATTCCATAGTTATTATGACTTGCAGTTTATTACTATTTTTCCTGAAGAAGAAAAAGAAAAATGGGATTGGATGCGCTGGCTACCTCATGGAAGTGTTCGAGATATAAATGTACGTGGATTTGTATACCATGATCGTAGTCGTGATCAAGTGTTAAATAGTTTGTATCAAATATTGAAAGAACGAAAATTAAAACTAGATGAAAAAAGTTCAACTAATGAAAAAATGTACTTTGCACCGCACTATGTCGTTCTCATTACAGATGAAAAACTAATACTAGACCATGTTGTTATGGAATTCTTTAATGATGATCCGAGTCAATTAGGTGTATCACTTGTATTTGTACAAGATGTTATGCAAAGTTTACCGGAGCACGTGAAAACGGTAATTGATATAAGAGATGCAAAACAAGGGAACATCATCTTAGAACAAGGAGAGCTTGTTAACCGTCAATTTAAACTAAATCACGTACCGAAAGGGTTCAATTTAGAAGATGTTTCACGAGCATTAGCACCGTTAAATCATTTGCAAAACTTAAAAAATAGTATCCCAGAAAGTGTAACATTTTTAGAAATGTACGGTGTTGAGAAAGTAAAAGAACTGAATATCACAAGTCGCTGGGAGAAAAATGCAGCGCATAAATCTTTAGCTGTACCACTTGGATTACGTGGTAAAGAAGATATCGTAAACTTAAACTTACACGAAAAAGCACACGGACCACACGGGTTAATAGCAGGTACAACAGGTTCAGGTAAGTCGGAAATTATACAATCGTATATTTTATCTCTAGCAGTCAATTTCCATCCTTACGAAGTAGCCTTTCTACTAATTGACTATAAAGGCGGCGGTATGGCGAATTTATTCAAAAACTTACCGCATTTATTAGGAACAATTACGAACTTAGATGGAGCACAAAGTATGAGAGCGCTCGCATCAATTAAAGCTGAATTACAAAAAAGACAACGATTATTTGGGGAAAATGATGTAAACCATATTAATCAGTATCAAAAATTGTATAAAGAAGGCTTAGTAAGTGAACCGATGCCACATCTATTTTTAATTAGTGATGAATTCGCGGAACTGAAGTCAGAACAACCAGAATTTATGAAAGAGTTAGTTTCAACAGCGCGTATCGGTCGTTCACTCGGAATCCATTTAATATTAGCTACGCAAAAACCGAGTGGTGTTGTAGATGATCAAATTTGGAGTAACTCGAAATTCAAACTAGCATTAAAAGTTCAAAATACGTCAGATAGTAATGAAATTTTAAAAACACCAGATGCTGCTGAAATTACATTACCAGGACGTGCGTACTTACAAGTTGGGAATAATGAAATTTATGAACTATTCCAATCAGCTTGGAGCGGAGCAGACTATGTAGAAAACAAAGAGGATAAAGAACATTTAGACGCAACAATCTATGCAATAAATGATCTAGGACAATATGAAATATTAAGTGAAGACTTAAGTGGACTTGGTAGCAGTAAAGAAGTAATAAGCGTACCATCTGAACTGGATGCTGTTATTGACTATATTCACGATTACGCAGAAATAAATGAAATTGAAGCGTTAGCTAGACCGTGGTTACCACCACTTCCAGAAAGCGTATATTTACAAGACTTACACGCTATTCAGTTCAAAGAAGCATGGACGAAAGAAAAGAAACCATTAAAAGCAACAGTTGGTCTACTAGATCAGCCTGAATTACAATCACAAACACCATTAACACTAGATATTAGTAAAGACGGACACGTAGCAGTCTTCTCAAGTCCAGGTTACGGAAAATCAACATTCTTACAATCAGTCATTATGGATGTAGCTCGTCAGCATAGTCCGGAGCATTTGCATGTGTATTTATTAGACTTCGGAACAAACGGTTTAATGCCATTAAAATCTTTACCACATGTGGCAGACATCATTACATTAGACCAAGTTGAAAAATGCGAGAAATTTCTTCGCCGCATAGAAGACCTATTAAAAGATAGAAAGCAATTGCTAAGTAAATATGGCGTTGCGAGTCTTGAAATGTATGAGAGAGCTAGTAAAGAAGTATTACCAACAATATTAATTACGTTAGATAACTATGATTCTGTTAGAGAAGCTGGATTTGTCGAAGACTTTGAACGCATTGTTGCACAAATTGTACGTGAAGGGGCAGCGGTAGGAATTCATTTAATGCTTACGGCTACGCGTCAAAATGCATTGAGAGTACAAGTAAATACAAATATTAAACTACAAATTGCTCTATATATGATAGATGAGGCAGAATCTAGGGCTATTGTAGGAAGAACGGATTTAAAAATTGAAGAATTAGCAGGCCGTGGTTTAGTTAAAATTGACGAACCAACAATCTTCCAAACAGCTTTACCCACAGATGGAGAAGATGTCCTTACTCGAATTGAAAATATACAAGCTGAAGGAAAAGAGATGGATTCCTTCTGGGATGGAGAAAGACCGAAAGCAATTCCTATGGTTCCTGAAGTTCTGGAATACAAAGAATTCATTGCATGGCCAGAAACAAGAAAAATTATTGAAGCAGGCAAACTAACATTTGGTGTAGAAACAGAAAGCGTTACGCCTCTCGAAATAGATTTAACTGAAGCAGCTAATATTGTTATAGGTGGTATTAAGAAAGATGAAGTTGAAAATGTAGTTCATCAATTCCTTAAACAATTGGCTGAAAGTGGACACTTTGACCTAGGTTTAATTGATACAAGAACACGTAATTTCTCAAACTACAGAGAGAGTGCTGCTTTATATGTAGCTGAAAAAACAGGAATTGAGAAAACAATTAAACAAGTTACAAATGCTTATAAGTCGAGAGAAGCGGCGTTTAAAGAGGAGCAGGAAGCATCAAGTGAAACAGTGAACCCAGCTGAATTTATTAAGAAATTTAAGCCGATTGTAATCGTAATTGCAGATGTAAATGATATTTTAAGTAATTTAGAAGATAGCGATATATATAGTTTGGCGGAATTAATAACAAATGGTGCATTTATGGGCATCCACTTCGTAATTGGCTGTGATGTTGATTCAATTGACAGTCGATACGACTTAGTTTCAAAAACAATAAAAACGCAATCTCATGTTATTTTACTTAGAAAATCATCAGGCCAAATGGTCTTCGATGTATCTAATAAAGATTTAAGTAGTACAAAATTAAATCCATTTGAAGGGTATTTTGTTGAAAATCGTTTTGCTACTAGAATTAAAGTGCCAACTATTTAAGGGGGAATTTGCATGGGGGTAGAGGAATTAAATAGTCAAAAATCTGGTTTATTAAGTAGTATAAGTCATCAACAAGGGCAATTGGCTGAATTACAAATGAAACTAAGAAGGCTAATAACTGCTAAGGGGAAATTTGTAAATAATCTTGAAGCAATTAAACAAAATCAAGAGCAGTTTAAGTCTTTAGAAATAAACGAGAGTAGTTGGAAAGGGCAAAGAGCAACTACTTTTAAAGAAACTTATGAACAACAAGTTATTTCAAATTTAGGGAAGTTTATCGGAGAACTAGGGGGAGTTCAAGAAGACATCGATCAAGCTATACGGCGGCTTGAAAGAGAAATCGCTACATGTGAGTCTAGTATTCTTTCTTTAAGTAGAAGTGTTTCAATGGTTGACGCTAGTATTCAAGTAGAAGTACAGAAGGCGGGGAAATGATAAATGGGGGAAATTAAATTAAATAAAGGGGTATTTGATGCGAAAGTAAGTGAATTGAAAAGTGGCGCTAGTGATTTAGGTAAGACTAAATTTAATGGTATGCAGTTACATCGTACGAACTTGACTAGGCTGATTCAATATTGTGAAGCAATTGAACAGTTATCTCAAAAGGTGCAGCAATACGAACAGATATTAGAAAATGACTTAAATAAAATACAACAAACTGGGGAGAAAATAGTCGAAAAAGACGAACAACTTGAGAAGCAATTAAGGATCGGTTCAATTCATCATGCTATGAAAAATTAAAATAGGGTGGGAGAAGCGTGGATAAAAATATAGAGTTACAAGAAGTAAAAGAACTTCAAAATAGATTTCAAGCAAGTGCCACTGAGTTGAATCTACAATTTGAATGTTTGATGCAAAAAATACTTGATTTTACAGAGATTAACTCTTTTCAAGGGAAAGCTGCTTCTGATATTAAAAATTATTTATCTACAGTTCATGGAAGTGTTATTTTTAAGTATATGGAAGCAGTGGAATTATTAAAAGAACAATTTCAAAAAAGTATTAATGATTTCAATAGTACTGTTGACAGTGATGTTGATACGAAAATTTATGGAATTTACTTGGATGATGTAAAGAAAAAATTAATGGGTATAGTGAAGGATTTAATCTATCTAATGACCAAGCAAGACAAACTGTAGGGTCTGTTAGCGACATCATCGCAATTCAATATCCATCATCAGCAGGGATCATGGAAGGGTCTATAAAAAGCCAAAAGGAAATTAGTGACACTTTAGAAAAATTAGAAGCTTATAATAGTAACCAAAGTGACCTACAAACGTTTAAAGAAATGATACGTGAGTTAGATGATGGAATGAATCGAGTACAAGCTTATGGCGGGGATTTTTCTAGTGATTCAATAGAAAAAATAATGCCCGAAGAATGGGTAGCAGCAACAGTTGTGACTTCGAAAGCTTGGATAGGCGGTTTTAATAAAGGAAATAAATGGGGAAAAGGAGTGATATCTTCATTTTTGCGCTACCATTATATGAAAAAAGTTTTAGGGTTTGGTACGCAGTTTGACATTATAGATGGTGAGGGACAATTTTTATTAAAAACAACCAAACCGAAACAAATGGTAGAAGCTCTTGAATTTGTAAAGGCTGATAAGAACGAGGATCATATTTTTAAATTTCTTAAAGGTAGAGTAGAAGAGTATTTAACTGGTTGGATGAGGCCAACTGATCCAAAAGTAACAGATAGAGAAGTAAGAATAGCGAAAAGAGAGATTGTGGAATTACCGGAATTCACAGCGTATAAAGATTTCAAACTAGACTGGAAGAGTAATGGGTTCGTAAAAGCTGTTGGAAACAAATCTTGGAGTTCACTCAAAACAGAACTCGTAAAAGGTATTACTGATTTGAAGCCTTGGAAATGGAAGGATACACTCAAAGAATTAGGTGGAGTAGGGAAAACAATGAAAAGTTTTGGGATAGCTGGATCTGTTCTTTCCGTTGCAAACAATGTTGTAGAGGCTAGCGATAATGCTAAAAAGAATGGTGGTTGGCAATTACATGACGTAGTGGATATAGCAACGGATTCAGCGGTAGATGTTGGAACAACTGCTGGAGCAGCTGCAACTGGTGCTGTAGTAGGTTCATTTTTTCTGCCGCCTATTGGGACAGCAGTTGGAGCAGCGGTTGGGATAGGAGCTACATTTTTAATGAATGAAAAATTTGAAACTTTTGGAGGAGAAAGTTTGGTAAGTGGTACAAAAAAAGGTATAAAATCAGTGACTAAGAAGATTACATCTTTATTTTGGTAATATAATATAGTTCGGGGAAAGGTGGAGTTAACAAATGTGGAACATAAAAGAAGAAGATTTAGATGAATTTAAAATAACATGTAGACATCGTTTAAGCCCTGAAGGAGCTATGTTGTTTATGTTTGGTGGAATGCTTTATAGTTCGTTATTGATGCTTTTTATTTTTGTAGCATTAATTAGATTTGGCTGGGATTACTATCCGACTCTTTTTGACACAGTAATAGTTAGAATGGAATTGTTGTTATATAGCCTACAAGTAATCTTTTTTATTATATATCTGATCCCTAAGGTACGTTTTAAATTTCAAAAGCTCCAGACATTGGTGATATTATTATATGCGTTTCAGTTAGGTACTATAGGTCTTACGGCATTTGTTCTTCCAGGGATGAGTAATTATTCTATTAATTTTATTACGCTTATTTATGTAGGTTTACTAGTATTAGGAGCAATACTTGTTCATGGTGTAACAACAGTTGATACTTTTAAACAAGCAAGTAAAGGTGCATTTAGTATGGGAGAAAGATCTACTTCATTTTTTAATAAGGCAAAGAAAAATGTAATGTTTGGTGTGGCAATTTATGTACTAATTCTTCTTGTTTTAATTTATATACAAAATAATTACTCATTGAGCATAATGTTTGGTTACTTTATATTTACGTTCATCATGTACGCGATAGCCATAGGCGCAGCTGAGTTCCAATTATTAGCCTATTGTAGATTTAAATTTCCATCATTTTATATTTCATGGGAAGAACATGAAAGAGAACGCCAGGAATTCTTAAAGCGTTATAGAGAGAGAGAAGAAAAGAAAGAAAAAGAAATAAAATGAGTTGAAAATTGCTCAAATCTTAATAGGATATATGTTATAAACTTGATGACTATTTATGAATCCACAAGTTGAAAAGGGGGAGATTTTGTGAAAGTTCAGCATAAAGCATTGTCACTTTTAAATTTAATAAGCATTACTCAAATTGTAAAAAAAGAAGATTGGTTGTTACCCGCAAGAGCACTTAGAAATCAAGTAGTTCGTAATGGGATATATGCAGTAGGACCTGTTCTATATAAATATTCACAGTTAGAAAATGAACCAGAATATGGGGAATATACGTATTGTATTCCTGTCAATGGAAGAGTTGATTTAGGTGAGAGCTCTGCATATGAGTATTATGATGCTTTAATTATTAAGAGTGCTCTATGTGTGCGATTTACAGATGAAGATGGTGATATTGAGGAGGCTTATAACCTAATACGTGAGGTTGCAGAGCAGCATCATATGAAATTAGATAGTAGTTTTTATCACGTATGTTTAGATGTATATGGTGATACATGGTTAGATATTTATGCTCCTATTATAGAAGTAGGTGAAACAGTGAAATGCTAATTGAAAAACAAAGTATTGCATATACAAATGTTGTTTCAAGAGAATACATTTTTCATTACCCAGATATGAAAGAAGCAATTGAAGATTTTACGTCAGAAATTTCAAAAGTAAATTTAACGATAAAAGGTCCTATGTTTTATTCTTTGAAAAATATACCATCTGATGGAAATATGTATATTGAATTATTTATGCCGGTAAATGAAGATAAAATTCCAACATCAGAAACACTTCAATTTAGAAGTTATTACTATGTTGATGAGATGCTCATGAAACGATATACGGGAGATTATGAAAAATTAACAGAGCAGGTGTATGGTGAAATGCTTCAGTATATGGAGGATAATAACCTGAATTTAGCCTCGCCAATTTATCATGTGTTTAGCGGTGATGAGTCTTTACAGTATGTTGAAGTGAAGATTGCTGTATTTAATGAAGAATAATATTTTAAGCTTGTGACTTTTAAAATATGGAAACATCATGAAATATCATAAAAGAGATAGTTTTGAATAGGGTTTGGGGAAATGACATAAATAAAACCTTCTCTTCTTGTTAGAATGAGGAGGTTTTTTTATTCTAAAATCTATATGCAATTGATTGAATAGTTCGACATGAGATTTTTCAGTTGGGCCAATCTGTATGGGGAGTAGTTACGTTCTGCAGTTCGCTTTGTTCTTATTTTGAAAGGTGAAATTTATTCGAAAGTCAATTTGGAAAGAGGGAAAGGTGTTATTTTGGATAAAGATCGGAATGTTTCGGAAACAGAGAAAAGTTTTTTTCAAAGGACAATAGTATCTATCTATAAAGCGTTAGAACTTATAGTGAAATATACAATGATTCTTATAATAATAATGTCAATATTTGTGATAATTGCTGCTGTTTATTTTAAAATATATGAGGGTATAGGGGCGGGGGTATTCCTCTTAATCTCGTCATTATTTGCATATTTGGTATTTTTTAAGAAAAGTAAAAATGCCTAAATTAATAGCGAAAATAAAAATCCAAAGATTAACAACTATAATATGTTATTTGAAGAGGGAAAGTTTTGTATATGGCATGAATGTATAACAGCAAGAAAACCTTCTCTTTTCGTTAAAATGAGAAGGTTTTTATTTTTAATCTACATGATTTAAGTAAAGGTAGTTAAAGGTGGGACAATTGGATGTGGAATATAAAAGAAAAAGATTTAGATGAATTTAAAATAACATGTAGAAATCGTTTAAGTCCAGAACGCTCCATGGTGTTTATACTTGGCGCAACTGTTTATAGTTCATTATTCATGCTTTTTATTTTTGGAGCATTAGTTAAATTTGGCTGGGGTTATTATCCAAATCTCTTTGACAAAATAATTGTTTGTATTGAATTAGTTTTATATACCTTGCAAGTAATCTTTTTAATTCTATATCTATTTCCAAAAGTTCGTTTTAAATGTCAAAAGTTGCAAGCGCTTGTGATATTATTATGTACATTTCAGCTGGGAACTATAGGATTCACATTGTTTATACTTCCAGCAATTTCAAATTATTCGATTGATCAAATTACATTATTGTATGTGGGTTTATTGTTTCTAGGAGCAGTTTTTGTTCATCTGGTGACCACAATTGATACCTTTAAACAAGCAGAGAGTGGAGCATTTAGTATGGATGAAAGGGCAGCTTCATTTTTTAGTAAAACAAAAAACAACGTAATGATTGGTGTTACGGTATATGCACTAATCCTTCTTATTTTAATTTATTTTCATAATGATTATGAAACAGAGATATTAGTAGGGTATATAGCAGGAACTCTTGTAATGTACGCGGTAGCCATAGGTGCAGCAGAGTTCCAATTATTAGCCTATTGTAGATTTAAATTTCCATCATTTTATATTTCGTGGGAGGAACATGAAAGGGAACGTCAGAAAAGACTAAAGCTTTATGAAGAGAAGGAAAAAAGAAAACTAAAGAAATAAAATAAGTTTTGTGTCGAAATGAGGAAAGATGAATGCTTAAAATAAAAGAAGAAGATTTAGGTTTTTTCGAAATTGCAAATAAAAATCGATTAAGTCCTGATGGTGTAATGGCATTTTTAGTTGGAGTCTTTGTATACGCTTCATTACCGATGTTTTTTATTATTTTGGGGTTTTTACAACTTGGTTGGGAGGGTTATCCAAAATCTTTTGAACGAATATTTGTTTCTGTAGAGTTAGTATTATATATTCTGCAAATCCTTTTTTTGATTATCTATTCATTTCCGAAATTAAGATTTAAATTACAAAAGTTACAAGCCATTGTAATTGTGTTTAACTCGTTTCAGGTTGCAACGGTAGGGTATGCTTATGTATTAATTGAAGCGATATTTGGATATACTTGTGAAAATTTAACCGTATGTTATATAGGTCTATTATTATTAGGAGCGATTACTACTCAT
This sequence comes from Bacillus sp. TH25, assembly GCF_016650935.1. Lineage (NCBI taxonomy): Bacteria > Bacillati > Bacillota > Bacilli > Caryophanales > Bacillaceae > Bacillus > Bacillus sp. TH25. Next base: position 173,767 of record NZ_JAEKEU010000002.1, on the reverse strand, counting down.
ATTGTAATTACAATCCATGCTTTTAAAAAAGCAAAATATGGAGGCTATAAGTTGGAAGGGGAATCAGTCCCATTTTTTACTAATACAAAACTCTGGATGTTAATTGGAATGGTAATTTATATAGTTGTCCTATTGATATTAATCTTTGCAAGTATTCGTTTTGCGCTAAAGCCGATGGTGTTTTATTTTTTACAAACAATTATATTATATGTATTTGCCGTTGCATCAGCAGAATTTGTCCTATTGGTGTATTGTCGTTTCGAATTCCCATCATTTAATATTACGTGGGAACAACATGAAAAGGATCGCCAAGAATTTATAGCAAATAGAAAAAGAATAAGAGAGAAAGAGCAAAAGCGAAATAAAAACTGAAATGATAATTGTAAATAATAGTAATAGATTGTTTTTTCATGGTGGAAGAATCTATTTGTGAAGAATTAAAACATTGTATAAGGGTTAGTGATTATGAAAGTTCACTATAAGCATTATCGCTTTTAAATTTAATAAGCATCACTCAAATTGTAAAAAAGGATGATTGGCTGTTGTCAGCTATCGCACTTAGAAATTAAGTAATTCATAGTGATATATACCCAAAAATTAGCTAGAGGTGTGTAACTAGATGTGGGATGTAAAAGAAGAAAATTTAGAAAAGTTTAGGATGATATGTAGAAGGCGTTTAAGTCCAGAAGGTGCTTTAGGTTTTATGATAGGAACAATAGTGTACGTTTCAGTTATGATGTTTTTTCTTATTGGTACTTTAGTAACCTTTGGTTGGGACTACTATACTAGTTTATTTGAGAAAACAATTGTTAAAATTGAACTTGTGCTATATAGCTTGCAAATAATTTTTTTAATTCTATATTCATTTCCAAAAGCTCGATTTAAATTTCAAAAGTTTCAAACGATTGGTGTGTTATTATATGCATTTCAATTAGGTACGATATTATTCACGGCTTTAATTCTTCCTGGAATGTCTGATTATACAATCGACGGAATTACATTGGTATATGTAGGTTTCTTATTTATAGGAGCAGTGATTGTTCATATTGTGACAACGATTGATACGTTTAAACAGGCAAGTGAAGGTGCATTTAGTATGAATGAAAGATCTGCTTCCTTTTTTAGTAAAACAAAAGAAACTATGATGAAAGTGGCTTCAATATACGCATTAATCCTACTTATTTTGATTTATTTTCATAATGATTATGCGATTGATACTTTGATTGGATATGTAATAGGTACTGTTTTACTGTACACTGTAGCCGTTGGTGCAGCAGAATTCCAGCTATTGGTGTACTGTAGATTCAAATTTAAATCATTTAATATGACTTGGGAAGAAAATGAGAGAATGCGTGGGAGAACTCGAAAACAAAATGAAAAATTCAAAACGAAAAGTAAATAATGGTGAAATAGAATTTAAGTGTATGAGAATTATTTAAACTATATAGAAGGTGAAAAAGCTGAATGTGGAATATAAGAGAAGAAGATATGGGTCTTTTTGAAATTGAAAATAGAAATCGATTAAGTCCGGATTATATAAGAATCTTTTATGGGGGAGTTTTTGCATATACTTCTATACCAATGCTCATCATGTTTTTAGGTATTTTGCTGAACGGTGATAAGATTTCTTTAACACCATTTGAAACATTTTTGGTACGATCTGAGGTAAAGTTATACATTTTGGAGTTGATTTTTTTAATAATTTACATGTCTTCAAAGGTTGCTTTTAAATTACAGAAACTCCAAGCCATCGTGACTTTATTTTATTCTTTTCAGTTAGCAACATTACCATTTATCGTTATGATGGTTGAAGGAATGTTTGATTTTCCTAGTAATAATAAAACGTTAGTTTATATTGGTTTAATAATGTTAGGGGCGCTTTGTACTCACATTGTAACTACAATTGATGTTTTTAAAAAGGCAAAGCATGGAGGATATAAATCGGAAGGACCAACTGTCTCATTTTTTACTAACGCAAAATTATATTTATCGATTGGAATGACAATTGGTGTAATGGTTCTACTTATATTAATTTTTCTAAATCTTAATTATACATTTAGCCAAATGGCAATTTATGTTGTACAAACAATAATATTATATATATTCGCTGTAGTATCAGCAGAATTCGTCCTATTAGTGTATTGTCGCTTCAAATTCCCATCATTTAATATTACGTGGGAACAACATGAAAAGAAACGCCAAGAATTCATAGCAAATAGAAAAAGAATAATAGAAAAAGAACAAAAGCGAAACAAAAACTGAAATGAAAGTTGTAAATGATACTCGTAAACTTATATTGAAGATAGAATGAATACATTATTCATAAATTAACTAGTAAAGGGAGGAATGTAATATCTTGAATAAAGATTCTAAAGCTGTAAAAAAAGTAAAAGGTTTATTTGAAAGTGTAATAGCACCTATTATCGTTGGGATTATATTTATCTTTTTAATTCTATATAAAGTAGCAGAGTTTCTGGGGAAATGGCTCATTATCTTGTCAATACCGAGCTTTATTGTTACTATGTTTATTTTTATATACCAGAAAGAATATGGAGGTGTATTGGTTGGTGGGATAGGCTTAATTATAATGCTATCGATGTATTTTGTGTTTGTTAAAAAAAGTAAAAAAGGTTAGTTTAATATCAAAATATTTATTTACTTTCAGTTTGTCTACAAAAATAGAGTTATTACATGATGTTAGAAAAGATGGTGTAATTATATGTGGAATATAAAAGAAAAAGATTTAGATGAATTTAAAAGTACTTGCAAGAATCGCTTAAGTCCCGATTGGGCTACAGGATTTATGTTTGGAACGATGTTTTTTATTTCTTTAATAATGTTTTTTCTTATTGGAGGGTTAATAAGGTTTGGTTGGAGTTATTACCCGACTCTCTTTGATAAAATAATTGTTAGCCTTGAGTTAGTGTTTTATAGTCTTCAAGTAATTTTTTTAATTATTTATCTGTTTCCTAAGATGCCATTTAAATTACAGAAACTACAAACACTTGTGGTACTATTATATGCATTTCAGCTAGGCACTATAACATTTACAATGTTGATAATTCCAGGAATGTCAAATTATTCAATTGATCAAATTACATTAATGTATGTTGGGTTATTATTTTTAGGTGCAGTCATTTTCCATATTTTAGCGACTATTGATACTTTTAGACAGGCAAGTAAAGGGGCATTTAATAAGGGAGAAGAATCCTCTTCATTTTTTAGTAAAACAAAGAGGACTGCAATAAAGTGTGCTGTAATTTATGTGTTAACTCTTCTCATTTTAATTTATGTGCATAATGATTATACACTAAATATTTTAGGAGTGTATGCGGGAGGAACTCTAATCATGTACGCAGTAGCCATAGGCGCAGCTGAGTTCCAATTATTAGCCTATTGTAGATTTAAATTTCCATCATTTTATATTTCATGGGAAGAACATGAAAGAGAACGCCAGGAATTCTTAAAGCGTTATAAAGAGAGAGAGGAAAAGAAAGCGAAAGAAATAAAATAAGTTTTGGTTTCTGAAAATTCGAACAGATTATATAAGCAATTAAGAATTGTATAAAAATCGATGCTAATAAAAATTAAAGTATCTTCAATATAATCTGTATGAGTAAATAAATACCAATAAGTACAGGTGAAGTGTATTACTTTCCAAAAGGGAACATAATGAACTTAAAAATGCCTAGAGAAATCAACGGGGTGTCAGTATGAAGTTAAAGAAGAAATCTAAGATGATGATAGTTCTGTCAATAGTATCATGTTTATTAAGTGGATGTGGTTTTGGGGAGACGAAGATAGAGTATGAGAGATTAGTAAAGGCGTTGGATGAAGGGGATATGAAGACGGTTATGTCTGCAAGTGATGATGGGTATGCTTATGTGAAAGAAGAGGTTAGGGATAGCATGTTTTGGGCGGAAAATGATAATCGCATTAGCGTTGTATATCAAACAACAGGAGGAGTATACAATATTAAAGAAAAAAAGTTCTATGGAACAACTTTGCAAGAAATTGCTAGTTCATTAAATAGTGAGCAAAAAAAAGAAGAGATTGTATATAGAACTAGTATTAAATATGAAGATAATCAATCAAAAAGTCCAGATCAAAATTTGGATGTTTCAAATGTTCAATTTATATTTAATAGATTAAAGGGAATAGATAGTTTAAGACCCAAAAAAGATAAAAAAGATTTAGTGAGTCATCTAAGGTAACATATTACTTAACTGAATCGGAATTTCAAAAAATAATTAATAATAAGTTAAAGGTGGACTACGATAAATTTGATGAAGCAATATTATTAATGGAATTTAGTTCGGCGAAAGATTCAAAAGAAAACCCGATGAAATTTACTACGATAAGCATCACAATGGGATATGAAAAAAAGAATAAAGAAGGCCGATTAATAAGGCATGATCAAAAAATAGCAATCTATTTAAATACTAAAGAAGATAACGATAAAGCTTCTAAAACCAGATATGAGAAGTATCAAAAACAATATTTGAATAACAAGTAATGTATAAAATAAGGGGAAAGGTGTAGTTATGGCATGAGTAAAAGGTTAGTTAAAAAAATAGTTATTGTAATGATAGTAACGTTTTTACTAAGCGCGTGCAGTTTCGGGGAAACAAAAATAGAGTATGAGAGATTAGTAAAGGCATTGGATGAAGGGGATATGAAAACGGTTATGTCTGCGAGTGATGATGGATATGCATATGTGAAAGAAGAGACTAGCGAAAGTACTTATGAAGAAAAAGAAGATGGTGAACATAGCAGGATAATATATCAAACAACCCATGGAATATATAATGTGAAAGAAAACGACTTATATGGGGAAACAACTCAAAAGATTGCTACTGATATAAAAAATGATAAAAACGTTGGTAGTAATCAAAATTACAAAAAAGAAACTGTCTATAGTACAAATTTTAAAAATGAAAAATCTCGTTCAATAGCCCAGAATCAAGGCATAGATGTTTCATATGTAAAAATAATGTTTAGAGGATTAAATGAACTTAGTAAATTGAAACCGAGTGAAGATAAAAAAAGATTCAGTGAACCGAGCATAATAAGCTATGATTTAACTGAATTACAGTTTAAAAGCATAATAAATGACAAGTTAAATTTAAAATATGATAAATTTGATTCTGCAATATTGATGATTGAATTTAATACGCCTAATGATACAAAAGAAAATCCAATGAGAATAATACAAATAACAATATCGGTAAATTATGAAGAAAGAAAAGAAGATAAGCTTATAAAACGCAATCAAGAAATTTCAACATATTATCATACCAGAGAAGATAATAATCAAAGTGCCAAAAAGAATATGTAAATTATGAAAAAGAGTATATAAATTAAAAATAATATATTTTGATTGAATTTTGAGAACGATAAATGTTGTGAAGATATGAGTAAAGGGGTAGTAAAAAATAGTTATTGTGATAACAGTTATGTTTTACTGAGCGCGTATAGTTTTGGTAAATCAAAATAGAGTATGAGAGTCTAATAAAGGCATTGGATGAAGGTGACAAGAAGACGGTTATACTTAATTGAAAGAAGAATATTTGGAACTTTTGAGGAAAAAGAATACTACTTGAACCATCAAAAGGCATTCTGGTTAGATGATTATGGTAATTAATATGGTAATGATATACCTAAAAGATTATCTGAATTTAGTTGTACAAAGATCTATGTACTTAAAAATATTAAGAATGTAATAGAATTTTAGTGCACGAAAATTATTTAAACTGTATAGAAGGGGAAATGTCAGGGTGTGGAATATAAAAGAAGAAGATTTAGATAAATTTCGAATAACATGTCAAGGACGTTTAAGTCCTGAAGGTGCGACGGGTTTTATGCTTGGAACAATATTTTATATTTCAATATTTATGTTTATTATTTTTGTAGGTGATTTGAATTACTACAACAATTTTTTTGATAGAACAATTGTTAAAACTGAAATTGTGTTATTTAGTATTCAAATTATATTTTTAATTATATATCTATTTCCGAAAGCATGTTTTAAATTTCAAAAGTTACAAACGCTAATCGTATTACTATATGCGTTTCAACTTGGAACGATATTATTTGTAGTTTCGATTGATTCTGAAATGGCTGATAATTCAATTGGTAGGATGTATACCGGGCTACTAGTTGTAGGAGCAGTTATTATCCATATTGCAGCAACGCTAGATACATTTAAACAAGCAAGTGAAGGTGCATTTAGTAGTGATGAAAGATCCACCTCGTTTTTTAGTAAGACAAAAGGAGCTGTGATAAAGGGGGCTATAATATATATATTAATACTACTTCTTCTGATGTATTTTCAAAATGATTATTCAATTGATTTTTTTGTTATGTATGGAGTAGGAACTGTTTTAATGTATGCGGTTGCAATCGGAGCGGCAGAATTCCAATTATTGGCGTACTGTAGATTTAAATTCAAGTCATTTAATATGTCATGGGAAGAGAATGAGAGAATGCGTGGGAGAATTCGAAAGCGAAATACAAAATCCAAATCGAAAAGTAAATAAGAGGGAAATAGAATTGAAGTGAATGAAAATTATTTAAACTGTATAGAAGGTGAAGAGTCAGGATGTGGGATATAAAAGAAGAAGATTTATATAAGTTTAGGATGACATGTAATGATCGTTTAAGTCCTGAGGGTGCTATGGTTTTCTTTATTGGAGGGATAGTTTATACTTCAGTATTTATGTTTTTTATTTTTATGGGGGGATTGGATTATTATCATACTTATTTTGATAAAACAATTGTTAAAACTGAAATTGTTTTATATAGCTTACAATTCATCTTTTTAATTCTATATTCATTTCCAAAAGCACGTTATAAATTTCAAAAGTTACAAACGCTCGTTGTATTATTATATGCATTTCAATTAGGTACAATAACATTTACAGCGTTAGTTCTTCCTGGAATATCTGATTATTCAATTGATCGAATGACTTTAATTTGTGTAGGGTTATTATTTATAGGAGCAGTTATCGTTCATATTGTGACAACAATTGATACATTTAAACAAGCGAGTGAAGGTGCGTTTAGTAAGGATGAAAGATCCATCTCATTTTTTAGTAAAAGAAAAGGAGATGTGATGAAGTGGGCTACAATATATGCGCTAATCCTGTTTATTTTGATATATTTTCATAATGGTTATGGAATTGATGTTTTAGTTCTCTATGCGGTAGGTATTGTTTTACTGTATACAGTAGCCATTGGAGCGGCAGAATTTCAACTATTGGTGTACTGTAGATTTAAATTCAAGTCATTTAATATGTCATGGGAAGAGAATGAGAGAATGCGTGGGAGAATTCGAAAGCGAAATACAAAATCCAAATCGAAAAGTAAATAAGAGTGAAATAGAATTGAAGTGAATGGAAATTATTTAAACTGTATAGAAGGTGAAATGTCAAGGTGTGGAATATAAAAGAAGAAGATTTAGATAAGTTTCGAATGACATGTCAAGGGCGTTTAAGTCCTGAAGGTGCGACGGGATTTATGCTCGGAACGATATTTTATACTTCATTATTTATGGTTATTATTTTTATAGGAGGAATAGATTATTATACTACCTTGTTTGATAAGGTAATTGTTAGGATTGAATTAGTGTTATATGGTTTGCAAGTAATGTTTTTAATTCTATATTTATTCCCTAAAGCTCGTTATAAATTTCAAAAATTACAAACGCTCGTTATATTATTATATGCATTTCAACTTGGAACTATCGGATGCACGTTATTTGTTCTTTCTGGGATGATTGAGCATTCAATTGATCTCAATACACGTGTTTATGTAGGTCTATTAGTATTAGGTGGAATTATTGTTCATATTGTGACAACAGTTGATACATTTAAACAAGTAAGCGAAGGTGCATTTAGTAGTGGGGACAAATCAGATTCGTTTTTTAGTAAAACAAAGGGACATGTTATACAAGGTGCTGTAATTTATGTGTTAATTCTTCTTGTTTTGATTTATATAAATAATAATTACTCATTAAACACAATGTTTGGTTATGTTATGTGTAATGTTGTTATGTATGCAGTAGCAATAGGAGCGGCAGAATTTCAACTATTGGTGTACTGTAGATTTAAATTCAAGTCATTTAATATGACGTGGGAAGAGAATGAGAGAAAGTGTGGAAGAATTCGAAAACAAAATAAGAAATTCAAAACGAAAAATAAATAATATATTAATAGAATTTTAGTGTTCGAAAAATAATTGAAACGTATAGAAGGTGAAGAGCCAAGATGTGGAATATAGAAGAGGAAGATTTAGATAAGTTTAGGATGACATGTAATGATCGTTTAAGTCCTGAGGGTGCTACAGGATTTATGTTTGGAGGAATACTTTATAGTTCAATAGCCGTTTTTTCTATTATTGTATCAGGTGATTGGGATTACTGTATGGTTCTCCTTAATATAGGAATTGTTAAGCTGGAAGTGTTGTTATATGCTCTGCAAGTAATTTTTTTCATTCTATATTTATTTCCAAAAGCTCAATTTAAATTTCAAAAGCTACAAACAATTGTTGTATTATTAAATGCATTTCAAATGGCAACAATATTACTCGTAGTTTTGATTGGTACTAAAATGGCTAATAATTCAATTGATCAGATTACATTACTGTATGCAGGATTATTATTTTTAGGAGCAGTAATTTTTCATATTTTGACAACAATTGATACGTTTAAACAGGCAAGTGAAGGTGCATTTAGTATGGATGAAAGATCCGCTTCCTTTTTTAGTAAAGCAAAAGGAAAGATGATGAAGTGGGCTACATTATACGCAGTAACTATTCTTATTTTTCTATATTTTCATAACGATTATGGATTTGATACTTTAGGTATGTATGTAGTAGGGACCTTTTTAATGTATACGATAGCTATCGGAGCAGCTGAATTTCAGCTATTAACATATTGCAGGTTTAAATTTCCGTCATTTAATAAAACATGGGAGCAACATAGAAGAGAGACTCCGAGATATCAAAAGAAAAATAAAAAAGGTAAATCAAAACGTAAGGTGTAAAGGGAATTGGCAGAATAAATTTAAATGTCCGCCATTTAATATAACGTGGGAAGAGAATGAGAGAATGCGTGGGAGATTTCGAAAGCGAAATACAAAATCCCAATCGAAAAGTAAATAAGAGTGAAATAGAATTGAAGTGAATGAAAATTATTTAAACTGTATAGAGGGTGAAGAGTCAGGATGTGGGATATAAAAGAAGAAGATTTAGATAAGTTTAGGATGACATGTAAAGGGCGTTTAAGTCCTGAAGGTGCTACGGGTTTTATGTTTGGGGGAATACTATTTAGTTCAATAATCATTTTTTCTATTGTTTTATCAGCTGGGTGGGATTACTGTATGCTTCTCTTTAATATAGGAACTGTTAAGTTAGAAGTGTTATTATATAGCCTACAAATAATTCTATTAATTATTTATTCATTCCCGAAAGCTCAATTTAAATTTCAAAAGTTACAAACAATTGTTGTAGTATTATATGCATTCCAAATGGCAACAATAGCGCCTACTGCTTTGACTGTTACTAAAATGGCTAATAATTCAATTGACTGGATTACACTAATGTATGCAGGTGTATTGCTTTTGGGAGCAGTTGTTGTTCATATTGTGGCAACCTTTGATACGTTTAAGCAAGCGAGTGAAGGTGCGTTTAGTATGGATGAAAGGTCTGCCTCTTTCTTTAGTGAAACAAAAGGAAAGATGATGAAGTGGGCTACACTATACGCAGTAATTATTCTTATTTTGATATATTTTCATAATGATTATGGGTTTGATGATTTATTTATGTATGTAGTAGGGACCTTTTTAATGTATACGATAGCCATCGGAGCAGCTGAATTTCAGCTATTAACATATTGCAGGTTTAAATTTCCGTCATTTAATAAAACATGGGAGCAACATAGAAGAGAGACTCCGAGATATCAAAAGAAAAATAAAAAAGGTAAATCGAAACGTAAGGCATAAAGAAAGTGTGTATTGTAAGTTTTGATGATGAAAAAGTAATAATTTATAGGAGAGTATTTGAACTACGAAAAGAAAATTTACTTATGTAAGGTGATTAAAGTGATTAGGAGATTATCTGATCGAAAATATAGAGAGTGTAGTGTGATGAATGTTTCATAAATATTTCTATTTGTAGTGGAAAGAATTTGAGAATAAAAATGTAGCCCCAATTTCTGGAATAGATGCAACAATTGGGGCGTTTATCTGTCTAAATTTAGTTTGAATGCATAACATTTTTTAGTTAGAGTCATCGCTCCTCAAGTAGTTTCTTTATCTTCATAATAACGGTGTGAAGTTTTTGTATAATCTGCTTTTATTGCTAGGTTACAACTATTTCCGCTTATAGAGTCCCCCTTATTATCGATACATCGTCCACATCCCAATGTCTTTAAACCCTAGTCGTTTATAAATAAGTCCAGCTGCTGGATTGTTATAAAACAAACAAAGTGTTCGGCCTTCTTTCGTAAAGTCCTGAATCATTTTTTGCAATATGAGTGAAGCATATCCATTTCCGCGGTAGTTCGGATGCGTACATACGCCAACAACCATAGCAGATAATGAATTTTCAGCGGAAGTTGAGGAGGATGCGATGATTGTGCCGTCTTTTTCAATATAATATGTACGTCCTGTATTTGTTTCGATAGCTTGCCTTAACATTTTTTCTGATTCATTAGCAGTCGGGAATTCAGCGATGTCACTTCGTAATTTCATAATTCGTTCTATATCATCGAGTGAGGCAAGTTTAATTGTTTCATGAATTGGTGTGCTAGGTAAGTTGCTGTCATCTAGACATTCACAAAAATACATTTCATTTTTGGCCCCCAGTTGTATACTTGGAGCAGTTTCAAATCTTTCTACAATAGTTGACTTGCCAGAGAGTTTAAGCGGCTTATATGCGGAAAGAAGTGCCTCATAGTCAGTAACCACAAACCCTTCTTTACTATACGGTATAAATGTATCGTGAAAGCGAAGTGAAATCGATTTTAATGTTCCATTCTCTTTATATACGCCCCATAATTCTTGAAAGTCTGTTTCATAACCGAAAGCTTCTAAATCCCCAATAATAAACAAGTTAAGGGCTGCTTCTTCTTTTAGGTAAGCGAATACTTGTTCATGATCTTTCTTTGTTAATTTTCTCATCATAAAAAATCGACCTCTTTTTTATTTTTCTAAATATTACAACTTAAGTTTTTTGAAATCAATATAAAATTTTATGTTTAGTTCACCAACTTTCGGAAAAACTAGGAAAGATATGACAAAGGAGGTTATGAACGGTGGATCATCCAATTCAAGGATTAATGAAAGCAGCAATGGAAAATTTGAAGGAAATGGTCGATGTAAATACGATTGTTGGGGAGCCTGTTCAAACGGCTGACGGTGGTGTAGTGTTAACAGTTTCTAAAGTAGCGTTCGGTTTTGGAGCAGGAGGTTCTGATTTCCAAACGAATGATGGACAAAGAGCGAACGGTACCCCTGCATTTGGTGGCGGTAGCGCGGGTGGTGTTTCTATTACACCAGTAGCATTTCTTGTAGTGAATAAAGATGGAGTAAATATTCTGCATCTACAAAATGCGACACATTTAGCAGAAAAAATAATTGAATTAGCTCCACAAACAATTGATAAAATTCAATCGATGTTCCAAACAGATGAAAAGAAAGAGGGAAATCATCACCCCCAAAACCCAGATGAAATCCTTTAAAAACGCCTGCTCATAAGCAGGCGTTTTTTCTTGTAATCAGTATGTAATAAAACACATGAAATTGTAAATAGTTTTTGAAGTTTTTTCTATGTTTCTAAAATTTTTCATGTTAAAATATGCTATAGAATTGAAACATATAAAACGAAGGTGGCTAGGTGCTTTGTCTGGAGGATCTGACCAAGTAAACAATATGATATATATTAATGGTAATCGTCGGGGTCATTGTTTTATTACATCTGGAATTACGTTTAAAGAGTTTGCAAGTAACATCCCTTCACCGCTTCATCAAGTATTGCTTTTAAAGCATAATTTTGAGTGGACAGATTTTCATTATCATACTTTATTTGAATATGTTGAGGAAGAAAACATACATAAACTCATTCAAGCAGAGATTGATGAATTTGATGAATTTTGTTGGGTAGATTTCGATGATGCAAGCGATTTAGATGAGTTAGAGCCAAAAGAAATTGCAGAATTATTATATTTGGCTCACAAAAAAGAACCACTTGGAAGAACGTTCTTCCCATTGTTGAAGAATAGATTCGTTTATTTTTCACATGATGACGGTTGGTACAACAAAGTGTATTACCGTAGAATCGGTGATTTTGTAGGAATGCTAAGTAAAGTGATTCCATATAAACTCGGTTCGTTTGGAAAGAAACGTTTTACTTTCTTCCAAAAATCAAAAATTTTCCCAGCAATTTCAAAGGAAGTTATCCTTGGGCTTATGCCGTTAATGGAAGATGGGTTATACATTGATTTAGCGGGGAAAATTGAGTCGAGAAGAGGTCTTGAAATTCCGGTATATGTAGTAGGATCATTCGAAAGTACGGATGAGGTACTAGATAATATCGATGAATTGAAAGCGGAAGCAACAGAAACGGGTTGGCTCATTTTTGATAAGAAAGAACAAGAGTGGCAATGGGTTGTAGACTAAGAAAACTTGGCGCATGAAGTCAAGTTTTCTTGTCTTTTGAAAGGAGAACAAATGAAGAAATATTATACAATTGTGGGTATTGTAAGTATTATTCTCGTGGTAATATTACTTATAACTTGTCCGAAAGAATCAGATTTTAAATTGTATTTAGAGGATAAGTATGCATTGAAATGTGACGAGAGTAGCTTTGAATGCACGCAAAATGTAGATGAAAAAAAAGAGAAATTACAGTTTGAAAGTATTGATGCACGAAATGGTGTTTTCTTTATGACTGTAAAGCAAACGTATAAAACAGAAGCTGGTGTTATGAAAGAATATAGCGGAGTAGGTATATTCGGTACATTTCTTTTTGTTTCAGAGAAGACTTTCTAGTAATAGAAGGTCTTTTTTTTATGTTTATGTTCATATAGATGAAGTAAGACAAGCATAGGAGGGGTATTGATGAAGAAGGGATGTATCGTTTGTGGTGGTGAGGAGTTTTTTTCTTCAACATTATATGCACGTACGAAACAAGATTGGGCATATGCGCCAAACATGTACCGATTTGAAAAGGTGTTTATTGAGCATAGAGATGAAGAAAATTATCCAGTTTTTCAAGAAATTACAGCGAAGCATTGTTGTGGATGCGGTCATATCATGTTGTATCATGAATGAACACACCAAGTATAACTTGGTGTGTTTTTTTTAAAACGCTGACAAAGCAAGCGGATAGAGTAAAGTAAATAAAACAGAAAAACTACCAAAACCAATTGCGGTATATCCAAGTGTTCTCGCTCCAAAATTGACAGCTAATAAGCCAACTAAAATAGCAAGGGAGCCGAGTGTAACAGGATAAAAAGCAATGGAGAATAACGAAAGAAATAATGCGACATAGCCGATCATTGCACCGGTATTTGTACCTTCTATTTCATTTGCAATTTCTTTGCGCTCATGTCTAATCGGAATACCAGCTGGAGATATTTCAGCTGCATACTCTTCGTTTTTTTCACCACTTTTAAAATGATGATTTCTCTTTCTTCGCATGTACATCCCTCTCTTTCAATTGGGTGTATCTATAGTATCTTTCATAAGGAACAGAACATGAGTATGAGTTAAACCCAAGTAAAGCAAAAATTGGAGAAAATAGATTTCGTTGTTATCCTGTTTATCCCGCTATTTGCCGTGCAGTAAGACCCCCACCTCAAAATTCGGCTAGAGCAAAGAAGTTAGATGGGAGTCGGGCTGCCAGTAAAAGCCCGATTGGTTCAAATAATAATCAGTGGCGGACGAACAAACACCCCCACTGATTAAAGTTTCACTTTATCTCCTTATGAAGATAAACAGGGATTTTGGAACATGATGTAGAATGAAATGAATGATAATACGTGAAGGTAGGGGAATGTATGGCGAAGTTTAATTGGCATGAATCGGCAGAGAAAAAATGGGATAACAATGCAGAGTTTTGGAATCAAAATAGTCAAGAAATGTGGGATAGCGGGAGCAGGAGTACAATCATTCCATTTTTTGAGCAGTACGTGGAAAAGGAAGTACAAGTGTTAGATGTTGGCTGTGGTGATGGGTATGGTACATATAAATTAAGTCTTACTGGGTACAAAGCGGTTGGGGTGGACTTATCGGAAGTTATGATTCAAAAGGGTAAGGAGCGCGGAGAAGGCCCAAACTTATCTTTTATAAAAGGTGATCTTTCTTCATTACCATTTGAAAATGAGAAATTTGAAGCAATTATGGCAATTAATTCTTTAGAATGGACCGAGGAGCCGTTGCGAGCATTAAATGAAATAAAGCGTGTTTTAAAGAAAGATGGATACGCATGTATTGCAATTTTAGGACCGACAGCAAAACCGAGAGAGAACAGTTATCCGCGCCTATATGGCAAAGACGTTGTTTGCAATACGATGATGCCTTGGGAATTTGAACAGTTAGCAAAAGAACAAGGATTTGAAGTTGTAGATGATACCGGCGTATATAAGCGCGGAGTAAATGAGAAGATGTTAGGTCAGCTACCTACAGAGTTACAACAAGCGTTAACATTTTTATGGGTATTTATGTTAAAAAACGTATGACAAAATTGAAGGGTTTTAGGAGGTAAATAAGTGCAGAAAATACAAAAAACTGATACAATATCATCAGAATCAATTAAAGGGGGACTAGGGTACATGACAACTACTACAACAGTTAAATCTGATATTGAAATCGCACAAGAAGCAAGTATGAAGAAGATTCAAGAAATTGCAGCTAATTTAAATATTTTAGAAGAAGAACTAGAGCCATACGGACATTATAAAGGCAAGTTATCTCTTGATATTTTTAAGCGTTTACAAGATGAGAAAGACGGTAAAGTTGTTTTAGTAACAGCGATTAACCCAACTCCAGCAGGAGAAGGTAAATCAACAGTAACAGTTGGTTTAGGCCAAGCTTTTAATAAAATTGGTAAGAAAACAGTAATTGCACTTCGCGAACCATCTCTTGGACCAACAATGGGATTAAAAGGCGGAGCAGCAGGTGGCGGTTATTCTCAAGTAGTACCAATGGAAGACATTAACCTTCACTTTACTGGAGATATTCATGCGATTACAACTGCCAATAACGCATTAGCGGCGTTTATTGATAATCATATCCAACAAGGAAACACACTTGGAATTGATACGCGTAAAATCGTTTGGAAACGCTGTGTTGACTTAAATGATCGTGCCCTTCGTAACGTAGTAATTGGCCTTGGTGGACCGGTTCAAGGTGTACCACGTGAAGACGGTTTTGATATTACAGTAGCATCTGAAATTATGGCCGTATTCTGCCTTGCAACAGATATTCAAGATTTAAAATCACGTCTATCTCGCATTGTTGTCGCTTATAATTTTTCAAATCAACCTGTAACAGTTAAAGATTTAGGAGTAGAAGGAGCGTTAACACTTCTATTAAAAGATGCATTAAAACCGAACTTAGTACAAACATTAGAAAATACACCAGCTATCATTCATGGCGGACCATTTGCGAATATCGCTCACGGTTGTAACAGTGTTATCGCTACGACAATGGCAGCAAAATTAGGTGATTATGTTATTACAGAAGCTGGATTCGGTGCAGATTTAGGTGCCGAGAAGTTTTTAGATATTAAAGCACGTGCAGCTGGTATTAAACCAGAAGCGGTAGTTATTGTTGCGACTATTCGTGCGCTTAAAATGCACGGTGGTGTGGCGAGAGATCAATTAAAAGAAGAAAATGTAGATGCGTTAGCAAAAGGTATGGAGAACTTACAGAAGCATGTTGAAACAATTCAAAGCTTCGGTGTTCCTTTCGTAATTGCCATTAACAAATTCATTACTGATACAGATGCAGAAGTTGCATACTTACAAGAATGGTGCAATGAGCGTGGCTATGCAGTATCCTTAACAGAAGTTTGGGAGAAAGGTGGCCAAGGCGGAGTTGACCTTGCTGAGAAAGTGTTAAAAGAAATTGAAAAAGGTGAAAACAACTACGCACCACTTTATGAATTAGAATTACCATTAGAAGAAAAAATTCGTACAATTGCTCAAAAAGTGTACGGCGCAAAAGATATTGAATTTGCTCCGAAAGCACGTAAGCAATTAGCTCAATATGAGGGAGAAGGTTGGAGTAACCTACCGATTTGTATGGCGAAAACACAATACTCTCTTTCAGATGATGCAACAAAATTAGGTCGCCCATCTGACTTTATCGTTACAATTCGTGAGTTAAAACCATCTATCGGTGCAGGGTTTATCGTTGCGTTAACAGGAACAATGTTAACAATGCCAGGCCTTCCAAAACAGCCAGCTGCGCTGCAAATGGACGTAAATGAAGATGGAAAAGCAGTAGGTTTATTCTAAAAGGTTGTAATTCATCTCGTTTATCTGTAAACTATATATACATCAAGTGGCGCCTTTCCATCGAAAGGCGCCTGTTTTTTGGAGGAAATTATGTTTGATCCAACTGCTTTTGAAAATTTAAAGGTAATTGTGGAAGGAGCTGTCTATGATTTCGATTTACACGGTGATATTCTCGTAACGGATCGAAAAGATGTGATGGACCTTGCTTCATTAAGTCGTATGTATAGTATTTCATTTCAACTAACAGAAACATTTAAAACGATGGTAGAGGCGACATTTTCACTATCTGTTGATGCAAAGAATTTATCAGGTGAAATATTAGAAGTACCTCAGTTTATACCAGGTTGTGAAATGAAGCTGGAATTCTCGTTCGAAATGGAGCAACCAGAGATAGGGTGCGAAGAAATTGAAACTTTATTGCATTCTATATGGGGAAAAGAGCGAATGATTACGCAAAAAATTTCATACGAATATAATAAGCAAGCGATTTCATATCATAATAAGGTAGAGGTTCTATTTCAAAAATCGATTACAGAAGACCATGTTGATGATTTAATAGCTGTTATTTCACACATGATAGAAACGGTGCGAACAATACAACATTTTCTTCAAAAATAGAGATAAAGGAGAAAAACAAATGATAAAAGATATGCAACCATTTTTACAACAAGCTTGGGAAAAGGCTGGTTTTAAAGAGTTTACTGAAATTCAAAAACAAGCGATTCCAACTATTTTAGAAGGACAAGACGTTATTGCTGAATCTCCAACTGGAACAGGAAAAACATTAGCGTACTTATTACCACTTTTACATAAAATTAATCCTGAAGTTAAACAACCTCAAGTTGTAATTTTAGCGCCAACTCGTGAACTTGTTATGCAAATTCATGAAGAGGTTCAAAAGTTTACAGCAGGAACGGATATTTCAGGTGCGTCTTTAATTGGTGGTGCGGATATTAAGCGCCAAGTTGAAAAATTAAAGAAACATCCGAGAGTTATTGTCGGTTCACCAGGACGTATTTTAGAGTTGATTCGCATGAAAAAATTAAAGATGCATGAAGTGAAAACGATTGTATTTGATGAGTTTGATCAAATTGTAAAACAAAAGATGATGGGTGCTGTACTTGATGTAATTAAATCAACGATGCGCGATCGTCAATTAGTATTCTGCTCGGCGACAATAACAAAAGCTGCAGAAGATGCGGCACGTGATTTGACAGTTGAACCACAATTAGTACGTGTAACACGTTCAGAGGCACAGAGCCTAGTTGAACATACGTATATCGTTTGTGAGCGTCGTGAAAAAAATGATTATATTAGAAGAGTTATGCATATGGGAAATGTAAAAGCAGTTGCCTTCTTAAATGATCCATTCCGTTTAGATGAAATTACTCAAAAACTGAAGTTCCGTAAAATGAAAGCAGCAGCACTTCATGCAGAGGCAAGCAAACAAGAGCGTGAAGTAACGATGCGCGCGTTCCGTAGCGGGAAATTAGAAATATTACTTGCTACTGATATTGCAGCACGTGGATTAGATATCGATGATTTAACACACGTAATCCACTTAGAGTTACCAGACACAGTAGACCAATATATTCACCGCTCAGGACGTACTGGACGTATGGGCAAAGAAGGAACAGTTGTTTCTCTTGTAACAGAACAAGAAGAGCGTAAATTACTTCAATTTGCGAAAAAATTAGGTATCGTGTTTACGAAACAAGAAATGTTCAAAGGAACATTTGTAGAATCGAAACCACCAGCACCAAAGAAAAAGAAACCAGCTTTTACTGGTAAGAAAAAACCTAGATAAATAAAGAGAAAGGCGTAACTATTTGTAGTTACGTCTTTTTTGTTTGTAATTGAATAACAAAGGAAATTTAAATGTACCTATCTTATAAGAAATATCGATAAAGGTGAATCATTTCTCATTTAGTTTGTACAAGGAAGTAATGTAAAGAGAGTCGAATATTAAACTGATGCGAAATAATAAAAAGAAGGTACATATATGGATAGGAAATTAGGAATGTTTTTGAATACGAAACATATTGAAGTAAACGAAGGAATAGAAAAAGCAAGGGAATGGGATTTAGAATATATTCAATTATATGCTATGAATAAGAACTTCAATTTAGCTAATATTTCAAAGGCAAAATGGACTACTTTAAAGAAAAGGTTATCTTTTAATGGAATAAAGGTTCCATCATTAGCAATTAACTTTGGAGAAAATGGAATTATAGGAACGGAAGTTGACAGTGCAATAGAGCAGTTTAAATACATTACTGACAGAGGTTTGGATCTGGGAGCAAAGATAATAACAGCTCATATCGGGAAAGTTCCAGATAATGAAAAAAGTGAGTCCTATGATAAAATGGAACGAGTTTGTTACGAGATAGGGGATTTAGCATTCAAATTTGGAGGAGTCTTCGCTATTGAGACGGGGTCTGAAAAAGCATTAGTGTTAAAACGATTTTTAGAAACTATAAACTCAAAAGGACTAGCTGTTAACTTTGACCCAGCAAATTTAATAAGTGATGCAAATGAAAATCCGGTAGAAGGTTTATTACTATTAAAAGATTATATAATACAAACTCATATTAAAGATTGTAAAGGAGTGAAAAGTGATAGTTCAAGTAAGTATATAGAAGTAGCAGTAGGAAATGGTGAAGTAGATTTCGATATATTCTTCAAGGTATTAGATGAAATTGGATTCGACGGATATAACATGATTGAAAGAAATGATTATTTTGACGAACTGAATGGGATGAGTAGGTCGATAAATTTTGTGAAGAAGTACATATAAACTCAAAAGGAATAACAATAGCACCTGTAGAAAGCTACATAGAATGTAAAAAACAATTGGAGGAATACAAATGATTCATAAAATCGGACAAATTATGTTATATGTAAATAATCAAGATAAGGCAGTAAATTTTTGGACGGAAAAGGTAGGATTTCATGTAGTAGCAGAGGAAGATAACAAGCAAGGAATGAGATGGATTGAAATCGCTCCAACTAAAGATGCAGAAACGAGTATCATACTACATAATAAAGAAGTGATTTCGAAAATGAGCCCAGAATTGAATCTTGGTACACCGTCTTTAATGTTCTTCTCAGAAAATCTTGACCAATTATATACAGATTTAACAAATAAAAATGTTACAGTGGGTGAAATGGTAACAATGCCTTCGGGTAAAGTGTTTAACTTTGCTGATAGTGAAGGGAATTATTTTGCGGTTATGGAAAAGAACAAATAATGATATTGTTATGTGAAAATCCCCCTCGTAAATAATGAGGGGGATTAAATATTTGAAGTCAATTTTTTATTAACGAGTTGTTCTATAAAAAATGTTCCTTTTTCAATTGCAGTCTCAATATAACCAACGATTTGATCAAATGAAAACACTTGTAAGTTTTCGTGCAAGTGTTGCTCAGGATATAGCATATCTTCAAAAATATATTGCCGAAAAGCTAAAACATTCTCTCTAGAAACCTCCTCGATATTCACAATGTTAGCCTCTTGATTAAGTAGGGCGAAGAGCTGTTGTTCTTTATCGTAATGATGCAACAATTGTGCGTTCAATAATTTAAAATCGTTATAGTACATAGGTGCGATAGTTTCGTCGTTTTCTATTCTGTTTTTAAGCCAAGGTAGAAAAAAGCCGCTTAGCCAATTATCATCAGCAATGAGGTGGGTATAATAACCTAAAATATAAGGGGAATCCATATGATCTTCGTATTTATGAATAAATGAATCATAATCTATTCTTCTCGTATAGTTCTTCGTTGTACCAGCGTAAAAATGTGAAGTTCCTTTTTCTTCTTTTGAATGAACAGCATCAGGAGCTACACCACCAAGTAAGAAAGAAGTTTTATCTTGAATAGATAGTTTCTCTGCAATACCGCTCGCGATAATGATATGCATAATTCGTGATCCCATGAATAACACCTCTATTTCATGTATTCATTTTAGGGAGCTGTCTGAACGTGTAGTATTACTTTCCCTGTACTTTGTCTACTTTCGACCCATTCATGTGCTTTCCCTGCATCTTGAAGAGGAAAAGATTTCGTAGCTTTAATTTGTAAACTTCCATCGCGTAAATAACGGAAAACTTGATTCGCAGTTTCTTGAAGCAATTCAGGACGTTTTTTTCGTGTAGTGCCAAAGCTGAAGCCGAGTATAGAACGGCAACTTGCGTGTAAATCTTTCGTTTGAAAACTACCAACTTCTCCGCTAGCATTGCCGAAATGGACGAGACGACCGCAATAAGCAAGGCAGTCTAAACTTCTTTCGGACACAGTACCAGAAATAGAATCTAAAACAATATTAACGCCTTCTCCGTTTGTAAGCTGATCTACCCTCTCTACAAAATCTTCATCTTGATGACAAATAACATAATCAGCGCCAGCATCTAAAGCAATTTTTCTTTTTGCTTCACTTCCGACAGTCCCGATTACTTTTTTAGCCCCTAATAATTTTGCGAGTTGAATCGCAGTAGTACCAATTCCTCCAGCAGCGGCATGAATTAGAACAGATTCACCTTGCTGAAGTCTTGCAATATTTGTAAGTAAATTGTAGCTTGTAAAAGATACGATAGGGCAGGCAGCTGCAGTTTGGAAATCAACTTCATCAGGTAATACAAAAGTAAGATTTTCGTTCGCGACAACATATTCAGCGTAAGAGCCATTTTGAGGAAAAGTAATGACACGCTGGCCAGGATAAATATTTTTCACATGAGAACCTACGTGTTCTACAATACCAGCTGCATCTATCCCTGGAATAAAAGGTAAGGATTTGTTTCCTTTTTTGCCATAACGTGATTTAATATCGGCGAAATTAACACTAGTAGCGACAACACGAATTAAAACTTGATTGTCTGAAATAGCCGGCATCTCCACGTCTGTATATTTCATCACTTCAGGACCACCGAACGAAGTTACAATGATAGCTTTCATATAATATCCTCCTAAATTTGACTATATAAATCATTTTAAATCTTCATTAAGAATTGGAAAATTATATAATTGTTATGCAAGGTTATAAGTGAAGCTTATGAAGTCATTGGATCCTTATATTAATTTATTTGAAAAATATTTGAAAGAAATCGAACGAAATATCGTTTGCTTGCCAATATATAGTGTAGGACAAAGGAGGGATGGTATATGAAGGATGAAACAGTATACACAGAACTAATCCAATTAACTTTATCAGGCAATAAAGAAGCGTATAGTGAGTTGTATGATAAAACGATTCAAGAAGTATATAAGACAGCACATTTTTTAATAGAGGATAAAGCAGATATAGATGATGTCGTTCAGGAAATATACATACAGCTATATGAATCGCTTCGTAAATATGATAGTGAGAAGCCATTTCGTCCATGGTTAATTGGACTTGCGATTAAACAAATTCATTCTTATAGAAGAAAGAGGTGGATGCGACTGCGAATTGTAAAAAAAGCAGAAGAGCAAAGAAAACCAGTACAAATTGATTTTTCTAGCGATGTTGTAAGTAAAATATCAAACCAAAAATTAATTGAACTCATTCATAAATTACCATATAAATTGAAACAAGTTATTATCTTAAGATACTTACATGATTACTCACAAGAAGAAGTAGCACAAATATTACATATTCCAATCGGTACAGTGAAGTCTAGAATTCATGCGGCATTAAAGAAACTACGCCAAAAAGAACAAGTAGAAGAAATCTTTTTAGGAGAGGTAGGGAATGTGAAATGAGCTTAGATTGTAGAGTTAGAGAATCTATACAAGAAGAAGCGAAGGGGATTATTGCCCCGCCGGAGTTAAAAGAAAAAGTAATTGTTCAGATTAAAATGAAGCGAGGGGGGAACAAAAGGAAGAAGCGCCTTATTGCAGGAGTACTTGCAGCAGCATTTTTAATTCCGACAACGGGTTTTGCTTATCAATCTATTATGGCAGATGGTATATACGGATCTTTTGAGAATTTAAAAAAACATGCCGGAGCGATGACATTAGAAGCGTATATGCGTTTTAATGCAAAGTTATCACAAGCGAAAGATGAAATGGGTGTAAAAGAATATGAAGAGTTTACAAAAGAACTAAAGAAATTAACAAATGCAAAGCTTGAGTACGGGGATTCGAACGGTAATATTGATTATGATCAATTATCATCAGCTAAAAAAGAGGAAATGAAAAAGGTAGAAATGGAACTTCAGCCGTATTTTGATAAATTAAATGGGCATAAATCTAGTAAAGAAGTATTAACTTCAGAAGAGTATGAACAATATATGGAAGCGTTAATGTCATATCAAACTGTATTAGTAAAAGCGAAATCGAGTGGTGGGATAACAGTAGAAGAAGTACCTGAAGCGTATAAAGAAAGATTTATTAAAGCAGAACAGTTTATGGAGTATGTAGATGAAAAGGTGAGATAAGTAAAAAAGCTCATAGCTTAAGCCGTGAGCTTTTCTTATTGAAACGTAAATATATTAACCACCTATTCCTTTTGCTAGCAATAAGAAATATACAAATACTAGTATTACTGCATTTAATGCTGTACCAACTATTCCGAATAACCAATTTTTTGATGCGATCGCAAAAATAATTCCGAGTAATGAAAGTATGCCTAAAATCGTAATAATTAAAGTTAAATTTGCATGAGGTCCTCTTAAAATAAAGAAAGAACATATACTTGCGAGAAACGTTAGAAACGAGAAAGTCCCTAATTTCATAATAAGTCTCCCTTGTTTGAAATGTATTTTGACTTAGTGCACGACTTTCTTAAGTTTAACATAAATTTCCTATTGCCGATTAAAAATATGAACAATAAAAAACGAGTATAAAATCTATGCGATTTCATACTCGTTTTGTTATTAATTAAATTTCCTTACCGCATGTATAGCAACTCTTACAAGGAGTATTGCACTTATAAATAACCCACCATAACCAACGGCACTTAAAAATTGAACATTAGGTTCTTTTGCATACATGTCAGGGCAGAATTATCTTGATTTGCTTAATAAAGTGAAAGTGGGAAATCACTTAGTTATATTCCTTACTATTCTCTTTGTCTTTTTGTATAAAACAATCTAAAAGAGAATAGCCAGCTATTAAACTTATTATCGTAACAAAAGTTGTATTTATAAGAATAATATTAGCTAAATAAGGTAGGTATGCACCAACTGGTGAAAAGAGTAGAGCTGGAGAAAAGGAAATGAATAGCGTCGGCAACGTAATCGCGATAAATTTATCCGGTTGAAAGCGCCAGTTTTGTTTACTCGTTTCGCGATTAATGGATTGAAGGAATCGTAATAAAATGCCAACTATAAGAGGGAAGAGTGTAAAGTAGAATAATCTTGGATAAACGTTAAAGTTCACCTGCGCGTCTGTATCTAAATAAAATTGAATTTTCACTCCGACAAATAATAATAAGACGATAAATAAGGTGAAGCAGAGATATAGCATCACTTTTTGCATTACATTCCACCATCCTTTACTCAAAATATATTCAAAAAAAGAAGAGATATACAATAACTACTGTTGTATATCTCTTCTTTTACGGTTATTTAATAGTGGAGTTTGCTTTTTCTTGCTTCGTGAAATAATCTATAATGCCCATCGCGCTAATTTCTATATCTAGATGTAAAATGTTATAAACGGAATGATCTGATGGAACGTTTAACTTTGTGAGGTGAGAAGAGATCTTATCCATTAATACAGTTTGTAAAGCTTTAGTCGCTTCATCGAAATCATTATACTGTTCAAAGACCTCTTTACCAGTATGAACGAAAATAGGTAGCCAATGTTCCAGTTGGTTATATACTTCTGTAACATTGGATGATGCACCGTAATGACCGAAATAAATAGTATCTACATTCATACTTTGAATGTGATTTTTAGAAGCAATCATCGCATCTGGTTGGAATTGTGAAGGGGACGTTGATGGTAAATATAGTTCTACACCAAGGTCTGCGAGTTCTCTATAATAAATTCCAATTGTATCGCCAGTAAAAATGCCGTTTGTTAATGAATCGTGAATACTAATATGGTGTTTAGCATGCCCCGGTGTATCGTAAAATGTAAGTGTACGGTCTTCGGCAATTTTTAACGTATCACCATGTTGTACAATACGAACACGTTCTTCTTCAATAGGAAGAATTGGATCAAACAGTTTATCGAAATCTTCTTTGTATACAGCTTTTGCGCCTAAAATGAGTTTTGTTGGATCAATCATATGACGAGCACCGCGAGAATGCACATATAAAGTAGCGTTTGGACACTTTTCCATCATTAAACCAGCAGCCCCGGCGTGATCTAAATGAACATGTGTAACGATAATGTTTTTTACATCATTTAAATTAATATGTAATTGTTGTAAGCCGTCTAAAATATACGGAAGAGAAGGGGCCGCACAAGTTTCAATTAAAGTAATATCGTCACCTAATAAAACGTACGTACCAGTTCGTTCATTATGTTGTAAATCAAAATCATCAATAAGATATAGGTGTGAAGATAACTGCTCTACTTTTTTCATCGTTACCACTCCTTAGTTACTGTATGTTTCTATTATACGCTAAAATAGAAAAAGGCAGAAAACGAAAGCTCGTCTTCTGCCTTTTTAAAGTGTTGTTATTTCGTTTGTTCTTTATTGATAGACATAACGAACAGTCCAACAATGCCGCCAACGATCGGGAGCATAATTTCTCCTGCTAAATTAAAGTAGGAGCTTAAAAATAAACCATTTACATCGATTACCCAGCCAATAACATACAATAACATCATATATAGTACGAAATAAAACTCGCGATTTGAAATCGTTTCATGTTGTGCAGTTTTCATAATGAACACCATCCTTTTCTATTATAATGGAAATATAAACTGTCACATTTTGTTCACAAATTAATTGTAAAACTTTCCATCATAAAAGTCTAGTATATTGTGTCGAATTTTCGAACGAAAATAAAGCGCTATCATTCCGGTATGTGAGTACGTAATAAGAGCTGTATATTCACGAATGTAGTATAGTATAGTATAAACATAGAATGAGAGTGAAGAGAGGGGTATGAACAATGACAGTTTATGATTTTTCAGCTAAAACAATAACAGGAGAAGAAAAATCGTTAAAAGATTACGAAGGAAAAGCACTTCTTATTGTAAATGTAGCTAGTAAATGTGGATTTACACCACAATATAAAGGGTTACAGGAAGTATATGATAAATATAAAGACCAAGGACTAGAAATACTCGGTTTCCCTTGTAATCAATTTGGGGGACAAGAACCAGGCACAGAAGCTGATATTACTAGTTTTTGTGAATTGAACTACGGTGTAAACTTCCCAATGTTTGCGAAGATTGATGTGAAAGGTGATAAGGCTCATCCTCTCTATACATACATGACAGAACAAGCACCAGGTTTACTCGGTATGAAAGCAGTGAAATGGAACTTTACTAAGTTTCTAATTGGAAAAGACGGGAAAATAGTAGGGCGTTTTGCGCCGCAGACGAAGCCGGTGGATTTAGAGGTTGAGATTGAGAAGGTGCTTGGGGAATAATTAGGAGTTAGCTATCTTTTATTATGTTTACTAAAAAACACCTCAAAGAACAAAGTAGCTCTTTGAGATGTTTTCTTTAAACTCACATTATCAAGATTAAATCACTCTATCGTAGTCGTTTGATTTAGGCAGAGAAGCTGCTTTTTTCATAAGTACTTCCCATAAGTGTACGGATGTCTTCCATGCGGCTGCGGCCTGTTCCTTTTGATACATAGCGTTCTCATAACTGAAAGTAAGTTGTTGCATATCGGCCGAATTGTAAAGTGTATCGATGTGGAGAGCGTATTCTCGGAATGTTTGACTTTCACCCCGTGGTATGCCGATTCTCGCAAATTGTTTTAAAAGTGCACCGTAAGCTTTTTGATAAACAGCATCATCTTTTCGGTATTTATAGAAAAGAATAATAAAAAATGTAATCCATTTCATTCTAGTGGTGAAGAGAATGTATCCGATGATACTAATCGGTATCGTAGAGAGGAATACGTACCACCAAGAAAAATCATTTTTGGAATTTGTGATCTTTTTAGTAGAGGCTTCTTCTGTATTTTCTATTAAACTTTTGAGCTTTGCTTCATTGTTCCGTTGGTGTATTGGCTCGTTATTAGAATTATTTACTTCGTTATTTTGTGAAGTAGAAGCAGGAGTATTATTTGTAAAATTATAGGGATTGGTAAATCCTTTTGTTGGTTCGAATGGAATCCATCCGTATCCTGGGAAATATACTTCGACCCAAGAGTGTGCGTTATTGTTCGCGATTGTATAAACATTCTCACCTTCTGTACTAGCAAGTGTATTCTCCAGAGTTCCTTCTGTAAATCCTTTTACCCAGCGAGCAGGAATCCCGGCAGAACGAAGTAACACGATCATAGATGTCGAAAAATTATTGCAGTAACCGCTTTTTGTATCGAAAAGGAATTGATCTACATAGTCTTGGTTTTTGGCAGGGTATAAGACATTCATTGTTTCGTATACAAAAGAATTGTCTGTAAAGTAATTTTCAATAGCTAATACTTTATCATATCGGTTGTCTTTATCATTTGTAAGATTGACAGCCAAGTCTTTTACTCGCTGCGGTAATGATTCGGGAAGTTGTGTGTACTTTGTCATGAAATAAGGACTTGTTTCATGACCTTCATTCGTTTTTACAGATTTCAAATTTTCTATGGAAAACTCCGGAATCTCATATGTTACTTTATACGAGTTTAAAGTAGTAGAAGAGTCTCCGTGCATCGTATAGATTTTTTCTGAAAATGGGTCAACGCTGTATGATACATCAGAAGAAGCATCAACAGATACTAATCCTGCTGGATAGGTAAGGTGAGGATAACTTTTTTGCATGGTGATTGTTGCTTCGGTTGTTTCCGTTTTTGTATTTTGTTCGTACCAACTCACGACGTCGTTTTTATTTTTAAAAGAAACCTTTTTCGGGTTTTCAGAAACCTCCCAGCCTTTTCCTGTATAAAAATCTTTTGTTTCTACTCTCCAATATTGTTTGTTTTGCGTTTGTGCTGTAAAAACAATTGTATTATCGGCCTTAAAAGGACCACCTAATTGCGAGTCATATAAACCATACCCAATTTTAGAAACTTCTTGTTCTTTACTTGCTTCGGATGTGTTGAATTTTAAAAAATTCATTGGGTTTGGCCATTGAGGGCCAAATTTTGGAGCAAAGTATGCGATGGTTGCTGACAATACAATAAATATTGTAAGAGGTCTAAGTAATTTTGAGATTTCTCTAGCATAATTTTGTAAGTGTTCCATCTCTTTTATTCGTTCTATTTGAAGAAGACTAAGTATAAAAAAGCCGATGACAACAGTACGAATAATAGCGTAGTTTGCATTGTATAAATGTAAGTTATGAAAAGTTGTGATATAAATAATAGTCAATGCAAGAAATAACAACCCACGTTTTTTATGAATCATCCAAAAAGAGATGAAAGCACTCAAAAACCAAAATGATAGAAAAAATAATAATGTTGGAAAAACTGGAGAAATATCTAGCAAATTCCCTTGAAATAACAGGGAGGAATTTCGAGAAATATCAGAAAAAATTTCGTTAGCCAAGATGGATTTATAAAAGCATTTTTATAATACAGGAAATGAATGATGAATAAGATCGTGACGATCTTTATTGGAATCTGCCACCTTGTTTGAAAAAAGAGAGAGTGAAGCAAATTCCTGTAAATATTACAAAAATATCTAATCTACCTACGTTTGTAATACCTATAAGGGGTCTTAGCCATTCTAGTAAAAGTAGAAGTGCACATACATGCATGAAGAATCTGCTCATATCCCATTTGTATTTTGTTCGTAATGTTATCATTTGCTCACCTCAAAAAACACGTTTGTATACCGGTTCCCATAAACCACATTTACAAATATTTTTCGTTTTTGTAGAGTTTCTAGAATACTTAGTTCTCGATGTGAGAGTTGATTTGCTTTTTCTTTCACGACAAACACCATTAATTTTCTGTTTTTTATAGCAGCAAAGTCAGCCGCCTTTTGAATATCGGGAGAAAGATCGCTTGTTACGAGTATAATCGTTACGGGCTCATAAATTTTTCTTAATTCCATTTCTACACTCCGGGAGAGCGGGAATACACTGTCCGCTTGTACTTTCGCTAAATGACAAAAGATTTGATGCAACTGAGTATCTCCATTGTTTAAAGGGAAAATAGTTTGTTCTTTTCCGACAGACACGAATGATGCTGGTGAATTTTGCTTCAAGACAGCCCTCACAATAGAGGCGGTAAACGTTACGACTGATTCGAATAGAGGGGACTCAGTTCTGTCCATAAATATCATAATATTATGGCTGCGCTGTTGTTCAAACTCTTTCGTCATAATATTGTTTGTTCGTGCAGTTACTTTCCAATCAATCCATGAAAAGCGGTCACCAGGTTTATATTCTCTGACACCGACAGAGACTGTAGAGTCTTTTGCTAAATTTATATTTGCTGAAAGTGCCCCTTGTTCGAAATGATTTTCCAATTGTCGATACGTTATATCTACATACTGGGGATAGACTAAAAATGCATCTGGAACTGAAAAAGTTACTTCTTTCTCCATCATACCGAATAGATCACCAGTTTTGACACGTACGCTTGAAAAAGTGTGCTCTCCTCTAGGGATTGTGTCAATAACATATTGAAACGAAATATTCCGTTTGAATCCTGGAAAGAGTATTACCTTATTCACCTTCGTTTGTATACAACTTGTAAATTGTGGTGGTAGTTCATCTTCTATAACTAAATAAAGTAAGGGAAAAGGAAATTTTCTTTTTATTGTAATAGTGCTTAAAAATTGTTCTCCTGCTGCATATTCATTTTGGTTTGTTATTCGTTTTACTTCAGCGTCTCGTAAAGCGTAGAAGGGAAGTAGTAGTGAATAAAGACCAATAGGAATCGTACTGTAAAACAAAAACCAACTTACAAATCCTCCTTGAAGCATAGCGTACACAAATGTTAAGACTAGGCATAAAGGGATTAGCAATAACTTCGTAACGTGATATAGCGCCCGTAGTAGTCGTTTCATCAAAGGTTCTTCGTCCTTTGAGTCGGCACAGTAGTTCGTGCAACGATTTTGGTGATAACTTGTTCTCCTATTATTCCTTCAAATCTTGCTTCCATTTTTAGAATGAGTCTGTGAGCTAAAACGTAAGGAGCTAAAAATTTAACATCGTCTGGAATAACATAATTTCTGCCATGGATGAATGCATAAGCTTGTGAAGCTTTCATTAAAGCGATTGAGCCGCGTGGACTTGCACCTAGCTGTATAGAACTATAAGAACGAGTCTGACTAACAAGCTTTACAATGTAATGCTTGATTGCTTTGTCCATGCTTACTTCCCGTACGCTTTGTTGTAAATAAAGTAATTCTTTTATTGTAGTAATAGCTTGTAATTGAGAGAGTGGATTTGTTTTTTCCATCCGGTTTAAAATTTCAAATTCTTCTTCTGGTGTAGGATAGCCCATTTTTAGCTTCAACAAGAAACGATCGAG
The DNA here is from genome assembly GCF_016650935.1 of Bacillus sp. TH25. Classification (NCBI taxonomy): domain Bacteria; kingdom Bacillati; phylum Bacillota; class Bacilli; order Caryophanales; family Bacillaceae; genus Bacillus; species Bacillus sp. TH25. Next base: position 143,714 of record NZ_JAEKEU010000002.1, on the reverse strand, counting down.
CTGAGCTTCTGGTAAAGGGTATGTTCCCTCATATTCGACCGGATTTTGTGTAGCCATTACAAAGAACGGTTTTGGTAACGGTCTTGTAATGCCATCTATTGTGATATTGCCTTCTTCCATACTTTCAAGTAAGGCAGATTGTGTCTTTGGAGATGTACGATTAATTTCATCAGCAAGTACAAAATTCCCCATAATTGGTCCAGGCTTGAACTCAAATTGGAGTTCTTTTGGATTATAAATAGAAATACCTGTTACATCTGACGGCAGTAAATCAGGTGTGAATTGAATTCGCTTGTAATCAGCATCAATTGATTTAGAAAGAGCACGTACTAGCATAGTTTTCCCGACACCGGGAACATCTTCTAATAGTACATGACCTTCAGCTAAGAGAGCTGTTAAGGCTAAGATCGTTTCTTTTCGTTTCCCGACCATTAATTTTTCAATATTGGTGATTATTTTTTCTACTATGGGATGTAATGAATCAAGCTGGGGCATTGTAATCCTCCTAATTTTATTATCTTTTCTAATTCATTTTTATGTTAAAGAAAAGGAGTTCCTTCATTTTAATGCAGTATAATAGTAATCTAAGAGGTAAGTAGGAATGGTTTATATAAGTTCATATTGAGAACTTATATAAATAGGAAAAAACTTAAATGTTAAAAAATCATGGTGATATACTTTATAATTTCTATGTCGCCAAAGGAAATCCTACTCATAATTTTATGAATATTCAGATTATACATGCAGATAACATCTAGTATAATTGTTTCCGTAATTAAGGGCAATACAGTAAATAATGATTTGTAGTTTTATCCCTCTATTTGCGGGCTGATTAAAGTTTCACTTTATATAAAATATGTCTTGATAATAGTATCGTTGCAGAAAAGTAAATTCCTTATAGCATTATTGAAGTAGTATCAAAACTCTTTTTAATATATTTATATAAAAACGTAGGAATTTCTCCTGCGTTTTTTCTTATGCAAAAAAAGGTGAATCCTCCAAATACTATTTTCCTAATAAGCCCACCGCTGACCGAAATCTTCACAACAAAACAAAGTAATCTTTACTTATAAATGTTTCCCCTTAAACCGATTTCCAAATGAATTTATGACAATCTCTTGAACTGTGCGAAATGTCACATCTGTATTTTACAACCTCTCTTATAGTAAGGGTATGTAAGAGAGACGTATTAAAGGAGTGAACAGTATGAAGAAGAAACCTTCAGCACTAATGAGACGTTTAAAATATTTTTCGCCAATAGATCGTTATAACGATAATCATACACAAGAAACATATGAAGATCGCGAATGGGAGAATGTGTACAGAAAGCGTTGGCAGCATGATAAAGTAATCCGTTCTACACACGGTGTGAACTGTACTGGTTCTTGTAGCTGGAACATTTATGTGAAAGATGGAATTGTAACATGGGAGGGTCAAGAGCTTAACTATCCAACAACAGGTCCTGATATGCCTGATTTTGAACCACGAGGATGTCCGCGTGGAGCGAGTTTTTCTTGGTACATTTACAGTCCGCTTCGTGTGAAATATCCGTATGTACGTGGTGTTCTATGGAGTATGTGGCAAGAGGAACTACAAAATAACGAGTCACCACTAGACGCTTGGAAAAGCATTGTGGAAAACCCTGAAAAAGCACGTGCGTATAAGCAGGCGCGTGGTAAAGGGGGATTCATTCGTGCGAATTGGGATGAAGTATTACAACTCGTTTCTGCTTCATTACTATACACAGTAATTAAATACGGTCCAGACCGAAATGTTGGTTTTTCACCAATTCCAGCAATGTCGATGTTAAGTCATGCAGCTGGTAGCCGCTTTATGCAACTTATGGGTGGACCAATGCTTAGTTTTTATGATTGGTACGCAGATTTACCACCAGCTTCTCCGCAAATTTGGGGCGATCAAACGGATGTACCAGAAAGTAGTGATTGGTATAACTCTGGTTACATTATGACATGGGGTTCAAATGTACCGATGACGAGAACACCAGATGCACACTTTTTAGCCGAAGTTCGATATAAAGGAACGAAAGTTGTTTCTGTAAGTCCTGACTTCGCCGAGTCTACTAAGTTTGCGGATGATTGGATTAGTGTGAAACAAGGTACAGACGGTGCACTTGCGATGGCAATGGGGCATGTAATCTTACAAGAATTTTACGTAGATAATCAAGTGGAATACTTCACAAAGTATGCGAAGCAATATACTGATTTTCCTTTCTTCGTCACATTGAAACAAAAAGGAGATCAATTCGTCGCTGATCGTTTCTTAAATGCTTCTGATATTGGACGCGAAACGAAGTTAGGAGAATGGAAACCTGTTCTTTGGAACGAAAATACGAATGATTTTGCAACACCTCACGGCACAATGGGGTCACGTTGGGATAACGAAAAGAAATGGAACTTACGTTTAGAAGATGAAGAAACAGGTGAAAAGATTGATCCACGTCTTTCTTTACTTGGAATGGAAGATAATGTTGGAACGGTGCAAATTCCGTACTTCTCTGATGATGGAAATACAATATTAGAACGTACAATTCCAGTGAAAAAGGTTATGACAGAAGAAGGCGAAGTGTTCGTTACAACTGTATATGACTTAACATTGGCAAATTACGGCGTGAACCGAGGGCTTGGCGGACAAGAGCCGAAAGATTTCAATGATGACGTACCGTTTACACCTGCATGGCAAGAGAAAATGACAGGAGTGAAACGAGAGCTTATTATTCAAATTGCTCGTGAGTTCGCACAAAATGCTGTTGATACGAATGGCCGCTCGATGATTATTATGGGAGCTGGTATTAACCATTGGTTTAATTCTGATACGATTTACCGCGCTGTTTTAAATCTTGTTCTTCTCGTTGGGGCACAAGGTGTAAACGGCGGTGGTTGGGCGCATTATGTTGGTCAAGAAAAATTACGACCAGCAGAAGGATGGCAAACGATCGCGATGGCAAAAGATTGGCAAGGGCCACCGAAATTACAAAATGGTACATCTTTCTTCTATTTCGTAACAGATCAATGGCGTTATGAAGATACACCGGTTGGACATTTAGCATCACCAATTGAGGGTAACTCTCGTTATCAACATCACGGTGATTACAATGTATTAGCGGCACGACTTGGCTGGTTACCTTCCTATCCAACATTCGAGAAAAATGGAATTGAATTATATAAAGAAGCTGTTGCTGCTGGTGCAACAACGCAAGAAGAAATCGGAAAATACGTTGCACAAAAACTAAAAGAAAAAGAACTAAAATTTGCGATTGAAGATCCAGATAATAAAAACAACTTCCCGCGCAACTTATTCGTATGGCGTGCCAACTTAATTTCAAGTTCTGGTAAAGGCCACGAATATTTCTTAAAGCATTTATTAGGCACAACAAATGGATTAATGAATGACGATAGTGATTCAATACGACCAGAAGAAATTAAGTGGCATGAAGAAGCGCCAGAAGGGAAGCTTGACCTACTCATTAATTTAGATTTCCGTATGGCTGGAACAGCGCTCTATTCTGACATCGTCTTACCTGCTTCAACTTGGTATGAAAAACACGATTTAAGCAGTACGGATATGCATCCATTTGTACATCCATTTAATCCAGCAATCGGTTCACCGTGGGAAGCACGCTCTGATTGGGATATTTTCACCGCTCTTTCTAAAGCTGTGTCAGATTTAGCGAAGAAAATCGATCTTGAACCAATGAAGGAAGTCGTTGCAACACCACTTCTTCACGATACACCGCAAGAATTAGCACAACCACTAGGTAAGGTTAAAGATTGGAGTAAAGGTGAGTGTGAACCTATCCCAGGTAAAACAATGCCGCAAATTCATGTTGTCGAACGAGATTATAAAACGATTTATGACAAAATGACAGCGCTTGGGCCAAATGCTGGGAAACAACCGATTGGTACGAAAGGCATTTCTTGGTCAGCAGAAAAAGAGTATGAGCAATTAAAGAGCCGATTAGGAGTTGTTCGAACGGATTCTATTGCGAAAGGGTGCCCTGATATAAAAGAAGCAATTAATGCTGCTGAGGCGGTATTAACACTTTCTTCTACAACAAACGGTCATATGGCTGTAAAAGCATGGGAAGCACTTGAAAAACAAACGGATTTAAAACTACGTGATTTAGCAGAAGAACGTGAAGAAGAATGCTTCACATTCGAACAAATTACAGCACAACCGAAAACAGTAATTACTTCTCCAGCCTTTACAGGTTCTGAAAAAGGTGGACGCCGTTACTCTCCATTTACAACAAATGTGGAACGTCTTATTCCTTGGAGAACGATAACGGGTCGACAATCTTTCTACTTAGATCACGACATGATGAAAGAGTTTGGTGAAACGATGGCAACATTTAAACCAATTCTGCAACATAAACCGTTTCGTAAATCACGACCTGAAGTAGAAGGGAAAGAAATTACACTAAACTATTTAACACCGCATAATAAGTGGTCGATTCATAGTATGTACTTCGATTCATTGCCGATGTTAACGCTGTTTAGAGGTGGTCCAACTGTTTGGATGAATAAAGATGATGCGAATGAAGCAGGTGTTGCAGATAATGATTGGATCGAGTGCTTTAACCGTAACGGTGTTGTTGTAGCACGTGCTGTCGTAACGCACCGTATACCGAGAGGAATGGCATTTATGCACCATGCGCAAGATCGCCACATTAACGTGCCTGGTACGAAATTAACAAGCACCCGCGGGGGAACGCATAATAGTCCAACCCGTATTCATGTTAAACCAACACATATGATTGGTGGATATGGCCAATTAAGCTATGGATTTAACTACTATGGTCCGACTGGGAACCAGCGTGACTTAAATGTTGTAATCCGTAAACTGAAGGAGGTAGATTGGCTTGAAGATTAAAGCACAAGTCGGAATGGTAATGAACCTAGATAAATGCATCGGCTGCCATACTTGTAGTGTAACGTGCAAAAACACCTGGACAAATCGTCCAGGTGCTGAATATATGTATTTCAATAATGTAGAAACGAAACCGGGAATTGGTTATCCGAAGCAATGGGAAGATCAGGAGAAATACAAAGGCGGCTGGGAATTGAAAAATGGTGAAATTCAGCTGAAATCCGGTTCGAAAATGAAACGCCTTATGAATATTTTCCACAATCCAGATCAACCAACAATCGATGATTACTTTGAACCTTGGAACTATGATTATGAAACATTAACAAACAGCCCGCAGCGTAAGCATCAACCAGTTGCTCGTCCGAAATCAGCGATTACAGGCGAATTTATCGAAAAAATTGAATGGGGTCCAAACTGGGAAGATGATTTAGCAGGTGGACATATAACAGGGTTACAAGACCCGAACGTAAAGAAAATGGAAGAAGAAATTAAAACGGATTTTGAAAATGTCTTTATGATGTATTTACCGCGCATATGCGAACACTGTATGAATCCATCTTGCGTATCATCTTGTCCATCTGGTGCGATGTATAAACGTGAAGAAGATGGGATTGTTCTTGTAGATCAAAATGCATGTCGTGCATGGAGATTTTGTGTATCTTCTTGTCCGTATAAAAAAGTGTATTTTAACTGGCAAACAAATAAAGCAGAAAAATGTACCATGTGTTTCCCTCGTATTGAAGCAGGTATGCCAACGATTTGTTCGGAAACATGTGTAGGACGTATTCGATATATTGGGGTAATGCTATATGACGCTGACAAAGTGAAAGAAGCAGCTTCTGTTGAAGATGAAAAAGATTTATATGAATCTCAGCTAACTGTTTTCCTAGACCCAAATGATCCAGAAGTAATAGCGGAAGCAAAAAAACAAGGGATTCCTGATGAATGGATGAAAGCGGCTCAAGAGTCACCTATTTATAAAATGATTATTGATTGGAAAATTGCTCTGCCTCTTCATCCAGAGTACCGTACAATGCCAATGGTTTGGTATATCCCGCCGCTTAGCCCGATTATGAATATGGTGGAAGGGAAAGGAAGTAACTGGCAAGCAGAAGAGATTTTCCCTGCTATCGATAATATGCGTATCCCAATTCAATATTTAGCGAATTTACTCACTGCAGGAGATGAATCTTACATTCGTCTTACATTGAAAAAAATGGCTGTCATGCGAACGCATATGAGAGCATTGCAAATTAATAAAGAACCAAATGAAGCAGTATTAAAAGAAATTGGTTTAACGAAACAGGATGTAGAAGATATGTATCGTCTTCTTGCCATCGCGAAATATAAAGATCGTTTCGTCATCCCGGCCTCTCACCGTGAACAGGTTGCAGATTTATATAGTGAACAAGGAAGCTGTGGTTTATCCTTCACAGGTGGCCCAGGCTCTTGCATGACAATTTCTTAAATAAAGGGGGCAGACAAATATGAAACAAAGTTTACAAACTGCTTTTTCTTATTCTTCTTTTCTTCTCTCCTATCCTGAAATAGGTTGGAGAGAAGCTTTACTAGAATTACAGGAAGAGATTCAAGGAATTGAACAGGAAGAAATCAGAGCATCACTTACAACATTTATAAAACGGGCGCTAGATAAAACAGACAATCAACTTATTGATTCTTACGTCTATACATTCGACTTTGGAAAGAAGACAAATATGTATCTTACCTACATGAAAACAGGTGAACAAAGAGAGCGTGGAATTGAATTATTAGAGTTAAAACAGCATTATCAAAAATCTGGTTTTAACGTAACGGATAAAGAACTACCTGATTATTTACCACTTCTACTTGAGTTTCTTGCAAACGCAAATGAAAAAGATAGCGAACCAATTATGAGTAAATACACGGAAAATATACAAGCGTTGCACGGGCAATTAAAAGAAGCAAACTGTATGTACGAACCAATTCTTGCAGCCGTTCTCTTTGCTATCGATACATGGGGTGTACAGACAAATTAGAAAGGAGAGTTGTCAAAATGATGGATCAATTTCTATGGGTGTTGTTTCCCTATATCATTTTTGCAATCTTTATCGGTGGACATATTTTCAGATACAACTATGATCAATTTGGATGGACATCAAAATCTAGTGAACTATTAGAGAAGAAAATGCTCCGGGTCGGAAGTCTATTATTCCACTTTGGGATCATGTTCGTCATTGGTGGTCATGTTATGGGGATATTAATTCCAGAGGCTGTATATCGTTCAATAGGTATTTCGGAGCATATGTATCACATAATAGCAATTAGTTTTGGGCTACCGGCAGGTGTCGCTTCTATCATCGGTTTAATTATATTAACGTACCGCCGTGTAACAGTAAAACGAATCATTGCAACGAGTACAAAGGGAGATTATATTGCGCTTATTTTATTACTTATCGTAATGTTAGCAGGACTTTCTTCAACATTTTTAAATATCGACTCAAAAGGGTTTGATTATCGTACAACAATCGGTCCGTGGTTCCGAAGTCTCTTTATTTTCCAACCGAAAGTTGAATATATGATGGAAGTACCAGTATGGTTTAAAATTCATATTATTGCAGGGCTGGGGCTATTCGCAGTATGGCCATTTACTAGACTTGTACATGTATTTAGTGCCCCAATTAAATACTTAAGCCGTAGTTATGTTATTTACAGAAGACGTATTCCTAATGAATTGAAAAAATAATGCTGAAGTAAACGAATAGGAGTTAGCGGCTAACATGAAACGAGGTCTAATATGGAAGGCCTCGTCTTTGTTTATATAGGAGGTTAACCGTGTACATGAAAATTAATAAGTAGCTTAATATGAAAAAAAGAGTAGCATCTTAATAAGATGCTACTCAATACTACAAACAGAGGCAGAACAATCTTCACAAGCGATTTCACATTTTAAAAATTGTAAATCATGAATTGTAATCTTTCCTTTATTAATAGAAATCGTACCTTTTTTTTTCAAATCATTTAACATTCGATTTACACTTTCACGCGAAGTTGCACAGAAGTTCGCAAGTTCTTGATTCGTTAATGGTAAATCGATAAGAATCCCATTTTCTTTTAACAGACCATAACTATTTGTCATTCGAATGAGTGTAGAATATAAAGCCCCTTTTTTGCCGTGTAATACTAAATCTCGGAATTTTGTTTGCATTCTTCTTAAATGTTCGCTAATCCATTTCATAAATTCAAATACAAGTGCAGGTTTTTGGAGTAATGCTTTTTCTAAGGTTTCACGCTTTATTACTCCTACTTCAACATCTTCAAGGCATTTTGAATTTAATAAATACTTCGCATTGTCCGTGAATAATGTTAATTCTCCAATAATGTCGTATGCCGAACAAATACGGAGTGTTAATTCTTGCCCGTCAGCACTTAGTTTACTAATTTGTACTTTTCCTGAGTGGATGATATAGAGTTCTGTTGCTTCCATACCTTCTTGAAAAATAAAACTACCTTTTTTAATTTGCATTTTATATTCAACAGATGCAAGTAATTCTTTTAAATCTTGAGATAATGTCATACTGTTTGCCACAGTGATCACCTTTCTTCTCATAAACAATATATTTCTTATTTTGAATGTAAGTATGATGAAAATGCAAGAGATATTTTTGGAAATAAAGTGAAATTTCAATGACCGAATGGAGAGGGGCTGGAGATGTGAACAAAATTCGAACGGATTTGTGAAGAATTTTTGAATGGGGAAAGTAATGTGAGAAAAGTCACATTGAATGTGTAGCTTCTTTTTTATAATAAAGGCAAATAAAAAATATGAAACCTACTAAGGATTGCAGTAGAAAAGAAGGGATATAGATGCACGAGAAAATGAGGGATTCGTTAGAGCGGCCACTTCAAGATTTACGTATTTCAGTTATTGATCGTTGTAATTTTAGGTGCACATACTGTATGCCAGCTGAAGTGTTCGGACCTGATTATGCTTTTTTACAGGAAGAGTTTTTATTAACATTCGATGAAATAGAAAGATTAGCTAGATTATTTATAAGTATGGGAGTCAATAAAATTAGACTTACTGGCGGAGAACCTTTATTGCGTAAAGACTTACCGAAGTTAATTGCAAGGCTTGCAAAGCTAGAAGGTTTAACGGATATTGGACTCACAACAAACGGTATTCATTTAGCAAAACAAGCAAAGGCGTTAAAAGAAGCGGGATTAAAACGTGTAAATATTAGTTTAGATGCGATAGAGGATCACGTCTTCCAAAAAATTAATGGACGAAATGTAAGTACAAAACCTGTATTGAAAGGAATTGAAGTAGCAAAGGCAGCTGGATTAGAAGTAAAAGTAAATATGGTCGTAAAAAAAGGGATGAATGATAGTCAAATTCTACTTATGGCCCGTTATTTTAAAGAACAAGGAATTCAGCTCCGTTTTATCGAGTTTATGGATGTGGGCAGTACGAATGGCTGGAACTTTGAACAAGTCATTACGAAGGAACAATTAATAGAGAAAATTAATCGTGTATATCCGATTGAGCCCGCTCAGCCTCGTTACTTTGGAGAAGTAGCTAAAGTGTATCGATATGTAGGGAGCGATGCAGAAGTTGGCTTTATTACTTCTGTTTCTGAGTCATTTTGTTCTTCTTGTACGAGAGCTCGTATTTCGGCAGACGGAAAGTTTTTTACATGCTTATTTGGAACGAAAGGAACGGATTTGCGAACGCTTCTTCGGGAGAATATTTCTGATGCATCACTATTAAAAATTTTACAACATACATGGGAGTTTAGAAAAGATCGGTATTCAGATGAACGAACAGCTGAAAGTGCAAATAAACATCCAAAAGTAGAAATGTCTTACATTGGTGGATAACGAAAGGAGTGTTCCCTATGCAAGAGCGTTATTCAAGGCAAGTATTGTTTTCTGGAATTGGTGAAATGGGACAAAGAAAAATAAGAGAAAAGCATGTGCTCCTAATCGGTGCGGGTGCACTAGGAGCTGCGAATGCAGAAGCACTCGTTAGGATGGGAATTGGGAAATTGACAATTGCTGACCGTGACTACGTTGAATGGAGTAATTTACAAAGACAACAGTTATATACAGAAGAAGATGCACAGCAGTGTAAACCGAAAGGAATTGCAGCGGCAGAGCATTTAAGGAAAATTAATTCTGAAGTAGAAATTGTACCTGTTGTAACGGATGTTACAATGCAAGAAATGGAAGAGTTAACAAAAGAAGTGGATCTCATATTAGATGCGACTGATAATTTCGATACGCGCCTACTTATAAATGACATTTCACAAAAAGAAAATATACCTTGGATATACGGTGGATGCATTGGAAGTTACGGTGTAACGTATACGATTCTTCCTGGAGAAACACCATGTTTTCGCTGCTTAATGGATCATCCTATGGGCGGTGTAACATGCGATACAGCCGGAATCATTCAGCCAGTGGTACAAATGGTTGTTGCTCACCAAGTAACAGAAGCGATGAAAATATTGGTGGATGATTTTGAGGCGTTAAGAGGAACAATGTTATCATTTGATATTTGGAACAATCAATATCTCTCATTAAAAGTAAATAGGCAGAAAAAAAGTACATGTCCTTCTTGTGGGAATGTACGCACGTACCCAAGTTTAACATTTGAAGCACAGATGAAAACGGAAGTGCTATGCGGGCGGAATACAGTTCAAATCCGTCCAGGAATAAAGAGAATTCTTAATTTAGAAGAAATTCAAAAGCGCTTACAAAAAAGTGTGAATGTCAAAAAAACTCCATATTTACTATCGTTTCTAGTAGATGAATATCGTTTTGTTTTATTTACAGACGGCAGAGCGTTTATTCATGGGACTAATGATATGAAAATGGCAAAACGATTATACGCAAAATATATAGGATGAACAGAAAGAGAGTTTCTCCTTATTAAAACGAGGTGAAAAGAATGTTAGAAAAACGTATACCAATTCCAGTGGCAGAAGCAGTTGCACGTGTAATGGAATATGCTTGCCAGGGTGAAATAGAAAAGGTTTCTCTTATAGAAAGCTACGGTAGAACGCTTGGAGAAGATGTTATTGCAGATCATGATGTCCCGCATTTCGATCGCTCTCCGTATGACGGATTTGCGATTCGAGCGGAAGATACAAAAGAAGCAAGTAGCAGTAACCCAATTCAGTTTGAAGTGATTGGTGAAATCGGAGCAGGTTTTGTTTTTAAAGAGGAAGTAAAAGCATTTCAAGCTGTACGTATTATGACAGGAGCCGCAATTCCCGCGGGATGTAATGCTGTCGTTATGTTAGAGCTAACGGAAGCGTTTGAAGAAAACGAAAAGACTTATATGAAATTAAAACGTCCTTTCGCCTCTGGTGATAACATTTCTTTTAAAGGAGAAGATGTAAAACAAAATGCCATACTTGTGAAAAAAGGGACTTCTATTAACCCTGGAGTAGCAGCGCTTCTTGCTACGTTTGGTTATAGTGGAGTACAAGTTGTAAAAAAGCCGGTTATTGGAATTGTGACGACAGGAAGTGAACTGCTTGAAGTACATGAACAATTAAAGCCAGGGAAGATTCGAAATAGTAACTCTTATATGATTGCTGCTCAAGTTGAACGAGTGGGCGGAGTTGTACAGTATTATGGACAATTCGCTGACGATTTTGAGACGTGTTATAACACTGTGAAAAAAGCGATAAAAGAAGTCGATATTTTAATTACAACTGGTGGCGTTTCAGTAGGAGACTATGACTATTTACCTGCTATTTATGAGAGATTACAAGCTAATGTACTTTTCAATAAAATAGCAATGCGACCAGGAAGTGTGACTACTGTAGCTGAGCTAGAAGGAAAACTATTATTCGGTCTATCTGGTAATCCTTCTGCTTGTTATGTCGGTTGTGAATTATATGTTAGACCAGTTATTCGAACATATTTGCAAAGAAAAGATCCGCATGTATATCGTGCAGAAGCGATTTTACAGAAAGATTTTCCGAAAGCAAACCCATTTACTCGTTTTGTAAGAGGGAGAGTAGAAATTGTAGATGGAACATTGCAAGCAACACCAATTGGTTTAGATAAATCTAGTGCAATTTCTTCACTTGCAGAGGCGAATGCATTTATCGTCCTGCCGGGCGGAACAAGAGGATTTGAAGCAGGAATAATTGTTTCGGTATTATTATTGGAATCGAACATAGGAAGTGAGTGGCCGTGGAAAGAACCACTTCGATCATACAAGTAATAGAAAAATAGATTGCTAACTTATACAAAGATAAGAGGTGCAAAATGACACATACGTATTATGAAGTAATTGATACACCTATTTTAATTGAAGAAGTTACAAACAAAGTAATTCGGTGTGAGTGTGGTGCTGTTACTACTTTTATTGGTACTGTCAGAGAATTTACGAAAGGACGTCGTACGTTATATTTAGAGTATGTAGCTTATAAGGAAATGGCGGAAAAGCAGCTTGCGAAAATTGGTACCGAAGTAGAAGAGAAATGGCCGGGGACATATGTGGCAATTACACATCGCATTGGTACATTGCAAATTTCTGACCTTGCTGTTGTTGTCGCTGTTGCTACACCGCACCGGAAAGCAGCCTATGAGGCGAATGAATATATTATGGAACGAATTAAACAAATTGTTCCGATTTGGAAGAAAGAGTTTTGGGAAGATGGTGAGTCATGGATAGGTGATCAGTTAGAGAAAATAGCATATGCAAATGGTGAGCCTGAAAGGGAGATGAGAACATGATTGAAGTACTATTATTTGCACATTTGCAAGAAGAAGTAAGCAAATCGGCCTTGCACATAGATCGTGAAAATATTACGGTTGCTGAACTAAAGGAAGTTCTGGTTAAGGAACATAACGTAGCAATTTCAAACGAGGTTATGGTCGCTATAAATGAAGAGTATGCACATGAGGATGACATCATTCAAACTGGCGATGTCGTAGCAATGATTCCGCCAGTAAGTGGTGGTTGATTCTTTTCAGCCTAATCATGTTAGGACGTGATTAGGCTGGAGAGAATAAATATAACTATGCATACATAGGAGGGAACAGGATGAAAAGTCCTAATTTTCAATTAAGTTTACAAACTTCTAATCTAGTTATCGGTTTTATGGTATGGGTCATTTTATCATCATTAATGCCTTATATTAAAGCGGATATTCCATTAACTGCGGGACAAATTTCTATGGTAACAGCAGTACCGGTTATTTTAGGTTCTATTCTTCGCATTCCAATTGGTTATTGGACAAATCGTTACGGAGCAAGAAAATTGTTTTTTGTGAGTTTTATTCTTCTATTATTTCCTGTCTTTTATATTAGCGTTGCCAATTCTATGATGGATTTAATTATTGGTGGCTTATTCGTAGGGATCGGTGGTGCTGTATTCTCTGTAGGCGTAACTTCTTTACCGAAATACTTTCCGAAAGAGAGTCACGGTTTTGTAAATGGTATTTACGGTGTAGGTAACGCAGGAACAGCCATTACTTCGTTCTTAGCACCTGTTATTGCAACTTCATTTGGCTGGAGAACAACAGTACAGTGTTATTTAATTTTACTTGCAGCATTTGCACTTATGAACTTTTTATTAGGTGATCGTAAAGAAAAAAAGGTGAATACACCATTAATAGAACAAATAAAAGGTGTATATAAAAATGAAAAGCTTTGGTTTTTATGTATCTTTTACTTTTTAACATTCGGATCATTTGTAGCATTCACAGTATATTTACCAAACTTTTTAGTATCTCACTTCGGATTAGAGAAAGTAGATGCAGGTATGAGGACAGCGGGGTTTATCGTATTAGCAACAATGATGCGCCCAATTGGTGGCTGGCTCGGGGATAAGTTTAATCCATTTAAAATATTAATCTTCGTATTTATCGGCTTAACACTATCTGGTATTGTTTTATCATTTATGCCTAGTATGAATGTGTATACATTTGGTTGCTTGCTAGTCGCATTCTGTGCAGGTATTGGAAATGGTACAATCTTTAAACTTGTTCCAATGTACTTCTCTGAACAAGCAGGGATTGTAAATGGGGTTGTGTCAGCTTTAGGTGGACTAGGAGGGTTCTTCCCACCATTAATTTTAACGTTACTATTCCAACTAACAGGTCATTATGCAATTGGGTTTATGGCATTATCAGAAGTAGCACTTGCTTGTTTAATCATTACAGTGTGGATGTATAGCCAAGAAAAGCTGTTAGTGATGTTAAAGAATCATTAATAGGGTAAAAAGGGTGTCTAGTAGAGGCATCCTTTTTCTACTTAAACAAAAAAGAATGAATTGTCTTATGAATAACAAGGCTCTTTTCGTAAATAATGTTGTTTTATTACTTAAGAATTTTATCCTTATTGATTTTATGAGAATTTTAAGCATAATTGTAACTAAGGGAGATGATTCCAAGTTGAGTAAACAGAATATCAGCACAACAGTTTCAGGAGATTTAATTGTTACCCATCTAATTGGCAAGATAAAAACAGATGATGTTTATGAATGGTTTAATGGCTTTGAGCAAGTTTGTCATCAATTCATTTCCGAGGGCCGGAAATACAAATTGTTGGTGAATAGAAAAGGATACATGCCAAATCATTTTTCTGTTCAAAAAGCATGGAAAGATAAGTTCTTCAATGAAACCATTTTGAATCACAGTAAGGCAATTGCGTTTCTCCTTGAAGAAGGGGAGATAATGAATTATTTACAACAATCCAATACAAAAGAATCTGTAAAATTTTTTGATGATTATGAGCAAGCACTAATATGGTTGAATGAATATCCAATATAAAACCTTTATTGAACCCGGTGATCTCAAGCGACTGTTTTTTGCTCGTAATGTTGCAGGTGTCATGAAATTCACTTGCTTACAAGTATTCAATACTATTATTTTTCTTCGCAGATTCTTGTCCAATTGCCTGGGTGATTCTGAAAAATGAAACCAAAACAAAAAGAACAAACGTCTCTGAAAACGTTTGCCCAAAGTAAATTCATATGTTAGCTAAGAGATAGATTAAGACTTATGTGTACGAGAAAGCTTTTTTATAAGTTTAGGAAGTATAGATGTTAGTTCCTGCTTCATACGCTTTGTAAACGATGGATCTTTACCTGAAGTTGAAATGGTGACAACATATTCATCATTTCGGATGACACCAGGTGTGTGAAACGATGATTCTGTACCATCACTTACAACGTTAACCCATTGGAAATCATGTGCGGCTTGTTTGACCATCATATTGACATCATGTTGATTTGTAGCTGCATAAATAAGGTGAGCATCTTTAATATCATCATTACTAAAAGTTTTTTGCTTCCAAGTAATATAAGGAAGTTCCTTCATTTCCTCGCAAATTTCTGGGCTGATAACGGTGACAAAAGCGCCTGTATCTTTTAATCCAGACGCTTTTCGATATGCAATTTTACCACCACCAACTATAACAACAACTTTTTTATCTAGATTAAACATAAGAGGATACATACACACATTCCTCCATTCGCTCTAATAATGCTAACTTCATATATGTATCAAACTGAAGACAATTACAAGTCGTAACGTGATCATATTTTTTTGTATGTAATTTAATTTTCTGAAGCAACAATCCGGTAAAGAGAAGGTACGGCATAACATATACACTGGAAGCAGCCGATGTTATATTTTTGAGCTCAGCAGTAAAAGAGGGAGTTCCTTTCGTTAAAAAGGAACAAGATACTGGCATACCGAGTTTTCGTCCGGCAGCTGCTCCGATTTGTTGTAACTCATAAATAGGCTGTGGATCACTACTACCTCGTCCTACGAGTAAAACGCTACTACCTTGCATTGGCATAGCTTCACGTATTCTTTTTACTACAAGTTCCACCATATGTGGGTGCGTACTAAAAGGTGGTACAACTGAAAATGTTATATGTGGATATTTCTTTTGTAGTTGCTCTATTTCAAAAGGAATATCACGTTTATAGTGAGCTGCTGCAAATAATAAAACAGGTACAATCAATATTTCAGTTGCGCCCTCTAGTATCGTTTCTGTAACTGCATTAGAAATGGTAGGTGTTGTTAGCTCTAGAAAAGCTATTTTTTGAATCCGTTCGTTACGTTCTTTCATAACAGATTGAATAAAGTGAATGAATTGTTCGTTACCTTCTTGCAGGCGACTACCGTGTCCAACATATACAAGTCCTTTCATCGTAACACCAAATCTTTCTTCATAATAATGTCTTGTAATTGCTCATCTACATTATGAAATCCGACTTTATTTGCATAGTGTAAAGTTGGAATATCGGTATACGAGAATGGTAGAGTAAGAATATTGATAAAGTTAAGGCGTTTTATTTCTGCTAGAAACGTATCAATAGAAGCACGTCCTTCGAATACAATGCTATCCCATGAGAATTCAGAAAGCATACGAGAATGAATTTCATCGAAGCGATGATCAATTGTATACTCATGAGTCATCATATAAGACCCAGCACCAATTTTTTCTTGAATAAAACCAATCCGATTAATATTTCTGCCTAAATAAACAGTAGTATCGGAAGCGAACTCTGCTTGTTTACTTAGTAGCCCATATTGCATAAGTTTTTCTTGAGTGGCAACGTTCATATACTGCAGTTTCGCCTGTAAGGAACGAATATCTTTATGATGCTTACTGCATGATCGCATTAAGATTTCTATACTTTCAGCTGAACAAAATACAAGGCGATCAACGTTAAAAATTTCATTGATTTGTTCAGATGTTAATGTGTATTCTTCCTTTTTGAAAGTTGGAATTTGATATGTTTCTGCACCGCATTCTTGTAACTTTTGCTTCATGAAACTGGTTTTATTTGTTGCGGATGCAAATAAAACTTTTTTACCATGCAGTGGTTTACGTTCTTTCCAAGCGATTTGATCCCGTAAGGAAACGACATCACCAACAATTGTCATAGAAGGGTTAGAAATATTTTCGTTTTTGATGATAGGAACAATGGTTGAAAGTGTGCCTGTGACAACGCGTTGCCTTCCAGTTGTACCCCACTCAATGACTGCTACGGGTGTATCTTCTTGTTTTCCTGCTTGTAGTAAGTTTTCACAAATTGTAGGTAAGTTTTTTATACCCATGTAGTAGGCAATTGTGTCGCTATTGTGGGATGAATTATATTTTCCATGATCGGTTAAAGGACCTTTCGAATGTCCAGTTAGTAAAGTTACACTATTACTGTAGTTACGGTGGGTGAGGGGGATACCTGCATAGCAACTAGCGGCGATGCTAGATGTAATACCTGGTACAATTTCATATGGAATGTGCGCTGCCGCTAAAGTTTCTGCTTCTTCACCAACACGGCCAAAAATAGATGGATCTCCGCCCTTTAATCGGACAATGATTTTTCCTTCTTTCGCAAATTGAAGGAGGTGGACGTTAATCATTTCTTGTCGCATAATATGATTCTTTGGCATTTTTCCGCAATAAATAAGTTCACAAGTTTCTTTTGTATAGCTAAGAAAGGAAGGGTTTAATAAGCGGTCGTATAAGACAATATCGGCACGCTTTAAGCAATCTATCGCTTTTTTTGTAATAAGCCCTTCATCACCTGGTCCTGCACCAACTAAATATACATATCCGTTCATATTCGCACCTCATCTATTTTTATTTAAAAGGAAGCCAGGGGAGGCTTCCTTTTATAAATTACATGTATATATAAATATCTCCGTCAATAACTTCTACTTCGTACGTTTGAATACAACCGTCATCAGGTTTTTGAACTTCACCCGTTATTAATGAAATTTTCCAATCATGCAGTGGACAAAAGATGAATTCTCCAGATACAATTCCTTCTGCTAACGGTCCGTTTTTATGAGGACAACGATTTTCTACAGCTCGAATATCGCCATTTGAAAGGCGGAATAGGGCGATAGACATACCTTTCATTTGCACCTCTTTACCGATTTGAATAGGAAGGTCTTCTGCACGCATAACTTTTATTTTTTCTTTCGTTTGTATCATATAGATCACAGCTCCTTATTTCACAGTTTCTACTTCATACATCGCTTTTAATGATTTCGATTCTAGAGCTTGTCCCCATGCTTCTGTATATGTGCTCCGAGCGGTTTGGAAACGCTCATTTAACATAGTGACCATACTTGTATCTTGTAGTATTTCTTTTATGTGATCGAAGCCTAATCGTTCTGTCCAGTAGGCAGTGCGCTCTCCGTAAATACCAGTTTCACGATAATATTGCATGTAAGCTGTAGCGATGCGAAGAACATCGCCTTCAGTAGGGACAATCATTACAAAATCAGCTTCACGTACTTCCGTACCACCATTTCCGCCGATATAAAGTTGGAATCCATTTTCAACACACACAACACCGAAATCTTTCGTAAGTACTTCCGCACAGTTACGTGGACAACCGGTTACACCCATTTTCATTTTATGAGGTGTATCTACCATTTCTAATGATTGTTCAAGTAGCATACCAAGCCCTAATGAATCTTTCGTACCGAAACGACAGAAACGAGAACCAACGCACGATTTTACATTACGAAGTGATTTTGAATACGCATATCCAGAAGTCATATTTAAGTCAGCCCATACGTTAGGTAAATCTTGTTTCTTAACACCATATAAACCGATTCGACTTGCGCCTGTAATTTTCACAAGAGGAACATCATACTTTTTCGCAACTTCAGCAATTTTCATTAAATCATCTGCGGTTGTAACGCCTCCGTACATACGTGGAATAACAGAAAATGTACCATCATGCTGGATGTTACCATTCATTCTTTCATTAACGTAACGGGATGATTTATCATCTGCATATTCTTCTGGAATCGCCATACGTAAATAGTAATTTAAAGCAGGACGACATTTCGAACATCCGTCTTCATGTGCAAAGCCGAGTACATTTCGTACTTCTTTTGACGATTTTAAACCTTTCTCATGAATTGCCGCTACGACTTCATCACGTGATAAAGTTGTACATCCGCACATACCAGCAGACTGAGCAGAAGCATCAAAAGCATCTCCGAGTGTATGAGCTAGAACTTGTTCCACAAGCGGACGACATTTACCACAAGACCCTGCGGCTTTTGTGCATCCTTTAACTTCTTCAAAAGTAGTTAACTCTTGCTCTAAAATGGCATGAACAATTGTACCTTTCGTAACACCGTTACATCCACAAATCGTGTCATCCGCACTCATTGTAGCAACGTCAAGTTCACTTTCTTCACCAGCTTTGTGAAGAAGGGAAGCGGCTGTATATTCTTGTATATCTTCTTCTTTCTTTAACATGCTAAAGAGGCGTGTACCATCAGCAGTATCACCATATAAAACGATACCGACGACTTTATTGTCACGAATTAATACTTTTTTATAGGAACGTTTACATTCATCAAAGATTGAAATTGCTTTCGTTTGATCATCTTCATAAATTTGGCCAGCAGAGAATAAATCACAACCTGCAACTTTTAATTGCGTACCGACGATACTGCCTGTATATCCATCAGTTTGTAAATTCGTTATATGTTTTGCTAATATTGCACCTTGTTCATATAGAGGAGCAACAAGGCCATAGGCGATACCGTCATGTTCCGCACATTCTCCAACGGCATAAATGGATGCATCATTTGTTTGCATATAGTCGTTAACTACAATGCCGCGATTTAGAATTAAACTAGCATCTTTTGCTATTTGAGTATTCGGACGTATTCCGACAGCCATTACGATTAAATTACAATCTACAACTTCGCCATCTTCAAATTGAATGCCCTCAACATGGTCTGTACCAAGAATCTTTACAGTTTTCTTTTCCATTAGAAACTTCATGCCTTGCGCTTCTAAATCTTCACGCAATAGGGAAGCTGCTTTCGTATCTAGTTGTTGCTCCATTAAGCTAGGCATTAAATGAACAACATGTACGTCCATTCCTAAGTCAATAAGACCTCTTGCGGCTTCTAAACCGAGTAATCCACCACCAATGACAACAGCCTTTTTCTTTTCTTTAGCGGTATCCATCATAAATTGTGTATCTTCAATTGTTCGAAATCCTGTTACACCAGGAAGGGTGGAACCTTCAACTGGTAAAATAAAAGCACTAGAACCTGTTGCGATAATGAGTTTGTCGTATGTAAGAGTACGATTTTTTTCTGTGACAATGACCTTTTCCTCGCGGTTAATACTTTGAACTCTCTCGTTTGTATATAAAGTTATTTCGTTTTCTTCGTACCAACTATATTCGTTCATAATGATATCTTGCATATTTGTTTTGCCTTGTAGAACATGAGAGAGCATAATGCGATTGTAGTTTGGATGTGGTTCATCTCCAAAAATAGTAATCTCATATGAATCACTATCGTGTTTTAATATTTCTTCCATACAGCGTATGCCAGCCATACCATTCCCGATCATAACTAAACGTTTTTTCATATTCATTTCCCTTTCTATGTGAAAAGTTGAACAAAGAATTATATTTCCATTATAGAAAATTAAAAAGAGGGAGATGTGATATTTATCACATTTTTATAATGATTCACAAATTGTTAAAATTCGGATTTATGTGAAGGGAGAAGCGAAAGGGAATATGGTTATATGGGTAGAGGGGAAGTGTAAATATTTTTTACACAATGAAAAAGCAGGACAGGAGCATTTATACTCATGTCCTGCACTTTATTTATGCTCTTGAAATTGCACGCGGAAATAAAATATTATTTTCTAAATGAATATGCTCAAATAAATCAGATTCAATGGCTTCAAGGCGCTGGTAAACAAGGCGATAAGTGCCGCAAGCTCCTTCTGGTGGAGTAAAGTCATTTGTAACCTTACGAAGTTCTTTAATTATATTGCCAGCGTGGTCATGCTCACTTTCTAATTTGTCTACTACTATACGTAATTTTGCATAATTTTCATCAGTCGGATTTTGTTCAAATGCTAAAATTAATGGGAAATCTTCCGTTTCTTCTTTAATTAAATGTTGTTCTAATTCAATCTTAAGTTCATGAAATAGTTTATGAATTTGAGCTAAATGAGGCTGACTTGCCCCATGAACGCGTAATACTTTCGTCACATATGGACTTAACTGTGGCAATTCTTCATTTAAATAGCGATGATGCTTATTTACAACATAATCAATCAATTCTTGATAAGAAGCATTTTTCCAATCAATTTCAGATTCGTTTAATAGTTTCGTATTATTATAAAGCGTATTTAACTCTGTGATTACCTCTGTTACTGATAAATTTCTTTCATTAATTGCATCAATAAGTGGTCTACTACCACCACAACAAAAGTCTATTCTATATGATTTAAAAAGATCACTAGCTTTCGGGAATTGTGTTACAATCTCACCGATAATTGAAGTTTCAGTAAATGTATGTTTCATATGAATGCCTCCATAAAATTTAAATGTAATATCTAAATCAAGAATAGCGATAAATTAAAATCAATGTGGTGATTTAAATCACTTATTATGTGTCATTTTTGAGAATAATAAAATGAGTTTTATAAAAGGGAGAGGGAGGGTAATTCGTCGCAATAGTTTCTGATAATAAAAAAGAAGCTTACTAGAAGCTTCTTTTTTACTACTATTTTTCACATGCAACTCCATCGCCATCACGATCAAGTTTAGAGCTATAACCTGGTTGATCTCTATATAATGGAGCTTTTCCAGCATTTTTAACTTCAGTACAATTTTTGTAAGTTACATTACTATTGTTACTTGCAGCTGGTTGTGTTTGAGCTTGCTGTGCTTTTTGCTGATCCTCTTGTTGTTTGCGAGCTTGTTCATCAGCCTGGCGTTTTTGCTCTTCTTGTTGTTTGCGAGCCTGTTCATCAGCCTGGCGTTTTTGCTCTTCTTGTTGTTTACGAGCCTGTTCATCAGCCTGGCGTTTTTGCTCTTCTTGTTGTTTACGAGCCTGTTCATCAGCTAGACGTTTTTGCTCTTCTTGTTGTTTACGAGCTTGTTCATCAGCTATACGCTTTTCATCTTCTTGCTTAAGAGCTTGCTCTTCGGCTTGGCGTTTTTCATCATCTTGTTGTTTACGAGTTTTTTCGTCCGCTTCTTTCTTTTCTACTTCCTTTTTCTTTTTGTCATCTTTTTTCTCTTCACTATTAGAAGCGACTTGTTTATTCGTTGCTGTCGTTTTTTCAGAAGAAGGACTTGAAATACCTGATAGCGCAACAAAAATGACAAATAAAACAGCTGTAATTATAAATTGCTTTTTTGCTACACCGGTTTTCTTAATTACAGATAAGATTGCTAGAACAAGGAAAAATATAAATAGAATGAAACTTAAAGTAGAAAAAAATTCTACGACTGGGTGTTCAGATTTTGTTGAGCCGGTCATTATTAATATAATTGAAATCATAAAAAGAATAACAGTAGGACGACCATATTGTTTTGCTTTTCCATTTTTCTTAAAGAATGAAATGATACATAAGATTAAAAGAATAAAAGCTATAAAAAATAAAACTACACCAATATTACTCAAAACTGCCATTTTCATACCTCCATTTGTAAGATTTTCTCTATTGATTATATAGGTATTTATTGGATATTACACGTTTTATATTAATTTAGAAAATTAATATTTTTAATAGATATATATAAACATTTATTTCGTATATAAGGAAAAATAGATATATTTACTATTACATTTTGAAAGAGATTTCATAAATTATAGTATATCGATTGAAAGGAGGAGATTTGAATGGAATTTCAATTATTAGTGAATTGCGTGTTACAAGAAGGGAATGCTTACTTTTTAGTAACAAAAGTAGATGATGTTATTACGTTGAAAGTGCCAATTACAGCAGGAGTAGCAGGTTTATTCTTAGCTTTAGGTGTACCAAGATGTTCTTAATTTAGCTTTTGATAGTAAAAGGATGAGGGACAAGCCTTCCCCTTTTACTATTACATAATTTTTTTATGTAAACTAAATAAGGCTTTTTAAGTTTTTTAATATTATTTTTGCCATAGCACGTTTAAAACGGACATGCATATACTATAATGTTTCATTGGCCTTTGATGACGAACGATAGTTTTAAAAAGTGTATCGAAAGTAGAAGTGATATTCTTTTCAATAATGAAAATAGAAGAGGTGCTAGTATATATGAAAAGACGAACGTATGATATTCCAGTCGTATTACGAAGAGAATGGTTTTTAATAGAATTAGCGCATTTAACAAAAAAATATGGGATTGAAATTGCAACTAGTAAAATAGAAGATGCACCATTTCTAAGAGATCAAGTTACAGAATTCAAAATAGGAGCGGGTTTGCAATACGATAAATATGATGATGAGTACATCATCGAGTTTTAAACAAAGAAGCTGCGTATAAAAGGTTATTAAAGAGACCTTTTATACGCAGTTTTTTTGTAAAGAGAAAGCTTTATTGAGAAATATTCAAAACGCTTATTGTAAAAAGGAATGAAGAAATGTTGAGAGAATAACGTTTGATAAGAAAGGAATGCGGCTATTAATTTCTTATTATATTGTAACGTAAAAGTAATTGATTAAATGGAATTTAAAACAATTGGTGTTCAGCGGAATGGTAGCGTTTTCTTTCAGGAGAAAAAGGGGGATGTTAATGGGAATTATGAAAAGGAGTATCGCATTATTTATTGTACTTTGTTTTATGAGTCCGATGGTTTTTAGTGCAAATGTACACGCGGAGGTTGTAACAGAGCTTAAGACTGGCTTTCCAGATCAAGAAGTATTTACTCCTGGAGAATGGTTTTTAGGTCAGAAACCTGCTAATTATGATGAGAATAAACCACCAATTCTCTTTGTACAAGGAAGAAATGGTAATGCGGATAGTTGGTATGGAAAGACAGTATATCATGAGATGAATGATATGTACGATTATGCTTTGAAAGCAGGCTATCAAACTGTATTTATTCAATTATATGATGCCGCGGGGAAAGGATCAGCTAGCCAATGGGACAATGGAAAATTGTTAGCACAAAAGCTTGAAGAGATTTATAATCATTTTGGCAAAAAAGTAAATATTGTAGCTCACAGTAAAGGTGGTATTGATACACAAGCTGCGTTAGTTGGATATGGAGCGAATCGATTTGTTGGAAGTGTTATTACGCTTGCCACTCCGCATTACGGATCCAATTTAGCGGATTTATCATATAGTTGGTGGGCAGGATGGCTTGCCTCTATATTAGGTCAAAAAGATGATGGGACATATTCATTGCAAATAGGTGAAATGGCAAAGTTTCGTTCTACAATAGATAATAATCCTGCAGCTAAATTAAACCGTTACTATACGGCTACTGGGACAAGCTGGGGACCTGTTTTTTCAGCACTATCTATGGGCGGGTTGTATTTGTCATCATACGGTTCTAATGATGGATTGGTGAACGAATGGAGTGCTAAGTTACCATATGGAACACATTTATTTACAGATTCACGGTTTGATCATGATAATATCCGAAAAGGTTCAGCTGTTTTCGCACGAATTGAACCATATTTACGGACAGCGAATGTACCAGTACCGGTTTTATTAGCCCCAAGTAATAGTTCAGAGGAAAAGGTAGAACAATTAAACACAACCTCTAATCAAGCTATTTTAGGAGGAGAGTTGTCACAAAATGAGTGGGTAGGACAAACTGTCGCAGTTGATAAAAAGGCAGAAGGGGTAGTTTCTGTTTTAACAGCTTCTTCGGATGTAGAAATACAACTAATATCTCCAAAAGGAAAAGTTTATACAAATAAAGATAGTGCTGTATCTACTGGTGAAGGTGAATCTCTCTTTAAAGGAGCCACTATAAGAACATTTAAATTTGATAAAATGGAAGCAGGAGAATGGCAAGTTAAAATGATGGCGAAGCAGCCGAAAGATGCATATTTAATCGTGACCGATTACAAAAAAGATGCTCCGTTCGTCCTTCAAATGCCGGCAAAGGTTAAAGTAAATAAAGCAGAGTATAAACTCAAAAAATCACCTGTAGCTCCAGAAATGAAAGGCGATCTTTCAGTAACAGTACGAGTAATTAATAAAGATGGAAAATTAGTTTCTGAATCAAATGAATCGAAAAACATTAATACAACTACATTTACAGGTGCTTTGAAAAATATAGAACAGCCAGGTGTATATAACGTTACAATTGATATGAAAGGAATGAATAAGGAAGGACAACCTTATAATCGTACGATAGTTAAATCGGTTTATGTGGAGAAGTAGGAAAGAATGATCGGTTTTAATAAAAAAAGTGCCGAATTCTTGTGGCAGAAGGATTTCGGCACTTTTTCATGTTTATTAGATGAATAGAAAAGTGAAATGGGAGTTTATGTTGTATAAGAGGACGATAGGAATCAAAAAAACGTTATGCAATAAAAAAAGATACTAAATTAGTATCTGAATGTGAGGGAATAGTATTAACTTAGTTTTGTAACTGTTAATTCAACTGAATTTATACCATTATCACAAGTTACAATACTTTGATGATTGAAACCACTATTATTTCTAAGTTGAAGAGTTGAATTAGCAGGCACCGTAACAATAGTTTCGCCGACTAGTTGAAGGCATTCGTTATTTGATGAAGTATTCATTTGAAAAGCGAAATCACCTTGACTATTAGCAAGTGGATTATTATTTAAAAATATAGTTATGACTGGAATATGGGGAAATACAGGATTTAACGTAGTGTTAATACTTGAAATGAAAGAAATTCTATAATCACCAGCTTTACTAAATTGTATAGTAGTCGGATTTAATAAGGAAACTCCTCCTGCCAAAGGGCCAACGTGATTAAACGGAAAAGAACTGCCAAAAGGAACAGTTATAAACTCAGTTTGCCAAAAAGTGCCGTAAGCAGGCTTAGATGATTTATGTGAATGGTCGCATGAACATTTTTTATACGAACTGGAAGATTGATGGCACGAACATTTTTTATATGAACTAGAAGAAGAGTGGCATGAAGATCTTTTATATGAACTTGAAGAATGATAGTATGAACCCAATATATTACCTCCTATTATTAATAAATGTATAACACATAGTAGTTTATGCAATCGAAAAGCAATTGGCGTGTATACTTGTCCATATATAAGGTAATAGATTTGGGATAAAAAGCTGGCATAATATAAAGTGCTTTAATGAGGAGATATAGTTTTCAAAAAAATGGAGTTAGAATATTCTATGTAATGAATTTTGGAGAAGAAAAAGGATGAATATTTAGCAGATAACTCTATCCAAGGTTTTAAAATGTTGAAGTATTTAAACTTTAAGATAGTATATCGCCAAAGTAAAGAAGAGAAGTATTTAAAGGACAGCATTTTAGTGAAACAGAGAAATGGATAAAGCGATGATTAAGTTTTTAACTTAGTCGTCGCTTTTTATTTATGTAGTTGTGCAGGAAGAAGGCAAAAAATATCGAATGAATGTAATTATACAGAATTGTTTGTATTTATTTCGAATAGTAGTTAAAGATACGTTAGTTATATTTCAAACAGTAAGAAAAGAGAGATTAAATAATAGAGGGAGCAACTTACATGGAAAATATATTAAAGGTATCCTCAAAATCAAGTCCGAATTCAGTGGCAGGTGCAATAGCGGGCGTACTAAGAGCAAGTGGCAAAGTAGAAATCCAAGTGATTGGAGCTGGTTCTTTAAATCAAGCGATTAAAGCAATTGCGATTGCAAGAGGTTTTGTAGCTCCAAGTGGCATTGACTTGGTTCTTGTTCCAGCGTTTCAAGAGGTTACTATCGATAATCAAGAAAGAACAGCGATCAAATTAATTGTAGGTCCTAGAAGGAGAAGGTCTTAATAGTGAGCATTAATATAAGGGGATTTGAAAAGGTCAATAGACTCCAAAAAGTTAGACACGTTATTTCATTTGACAGTTCCTTGGGCGTGGATACAGTATTGTACCGGATTTATGACTTTTAATTCCTCTTTATATTTAGCGGTTTTTTCTAGAAACTTAAAAATGCCAAATCCTTTGTGACATAAGGGATTTGGCATTTTTGAGGTTTTTATGTTTTTTAAAATCAACAATTCTAAAACTGCTCATTCTTCTCCCAAGATTCTACAATATAATGAGCAATCGTTGGGTTGAATCCTTTACCAACTAAGAACATAATCGCAGCAACTTCTGTTAAAGCATGTTTGTGTGATGTATGTTTCGCTTCATTCAATCCGTAATCTACCCAAGGTTTTACGAAATCAAGTACAGGTTTCTTTAAAGGTAAAAACTGTGTACCGACAACTTGTTGGATTTGTTGTTGCGTTGGTTCTGTAATAGGTCCAGGTGGTAAAATTTGTGGTTGTGTAATATCTAAAGTCGGCCCAGGTGGTAATATTTGTGGTTGCGTCGGATCAATTGTTGGTGGTTTAGGTGGTGAGACACGTGCGTCATAGTTTGGTTGATACATTTGTTGTTGGTATGGATTTTGTTGATATTGTGGTTGCGTCTCGTATGGAGTACCTTGAAATTGAGGTTCTTGGCTAGGTTGTGCTACGTATGGATTCTGAGGATATTCATAATTTGGACGTGTGTCATAAGGGTTTTGAGGATATTCAGTTTCTTGATTTTGCGGTGTTGCGTATGGATTTTGTTCGTATTGTGGCTCTTGATGTTGTGTCTCTTGCTCCTCATATTGTTCAGCATATCTTTGTTCCTGATGTTGAGGATAAAGAGGTTGTTGTGGGTAAGGCGGTTGGTTATTATAGAACATTTTTATTCCTCCTTCATAATGATGCCTACCACCTAGTGTATGGGCGGACAATAAAATATGTGATGAAAAAATGCGGGCGTGTTACAATAAGTAACTGGGTGAAGATAAAATGATAAAACAAGAAAAAATACAAAAAACAATAACTTTCGTAAAGCATATTTTAGAAAAAGATGCGAGTGGGCATGATTGGTATCATATTGAACGCGTACATAAATTGGCGATTTCTTTATCCGAGCAAGAAGGGGGAAATCGTTTTATAATTGAAATGGCAGCATTACTTCACGATGTAGCAGATGAGAAGTTAAATGAGAGTGAAGAAGCAGGAATGAAAAAAGTTTCTGATTGGTTAGAAGAGTTACGTGTTGAAGAAGAGGAAAGTAAGCATGTTCTTCATATCATCGCCAATATGTCTTATAAGGGCGGTCATGGTGGCACAGTTGAGTCACTTGAAGGGAGAATTGTTCAAGATGCGGATCGTTTAGATGCTCTTGGTGCAATTGGAATAGCTCGAACGTTTGCATACGGAGGAGCGAAAGGGAGATTAATGTATGATCCAACTATCCCTCCTCGAGAAGTGATGACGAAAGATGAATATAGAAAAAATAATGATCCATCTTTAAATCATTTTTATGAAAAGCTTTTAAAACTAAAAGATTTAATGAACACGAACGCAGCAAAACAAGAGGCTGAAGTTCGTCATCGTTATATGGAACAGTTTATTGAACAATTTATGAAAGAGTGGAATGCACAAATATGAAAATGTTAACTGTGGAGAACTTATCGAAATCATACGGAGAAAAACCGTTATTTGATGGATTATCATGTAGTATTACAGAAGGACAACGTGTCGGAATTATCGGTGTAAACGGTACTGGTAAATCAACGTTATTAAAAATTATTGCAGGATTAGAAACTCCTGATACAGGTGATATGACGCATTCACGCGGATATACAATTAGTTATTTATCACAGCAACCAGAGTTTGATGAAAAACTAACAGTATTAGAGCAAGTGTTCCATGGTGATACACCTTTAATTCGTCTTCTTCGTGATTATGAACAATCGTTATTAAATATCGAAAAAGATCCAAGTAATGAAAAAGTACAGGAACAATTATTTGCAGTGCAGCAACGTATGGATGCGATGAGTGCATGGGAAGCAAATGCGAATGCAAAATCGTTATTAACGAAATTAGGAATTACTGATTTTACAGCAACTGTTGGAAACCTATCTGGTGGACAAAAAAAGCGTATTGCAATGGCGCAATGTTTTATTGAAACACCTGATTTATTAATTTTGGATGAGCCTACGAACCATCTTGACCATGAGACAGTTGAATGGTTAGAAGAATATTTAGCAAGATATACAGGTGCGGTATTACTTGTAACCCATGATCGTTATTTTTTAGATCGTGTGACAAACCGTATTTTTGAATTAGATAACGGTAAACTGTATAGCTACGAAGGAAACTACAGTACATTTTTAGAAGCGAAAGCACTTCGTGAAGAGCAAGAATCGGCACAAGAATCAAAACGCCAAAATTTATATCGTCGTGAACTTGCTTGGATTCGCCGTGGTGCAAAAGCCCGTTCTACGAAACAAAAGGCGCGTATTCAGCGTTTTGATGAGCTGAAGGGACAAGAAGGACCAGCAGCGAAGCAATCAGTTGATATTGCACTAAGTGGAAGTCGTTTAGGAAAGAAAGTACTTGAATTAAAAGATGTAACGAAAAAATTTGGTGATAAAACAGTATTACATAACTTTAATCATATTGTGAAGCCTGGTGATCGTATCGGAATCATCGGAGCAAATGGAAGCGGAAAATCATCACTATTAAATATGCTTGCAGGAAAATTCTCTCCTGATAGTGGTGAAATTGAAGTAGGACAAACTGTAAAAGTTGCCTATTATACGCAAGAAAATGAAGAGATGAATTTAAACCAGCGTATGATTGAATACATTAAAGAAATTGCGGAAGTTATTCATACGACAGACGGAAAAGTAATTGGCGCATCTCAAATGCTAGAACGTTTCTTATTCCTACCACATTCACATGGAACAACGCTTGGTAAACTATCTGGTGGCGAAAGAAGAAGGTTATATTTATTGCGTATTTTAATGGGAGAACCAAACGTACTATTACTTGATGAGCCTACGAATGATTTAGACACACAAACATTAACAGTGCTAGAAGATTATTTAGAAGATTTCCCAGGTGTCGTTTTAACTGTATCGCATGACCGTTACTTCTTAGATAAAGTAGTAGATGAATTGTTCATCTTTACTGGCGAAGGCGAAGTGCGTGAATTCCTAGGTAGTTATACAGAGTATTTAGAAATGGAAAAAACGAGAGAACTCATTGGGAAAGCAGAAGTTCAAAAGGAGAAAAAAGTAGTAGAAGAGGCTCCGAAACAACAACGTAAACGTAAACTTTCTTACAATGAGCAGCGTGAATGGGAAACAATTGAAGATACAATTGCACAACTAGAAGAGAAACTTGAGTCAATTGGAGAAGAACTTACGAATGTTGGATCTGACTTCACAAAGGCCCAAGAATTATCTGAAGCAGGGCAGAAGATAGAAGAAGAGCTAGAAAAAACGATGGAACGATGGAGTGAACTATCCGACATCGTTGAAGGATTAAAATAAAAACAAGCTGCATATATTGAAAAGTAAAGAGAAAAACTTTACACTATTGGTAGAACCTATTTTAGGAGGGAAAAAATGAGAACATCTAATCCAATGTTGAAAAAAGAGGCATTCCGTAAAGAGGGAGCAAATACTTCTGCGATGACTATTGGCGGAACAGTAGGCAAAACGTTTATTATGCTTATCTTGCTGCTTGCAACGTCTGTCTATTCATACATACAGATGACGCAAGGTACGATGAAAATGCCAGTATTAATTGGTGCTTTAGTTATTGCGGCAATCGTTGCATTTGCATCTATCTTCTTCCCGCGCATATCACCAATTGGTGCACCAATCTATGCAGCGGTAGAAGGGGTAGTATTAGGAAGTATTTCAGCGGTTTATACAATGAAATTTGGCGATACTATCGTTTTAAACGCTGTATTACTAACAATTTCTATTCTATTTGCGATGTTAGTTTTATATGCAACGCGCGTAGTAAAAGTAACTGATAAATTCCGTACGGGTGTAATTGCCGCTACAATGGGGATTATGGTTATGTATTTAATCGTATTCTTACTAAACATGTTCGGTGTAACTGTTCCAT
The DNA here is from genome assembly GCF_016650935.1 of Bacillus sp. TH25. Lineage (NCBI taxonomy): Bacteria > Bacillati > Bacillota > Bacilli > Caryophanales > Bacillaceae > Bacillus > Bacillus sp. TH25. Next base: position 112,948 of record NZ_JAEKEU010000002.1, on the reverse strand, counting down.
ATATTCACCAAGGTGGAACAATCGGTATGATCATTAGTGCGGTTGTTATTGTAGTTGCTGCATTAAATTTATTACTAGATTTCGATTTAATCGAAAGCGGTGCACGTAGCCAAGCTCCAAAATATATGGAATGGTACAGTGCAATGGGTCTAATGATGACGCTAGTATGGTTATACTTAGAAATTCTTCGTTTCGTTTCTTACTTTACGAAAAATGACTAATGAAAAAACCTGCATGAAATGTGCAGGTTTTTTTATTTTTAAAGATAAATTGAAAATATGGATGTTGGCGACTTGAATTGAAGGGGGATGGAATATGATGAAAGAGAAAAAAGGAATTATGAAAAAACTATATTCTAAAAGTTTTTTCATAGAACTAGATGACGCTTTAACATATCCATCAGCAGAAGTCATTCGTTCAGCTATTGAAGGATATGGGGCTGAATGTAATGAACAATTAAAGTTTGAGAGTAAAGTTAAACCGATTACTTTCTACTTAGAAAATGTAATGTATCGCGCTAAAATAAAGATGGCTCGTGGAGGATATTACATATCTTGCAGTGAAGTATAATATTTTTGGAAACCTTACATGTTTAAAATATGTAGGGTTTCTTTTTTACTTTTGTAAGATATAAAGTAATACTTTTTACTTACAAACATATTAATTTGCGCTTTTTACCCTTCAAACATTTTTCTTTACAATGAAGAAAAATATGTGAGGTGGTATAACTTATGATGAATCGAGTTGTATTAATCGGTAGATTGACAAAGGAGCCAGAATTATACTTCACAAAACAAGGTGTCGCTTATGCGCGAATATGTGTTGCGGTGAATAGAGGGTTTCGAAATAGTTTAGGTGAACAACAAGTAGATTTTATAAATTGTGTTGTTTGGAGAAGGTCGGCTGAAAATGTAACGGAATATTGTACGAAGGGGTCACTTGTTGGGATTACAGGGCGTATTCATACGAATAATTATGATGATGAGAAAGGAAAGAAAATATATAGAACTGAAGTTGTGATTGAGAGTATTACCTTTTTGGAGAGAAGGAGGGAGGGGGCATCGCATAAGAAATAAGGAGTATTAAAATAAAAGAGGGCTTTGTAGCAGAGCCCTCTTTTATTTTTGATTGATACCTTCCCAAACAATATCCAATTGTTGATTAAGTATATTTTTCGCACTTGTTTCATTAGCGTGTAATAGCGAGTGGGACATTAGTGTATAAAAATAAGTACTCATAATAGTAGAAGTGATAATATTTATATCCCATTGACTGTTTAATTTTCCTGTTTCTTTCGCTGCTGTAATAATTGAAGACAAACTTTCTTGTAGCTGTTGTATACTTTTTAATTCATTTTCTACTAAGTAGTTAGATTTAATAATTTCAAAAACAGCATGCTTCATTAATTCTCCATGTCCAGTAAAGCGATCCAGTAAGTCTCCTAAAACAAGTTTGATTCGTTCTTTTGGATGTTCCACATTTTCATATGTTTTTAAGCTTTCATTCCATAGTTCAATTTGAGAATCACCTAAAAATAATAATATGTTTTCTTTTTTCGGAAAGTAGTTGAAGAAAGTTCCTTTTGCAATCCCGCATGCAGTAGTAATATCTTGAACTGTTACATTTTCGTACCCACGTTCTTGAAAGAGCTGTACTGCTTTTAGGAATATAAGTTCTTTTAATTCTTTTTTTCTCGTTTCTCTAAGCATATAATCGACTCCTAATACAAACAATTATATCTGTTTATTAGAGTATCTCAAATGAAATCTTATTTCATGCCTCCTAATTTTACTGTTTAATACAATTGAAAGAAGGATAGAGAGAATTCCGTTCATACTTTTCGTTGGAGTTTGTCATAAATGAAAACTGTATAGTTCATGTGCTTGCCTATCAGAAATCCATTTCGGAATATGTTTCATTGCTTGGTTTCTTAGTATAGTTAAAGGTTTACTTTCTATTTGAGCCATTTTTCCAACTTTCCACGCAGTGTTTGAGATTTTTTCAATTCTTTCTCGTCTTTTTTGTTCGTATTCTATAAATGCTTGGCGATAGTGGGCATTATTTTTGATGCATTCAGCAAGAATAATAGCATCTTCAATTGCCTGACAAGCTCCTTGGCCTAAATTAGGTGTAAGTGCATGGGCAGCATCCCCAATAAAGACGATGCGTTTGTCAAAAAACTGTTTCATTGGAATAATGTCTACAATATCACGATGAATCATATCAATGTCAGAGGCGTTATTTAAAATAGATGGGATGGGGTTATGGTAAGTTTTGAAATGATTATACAAATCTGCTGTTGTGTAATCCTTGTATTTGGGATCTCTAGCTTTAGCGTTTATGAGCGCATACCAGTATACTTCGTTGTTTGGGAGAGGGACGATACCAAATCTACCGTTTGTTCCCCAAGTTTCAATAAAATCGTTTGTTAAAGATAGACTATGAGCTGGAGTTACGCCGCGCCAACACGTATAACCGGCATAACGATAACCGTCACTTTGTGTTACTTGTTTTCGAACGACAGAATGAATACCATCTGCAGCAATGAGTATATTGCCGAGTGCTTCACTACCATCTTGAAATAATATTTTTAAGGCGTTTTCTTCATTTTGTTCTATTTTTACGCACTCTTTTCCCCATTCGACAGTACCTTCTTGTAGTTCGGAAAGTAGCAATTGATGTAAATCTTTTCTATGAATGGAGTACATTTTTGGATAACAAGCTGGAATGGTCAATTTACTAAATATAGTTCCTTTTTCGGCTACAAGGTTAAAACCGTCACTTTCGTTGCCAAATTTTTTTATTTGCTCAGAAATTCCGTATGGTTCAAGTGCTTGCATCGCATTTGGGGCAATGATAATACCTGCACCAGCAACAGTAGTTTCAATATTTTTGTCATATACTTTTACATCTAATCCTATTTTTTGTAAGGAAATTGCTGCGCAAAGACCAGCAATACCACCACCTATAATCATGACATTATTCATTTGTTATCCCTCCACAATTAAGTGACTTAACTCATAAAATGACCATGGTCATTTTATGAGTTAAGATTAATACCTTTTTTTGTTATTGTCAATTAGACTTTTAACTATAGTTCCGGAACGATTAGGTGAAAATAGAAATAATTGAAATTCTAAAAATGTAGAAGAGGAATTAGTAAAATTAAGCATCCGAGTAGGAGTATAGAGGGATAACATGTTACAATACAGCTAAGAACACGCAATAAAGGAGAGTTTTTTACGTGAAGATTAAAGCAATTGAACCGACGCCAAGTCCAAATACAATGAAAGTTATTTTGAATGAAGTATTACCATCAGGAGCGCGTAATAATTATACAAATGAAAATAAAGAACAAGCACCAGTGCAAGTGCAAGAAATTTTGAAGATTGAAGGCATTAAAGGTGTGTATCATGTTGCAGACTTTTTAGCAGTGGAGCGAAATGCGAAGTATGACTGGAAAGTTTTATTACAACAAGTTCGTGCTGTTTTCGGTGAAGAAATAGTGGAAGAAAGCGAAGAACAACAACTTTCTCATTTTGGAGAAGTGAAAGTGTTTGTTCAAATGTTCTTTACAATTCCGATGCAAGTGAAGTTAACAGATGGAACCTCAGAAGAGCGTGTTGGTTTACCTGATCGTTTTAAAGAATCAATTATGAAAGTGCAAATGTCTGCACCTAACGTTGTGAAAGAGCGTAAGTGGGTAGAGCAAAGTACACGTTACGGTAATTTTGAAGAAATCGGGAAAGAAGTAGTAGAAGAAATTATTGCTGCTTATTCAGAAGAACGTGTAAATGAAACGGTTAAAGAATTATTAGATCAAGCAGGTGCTGTTGAAGTAACGATTCAAAAGCGTGAGCCATATAAAGTAACAGAAGAGATGATGAAAGATTCTGACTGGAAAAACCGTTTTGCAGCTTTAGAACAAATGGATCCAACGGAAGAAGATATGATGGTATTGAAAATGGCATTAGATGATGAGAAAGTATCTATCCGCCGCCTAGCAACAGCTTATTTAGGTATGGTAAAAGGTGATGGAGTATTGCCGTTATTATATAAAGCGTTATTAGATCGTTCAGTAAGTGTTCGTCGTACAGCAGGAGATTGCTTATCAGACGTAGGTGATCCAGCAGCGATGTTCGTTATGATTAAATCTCTGAAAGATTCAAGTAAATTAGTACGCTGGCGTGCAGCAATGTTCTTATTTGAACTTGGTGATGAAAGTGCAATTCCGGCACTAAAAGCAGCAGAAGATGATCCGGAGTTTGAAGTGGCGATGCAAGCACGTTTAGCTTTAGAACGTATTGAAGGCGGCGAAGAAGCAAAAGGATCAGTATGGAAGCAAATGACGGAGTCTCGTAAAGGGGAATAGTTTATGATTGTTTTCTATGATAGTTGGTGCCCGATGTGTACGGCGGTTGCAGAACGTACGAAAAGATTAGATAAAAAGGGTAAGATGAAATTTGTTTCATTTCGAGATGAAGATGTAGTTGAGAAGTATGAACTTTCTCAAGAATTACAAAGTAAGATGGAACAAAGATTGTATATTTTAAAAAATAATAAGTGGTATGACGGAATTCATAGCATTAACGTATTAGCAAAGGCCGTTCCATCTTATTGGTTTACAGTTCCTTTTATAAAGCTATCTATCGTACTTGGATTTGGAAGCAAAGTATATGATTATATTGCTAACAATAGAAAACTTGTCCCAGTTGGACACTGCCGTGAAGGGGTTTGTGAAATCCCTACAAAAAAATGAAATCATCGTTATCTTTCTTTTGCACCTATTAATAGCGCGTGATATGATGAAGTTGGAATGAAAGTTGAAGGGGAGATTACAAGATGTCAAATGCATATGAAGAATACATGCGTCAAATGGTAATTCCAATGCGCCAAGAGTTAGTGCGTTCTGGATTTGAAGAGTTAACTACAGAAGAAGCTGTAACAGAATTTATTGAGAATGCAACAGGTACAACTTTAGTAGTTGTAAACTCTGTTTGTGGTTGTGCAGCTGGTTTAGCACGCCCATCAGCAGGTCAAGCAGTTGTACGTGCTGAAAAACAACCTGATCATCTTGTAACTGTATTTGCAGGTCAAGATAAAGATGCTACTGCGAAAATGCGTGAATACTTCGGAGAAATTCCTCCATCTTCACCATCTATGGCATTACTAAAAGGAAAAGAAGTTGTTCACTTCATTCATCGTCATGAAATTGAAGGCGCAACAATGGACGAAATTATTACAAACTTAGAACAAGCTTTCGAAAAGAATTGCTAAAGTAGGGGGAGAGTGAATCTCCCTCTTTTCTTTATATAGAGGTGAAAAAATGATAGTAACAACAGCAGGAAGAACAAATAAAGAAATGAAAGATTATGCAAACAAGGTAGCAGCAGAATTAAATCTTTCTTTCGTTAAACGTAATGACATACCAGTACATAAACTGCATGAGCAGTATGAACAAGATGTACTTGTCGTAGGGAAAAATCGATTAGCCATTTATCCAAAAGGTACGGAAGAGTCGTTTTTCTTTCATCCAAACTCAGCGATGTTTCGTGTGAAAAGGTTAATGCGCGGAGAACATGATCCGTTTATACAAGCTGCCAAATTAGAGAGCGGAATGACAGTATTAGATTGTACGCTTGGTATGGCATCAGATAGTATTGTAGCTAGTTATATCGTTGGTGAGAACGGAAAAGTAACAGGGCTTGAAGGAAATGAATATATGGCTTACATCATGGGAAAAGGCTTGAAAACATGGTCTTCATCTGTTTCTGAAATCGATGAGGCAATGCAAAGAATCGATGTAAAACAAACGGAGCATTACGCATTTTTAACACAATGTGAAGATAATAGTTATGATGTCGTTTACCTTGATCCGATGTTTGAAGAAACTGTCATAGAATCAGATGGAATTAAAGGATTAAAACACTTCGCTTTGTATCATGATATTACTGACGAAACAATTGCGGAAGCGAAGCGTGTGGCGAGAAAGCGTGTCGTTCTGAAAGATCATTTCCGTAGTTCTAGATTTGAAAAACATAATTTTCAAGTATACAAAAGAAAAAGTGCTAAGTTTCACTTTGGTTTAATTGACCCTTGCTAATTGTTTGAAAAGATGTATAATAAGCAATAATTAATTAAATATACTGTCTGTGATGAAGAGAGTAATCTTTTTCAGAAGGAAAGCGAGCTAGGGATGGTGTGAGCCTAGTGCAGAAGAAAAAGATGAAGCGCACTTCGGAGACGCTTCTTGAACGAATAGTAGAGTAAGCCGAGGCCCCCTGTCCTCGTTATAAACGGGAAAGTGGTTCGAAATGAACAACAAGGGTGGTACCACGGGTTAAAACTCGTCTCTTTTTTAGAGACGAGTTTTTTGTGTTTTAAAAAATAAGGAGGTTATAGTATGAATTATAAAACGCAGTTTGCGAAAAGTTTATCGAATATTTTTACGAATGAATTAACACAAAATCAAATTTTAGATTTAATCGAAACACCAAAACAAGATGAATTCGGAGATGCAGCGTTCCCATGCTTTTCACTAGCGAAGCAATATAAAAAATCACCAGCTATTATAGCGAAGGAATTGGCGGAGAAATTAAATGATCCGTTCTTTACGAAAGTAGAGGCTGTTGGTCCTTATGTAAATGTATTTTTTAATCGTGAAACAGTAAGTGATGAAGTATTAAAAATAATTTTAGCGGAGAAAGAAGAGTACGGTCAAAATCACTTTGGATGTGAAAAAACGGTAGTTATCGATTATTCCTCTCCTAATATCGCGAAACCTTTTTCAATGGGGCATTTACGTTCTACAATGATCGGTAATTCGCTGAAACATATCGCCGAAAAATGTGGGTATGAAGTTGTCGGAATCAATTATATTGGCGATTGGGGCACGCAGTTTGGAAAGTTAATTACCGCATATAAAAAATGGGGAAATGAAGAGGTAGTTAAAGAGGATCCGATACGTGAGTTATTTAAGTTATATGTTCAGTTTCATGAAGAAGCAAAAGAGAACAAAGAACTAGAAGAAGAAGGACGATCATGGTTTAAAAAACTAGAAGAAGGAAATGAAGAAGCAGTCGAACTTTGGAATTGGTTCCGTCATGAGTCTTTAAAAGAATTTTCTCGTATTTATGAACTTCTCGGTGTGGAATTTACAAACTTTCAAGGAGAAGCTTTCTATAACGATAAAATGGAAGACTTTATTGGGATTTTAGAAGAGCACGATTTACTTGAAGAATCAGAAGGCGCATTAGTCGTTAATTTAGAAAAAGAAGGTATGCCGCCATGCTTAATTAGAAAATCAGATGGTGCAACTATTTACGCAACGCGTGATTTAACAGCGGCATTGTATCGTCAAAACACATACGAATTTGATAAAGCGTTATATGTTGTAGGCCCAGAACAAAGCTTACATTTCAATCAATTTTTCACTGTATTAAAAAAGCTTGGTTATGACTGGGTCGATGGTATGGAACATGTACCGTTCGGGTTCATATTAAAAGATGGTAAGAAAATGTCGACACGTAAGGGCAGAATTATTTTATTAGAAGAAGTGCTAGAAGAAGCTGTAGCGCTTGCGGAACAAAATATTGAAGAGAAAAATCCGAATTTAAAACAAAAAGAAGAAGTGGCAAAACAAGTCGGTATTGGAGCAGTTATCTTCCACGATTTAAAAAATGAGCGTATGCATAATATCGAATTCTCATTAGAAAATATGTTGAAATTTGAAGGAGAAACAGGACCATATGTGCAGTACACACATGCGCGTGCTTGTTCAATTTTAAGAAAAGACAGTGTAGAATTTGAAACTTGTACGTTTGCATTAAAAGACGATTATAGCTGGAGTGTCGTAAAATTACTTAATAAATTCCCGCAAGTAATTGAAGCGGCCTTCAACAAAAATGAGCCATCTACTATTTCAAAATACGTATTAGATGTAGCACAAGCGTTCAATAAATATTATGGAAATGTTCGTATATTAGAAGAGAACGAAGAGAAAGAGAGTAGACTCGCATTAGCTTACGCTGTGACGGTTGTATTGAAAGAGGGGTTACGTTTACTTGGGGTAGGGGCACCTGAGGAGATGTAAAATAAAAATTTTGTAACAAAGAGGCAAATCAGGCGGTCATTAACCTGATTTGTCTTTTTGTATTTTTTTGAATAAATTCTTATTTATAAAGTGTTATACGCTACGAAGTGTAAGAATTCTATAATTTTGTTACGAAATCAATTAAAATATTTGTAGAGAGGATGGTCCGTATTGATTCGAAGTTTCATTTTAAACATTCCTTGTCATAGACTACCGGAAAGGAGTTTTCTTAAACTACAAAAATACATGCCTTTATGTGCGCGATGCACAGGTATGTTTATTGGTTTATGTATGTTTCCAATTTACTTTTTAATAACACCTTCGTTTAGTCTCTCATTAATGCTATCCTTTTTTGCTCAAATTCCATTATTAATTGATGGATTCACCCAAAAGTGGAAATGGCGAAGCAGCACAAATTTGCTAAGAGTAACTACTGGCTTATTAAGCGGTAATGGTATGGGAGTATTTATTGCATCTAGTATTATATGGATTACATCTTAAACCACATATCAACGGAGGTAGCTACTTACATGTTTTGGATTTACATAATTCTAATTTTTATAGCAGGTGGAAGTGGAATTGGTTTTATCATTCATGAAAAATATATAGAAGCAACAATAGCTTTTGTTATTTGCGTATTATTTATGGTGCTACTATATTTTTATTTAAAAAGAAGCAAAAAAAGAGAAATTTGGATTGTGACGTAATAGATTGTACCGATTGCTCAGATTGTGATTGTACTATCTAAACTTCTATGTATTTCTTTTTTATGAAAAGGATTATATATCGTTTCAGGTATGTAATCCTTTTTATTTTTTTGAAAAATTAGTTTGTCAAATAGGTGGAGAGTAAAGAACATGTACGATTTAACGCAATAATTAGAACTAAAAATCTCTAAAAATATTAGAAACATAGGAATACGTTTATTGAATGGAGAACTTTAGTTTTGTATATAAAAGGAGGTGTTGTACTTGGAAGAGTATGATTGGAATAGTAAGCTAGAGTATTTAAGAAATACGAGAGATTTATATTATAACGATGATTATTTAAGTTTTTTAGTAAATACAGTTTGGAAGATTTCTGAGCCAGTACATATTGTTGATTACGGTTGTGGGTATGGTTACTTAGGTTTAATTTTGTTGCCGTTACTTCCAAATGGATCAAAGTATACAGGTATTGATAGCGGGGAAGCATTAATAGCTGAAGTGAGAGAGTTGTTTCGTTCGCTTCCATATGAAACAGAATTTATCGAAGGAGATGCTACAGAAATTGAATTGGAAAATAAATATGATATAGCAATCTGTCATGCCTTCTTATTACATATGAATTCACCCAAAGCAATGTTGCAAAAAATGATAAATTCGATTAAGGAGGGCGGACATGTTATTTGTTTTGAACCACATTGGATTTCTAATATGTCCTCATACACGCTAGACGGATTAATTCAATCGGAAATTATCCAGCTTGGTGTTTTGCAGAAGTTATTTGAAGAAGATGTACACAGAAGTGGTAGAGATGGCAATATTGGCATGAAAATACCAATGTATTTAAGTGAATTAGGTGTTAAAAATATTGAATGTAGAGTAAGTGATAAAGTGAATTTTTTAGATTCTAATTTAAATCAAAATGATAAGCAAGGATTATATAATTCTCTAAAAGAAGAGGGGATTGCTAGTAATCCAGGTGAAAAACAACAATTTATAGACCGTTTAATGAGTCGGGGCTTAACATTTGCTGATGCACTCGCTCAATATGAAGCAGAACTACGATTTTTTGAAATGTTTCATATACATGCATCTTTAGTATATGCTCCGAATATGAAAATTACATTTGGTGAAATAAAGAAGTAAATATCATATTAGAAAAGTAAGGGAGAAGGAAAATTGCTACATTTCTAATATGGATAGGTTGCCATTATTATCAAGGCTTGCCGGTAAATCGATATATCTTATCAAATCGTTGATATATTGTAAGTTACGATATATATTCAGGAAATCGTTAATATAATTTCATCCACTGAATGAAGCCTCAAAAAAGAAGATAAAACCCATCTTCGAATAATACATGTTATTTCATCAAATTAAACAAAATAACGAGAAAAAGTATCGTTTTTAAGATATTTAGTTATAAACTTGAATAATATTAAATAATATCGTTCATTATATGAGGTTTTAGTTGAATGCATACTATATGATGTGTAAAATCTAAGCAAGTAGGTTAGAATACTGCTTGCAAATGGCAGTATAAATAATAATTTGAGGTGAATGCATGCTAGATTTTAAGCAATTAGAGATTTGTTTGAAAGAAAAGAGATTCGTAGATGGATTACATGAGATAAATAATGAAATTGCGCATATAAAAGAAACGAATAAGTTATCATACGTGAAGAAATGGCTTTCTAACGTCTCGTCACCTAAGGAGTTTGATACATTAATTCGTCTTGCTGATGAAGGTTTGATGCATCAATATAGCTCCTTTTTAATTCGTTATACTTATAAAAAATTCCCAAATATGAGAACGCTCTCTTTATATTGTGATGAATTAATTGATGAGCGTAAAATCCTTGATGCTGAACAATTGTTAAAAGATTCTTTGGAAAAGGTAAATGAAGAGGAAACTGATGCGGATGTTTTAACGAAAGCATACTTTACGTTAGTTAGATGTTTGCTAGATATGAAGCGAAATGAAGAGGCCTATGCCTATATGCAAAAGGCGGAAAAGCATAGTACGCGTTCAGTTTTTGATAAATGGGGTTACTTATATATACAGACTGGTGAGTGGGAGAAGGCAGAGGAACAACTTTTATTCGGTCAGCAGCATAAAGATTGTGAAGAGTTAGCTACGTACTTATTGGCGCAATTATATGCATATAAAGGTGAACAGCAGCGAGCGTTACAACTCATTAATGATGCGATTGCAAAGTTTCCTCAAGTACCATATTTCTATTTTGAAAAAGTAAAATATTTATTAGATTTAGAGCGCTATGAAGAAATGTTAGCGGTAATAGATAAAATTAATCATATGCTTCCGCATCATGCATATACAACTTATTTTATACATTTACGTGCAGAAGCATTTTATAAAATGAATAATATTCACGATTTGCAAGCACTATTGAAAAGTGAAAAGAGTTTGAAAAATTCTCTATATCATCATATAGAAAAAAATCCTGATGGAAAAAAGGTTCGTTTACCGATAGTTCCGGTTGTACAAAAGGATAACTATTGTGTTCCGACAAGTTTGGAAATGATGTTAGGGGTATGGGGAGAAAAACGTACGCAAGATGAAATTGCACAACATATTTTTGATGTAACAGGTTCTAAGTTTTCAGATACAGTTACATATATTGAAGAGCAAGGTTACGAATATCGTTATTTTCAAGGGAATGAGGAAAATTATAAGAGATTACTCAATCAAGGTATTCCCGTTTTATTAAGTATAGATATTGAGCACGCTTCCCATGTACAAGTGCTTTCTGGTTATGACGATGTACTGCAAGCTTTTTATATTCAAGATCCGAATTTCTTGGAACCGATTCTTGTGGAATATGATAAGTTGCAAGAAAAATATCGTTATACAGATTGTTTAGCTATTACGTTTATACCAAAAGATAGAATGGAACAACTTTCATTTTTAAATGAGGAAGAACACACTTATTATAAAACAATCTTTTCTCTTACAGATCATTTAGGTGAGCAAGATAAAGAGGGAATTGAAAAGTTAGTACTATTTTTAAAAGAAACAAGTGAAAATCCAAACACTTGGTTATATACGATTAAACATTTAGATGCTGAAGTAGATAAAGATTTTATTCAGTTTTGTATAGAAAAATTAATGAAAAAGTTTCCGAGCTCTGACTTTGTGAAATTGCATAGTGCACAGTGTTTTATTCGTCTGCAGGATATGGAAAAAGCAGGACAGATGCTTCAAAGTGTGGAGAAGAAAAGCAATCAAGCGTTGTATCATTTTATAAATGGACGTTATTCTTTTGAGCAAGATAATTATGCAGAATCGATTGCTAGTTTTCGTTCATCATTACAATTGGATGCAGATCAACCAGTTGCGTGGAGTTTCTTAGCATTATCATACATGTATATGGATCAATCCGAAAAGGGGCTAGAGTATTCTCTAACAGCTATAGAACGTAGTCCAGAAAGGTTTACACTTGTAAATCACGGTTTAATTTTAATAGATTTAGAACGATATGAAGAAGCATATGGATTCTTTAATGATTTATTAAAAGAATATAAATATGAAGCGCACATATGGTATGAACGTGCGAGATGTGCTCAGTATTTAGGGAAAGTGTATTTGGCGGTAAAAGGACTTAAAGTGGCGATTCAATTAGATAAAACAGCAGCCTATTTATATACAAAGCTTTCGGAAATCTATGAATCGGATTTGGATGATGAGAAAAATACGAAGGAAATTCTATTACAAGGAATTCAAAATTGTGAAGATCAGGCGTCTTTATATGTTCGTCTAGGAGATTTTCATTTTCAAAATGATGAACTTGAAGAAGCGGAAACTATATATAAGCGTTCTTTAGAAGAAAATAATGAAGATGTATATTCTCATTTCGGTTTAATTCAAGTTTATATGGCAAAGGAACAATATAAGGATGCAAAAAACTATATTGTCAGTATTAATAAGCAATTTGAAGACAATCAAGATTTCCTTATGAATGCTGGTATGGTGCTATGGGATGCTGAAATGGCATTAGGTGAGGATGAAAAAGAGTTAAAACTTGCACTTTCTAAATTAGAGAACGGTATACGAAGCGTATACGCTAATATAGCGAGCGTGTTGGATGAGTATGTAAATCGAATAAAAGATACAGCTTTTGTGCAACGAGGCATAGCGTTTTTAAGAACGTTAGAAAAAGAGAAAACGGAAGTAATTGAATACGGTTGTTACGCTGGTGTTTTATATGAATCTATTGGACAGTATGATCAGGCGATAAAACGGTATAATGATGCACTTAAGAAAAAACAAGATTCATTGCCGTATTTTCGAATCGGTGAAACATTCATGGCGTTAGGGCAATTTCAAGAAGCAAAGCATGCGTATGAAACATGTTTAGAAATGGATAAGAACTTCTTAGGTGTACATTTGCAGCTTGCTGAAATATACGAAAAAGAAGAGAATCGTTCCAAAGAACAAAATCATATGGTCCAGGCGATGAAAGAAGAACCAATGCATATAAATATGGAATATTTAGCGCAGCTTTCAGTAGAAATGAATCTTCAGGAAGAATTGCTAGTTGAACTAGAAAAATTGGAGGAAGAAGTTCCTGAAACATGGCGTTTAGATGCGATTGCATACGTGTTTGGCGCGATGAATGACATAGATAAAGAAAAAGAATATATCGAATGCGCAATGAAAATAGATGAAGCGCATGTGGAAGTACTATATCATTATGCGAAATTGCTAGTTAAAAAGCAGAGTGCAGAAGCAATCGAAGTTGCGCTGAAAGTAATGCATAAAGATTTGGAAAGTGAACGTATTTTTGGTGTGTACGTAAAAGCAATGGAACAACATAAAAAATTATCCCAAATACGAGACGTACTTCATACGCTAAAGGTGAAAAAAGCAGAAAGAAGTACAGCGTTTATGTATGCAGCTACTGCGGTTGCCGAAAGATTAGTAGAAAGACAGCAAAATGAGCAACCGAAAAAATCTATATTTACAAGAGCATTTTATCGCATGAAAAATCGTGCGAAGGAAATTTCAATGATTACAGTTGTTATCGATTTATTTGAAATCTCCTTAAAGTTAAATCCGAAAAATAGTATGGCAGCGCAGCGTTTCGCAATATTTTATGAGAATGCGGCGATGAATAAAGAAGCTATAGAGGTTTTACAAACATCGTTAGAAAATAAGTGGGATTATGATGTAGCGAAGCAACTTGTAAATCTTTTCATTGAGTGTGAAGAAGAAGATATGTTACGAGATGCTTTTGAATTAACGAAACAAATGGTTCGCGAGCTACCGGATGATTATGATACACTTCTTTTACAAGCGAATGTATTATGTAAGCTAGGCGAAGAAAGAAAAGCCGAAAAAATTTACTTGCAATTAATTGAGAAAACACCATTTGTAAGTAGAGGATTCCTTGCTTTAGCAGAAATATATCAAAGTCAAGAGAGAATTGAGGACTCGATTCAGTTATTAGAAGACGCGTCTGTACATCATCCAAATGAAACGGCAATTCTTCTTGCTTTAGCATCTTCGTATCATAGAGCTGGGCAAACGACAAAGGCAGAAAAAATAACAAGTGAAATATTAGCAATTGATGCTACTGACTTGCTAGCAAGATACGATCATGCTTGTTATTTAACATCATTAAACAGAAATGAAGAGGCAAGAGATGAACTTGAAATTGTGCTTCGTGAAGATGAAACAGGATTTTTCGCTGAACTTGCAAAGGAAGATGAAGATTTAGCAGGATTGCGAGAATTTGAAAAGTAATTGTATAAGAATAGAGAAAAAGGGTATAAATGAAAATATATTTCGAATTAGTTGACAATTAATTGTTTAATGGCATAAAATAACTTTTAATAAAGTATACAAATCTGAAGACGAGAAAGAGTAAAATAGTGAGCTGTTATCCAGAGAGCCGGTGTATTGCTGAAAGTCGGTGTGCAGACGTTATTTGAAAATCATCTCCGAGGAGCCGTGGCTGAATAAAGTAAGCTCGGACGGATGTCTACCGTTACAAAGAACGCGTATGTTAGTACGTTGCTAAGTGCTATTAGTGAAAAGCTAATAGAATTAGGGTGGTAACGCGGGTAAACCCGTCCCTACTTCATAGGGGCGGGTTTTTTGTGTGCTTTTAAAACATTCAAAGGAGTGATTGTAGATGAAGAAAGTAGATGTAAAAGAGTCGGCTGTAGGGAGAGAAACACGTATTCGTAAGCAGTGGAACGAACAGGGCATTTTTGAACAATCAATTCAGAATAGAGAAGGCGCACAATCGTTTGTGTTTTATGAAGGACCACCAACGGCGAACGGTTTACCACACGTCGGCCATGCACTTGGTCGGGCAATTAAAGATTTAGTAGCAAGATATAAAACGATGGCTGGATATAAAGTGTTAAGAAAAGCTGGCTGGGATACACATGGATTACCTGTAGAATTAGGCGTTGAAAAGCAACTTGGTATTTCAGGTAAGCATGAGATTGAAGAGTACGGCATTGAGCCATTTATTCAAAAGTGTAAAGAGAGTGTATTCACATATGAGAAGCAGTGGCGTGAATTTACGGAGAGCATTGGATATTGGGTAGATATGGATGATCCATACGTTACTCTAGAGAATCCATATATCGAAAGTGTATGGAATATTTTAGGGACGATTCATGAAAAAGGTTTGTTATATAAAGGACATAGAGTTTCTCCATACTGTCCAAGCTGTCAAACATCGCTTAGTTCACATGAAGTTGCACAAGGGTACAAAACGGTTAAAGATTTAAGCGCAACGGTTAAGTTTAAAGTAAAAGATAGTGAAAATGAATATTTCCTTGGATGGACGACAACGCCGTGGACACTTCCAGCGAATGTTGCACTTGCCGTACATCCAAATATGGAATACGTTAAAGCGAAACAAGAAGGGTATGTATACATTGTTGCGAAAGAGCGTGTACAAGAAGTACTAAAAGAAAACTATGAAGTATTATCCGTTCATACAGGCGAAGAATTAGTAAACACATCTTATACAGCACCGTTTCCGATGAAGGAAGTTACAAATGGGTACCACGTAATTGCAGCAGATTTTGTAACTGCAGATAGTGGTACAGGACTCGTTCATATCGCTCCAGCATATGGGGAGGACGATTATAGAGTCGTTCAAAGTGACGGATTGTCGTTCTTACATGTTGTAGATGAGAAAGGTGAGTATACAGAAGCAGTACCCTTCTTAAAAGGAAAGTTTGTAAAAGAATGTGACGTTGATATCGTTCGTTATTTAGCTAAAGAAGGTTTGCTATATCATAAAGAAAAATATGAGCATAGCTATCCGCACTGTTGGCGCTGTGATTCACCATTACTTTATTATGCAGGAGAAAGCTGGTTAATCCGAACAACTGAGATTAAAGAAACATTTTTACAGAATAATGATTCTGTTACGTGGTATCCAGACCATATGAAGCACGGACGCTTTGGTAAGTTTTTAGAAAACATGGTGGACTGGAATATTAGCCGGAATAGATATTGGGGAACACCGTTAAACGTGTGGGAATGTGAAAGCTGCGATCATCAATTTTCACCGAAAAGTATTGCTGAATTAAGAAAGCATAGTACAAAAGAAACGCCTGAAGATTTAGAATTGCATAAGCCATATGTAGATGAAGTGCAAGTTTGCTGCGAAAAATGCGGAAGTACAATGAATCGTACACCAGAAGTAATCGATGTTTGGTTTGATAGTGGTTCCATGCCGTTTGCACAATATCATTATCCATTTGAAAATAAAGAGTTATTTGAAGAACAGTTTCCAGCGGATGTAATTGCAGAGGGAATTGATCAAACACGCGGCTGGTTTTATAGTTTATTAGCAGTATCAGCACTATATACAGGAAAAGTACCTTATAAACGAGTGTTATCACTAGGGCATGTTCTAGACGAGGAAGGACAGAAAATGTCTAAAAGTAAAGGAAATGCACTAGATCCAGTTGATTTAGTAAATCAGTTTGGTGCAGATGCTTTAAGATGGGCTCTACTTGTTGACAGTGCTCCGTGGAATGCGAAGCGTTTTTCTGAAAGAACAGTACTGGAAGCAAAATCTAAATTTGTAGATACGTTAGTCAATGTATATAGCTTCTACGTTTTATATGCAAATTTAGATGAGTATAATCCGAATGAAACCTATGATGTAAAGCGAACGAAATTGGATGAATGGGTATTATCAAGATTGCATAGCACAACGAAAAAAGTGAGAACAGCACTTGATGATTATCAATTTACGAATGCAGCTCGTGAAATCGCGGCGCTTGTAGATGAAGTGAGTAACTGGTACGTAAGACGATCACGTAATCGTTTCTGGGAGTCTGGTATGAATGCTGAAAAAGCAGCTGCGTATGAGACACTTCATGAAGTACTTGTGACAATTAGTAAATTAATTGCACCATTTACACCGTTTGTAGCTGAGGATATTCATCTGAATTTAGAAGGAAGAAGCGTTCATTTAGCAGATTATCCGGTTGTAAACGAATCACTTATCCAGCCTGGGTTAGAAGCAGAAATGGATGCTGTTTTACAAGTTGTTGAACTTGGAAGAAGTAATCGTAATCAACATTCATTAAAAGTAAAACAGCCGTTAGTAGAACTTGTATTACTAGCGCATAATGAAAATGATATGGATTGGGAATCTTATCGTGATATCATCATGGATGAGCTAAATGTAAAAGCGTTCCATGTTGAACTCGATGAAACGAAATACACGTCCTATCAATTAAAGCTGAATTTTAAAACGGCTGGGCCGAAGTTTGGTAAAAGTGTGAATGCAGTAAATGGTTGGCTCAAACAATTATCAAAAGAAGAAGTACAACACTTTGTATCTACAGAAAGAGCAGTTTACGAAGTAGCACCAGGAGAAGAAGTAGTTGTAACAGCTGAAGATGTATTAGTAGAAAAAGTTGCGAAATCAGGATTTTCAAATACGACTAACGGTCAATATACGGTAATGTTAGATACGAATGTAACGGAAGAATTGTTACAAGAAGGAGTAGCACGTGAATTTATTCGTGCAGTTCAAGAATATCGTAAGCAGTTGAATTTACCAGTTAATTTACGAGTGGATGTAATTCTTGATACAGAAGAAGAACTACAGCAAACGTTAACGAATCATAAAGATTTATTAGAAGAAAACTTACTCGTCAAGCAATTTACATTTGGTCACTTAACGAATGAGGACGATGAACTTTCTTTAGGTGAGACAAAGATCCGAATTAAATTAAACGCGGCTAATTAAAGAAAAAAGGAAGTTGGAATCATTCCAACTTCCTTTTTTGTATGAAGATAAATTAATCAGTTATTTTCCGCATAATCCATTCGATAGGTCCTCTAGAAAAGTTCCTTCGCCATAATACGCTAAATAAAATACTGAAAATGAAAAATGCAGTAGCAAATAATAAAACGAAAAGTAGTGTTTGATGTTCCATACGATTTAATACAATCAATGCGCCAATACCGATAAATACATGACTTACATAATGCGTTAATGTTAATTGTCCTGTTTGTATAATGGAAGTAACAAACCAATTATTTTCATATTTTTCAGCAATGTAGAGGCAAATTATTAATATAGCAATAGCAGATCCTGTAGCGGATGCGACATATAATATATTGGGTAAAATGGGTCCTGTGTTAAATAAAAATGTAGAGGCTGCTTCACCAATGTATGGGATAAAAAGGTGTGTTAACCCTTTTGATAATAGCTCTACAATTACGGTTACTGTTAAACCCAGTAAGAACAACCAATGTCTAATTTTCCTATTATGAAGATCTAACCTGCCAATTATCATACCGATTAAGAAGAAAGAAAACCATGGGAAAATAGGGTGATAGCCATTAAAAAATAAGTTGCGAAGAAAACCTGTTAAGGTCCAAAAGTCTATATAGTTTATAAATGGGATTGTGCCTCCCCATCCTTCGAAGGCGTTGAAAGTAAGTTGGAGATATTGTGCAGCAAGTAAAATAATGATAGAAAGCCATATTAGTATAGTTCTTCGTACAGTAATTAGTAATGCAGCGATGAAAAGGTAAACGCCGTAGTAGTGTAAAATATCACCCGTCCATTCCATTACATACAATAATAATCCTAAAATAAATAAGAATAGTGATCGTTTCCAAATCAATATTCGGCTGGTATTGATTTTTATTTTCTCTTGGCTAGCAACAGATGATTTAGTCATTAGAGTTATGCCAATCCCAGCAAGTATAACAAACAAGGCAGAAGCTCTACCTTCAAAAAGTGTCATAAAGATTTTTAACAGAGGAGGTCCATTTCCTTCCGCCCCTGTTATCACCATGAAATTAACTAGTAACATTCCAAACATTGCCCACGCTCTAGCAAAATCTAAGCCGATAATGCGCTTTTTTGTATTCACTTCAATCCCTGCTTTCAAAAATGCTATTTACAGCTTCAATCCATATTTGTTTATAATCCATATCTAAATGTAACATCATAAAATTCCCAATATTATCAAGAACTAATGCTAACATATGAGCTTTTGAAACTAGATTTTTATTTTGAATGAGTTGAAGTTCATTTGCTTTTGTTAGGAGTGATTCAAATCCGTTTAAATATTCTGTTTGTACAGTTAGTAATCGATCTTTGTACATATCGTTTCTTGAAGATATTAATACATATTCTTGTAATACACGATTAAAATAAGGATCTTTCTGTTGTTCGTCTATCATTTTAAAGCCAATTTCAACACATTTCTCAATGAAATTCTCTTTCGTAAATTCTTCTGTATGAAAGAATGAGGAGAACTGCATCGCTGCACATAATTCATTAAAAATACTTTCAATTAATGCATCTTTAGATTTAAAGTAATAATAAATAGATGGCTTGGCAATACCAACTTCTTCAGCAATCATTGTATAGGTCGTTTTGGCAATGCCGTGACCGGCAAATAGTCGATAACTTGCTTCGACTATGGAAGAGAGTGTTTCTTCACTTTTACTCATAATAAATCCTCCCAATAAAAAAGGTTAATTAAAGTGTATCATTCATTAAGGTCTTTTTCAACCTACCGTTAGGTAAAAAATAACCTATTTTTCAATACATTATTTTGGTGAAATATAGTTAATCGAAGTGGGAAATAAATATATTTCTAAAGTATTGTTCTCATTTTATACATAATTATTGAGAAAATTTCACTCACCATAAATGTGAAGGTAATAGAATTGCTCGTATAGAATTACTCGTAGATTCAATTTATCTCGTTACTTGTGGACAGTAATAGCTTTATAGGAATGGGGTAAAGGATTCAATTTATTAGGGGGAGTGGTTTTATGTTAAACAAAAAAATGGTGGCAATGGCAATGACTGTGCCATTAGTAATGGGGACGATCTCTACGGTTTCAGCACTGGAAAAACAACAGCAAGTAAAGCTAGAAGCTTATTCACCACAGAAAAAAGCAATTGAATATTTAAAAGGACATGCTACGGAATATGGATTGAAGGCAGACCTTTCAGACTTGCAATATATTTCTACAACAGAAACATCAGTAGCTTCATATGTTAGGTTCCAACAAGTGGTCAATGGTGCGCCTGTATTTTCAAAACAAATTACAGTTACCCTTAACGGAGAGGGAAAAGGCTTACTTGCGGTTTCTGATTATCAGCCTGTTACAGGTGTGAAGGAAGTTACGAAAAAAATTAGTGAAAAAGATGCAGAACAAAAATCGATGGCGTATGTTGGAGGAGAAAGTGAGCAAAACTTATGGGCTCCTACAGAAAAAGAATTCGGATATATTGTTGAAGAGGGAGTCGCTATTCCTGTATATAAAGTGGTAGTCCATTCTAATAATCCATTCGGTGCATGGGAAACATTCATTGATGCGGAAAATGGAAAGTTAATTAAAAAAGTTGATATAAACCGAAAAGCAGAAGGAACAGGAAAAGTATTTTTACCTAACCCTGTCGTATCTAGTGGAAGTTTAGCAGGGTTAAAAGATAATAATGATGCAGATTCAACAGCATTAACGAATCAATTGAAAACTGTTACGTTAAAAGGTTTAGATGGTACAGGATTTTTAATTGGTGAGTATGTTACGATTTCTTCAAAAGCGAAGACGAAATCTACAAACTTACAATTTAACTATACACGTGCAAATGATAGTTTTGAAGATGTTATGTCATATTATCATATTGATACATTACAGCGTTACATTCAAGGATTAGGCTTTCAAAATATTAATAAACGTTCGATTAAAGTGAATGTAAATGGTACAACTGACGATAATTCATTCTATTCTCCATCAACGAAAGCTTTAACTTTCGGTACTGGCGGAGTAGATGATGCAGAAGATGCTGGCATTATTGCGCATGAATATGGTCATTCTATTCAAGATAATCAAGTGCCAGGCTTCGGAAGTTCACCAGAAGGTGGAGCGATGGGAGAAGGATTTGGAGACTTCTTAGGTGCTACTTATGAAGATGCAGTATCGACAACAGGATACGGGAAAGCATGTATTGGAGAATGGGATGCGACTGCTTATTCTAGTTCAGATCCGACGTGCTTACGCCGATTAGATACGAATAAAGTATACCCGAAAGATATAACGAATGAAGTGCATAATGATGGGGAAATTTGGGCTCAAGGTCAATATGAAATGGCGCAATCTTTTGGACGTGATGTAGCAACAAAAATTATTTTACAATCACATTGGTCATTAACGCCAAATGCGAAATTCCGTGATGGAGCGAAAGCAATTAAGCAAGCGGATGCTCTTTTATACGGCGGACAACACGCGACTGAAATTGATCGCATTTGGGCAGCGAGAGGGATTAGTACGAATTAATATAAAAAGTCGTGGCGTTTAAAAGCTACGACTTTTTTATTTGCTTAAGAACTGGTACTGGAAAATTTATTGGTAGCGGTAATAATGTACATATACCGATAAGTTCACTTTACTGCTTCTTTAAAAACAAAATGCTCTTTAAATTTTCTAGATTCAACTTTTTGACCGTTTCTCATGGAGCGGAAAGGATGTTCTTGCCACGTAATGATCACGTCAACCTTATCCGCTTTTGTAGAAACTGGAAAATTAGCGTGTTCAAATCCAGTTTTTCCACCCGCTAGACGACTTTCTTTTAGGGAAAAGAGTTCATATTTTGTTTTCGTATTTGGTTCATTCCGAAAAACTTCAACTTGTACATTATACACTTCACTTTTCCCAAGATTTTTTACAGAGAAATGATATGTTTGAAATACACCTTTTTTTGGTTGTAACAATTTTTCACTCGTTCTTTTTACTTCATCAATATTTACCTGCCATTGATCAGAATTTTGAGAGATTGGTAAAGATTTTGGTGAATAGGCATATGCTTCATTAACTACAACTAAGCATAATAGTAGGAGAAAGAAACTAATTGTTTTTTTCATATGTACACCTCCGATAAAACTTTAATAATAATATGCGTGGGAAACGTGCGATTTATGTAATAAAATGGAAAAAATAAGTTCGATTGAAAGAATTTGAGAAGGATAAAACATTTCTAAGCTGTCAAATGATAATTGTATAGAGTTCAATGTTCATGTTACATATCTTTAGAAGGGGTCTGTTTAGTGAGAAATCGCAATATTTTTCTAAAAGGGCTTGCGTTTTATAAAATAAAGAGATAGAATACTCTGTAAATAAAAAAAGTGATGATTAGGAAAAGTACATGATGCAAGGGTCTACAGAGAGCAATCGATTGCTGGGAAGATTGCGATACCGCATGATGGAAAGACACCTGTGAGTGTTGCTTTGAACGTGATAATTAGTAAAAGCAAACGGTACCTACCGTTATCAGGGCTAAGATGGTCATTATGACAATTTGGGTGGTACCGCGGAAAAATCCGTCCCTATTTATAGGGGCGGATTTTTGTATTCTTTGAAAGGAGGTGAGTGACCGTGGATGACGACGATGACAACAATAATGTAAATAAAAATAAAACTATTGGAGGGAAATGTAATGGATCAAATAATGAAGCGTTCACTCACACGAGAATGTACGGAACATGGCGGGAAGGTTGTATTACTACAAGGATGGGTAAAAAAGATTCGTCATCTAGGGAATGTTAGTTTTTTATTATTAAGGGACCGAACGGGAGTTATTCAATGTGTATTAGAAAACGAGTTAGCCGGATACAAAGTTGATGTTGAAAGTGTGGTCCAAATAATTGGAGAAATAGTAGAGACACCGAAAACAGAATTAGGTGTTGAAATACTTGCACATGAAGTGAAAGTACTAAATGGAGCAGAATCACTCCCATTTGAAATAAATAAAAAAAAGTTACAAGTTGGCCTAGATCAACTGTTGAATGAGCGAGTATTATCGTTAAGACATGAGCGAATCGCGGCGATATTTAAAGTGAAATCTACACTCGTTCAAAGCTTTAGTGAATTTCTAATAGAGAACGATTTCACACGTGTATTTACTCCGAAAATTGTCTCGCAAGGGGCAGAAGGAGGAGCAAATGTTTTTAAGCTTCCATATTTCCAAAAAGAAGCGTATTTAGCTCAATCACCACAATTTTATAAACAAATGATGGTAGCAGGAGGGCTCGAGCGTGTTTTTGAAATTGCACCTGTATACAGAGCGGAACATCACAACTCCTCCCGTCATTTGAATGAATATATATCGTTAGACGTAGAGCTTGGATTTATTCATGATTTTCATGAAGTGATGCAATTAGAAACTGATGTTTTACGATATATGTTTCAGCAAGTAGCAAAAAACTGCGAAAAAGAACTACAACTATTACAAATAGAAGTGCCTGTCATTACTGAAATACCTAAAATCACATTGTTAGAAGCTCAAGAAATTTTGAAAAATAAGTACCGGAAAGAATCGCCGATGGGGGATTTAGATACAGAAGGTGAAAAGTTACTAGGGAAATATGTGAAGGAAACATATGATAGTGAATTTGTCTTTATTACACATTATCCGAAAGAAGCGCGACCGATGTATACAATGCCAAATAAGGAGAACGAAGCCATAACGGATTCATTTGACCTATTATATAAAGGATTAGAAATAACTTCAGGTGCACAGCGTATTCATAATCATGAAATGTTACTCGCATCTTTTAAAGAAAAAGGATTACATCCAGAGAAATTTCAATCTTATTTAGATACATTCCGATACGGTTGTCCACCACATGGTGGTTTTGGGATAGGATTAGAAAGGGTTGTGTATCGACTTTTAGAATTATCCAACGTGAGGGAAGCGAGTGCTTTTCCGAGAGATTGTACACGTCTTATACCATAAAAAGAATCTTCGCGATTATCGCGAAGATTCTTTTTTAATGTTCTTTTATTTTTACATTGAAAGTTTATAAAAAACCTTTTCGACAAAAAAAATAATATATACCTTGACAGTAACAAATATAACCGATATACTTCATATTAATTTCAAAAGAAAATATATTCTAAATATTAAAATGTGTTGAATAGGAGTAGTAAGGTCATGTATTTGTGCAGAGAGCTATGGGTTGGTGCGACATAGTCAAATGACATCCTGAACTCGCCTAGGAGCAGTAAGGTGGAACAGAATTACATTCTTAGTAAATCTTAACGGTTAACCTTCGATATTAGGTTTGTAATCAAACGATTACTACTAAGGTGGATTCATAATGGAATCAATAAGGGTGGTACCGCGTTAAGCAAATGGCTTAGCGTCTCTTTATATAAAGAGATGCTGAGCCATTTTTTATTTTATAGAAAAAGAAATGGAGGGTTTATTCGGATAGGTATATAAAATTTATTTATTTATATAAAAAGATTTAAATGGGAGGAAAATAAGATGAAACAGACGGAGCAATGGACTTCGAAATTAGGATTTATAATGGCTGCAGCAGGATCAGCAATTGGACTAGGCGCAATATGGAAGTTTCCTTATATTGCTGGGAAGAGCGGGGGAGGAGCATTCTTTTTAATTTTTATATTATTTACTGTATTAATTGGACTACCGCTACTTATAGCTGAATTTATGATTGGACGCAGTACACAGAAACAAGCAGTTGGAGCATTTAAAAGTATCGCACCAAATACAGGCTGGCACTGGATAGGACGCCTTGGCGTTGGAACTTGTTTTATACTACTTTCGTTTTATAGTGTTGTAGGCGGATGGGTATTAATTTATTTATTCAGAGGAGTAACTGGACAACTTATTACTCCAGGACAAAATTATAGTGCATTATTCACAGAAACAATTGGAAATCCGGTTTGGGCTATTACTGGACATTTCGCTTTTATGTTCATTACGATATGGGTTGTATCAAAAGGTGTACAAAACGGAATTGAAAAAGCAAGTAAATATATGCTACCAGCATTGTTCGTTTTATTTGTCGCCCTTATTATTCGTTCATTAACACTTGATAATGCGATGCAAGGTGTGAAGTTTTTCTTACAACCAGATTTCTCAAAGATTACTTCAGAAAGTATTTTGTTCGCAATGGGCCAATCATTCTTTGCGATTAGTATCGGAATATCAATTATGGTTACGTATAGTTCCTATTTAAATAAAAAAGAAAGTTTACCAAAATCAGCAGTTACGATTGTTGGGTTAAATTTATTTGTTTCTTTATTTGCGGGTCTTGCTATTTTTCCAGCAGTATTTTCATTAGGAATGGAGCCGACGGAGGGGCCTGGATTACTATTTATCGTATTACCATCTGTATTTAGTCAAATTCCATTCGGCGGATTGTTCTTAACCGTATTTCTTGCGCTATTTACATTTGCCACATTAACATCGGCATTTTCTCTACTAGAGACGGTTGTTTCAGCATTAGCAAATGGTGAGCAAGAAAGAAGAAACAAACTATCATGGATTATCGGTTTTTGTATTTTCCTAGTAGGTATTCCATCAGTACTTTCATTTGGCATATGGAGTGATATTACAATCTTTGGTAAAAATATTTTTGATGCAGTAGACTTCTTATCTAGTAATATATTAATGCCACTTGGAGCACTATTTATTAGTATTTTCGTATCATTCAAAATGGAAAAGAAAGTGTTAGAAGCAGAATTTTTCGTAGGTGGAAATTACGGAAAGAAAGTATTTACTACCTGGGTATTTTTACTTCGATTTATAGCTCCACTTGCAATAATTATCGTCTTTTTAAATGTAATAGGGATTATTTAAGGTTAAATGTTATAATATTCAGTAAAAAAAGAAGGTGATGATAATAAAAATTAATTTGATTGAAGTTGGGAAATACATGAACATTAGAGGAAAAAAGCTATACGTTGAAACACATGGAAGTCCTAAAAATAAACCAATATTATATTTGCACGGTGGACCAGGAGAGAGTTGCTATGATTTTTCATTTCATCAAGCGGAACGATTAAAAGATTCCTTATATGTAATTATGATAGATCAAAGAGGAGTTTGTCGATCAGAAGGAATTACTGAGGAAGAACCTTTTGGATTAAATGATTTAGTTGAAGACTGTGAAGAACTAAGAAAAGTATTGCAAATTGAGAAATGGTCTGTAATAGGACACTCTTTCGGTGGATATTTAGCATTGTTATATGCGGCGACATATCCAAATTCAATAGAGAAAATAATATTTGAAGGTCCGACTTTCGATTTTGCATTAACAAGTAGGGCTTTACTACAAAAGACAGGGATTTTATTAAAAAAGTATGGAAAAGAATTAGCGGCAGAAGAGTGCTTTGCTTATTCATCTAGTAATGCTAGTTCAGAAGAGTTGCTAGAAGCTTACATAAGATTAAGCGATGAATTAGAAGAAAAAAGAATGGAGATTTATGAAAATAAGGAGGTTAAAACTGACTATAGTTTATATAGTGATGAAGAGTGGGAAGAATTTTCAAAGCGTTCCGAAATCCATTTTGATAGATTAAAAGCAGAAAGAGCATTTCATACGTCATTATTATCAAAAATAAAAGATGTAGAAAATCCAATGTTATTAATTGTAGGAAAATATGATGTAGTAACGTGTGAAAAACAAATTGAAACATTTAATAAAGATGCTCTAAATGGGAAGTGTATTATATTCGAAGAGAGTGGTCATACACCACACTATGAAGAAGTGGATCGATTCGCTGAAACAGTCATTCATTTTTTGAATTGAAAAAGTAAAGGGTGCTTCTAATAATGAGAAGCACCCTCTTTAAATTTCTGGATAAGTGATTGTAATGTTGGGCCATTTGCTTTGCCAATTCTTTTTCATAACTCTTTTTTTGTACATATGTATTCGTTCTTTCGTTTCAAGAAAATGAAGTGTAGGTTTCACTTGTAATGAAAGCACATCTTCAATTCCGCACGGGGATGTTAATATGACATTATTCTTCGCGTCTAATGTAACACCAAGTGCGGTTGCTGTTTCAGGAAATTTAGAAATAGCATCAACAGCAGAAGAATATGGTGGCATGTTATTCACCACATGCATACGAGCTTGATTCTTAACCGACCAAGGGATAGAATCATTCAAATTTGTCAGTTCCTTTTCTAATGATTGTTCGTATGACTCATCTTTATGTAATGGATCAAAATAAATAACATCGACGTCTGGTGTAGCCGTTCTTGTTTCGTAGTTATGTAATGTATCCCAAATTTTAGAACGAACAAATCCGGCACAAATCCACCAATCAGGTAGTTTGAGAGATTTAGCTGTATGTAGTACGTCCATCATCCACTTATCATTTTGTATCATTTGAATAATGTCTTGCTCTGTTTTTATAGTCATTTGATATTTCACCTGCTTTTTTAGAGAGTGAATTAATGCATCAGTTCAATAATCCATAAAATCCAGTAAGCACCTGGTACGAACAACAGTTGTGCGAGTAAAGTACCGAGAAGTCTAGATATCATTAGCCAACCATACATTTTACTCATAGATTCAGCACCATTTTCTGATTGTAAAGCTCGCTCTGTTAATAGAGCAATGCGTGGGTCGAGCAATACTGTTAATAAAATAGTAGCAAAACCATTCACAAGACCAGAAGCTGTACTTGCATTTGTTGCGTAATCTGGATTTAGAAAAGAAGCGTAAAGGGCTGAAAGAACACCCGCTGTATAAATTGCGGTAGCAAACATGTTAATAAGCATAATACGTTTTGGAATACCACCGATACGCAGTCTATGAACCATTTCTAATTTTGGAAAGCGTACATATTTTTTTGTGTACTTTAATTTTTGAATGTTATTTGTTTTCATCATTCGAATGAATGAACCGTCTGTTTCAAAGTTTCGAATGACATATCCAAATAGTTTTGTCAAAGTTGGATAAAGAATAATCGCAAGTAATGTACCGACAGAAGCAGATAATAGTACAAGTCGTATAGTATGCTCTAAATTAATAGAAGCATCTCGTTTTGCTTCATCGACAATCCCGCCAATTAAAAAGGCTTGTAGTAAATTTGATGTTCTTGAAATAAGTAATACCATTCCTACGACAGATAAGGCAACGACAATCTTTTTTAAACGAACACCAGCTAATCGAATACTATATGAACTTGTTTCGACTGCGTGGATGACAATTGTGAAAGCCATTATAAAAATTAGCGTAATTGACATTTGTTTCACCAGTTTCTATTGAATTAATTGTAACTTTTTTACTTTATCATATCTATCCGTATTTTGTAACTGAAACTATGTAACATAGAAAAAATAATTTTTTGAAAAGATAAATAATGATAGTATAGTAGAGGTGGAGTAGTAAAAAACCTTCAGTATTACATTTAAAGTAGGATGAGTGGGGGATTAAATATGTATACAACATTTTTATTTGATTTAGACGGAACATTAACTGATCCGAAAGAAGGAATTATTAATTCTGCTTTATATGCGTTAAATAAGATGGGGATTGAAGAAGGGAATATAAGTGAGTTAGATTCATTTATCGGCCCACCAATACAACAATCTTTTGTAGATAGATATAATATGAATGAAATAGAAGTAGAACGAGCGGTGTTTTATTTTCGGGAATATTTAAAGCGAAGTGGTTTATTAGAGAATAAAGTATACGATGGAATTCCAATCCTATTGCAAGAATTAAAGGATGCTGGCAATCGTTTGTTTGTAGCAACTTCAAAGCCTACTGTATTTGCGAAACAAGTAATAGAGCACTTTCAGTTAACATCTTTTTTTGAAGAGATTGTTGGGAGTAATTTAGATGGGACAAGAATAAAAAAGGAAGAAATAATTGCTCATATTTTACAACAAAATGAAGGACTTAATAAAGAGGAAGTTGTCATGATTGGAGATAGAAAGCACGATATAATAGGTGCAAATCATAATGGAATTGCTTCAATTGGTGTTTTATATGGCTATGGTAGTGAAAATGAGTTGATTGAAGTTAGTGCGACTCATATAGCGAAGGATATAGAAGAACTACACCATTTTTGTATAGAAAATGGTTTAATAAAAAAATAAAAATAGAGACTAACAATCCCTTTATAACGTATGACGATGAAATCGTTTTTGTTTAAAGGGATTTTTCATATGTAATCGAATATGTATAATTAGACATTTTAGTATGAAAAATTTGTATGAATTAGAGGAGGGATGTCAGAAATGAAAGATTAGTAGAAGTTTATCAATAAAAGATTGAATTTTCAGTTTAAAGGAGGGGTATAATTGGAGCTAGTTATTATATTATTAGCACTTAGCTTACTTATGTTTGTAGCGTATAGAGGGTTTTCTGTTATTTTATTTGCACCGATTTTTGCATTATTTGCGGTATTTTTGACAGAACCTAGTTTTGTATTACCTTTCTTTTCTAATATTTTTATGGAGAAAATGGTAGGGTTTATTAAACTATATTTCCCGGTGTTTTTACTTGGAGCAATTTTTGGGAAAGTAGTAGAAATGTCAGGAATTGCTGATTCTATTGCAAAGACGATTGTAGAGTTGGTTGGAGAAAAACGTACGATTTTAGCGATTGTTTTAATGGGTGCTATTTTAACGTATAGTGGTGTTAGTGTATATGTAGTGGTATTTGCTATATTTCCGTTTGCAGCTAAGCTTTTTCGACAAGCTAATATTCCAAAGCGCTTAATACCTGGAACGATTGTCCTTGGAGCAGTAACATTTACAATGGATGCGCTTCCTGGATCACCACAAATTCAAAATGTAATACCTACAACATTTTTTAAAACGGACATTTATGCTGCACCGATACTTGGTATTGTAGGGGCAATTTTTGTTCTCACGTTAGGTTTATTATATTTAGAGAGTAGGCGTAAGAAGGCAAAAGCAGCAGGTGAAGGGTATTTTGGTTTTAACGATGGGAATACTGAAATGGCAGCATCTTTGGAATTAGAGCAGAAAGAAATACCGCTGTTAAATAGTTTAGAAATTACGAGGGCACAACAACTTATTGCTTTTATACCACTTATTTTAGTAGGTGTAATGAATAAAGTGTTTACTATTATGATACCGAAGTGGTATCCGAACGGTTTTGACTTTTCAGCAATTGGTATGAAAGCATTTGGAAAAGTAGAATTGAGTGCGGTAGTTGGAATATGGTCTGTAGAATTGGCACTTATAATAGGAATTTTAACAACTCTTTTATTATATTGGAAACGGGTAGTAACAGGATTTCAAGCTGGATTGAATACAAGTATTGGTGGTGCGCTACTTGCAACAATGAATACAGGAGCAGAATTTGGTTTTGGTGGTGTCATTGCAGCACTTCCAGGCTTTGCAATTATGAGAGACGGCATTTCTGCAACGTTCACAAATCCTTTAGTGAATGGAGCGGTAACGACGAATATTTTAGCCGGTATTACAGGTTCTGCATCAGGAGGAATGGGGATTGTTTTAAGTGCGATGGGTGATAAATTTATTGCAGCAGCCAATCAATTTGATATTCCATTAGAAGTTATGCACCGTATCGTATCAATGGCATCAGGAGGAATGGATACATTACCACATAACGGGGCTATTATTACTATTCTTACAGTAACAGGTTTAACACATAAACAGTCATATAAAGATATATTTGCTATTACAGTTTTGAAAACGCTTGCTGTGTTTTTAGTTATCGCATTCTATACTATTACAGGAATTTATTAAAAATAGATACTATATGAATTGTAAAGATTTATTTAGTTGATATTTTATAAACTAAAACATTAATAAGGGGAAGAAGGGGTGGAGTACTTGCAAGAAGTTGCTGAGTTTCGTATGCCGAAGTCTGTACTATATGGAAGAAATTCAATTGAAAAGCTGGGGGAACAATCAAAGAAGTTTGGGAAAAGAGCTTTTATAGTTACTGATACAATTATGGAGAAATTAGGGTATGTTGAAAGGTGCATAAAACAGCTAAATAAGAAAGGTATTACTGTTATTACATATAACAAAGTAAATGCTGAGCCTACAAATTTACACGTATTAGAAGCGTTAATGATTTGTAAAGAAGGAAAGTGTGATCTTATTATCGGTATTGGTGGTGGAAGTTGTATTGATGCTGCGAAAGCAGTAGCGGTGTTACATACTAATGGTGGAGCAATTGAATATTACGTCCAAAAAGATGTTGAAATAGAAAATGATCCACTACCACTCATTGCAATTCCAACAACTTCAGGTACTGGGTCAGAAGTAACAAGTGTAGCAGTAATTACGAATAAAAAAACAGATGTGAAAATGATGATGAAGCATCCGAGTTTTACCCCGCAAGTAGCGATTATTGACCCGATATTAACAAGTTCGGTACCACCTCATATTACGGCAGCGACAGGTATAGATGCATTATGCCATGCAATTGAAGCATATATTTCTAAATTTTCACAACCACTTACAGATGTACTTGCTCTTTCGGCTATTGAAAGTATTATGAAATATTTACGTATTGGATATGAAGATGGAGATAATATGGAAGCAAGGGAAGCAATGATGATTGCTTCATTACAAGCTGGGATTGCTTTTTCAAATGCATCTGTTACATTAGTGCATGGTATGTCCCGTCCAGTGGGAGCATTATTCCATGTACCACATGGAATATCGAATGCAATACTATTACCTACAGTTTTAGAGTTTACAAAAATGAGTGCAATAAAAAGGTTAGCAGAAGTAGGACGTAGCTTAAACAAAGATTTGTATTCTCATTCTGATGAAGAAGTAGCGAACTACACGATTGCTGAAATTAAGAAACTTTGTTTTGATCTTCGTATTCCTAATTTAAGAGAATACGGAATTGACGAAGTTGAATTTGAAAATGCTATTTCTAAAATGGCGAAAGATGCAATTGCAAGTGGTAGCCCAGGAAATAATCCACGAGTTCCTTCTTATGATGAAATCAAACAGTTGTATCGAGAGTGTTTTAATTATCAATATGAAGATTCTATAAAAACATCAGGGGTTTAATTTCAGAATATTGCAATGAAATTTCCTTGGAAATAGTTAAAACAAGACTTTATATTATAAATTTAAAGTCTTGTTTTATTGTGTATAATATACATAATAAAATATTGTTATTAGTTTTATAAAA
Organism: Bacillus sp. TH25; assembly: GCF_016650935.1. Lineage (NCBI taxonomy): Bacteria > Bacillati > Bacillota > Bacilli > Caryophanales > Bacillaceae > Bacillus > Bacillus sp. TH25. The sequence goes on along the minus strand of NZ_JAEKEU010000002.1, from coordinate 80,686 downwards.
ATAGTTTAGGTAGGTGTTTACTATGAAAACGATAGGTCTTATAGGTGGTATGAGTTGGGAATCAACTTCAGAATATTATCGAATTTTAAATGAAGAAATAAAAAGTAGATTAGGTGGATTACATTCAGCAAAATGTCTGATTAATAGTGTGAATTTTGAAGAGATTGAACGATTCCAGTCTAGCGGAGATTGGGATGGAGCAGGAGAAGTATTAGGGAATACGGCGTATTCATTGCAGAAAGGAGGAGCAGACTTTATAATCATTTGCACAAATACAATGCATAAAGTAGTTGAGAAAATAAAGGAGAATATTAACATTCCAGTATTACATATTGCGGATGCAACTGCAAAAGAAATAAATAGAAAAGGTATTCAATCGGTTGGTCTGCTTGGAACAAAATATACGATGGAGCAAGATTTCTATAAATCACGTATAGAAGAGAATGATATAAAAGTAATAGTACCATTAGGAAAAGATAGAGAAAAAATAAATGAAGTAATATACAAAGAATTATGTTTAGGAAAGATAACATCTCAATCTAGAGAGTATTATAAAAGAGTTATAGAAGAGTTAGTGCAAAAAGGGGCGCAAGGAATAATATTAGGGTGTACAGAAATAGGGTTATTAATAAAGCAGGAAGACATATCAGTTCCGATATTTGATACAACGCATATACATGCGATTGAAGCAGTCAATTTCGCTTTAGATAATAGATTGTAATTATATTATGTAAACTTAACTCATTTGTCTGGAAAACATTCAGAAAATATTTTATAATGTAAGTGGTTACATTTAAGGGGGAATGCGGATGTTTTCAGTTCAGCCAATCGCATTTGTACATAATGAAAGAAAGGAAATAAAAGATGATGAGTGGGGAGAAGTAAGATCCTATATTACTTTAACTGATATGTATACAGAGGAAAGTATACAAGGGATTGAAGATTTTTCTCATATTGAAGTTGTCTTTTATTTTCATAAAGTAACTGATGAACAAATTCAATGTTTTGCTAGACATCCTAGAAATAATAATGATTATCCTAAAGTAGGCATTTTTGCACAGCGCGGGAAAAATCGTCCGAATCGCATAGGAGCTACAATTGTAAAGGTGATCAAAAGAGAAGGTAAATCAATTATTGTTGAGGGGTTAGATGCTATTGATGGCACCCCTATATTGGATATAAAGCCGATAATGAAAGAGTTTATGCCGAAAGAAGAAATTCTACAGCCTAAATGGGTAACGGATATTATGAAACAATATTGGAAGGGGAATAAAACAAAATGAGAATATATGAGGCAACAATTGCAGATTTAGATGGACTAGCATCTGTTTTTAATAACTATCGCGTATTTTATCGACAAGATTCCGATATTGAAGGAGCAAAAGTATTTTTACGAAATCGAATCGAGAGAAAAGAATCCATTATTTTCGTGGCAGTTGAAGAGGGAGAATATATCGGATTCACGCAACTATATCCATCATTTTCTTCTATTTCGATGAAAGAGTTATGGATTTTAAATGATCTGTTTGTACAAAAGGCGAAGCGCGGAGCCGGAACAGGTAAAAAATTGTTAGAGGCCGCAAAAGAATTCGCATTAGAAAATGGTGCAAAAGGTGTAAAATTACAAACAGAGATTGATAATTTATCAGCACAGCGATTATATGCTGAAAATGGATATTTAAGAGATAATCGTTATTTCCATTATGAATTAACTTTTTGAAATATATATAGTTAAATGAGACGTTTTCAAAGTGAAGACGTCTCATTTAATTTTTTATTGATGATTTAAAATCCAATTTGTAGCATCTTCAAAGTTTTTTGCGATGTAATTTGGTTCAATATGTGCCCATTTATCTCGGAACGTATGTAAAGCATCATATCCAGCACCAGTTTGAACTAATATAGTCGTTGCATTTACTTTTGCCCCAGCAACAATATCTGTCCAGCGATCACCGATTACAGCGCATTTTGTTAAATCAAGCCCATGTTTTTCCGCTGCTTGCAGGAGCATACCTGTGCTCGGTTTGCGGCATTCACATCCGCCACCATGTTTATGAGGACATAGATAAATATCATCAAAACCAAACCTTTTTAATTCTTGCACAAAATCATTCGCAGTTGCTTTTCCATCCGCGATACCTGGTTGATTCGTAAAAGAGAATAGTTTAATATTTTGAGCTTTTAACTTTTGTAAAGATTCCTTTGTAAAAGGAAATAACGTGAAAGAACCTGGATAATGTATTGTAGTATCACCGCCAATTGTCCCGTCACGATCAATGAATATTGCTTCAATGTTTGTCATAGTTATAGTCCTTTCAATTTAAATTAAAATCTACAAACATTAAGTATTCTCTTGAAATATGCTTTTTCCTGCTACAGAAATAAATATATCAGAAGTGATATAATACTATATTAAGAGGGATATGTTATCATTTTCCTTGATTGTAATGTAAATGGAAAGAAGGTAAGTATTATGTTAGAGGTGAATATCCGCTCAGCCGGATATGAAATTGGTGAAAAGATAGTTCATGATATTGCATTTGCAATTGAAAAAGGAGAGTTAGTGGCTCTTATTGGTGCAAATGGCGCAGGAAAGAGTACGACAATTAAGTCGATACTCGGTTTGCTTGTCAATATGGATGGTGAAATCTCGTTTGGTGAAAAGAAAAATCCATATGCATATGTACCGGAGCATCCCACTTATTATGATTATTTAACTTTATGGGAGCATATTGAATTGTTAATTGCTGCCCGTGGAAATGAAGAGGGAAATTGGGAGGACAAAGCAAGGGAATTATTACATACGTTTCGAATGGAAAAACATATACACGAATACATATCAAAGTTTTCAAAAGGTATGAAACAAAAATCGATGCTTATATTAGCATTTTTAACAGAGCCAGATTTTTATATTATTGATGAGCCTTTTATTGGTTTAGATCCAGTAGCTACGAAAGAATTCTTGAACTACTTATATAAAGAAAAAGAGCGAGGAGCCGGAATTTTACTTTGTACGCACGTACTGGATACAGCTGAAAGAATTTGTGAAAGATTTTTACTCATTTCGCAAGGTACGTTAGTAGCAGATGGGCATTTAGAGGCGATCCAATCGTTAGCAGAAATGCCAGGAAGTACACTGTTAGATTGTTTCGATGCAATTGTAAGGCGGGAACAACATGATTAAACAACAGTTTAATAAAAGGTTACGTCATGAATTGCAAAGAAAATGGAAAGCGATTCGTTCTGTAACAGATTGGACAGTCGCATTATATATTATTATTCCAGCACTTATATTTGCGGGGATCTATTATCGTTCACTATGGATGAAAGAATTATCGATGGAAGAGACCATTTATTTTGGGTTAGGTTTACTCGCGTTTTATTTTGTCACATTTTCAAGAGGAGTTCGCTCATTTTTTGAACAAGCAGATAGTTTATTTTTAATTTCGTACCCAAATCATATGCGAAAATTAATGAAGCTTGGCATGATATATACGTTAATTCGGATTGCAATAACGAACGCAATTGTAGTATTCATTATGCTGCCTATATTGATGAAAAGTACGGGAGCGACAATTATACAAATCGTACTGTTCTGGATGTTCTTTACTGTTTTTCGATTTATGCTATCGTTGTTGACGAGATTCATAAATGTACGTGTGGGGAAACGATGGGTTTTATTGATTATAAAAGATGTTATATTTTCTTTAAGTTTAGTCTATTTTGGAATCAGTGTATTTTTCATTTTTAAAAATCCATTGTATTTCATATTATTTACCGGCCTAGTAGCTGTACTTACTGTAGTCTTAGTAAAAGAAAAGATGAATTATAAAAATTTCTTTTTAAAGAAGTTGAGAAAGAAAAAGAAGAAAGTATGCGCTGGACGGTAGGGATTATGCAAGTTGGTGGCCATGCTGCGAAGCCGAGTAGTTCGAATAAAAAACCGTGGATGTTCCCTCGGTCTAAAAAGATATTAGGAAAAAATTCTGATTCGCGTATTGTAGAAGCTTTTTTAAAAGAATTTTTGCGTACAAGTAGTGCTTTAATGTTTTATGTTCAAATTGTATGTATAAGTACTGTAAGTATTATCGTGACTCCGCAGTGGATAACAGCTATTATTCTTGTATTTGCTATAGTTGCTATTTCTCGCTATGCGCGTGATTATTGGAATGAATTTACGAAGAAAATGTTTCTACATTTATATTGTGATGAAGGAGAATTACTATTATTAAGGTGGAAGGCGGATCGTTATTTGCTCCTTCCAGTCGTATTTATGTACGGAACAGTCATTCTCTCACAGTTTTATTTATTGCCAGCAATAATTATTGGAGTTATTTTTATAGTATTCATTGGTTGGATTGTATTTTTACCATAGAAAAAGAGCCGGAAATGGCTCTTTTTCTAGTCTGTAACACACTGGTAAATAAAATATACTAAAAGGAGTATGCTTGCGGCTGAGTACACGACATCTAAAGTCATCTGATTGCCCCCTCATTGTTGTTGTATTTATAGTGTATGAAATCTTACAATTTCATATTCAAGTGAAAAATATGTGAACGTTAACAAAATTGTAAAGTGCAAAAATTACAATCATTTTGTATAATAGAAGAAACAACCGTTATATAAAATATAATGAGTGAAAGGGGAGGGAACATAAATGCCAAATTGGTTTAGAAAAACCTTAGTCGCATTAATTACCGTATTTACGTTTGGTTTAGTGACGCCTCCTTCCATATTACTTGATAATGCCAAAGCTGCGGACAAGCCTACGAGCACAGCTGGGCAACAAAATTTGGAGAGTACGTCCTATACATATGAAGAAACAAATGATAGGTTAACCACCGATACTTTTGTTAACTATGCGATGCAAGAAGCAGAGAAGCAATCTATGCAAAAATTCGGCTCTAAAATTGGGCCTGTAATTGAAGATGAATTTAAAGATGTTGTATTACCTAAAATTGAAGAGGCAATTGCGGAACTTGCAAATGATGTGCCAGAAGAATCTTTGCAATCATTAGCGATTTCCCAAAGACCGGCTGGCGGAAATAATGAAAAGATTTTTCATGTTTATGACACGAAATCAGGAAATGACTTACTGCGATTTCATGTGAGGAGAGATCATCCACCGCAAGATGGATATTATTTTAATTTCCACTATCATCGTTTTGATGATGGATATTCAGGACACCATGAGTTAGGAAATATTTATTGGAATACGAATGTACCGCCGAAATGGTTGTCTTAAAAAGAACGAGAGAAAATCTTGTTCTTTTTTTCTTTATGAAAGGATACGACATTTATGTTGTTGAATAACATATGTTTAGGAAAAAAGAAAAAAGGGAGTATGGGGATGCAAAAATATATCGTTTTTGACTTTGATGGCACATTAGTAGATTCACAAAATATATTTGTACCAATTTATAACCAACTAGCTGAAAAACATGGGTATAAAACAGTAAGGGAAGAAGAAATTGAGCATTTACGTAAATTAACGATGCCAGAGAGATGTAAACAACTCGATGTACCACTGTATAAACTACCGATATTGGCGTTAGAGTTTTATAAATTATATCAACCAGCTATAAAAGATCTCGTTTTGTTCCATGGGATGAAGGATGTATTAGATGAATTACATAAAAAGGGCTACGGGATTGCGGTTATATCATCGAACTCAGAAGAACATATTCGAGCGTTTTTACACAATAATGGTATAGAAAATATTCAAGAAGTATATTGCTCTAAAAATTTGTTCGGTAAAGATAAAATGATAAAAAGGTTTTTAAAATCGAAAAAGCTAACAGAACAAGATATGTTATACGTTGGTGATGAACAGCGAGACGTAGCAGCGTGTAAAAAGGCTGGTGTGAATGTAATTTGGGTATCTTGGGGATATGATGTCATTGAAACAGTAGAAAAAGATGAACCAGATTTTATGGTCAATACGCCGATGGAAATTGTACAAGTTGTACATGGAGCACATCCTTAATATGAATATACTTCGAGCAGGTATTCATCATATTGAATTTTGGGTCGCGAATTTAGATGGGTCTATTACTTTTTACGATCCGAATGGAGTTATTATAGAAGTAGCGTATACACCAAATGTAGAAATGTAAGGAGAATAGACATGAAGATAATTACAACGTGGAAAAACAATATACAAATAGTAAAAGATGCTGCAAATATTGAAGAAATCTCTAAAGGTTTCTCACCTGATAAAAAATATATTATTACGACTAGTGATGATAAAAAATATTTATTACGGACAGGTGATATAAAAGAGTATGATAGGAAAAAAATAGAGTTTCAAATTTTAAATGAAATGGTAAAACGTAACGTGCAGGCTCAAAGACCAATTGAACTCGGTATATTGGAGGAAGAAGATTTATGTTATAGTATTTTTTCATATTTAGAAGGAGAAGATGCTAAGAAGCTATTGCCTACATATACGCCAAGAGAACAATATGATATTGGTATAGCAGCAGGAAAAGACTTAGCAAAAATGCATACACATGAAGCTCCTAAGGATATACTCCCATGGTATGAAAGAGCAATGAAAAAACATCGAAAATATGTAGAGGCATATAAAACATGCGGAATACAAATTAAAAATGATGATGAAATCATAAAGTTTATAGATGAAAATGAAAAATATTTAAAGAACCGCCCAAATCGATTTCAACACGATGATTTTCATTTAGAAAATATAATTGTACGTGATGCGAAATATGTAGGTGTTGTTGATTTTAATGGCTACGACTGGGGCGACCCACTTCATGATTTCGTAAAAATAGCACTATTTGCAAGGGACATTAGTATTCCATATTCAATCGGACAAATAGAAGGATACTTTAATGGGAGAATACCAGAGGAGTTCTGGAAATTATATGCGGTGTACGTTGGCATGACAGTTTTCTCATCAGTTGTCTGGTCCTTACGAGCAGCACCGCATATGTTAGATGATACGTTAGAACGTCTTACTATAGTTTTAGAGGATCATAAAAACTTTGAATTATCAAAGCCAATCTGGTTTGATAGTGAAATGATGAATAAAAAATAAGGATAGCAGGTGGGAAATCTCACACCTGCTATTTGTAAATAACTCATGAGACGGTCTCTTTACATACTATATATGTAGTTTTTTATGAAGGAATGAAAACCTTGACGTCTACTTTATAATATAAAAAGGGGGTGGACTATTGAAAATCAGGCAAGGTAAATATGAAGAAATAAAATTACGTGATAGAATTCCAGGAATGGTTGAATATATAGAGGACACAATGTTACCTACTGGTTTTCACTATTATATTCCTCCTCACTGGCATAGAAGTATTGAAATTAGCCTAGTCGCATTTGGAGAAGTTTTCTTGTATGTGAATGGGCAAAAAAAGAAAGTATCCGCTGGCGAATTTATTTTTGTGAATAGTGGAGATGTTCATGAATTCGAAAAAGTTAAAAATACAAGTTGTGCAGTAATGATGTTAATTATTTCTTATGAATTTCTTAAAGAGGTAAATGGAGATTTTGATAAATATAGATTTAATATAAAAGAATCAGTTGTTCAGAAAACTAACCTCCAGCAAATATTTTATGAATTAAAGGAGTTAGTCACAAATTCTGATGATTTAAGTTACATAAAAATTAATAGTTTAATTTATGAAATTGTTTATATTCTATTGCGATATTGCAAAGATGGAGAGAGCATAGACAATAATTATCAACTTGGAAATAAACAGAAAGAAATGATTACGTATATTTATAAACATTATGATGAAGAACTTAAACTGAAAGATGTAGCTAAACATTTTTTTGTAAGTGAAGAACATTTTTCACGTATGTTCAAAAAATCGTTCGGATCAAATTTTACCACTTTTTTAACGAGATACAGGCTCTATAAAGCTTATGAAGATATTATTAATAGTACAAATTCTATACAAGATATAGCAGTAAAGCACGGATTTCCAAATGTAAAATCATTTATTTCACAGTTTAAAGAAAAATACGGATATACACCATTACAGTATAAGAAAAATATCATATCAAAAAATGACAATAATCGAATCAAATATGAACAACAATAAAAATACGTTCCATGGTACATTTTGTACATGGAACGTATTTTTATTTAGTAAATGGGAAGTTATATAATCCTGAATAATGAAAGCGTTTGAATTTAGAGGGGAGAAATATTAGATGACTAGAAAATATGACTTAGACTTATTAGAAAAAATGCAAGAAAAACAAGAAACCATCAATGTACAGGGGGCGAAAGTTTTAGTAAAAAACATACCAGATTGTGATGAAAAAGGAGCGATGGATCCACGTCTTTACAAGGACACGAAGGTTCAAATGAATGTAATGAGGTTTATGCCTAAAAATATGATGAAAATGGACGCTTCTGAAAAATCAGTAAGGAATATGCGAAAACAATTTAATGGAATTAAGAGTGTTCCAATTGTCACTAAAGACGTTAATATTACGCATAAAACAGTGAAAGCGGAAGATGGATATGATATTCCGATAAGAATTTATAACAGTGTTTCTAAACAAGAGAATGCGCCAGTGTTATACTTTATTCATGGTGGTGGATTTATGGCAGGATCACCAGATGTAGTAGAAGAACTTGTGAAATTGATAGTAGAAAAAACAGATATACTAGCCGTTTCTGTGGATTATCGATTAGCTCCGGAAAATCCTTTTCCAACTGGGCATACAGATTGCTACACTACTTTAAAGTGGATTTATGAAAATGCTGATACATTAGGCGGGGATAAGAATAATATCTTTGTGGCAGGTGATAGTGCAGGAGGGAACTTAACACAGTATTGTACAACTAAAGATATGGAAGATGGTAGGAAGTACGTGAAGGGACAGTTGCTACTGTATCCTACAATTAATATGTGTGATTATGAAGATGAGTTTTATTCTTGGAGTATAGATAAATATGAAATTGCTCCAAAGTATAAAAAAGGATTAGAAAAAATGCTTAATATTATGCATTCAATGGTTGGAGGTATGTCAGAAGTACTGGGTACGAAAGAAATTGATTCTAAGTATTTAAGTCCATATGTTGATGTATCCCCAGACTATCCAAGTACATTTATTACGGTAGGAGAGCATGACTTTTTAATGATAGAATGCTTAGCTTATGCAGCTAAATTAACTAACAAAGGAGTTGATACCGAAACAGTCCTTTATCGAGGTTTAGGGCACGCTTATGGAGATAACGTAGGTGTTTATCCTCAAAGTGAAGATTTAGCAATTGAAATGGGGAATTTTATATTAAAGCATAGTGGAAAGTAGGGAGAATGATGAAAAATAGAGGGAAGCGAAAGCTTCCCTCTATGAAATTAACTATTCAATCTTAGTAAATGTAAGAGGTTGGGTACTTAACATTGCAGGTACATGCAATTGAAGAGATGGGAATTCACCACTCACATTCATTTCATAAGCGAATAATAAACTCATTTTCATTTGGAATAAATCAACTTTTGCAGAGAAGATGTCGTAATGATGATGCCCTAATTGAATATCCATCTCCATAAATTGTACATGTAAAGAATCATCTTGTTTGTATATTTTCAGTGTTCCATAAGCAGGGTGCTCAAAAGTTCCGGTATAGTCATCTAATGTGTGAGAAGTGCTAGTCCCTTTTGTTGCTTCAGGTAGTGCTTCAGTTGCCTCTTTCATCATTTCCTTCATTTTTTCAGTATCTTCTACAGCACGTTTATGCCAGTCTATGGATTCTAATCCGAGTAGCTCGTCGTAAATTTGGTTTGCTAAATAAATAGGAAGTAATGTACCTCCAGCATTCGTTAATATAACAAGACCTACATTTTCATTTGGCATAAATGAAACAAACGCTGAAAATCCATCGATATTACCGCCATGATGAACCATTTTATAACCACGATAAGCACTAATAAACCAACCAAGCCCATAACTATTTAATGGAGATTCAGGAAGTGATAAAACTGGTTGATCTGGAATGGAATTATGTGGTGTATACAGTTGTTGTAATAATTCAGAGGAGATTAATTCATGATCTCCAAACTTTCCTTCGTTTAAGTGAAGAAGTACCCAATTTGCCATATCTTCAATTGTAGAATTAATACATCCAGCAGCGCCGACTGTATCGATGTTACGGAATGGAACTTCTTTTATTTCATCTTCATTTTCAATGTAAGGCAAAGCATAATCATTTGTAGTTTGTGAATCTGTAACAGAGAAGTTTGTATGTCTCATATTTAAAGGTTCTAAAATATGTTCTGTAGCGTATTGCTCCCACGTTTGATTTGTAATGTTTTCAACAATATAACTAATTGTTGCATACATTAAGTTGTTATATAGAAATGAAGTCCGGAACGGTGCATCAAGTGGTAAATGTCTTATTTTTTCAACGAGATCTTTTCGAGATAAGGAAGAGCTGTACCAAAGAGCCTCATGACGACTTACCCCAGTACGATGGGAAGCCAAATCTCGTCCTGTAACTTGTGAGCTAGCAAGTAGTTCAGATAAAGAGAAGTTAGGTAAATAAGACTGGACAGGAGTATCCCAATTAAACTTTTTTTGCTGTGCTAATAAGCTTAATGAAAGTGTGCCAAAAGCTTTCGTTGAGGAACCAATTGCGAACCGAGTACTCGGTGTAACAGGTTCTTTTGTTTCTATATTTCGATATCCGAAACCTTCTGAAAGAATAACTTCACCGTCTTTTATAACAGCTACAGCAGCACCAGGAACTTTTAAATCTTTCATCATTTTTTCAACCGTTGTTTGTAACGAAGTCATAACAGGAGTTTCAATTTTAGACATACTTCTAACCTCCAAATTTAAATTTTGTCCTACCGGACTATACTTTCTGTAATAGAAAAGTGAAAACCTTTTTTAATATTGAAAGTTAATAATTTTGTAAGAAATATTGAAAGAATTTTTATTAATTTGGATTATTAAATTCGCTGTTTTTCATGTTATGATAAATCTCATATAAGATTGAAAGAAGGTTTTCTTACATATGAAACATGCTGAATATGAATACTTAAATTTATGCCGTCATGTAATGGAGCACGGTACGAAGAAAGAAGATCGTACAGGGACAGGAACTGTATCTGTATTTGGATATCAAATGCGTTTTGATCTGAGTAAAGGATTTCCTTTATTAACGACAAAGAGAGTGCCATTTCGCCTAGTAGCAAGTGAACTGCTTTGGTTTATGAAAGGTGATACAAACATTCGCTATTTATTGCAACATAATAATAATATTTGGAATGAATGGGCGTTTAAGAGCTGGGTAGAAAGCGATGAGTATACTGGCCCTGATATGACAGATTTCGGTCTTCGCTCACAACAAGATGAGGAATTTAAGAAGCGATACGATGAGCAAATGGAATTGTTTAAAAAGAACGTTTTAGAAGACGATGAATTCTCAATGAAATTTGGATATTTAGGAGACGTATACGGAAAGCAGTGGCGTGCTTGGAAAACGACAGCTGGTGAGACACTTGATCAATTAAAAGATGTAATTGAAATGATTAAGAAAACACCAGATTCACGCCGGCTAATTGTTTCTGCTTGGAATCCTGAAGATGTACCAAGTATGGCTTTACCGCCTTGTCATACGCTATTCCAGTTTTATGTAGCAGATGGAAAGCTTTCTTGTCAGTTATATCAGAGAAGCGGTGACATATTCCTTGGCATTCCATTTAACATTGCAAGCTATTCACTTCTAACACATTTAATAGCACATGAATGTGGTCTTGAAGTAGGAGAGTTTGTTCATACAATTGGTGATGCACATATTTATACGAATCATTTTGAACAAGTCGAAAAGCAGTTGGCACGTGAACCACGCCCGTTCCCTAAACTTACATTAAATCCAGATGTGAAATCTGTGTTTGATTTTGAGATGGAAGATTTAACGATTGAAGGATATGATCCACACCCAGCGATTAAAGCACCGGTTGCAGTGTAATTGTAGAGGAGATGACAAAATGATTGTTTCATTTATGGTCGCAATGGACGAAAATAGAGTAATTGGTAAAGATAATAAATTACCTTGGCATATACCGAGTGAACTACAGTACGTGAAGAAAACGACGATGGGTCACCCACTTATAATGGGAAGAAAGAACTATGAAGCAATTGGTAGACCATTGCCTGGAAGACGTAATATTATTGTAACGCGTAACGGTGATTATCATGTTGAAGGTTGTGAAGTTGCTCATTCTGCGGAAGAAGTGTTTGAACTATGTAAAAATGAAGAAGAGATTTTTATTTTTGGCGGAGCGCAAATTTATGATCTCTTTTTACCTTATGTAGACAAGTTATATATAACAAAAATCCACCACGCATTTGAAGGGGACACATTCTTCCCAGAAATGGATATGACAAATTGGAAAGAGATTTTTGTAGAAAAAGGTTTAACGGATGAAAAAAATCCGTATACGTATTATTACCATGTATACGAGAAACAACAATAATAATAAAAATTGATGTGAGTATTCGCATCAATTTTTTTATTTGTATTTATAAATGTAAGTTTATAGAGGATATTCAATAGTGCTATAATGAAAGGTAGCATGTAAAAAATGCTAAAATTTTCAAAAGTATTCATATAGAAAGAGGAGGAGAATCAGTTGAGAAAAATATGGGGGATTCTTTTTCTTTGCTTAACATTCATGTTAGTTGGATGTGGTAAAGAAGAAAAACCACAAGAAGCGTTTGATACATATGTAAAAGCATGGAATAAACAAAAATTTGCAGATATGTACGATCAATTATCAGAAAATGCAAAAAAAGATATTTCAAAGAAAGAGTTTACTGAGAAATATGAAAAAATTTATTCTGGTATTGAAGTGAAAGACTTAAAGGTAGAAACAGGGGAAGTCAAAGAAGATAAAAAAGATGAAGGCCCTGTTCCTTTTAAAGTAAGCATGGATACAGTTGGTGGTAAAATCACTTTTGGTCATGAAGCAAAAATGGTGAAAGAAAAAGATGGAGATAAAGAATCTTGGAAAATAGATTGGACACCTGATTTCATTTTCCCTGGCATGACAAAAGATAGTAAAGTGCGTATGCAAACAACACAACCAAAACGTGGTGAAATATACGATCGTAATGGAAAAGGTCTTGCGACGAATGGGAAAGCTTCTGAGATTGGAATTATTCCAGAAAAATTAGATGAAACTGCTCCGCAAACGAAAGAAGCAGTAGCGAAGTTGTTAAATATGTCTGTAGAAGAGATTGATCAAAAACTAGCTGCGAAATGGGTAAAACCAGGGTATCTCGTACCAATTGGAATTTTGCCTGAGGGAGCAACGCAAAATACGTACATCGATTTACCTGGTGTTGCAGCAAAACCTGTAAATGTTCGTACATATCCGTTAGGGGAAGCAGCAGCGCATCTTACTGGTTATATCGGAAAAGTAAATGCAGAAGATTTAAAAACGCTTCAAAAGAAAGGCTATCAAGCCGATGAACCAGTTGGTAAGGCTGGATTAGAGCAAGTATTGGAAGAACAGCTACGCGGGAAAAAAGGTGGCCGTGTCTTCATGGAAGATGCACAAGGAAAAGAAACTAAAAATTTAGCGAAAACAGATGCTGTTGATGGAGAAAATGTAACTTTAACTATCGATAGTGTTGTTCAAGAAAAAACGTATAATGAAATGAAGGGAGAAGCTGGTTCAAGTGCGGCAATTAATCCGAAAAGTGGAGAAACAATTGCCCTTGTAAGTAGTCCAGCTTATAATCCTAATTTAATTGCACGAGGAACATCAAAAGCACAACGCGAGGCTTGGAATAATGATCCGAAAAAACCGATGACGAATCGATTTACACAATTATCGGTACCAGGTTCTGTATTTAAGCCAATTACAGGTGCAATTGGTCTTGAAACGAAAACAATCGATCCAAAAGAAGAATTGAAAATTGAAGGACTGAAATGGACGAAAGATTCTTCTTGGGGCAATTATTACGTAACACGTGTAAAAGATGCGAATCCGATTGATTTTGATAAGGCAATGAAATACTCGGATAATATTTATTTCGCACAAGAAGCTTTGAAAATTGGAAAAGATAAATTTATGGCTGAGGCGAAAAAATTCGGATTTGATGAGAAATTACCAATTGAATACGGATTCCCAGCTTCTAAAATCGCAAATGATGGCATAAAAAATGATATTCAAATGGCAGATACAGGATATGGACAAGGACAAGTCTTAATGACTCCTCTTCATTTAGCTTTAACGTATGCACCGATTGTAAATGATGGAAAGATTCCGTCACCGTATCTTATTAAAACAGATAAACAACCAAAAGTTTGGAAAGAAAACGTGATTTCTAAAGAAAATCAAGATATATTGAAAACGGCTTTAACGAAAGTAATTAACGATCCAGATGGTACTGGAAAAATTGCTAAAATTGATGGTATGACTCTTGCTGGCAAAACAGGTACAGCGGAATTAAAAGTATCCAAAGAGGCCGAAGGAAAAGAACTAGGCTGGTTCGCTGCATTTGATTTAAATTCACCAGATATGGTCATTACAATGATGATTGAAGATGTAAAAGGTAGAGGCGGAAGTAACATTCCAGCTGAAAAAGTGAAACATGTTTTTCAAAAATAATATGTAATAAAAGGCTATCTCTATAGTGTATAGAGATAGCCTTTTTGCATGAGGAATTCTAAATATCTATATACTGAATTTTTAAAGGAACAAAATAAATCATTAACTTACGAAAAAAAGTAGCTATTTTTTATTGACATCAAACATAACTTTTTGTATTATACTTACATAAGGTAAGTTATTTACTTTAAAATTATAAATCTCAAATTAAAGATAAAATGTATAAAAGGGAGCTAATACAATGACAAAAGTACTATTTATTACAGCAAATCCAAATTCAGCAGAAGGTTCTTTCGGTATGGCAGTAGGAGAAGCTTTCATCGAAGCATATAAAAACGAACATCCACAAGACGAAGTTGTAACAATTGATTTATTCAATACAACTGTACCAGCAATCGATGCAGACGTATTCGCTGCTTGGGGGAAATTTGCAGCAGGCGAAGGATTCGAAACTTTAAGTGAAAATCAGCAACAAAAAGTTGCAGCAATGAACAATAACTTAGAAACATTTATGCATGCAGATCGTTATGTATTCGTGACTCCAATGTGGAACTTCAGCTACCCAGCAGTAGTGAAAGCATACTTAGATAACTTATCAATCGCAGGTAAAACATTCAAATATACTGAAAATGGTCCAGTTGGCTTACTAGAAGGCAAAAAAGCACTTCATATTCAAGCTACAGGCGGCGTTTACTCTGAAGGAGCATACGCATCTATGGACTTCGGTCGCAATCACTTAAATGCGGTATTAGGATTCATGGGTGTATCAGACACTGAATATATTGCAGTTGAAGGAATGAATGCAAATCCTGAAAAAGCACAAGACATTAAAGAAGCAGCAATTGTAAATGCACGCGAATTAGCAAAACGTTTCTAATATAGAAAACTTCAAAATGTCCAAACACTTGTTGTTTGGACATTTTTTCTTCTTTTTCCTTCGTTTGTCTAGTATAATGAAGGTCGGAATGATAATAGGTGGGGGTTCTATATGATTCAAACGTTTTTTAAAATCTTTTATTTAATTTTAATCGTAATTGCGATTACACCAAGGTTGTGGCGTATAAAAAGAAAAGCAAATGCGATGTCACCGCAAGAAAAAGATAGTGTTGTGTATAAAACAACAAACTGGTTTGGTAAGAAAATGGTGGGTGTAACTGGATCGACTGTAGAAGTAAAGGGACTTGAAAATGTTCCAAAAGACAAGCCGGTGCTAGTTGTAAGTAATCATCAAAGTAATATGGATATTCCTGTTTTACTAGGTTACTTAAATAAGCCAATTGGATTCGTTTCAAAAGCGGAAATTAAAAAGTTTCCGGTTGTACCAACATGGATGGAACTAATGAATTGTGTGTTCATGGACCGCAGCGATCGCCGTCAATCTCTTAAGGCAATTAAAGATGGAATTGAACTATTAAAGAATGGACATTCTATCGTAATTTTCCCTGAAGGAACGAGAAGTAAGGGTGGCGAAATTGGAGAGTTTAAAGCGGGTAGTTTTCACCTAGCAGTAAAATCTGGTGTAGCAATCTTACCTGTAACGTTAGATGGTACATATAAAATGTTTGAAGCGAATGGAAATCGTATGAAACCAGCTCATGCAACAGTAACGATTTCTAAGCCAATTACACCTGAAGAATATGCAAGTATGGATGCTAAAGAGTTAACCCAGCATACAAAAGATATTATTGCATCTCAATTACATAAGTAATAAAAAAAGTTTCAGCTTAAACAAGCTGAAACTTTTTTTATGCTGCGGGTAAGACATAAAACAGTACGCAGAAAAACATCATTGTACTACCGCCTAGTACGAAGAGATGCCAAATGGCATGATTGAACGGAAGCTTTTCCCAAAGGAAGAATATAGCTCCGACAGAATACAAAATGCCGCCTATTAATAGTAGTGAGAAGCCGTGACCGGTTAAATTTTCATAAAGGGGTTTAATGGCAACGATGATGAGCCAACCCATAATGATATAACATAATGTTGATGTTTTAATAAAGCGACGAACAAAGAAGATTTTGAAAATAATCCCACCAATCGCAAGGGTCCAAATAATTGCGAGTAAAGTCCAACCGAGCGGGCCACGCAGTGTAATGAGTAGAAATGGTGTATACGTGCCGGCAATTAATAAATATATGGCGGAGTGATCTAAAATGGTAAATAACTTTTCTACTTTTGGATGATGGATACTATGTAGCAGTGTAGAAAATAAGTATAGAAGGAACATGCTTACGCCATAAACGGTAAAACCAACAACAGCAGATGCTGTGCCATGTTTGGAAGCATGAATAATTAATATGATTAAGGCAGGGATGCTTAAAATGGCACCGATACCATGGGTAATTGCATTCGCAATTTCTTCTTTTACAAATTGGGTCATTCTTTTAATTTTTTGCGTCATAATGTTAATTCCTTTCACTGTATTGAGATAAGTTATATTTTCCTTAACCATATCATATACAAAAGGAATAGAAAATGATATTCAATTGATTATATTTTCGAATTTTTTTGATAAAAGACAACGGATACATTGACGTTTACGAAATTTTTTGACAAAATGAACTTATGGAATAGTAGGACAAGGAATCTACTTATGAAGGGGATGGGGAAATGTTTTCAAATATTGGCTTTCCAGGGTTAATTTTAATTTTAGTAGCAGTGTTAATTTTATTTGGCCCAAAAAAGTTACCGGAAATTGGGAAAGCTTTAGGGGAAACGTTAAAAGAATTTAAAAAATCAACAAAAGAATTGACTGATGAGGCATTTCAAGAGAAAGAAAAAAATAAATAAATAAATAAAAGAATATGCTGAAGTTTTTCTCGGAATGGATAAATAAAGTGTGGTGAACGAGATGGAAGATCGGGAAATGAGCGTAGTAGAACATATTGTTGAGCTTCGCAAACGAGTAATATATACAGTATTATCCTTTGTATTATTTTTAATTATTGGATTTACTTTTACGAAGGATATTTATTTTTGGCTTGTAAAAGATTTACCAATGAAATTAACTGTTCTCGGTCCAAGTGATGTGTTGTGGATTTTTTTCTCGATTGCTACAGTATTTGCTATCGTTTGTACAATTCCTTTTGCTGCGATACAAATTTGGTTATTTGTAAAACCAGGTTTACATCCCAATGAACAAAAAATGACATTAATGTATATACCGGTATTGTCTATATTATTTATAGCAGGCCTATCTTTCGGTTATTTTATCGTCATGCCATTTTTATTTCATTTCCTAACTACAATTGGTAATGAGATGTTTAATACGATGTTTACAACGGAAAAATATTTTCATTTCGTATTAAATTTAACAGTTCCGTTTGCTGTTATATTTGAATTACCTGTAGTTGTTATGTTTTTAACGAGTATAGGTCTTCTAACGGCAGAATTTCTTCAGAAAATAAGAAGATATGCTTATGTCGTGTTGATTATAATTGCATCATGTATATCGCCGCCAGATTTTTTATCACATAGTTTAGTAGCGGTACCGCTTATTTGTATTTATGAAATCAGTATCGCTTTATCAAAGATAGTTAGTAAACGAAAACAGAAAAGAGAAGAAATACAGTCGAAAAGTGCCTCGTTATAAAGGCACTTTTTAATTTATTTGTTATACTCTAGCTATAATTGTATACAATATATAGAAGGAAAAAATTATAGAATCTCCAAAATTTAGACAAACTTTTCATTTTTATAAGTTTATACTGAAGTTATCAAGCTATATATGGATAATAAGACTCCCGTCTCAAAGGATATATAGGACAGGGTTCGAATTAGGTGGATATAAATGAAGTATTAACTTCTAAATGGGGCAGCTTAAGGATATTTTAGTATTCATAGGAAACCTACACTAAAAAACGTGTTAAAGAATAAAGTGGAGGAAGTTCAAAAATCCAACGAAAAAGAGGATTGATATTGTGATTACGAAAAGTTTTTATTTCACTCATGCAACAGGGAATTGTATTAAAATATTTGAAATCCCTGTCCTACAAACACAGCATCCATTAGCGTTTCTAATTCAGTCTCGTCTTCAATTGTTTATTGCGAAAATTCAAAAACATAAAAACCCAAGATTCTCGTACTCTTTCCGTGAATATTTACAAAGTTGTTTGAAGTGGAATGATTATTCAAATGTATATAAGACAAATACTCTTGAAAAGAATGCATAATACACAGCAGGGACAGAGTTAGATAGGCTCTGTCTTTTTTATTTTAGGTATAAAAATATAATTAATTTGGTGAAATTCATTCGAAATTGTTGAAAGCATCGGGAATGCTAGTATAATAACAGGGAGAGCGTATTGGAAAGGGAAGAATATAATATGCAAAAAATTAAAATTGTAACAGATTCAACGGCAGATTTATCAAAAGATATAATTGAGAAGTATGATATTCATGTTTTACCATTATCTATTTCTGTAAATGGACAAACATACTTAGATCGTGTAGATTTGCAACCGGATGAATTTATTGAAGAAATGATTAAATCAGAAGAATTACCAAAAACATCACAACCGGCTATGGGTACATTTGTAGAAATGTATGACAAGCTAGGCGAAGATGGAAGTGAAGTACTTTCCATTCATATGACAGGTGGAATGAGCGGTACTGTCGCAACAGCGAATAGCGCTGCATCAATGACAGATACAAAAGTAACAGTTGTTGATTCTCAATTTATTACACATGCTTTAGCATATCAAGTAATTGAAGCGGCAAAAATGGCAAAAGAAGAATGCTCACTAGAAGATATTTTAAAACGTATTGATGAAGTAAGAAAGAATACTCGTTTATATGTTGTCGTAGATACATTAGAAAACTTAGTAAAAGGTGGACGCATCGGTAAAGGTAAGGCACTTATTGGTTCTTTACTTAATATTAAACCAATTGCAAGTTTAGAAGGCGGCGTATATAATCCGGTAACGAAAGTACGTAGCCAAGGGCAGATTGTAAAAACGTTGGCTAAACTATTCGAGGAAGATACTGCTGGAAAAGTGGTGAAAGCTGTTGCGATTCCACATGCTAAAGCAATTCCTTTAGCAGAAAGTGTAAAAGCTGCTGTTGAAAAAGTGAATGGATTCACTCAATCAGAGATTTTCTATACAACACCAGTTATCAGTACTCATACAGGACCAGGAGCAATTGGTTTTATGTATTTAGCAGAGTAATAAAAAAGCTACTTGAAATGAATTTTCAAGTAGCTTTTTTATTATTTCAGGACAGAAAATAAGAAATGAGAAGGGCAATACAGGCGCTACCGCTAATTATATAGCGAGTCTGTAAATAATCTTTCATGGAAAACACCCTTTTCAATTTTTTAAAGTATATGATAAATTACTCGCAAAAATTAGTACTATTATACATGAGAAGTTTCTGTGATTTTTACTGGTTCTTTAACTGGGACAATAGGGCTATAAGTGAAAGTTTGACCTAAAAAGAGAACATGTAGCTGTTCCCACGGTAGCATTCGTAAATTCCAGTTATTTCGTAGTCGTGTTACTGCTTCCCTTGGTGTTTCATCTGCTAAAGCAAAAGTACCGTAGTGCATGGGAATGAAATGTGTAGCTTTTATATCTAGATAGGCTTGCACAGCTTCTTCTGGTGAAACGTGAGACACTTTCATAAACCATTCTGGTTCATAGGCACCAATTGGCATAAGTGCAATATCGATTGAAAAACGTTTGCCGATCTCTTTAAATCCTTGGAAATAACCACTATCACCACAAAAATAAATGGTTTCTGAAGAAGTCATATTATCAATGATCCACCCTCCCCAGTGAGAGGTGTTCATATCAAATAATGTTCTTCTCGTCCAGTGCTGGGCAGGTACGAAGTGAAAAGAGACTTCATCAATTGTTGTACTTTCCCACCAGTTGTATTCTTCAACATTGGTGAATTTTTTACGAGTAAATAATTTTTTTAGCCCAATAGGAACAAGGTATAAGGCATCATCATTTAGTTGACGAAGAGATGAAAAGTCTAAATGATCGTAATGACCGTGTGAAATAAGAACGATATCGATTTTAGGTAGTTCTTTTATAGTGAGCCCTGGCTCAGTAAGTCGTGGAACTAACTTTAATTTATTTGCCCATACTGGATCTGTTAAAATATTTAAGCCGTTCGTTTGAATGAGAAAAGTTGAATGACCAATCCATGTGACAGTCGTTTTTTCAAAGTTATTTAGTAGAAATTTACTTTGTTTAACAGGTGATTGTTCTACTAGAAAAGAAAAGTCTTTTTTGTTTTGCTTTCTCTCTTTACGCCAACGTAAGAAGGAGCGAATTGATTTTTTTGTACTTGCATTATCCATATTTTCATAGCGCTTTGCCATGAACATCACCTCATTTAAAATCGTTGTAGTTGTATTGTACCGAAATGTTGTTAAGGAATACAGTGTTTAACATGGATTAATGTTTAAGCAATTGTAAAAAAATAGGGGGATTTATTTACAAATTTAACAATGAACTTCGTTTCGCAAATAATGGTTAGAGAAATAATAGTAGTAAAATATATTTTGTCTAGTAATTCGCTTGAAATAAAGAAGTAACATACGTAAATTCGTACGATTTCGTGAACAAATGATGTAAACAATTTTCTCATAGTGTTTACTTTTGTTATGATATACATAACTTACATAAATTAAGGATAGAGAAGAGAGGTTTAATAATGAAGCGTTATCAAAAGTTAATTGGTCTTATGGTTGTATTTTGTCTCTTTGTACTTGCAGGTTGTAGCAGTTCAGGGTCAAAATTACGTAAACCGTTAAACTGGGATTTAGAAACTTTCCAATTTACAAATCAAGAAGGAAAGCCGTTTGGTACAAAAGATTTAAAAGGGAAAGTCTGGGTAGCTGATTTCATGTTTACAAGCTGTCAAACGGTTTGTCCGCCAATGACTGCTAATATGGCGAAATTACAGAAAATGGCTAAGGAAGAGAAATTAGACGTTCAGTTTGTTTCGTTTAGTGTAGACCCTGAACTTGATAAACCAGAAAATTTGAAAGCATTCATTCAAAAGTTTACAGAGGATACAAGTAATTGGAACTTGTTAACAGGTTATTCACTGGAGGATATTACAAAGTTTTCAAAAGATAACTTCCAATCGCTTGTAGATAAACCAGAGAATGGGCAAGTAATACACGGTACATCATTTTTCTTAGTCGATCAAAATGGAAAAGTAATGAAAAAATATAGCGGCATTAGCAATACGCCATACGAAGATATTATCCGTGATATGAAGCGATTAGCTGATTAAAAAGAAGGGTGCTAAGCACCCTTCTTTTATTAGTATTCAGTCTATGGATAATATGTCATGCTGTTGTGGTAATTTCGGTGCGCGAATTTCTAATACACCGTTTTGATAAGAAGCTTTCGTTGCTTTTTTATTAATTAAATATGGTAACTTAATAATTCGTGACGCTTCTGAAATGGAACGTTCCCGGCGATAATAGTTATGAGATGTCTGTTCTTCTTCCGTCTCTTCAAGTATATCTTCTTTTACAGAGACTTTTAAGTATTCGCTTTGTATTTCAATTTGAATTTGTTCTTTTTGTATACCTGGTAGTTCGGCTGTAACGACGAGTTCGTCACCAACTTCGTATAAATCTACTGGGAATGTTAATAAACGGTTTCCTTTTTGGAAAAAATGATTTAAATCAGCAATTACGCCACGAAGAGGTGTTTGTTCGAAAAAATCATCAATTTGTTTTAAATAATTACGAACCGGTGGGCGAGAAGAATCTTTTTTTTCTTCACTCATGGTATTACCTCCTAGAAATCAATTTGCAATATCATATGACAAAAGCGGAGAAAGGTGAGTGCCTAGTTTTCATGTTTTCATAAAAAAATGTTAAAAATGTGAAATGGAGTGAGTTTTTTATAGTTTTTGGTCGCCATATTCAGTTGATTATGCTAGTATAAATAGGGTTGATATAGTAGTATTGAGACAGAATGAAAACTGAAAGAGGGTAAGAAGTATGTGTGGTTTTGTAGGATGTTTATGTGAAAACCCTAGAGAGTTTTCAGAAACAGAAAAACATCAATTTGAAAATATGAACACGATGATTTTCCACCGCGGTCCAGATGACGAAGGATATTTTCGTGATGAACATGTACAATTTGGCTTCCGCCGTTTAAGTATCATTGACTTAGAGGCAGGACATCAGCCGCTAACTTATGAAAATGATCGATATGTAATTATTTTTAATGGTGAAATTTACAATTATGTAGAACTACGTGAAATGTTACTTGAAAAAGGTGCAACTTTTGCTACACAATCTGATACAGAAGTTATCATTGCATTGTATGCACATATGAAAGAAAAATGTGTAGACTACCTTCGTGGTATGTTCGCATTTATGATTTGGGATCGTGAAGAAAAGACACTTTTCGGTGCACGTGACCACTTCGGTATTAAGCCTTTATACATCGCACAACAAGGTGATACTACATTCTTCGCATCTGAGAAGAAAAGTATTATGCATGTAATGGAAGACAAAGGGGTAAACCCAAAGTCACTACAACACTACTTTACGTACCAATATGGTCCAGAGCCAGAAACATTAACAATTGATGTTAACAAAATTGAGCCTGGTCATTACTTCGTAAAAGAAATCGGTAAAGAGATGGAAATCCATCGCTACTGGAATCCTTATTTCAACGCTTCAAGCGCAACGAAAGAGGAGCATATCCAAGCAATTCGTGATGTATTATACGATTCTGTAAAAGTACATATGCGTAGTGATGTACCAGTAGGTTCTTTCTTATCTGGTGGTATCGATTCATCTATTATTGCTTCTATCGCAAGAGAAATGAATCCAAATCTATTAACATTCTCTATTGGTTTCGAACAACGTGGTTTCAGTGAAGTTGATGTTGCGAAAGAAACTGCTGAGAAATTAGGAGTTAAAAACCATAACGTATTCATTACAGCGCAAGAATTTATGGATGAGTTCCCAAAAATCATTTGGCATATGGATGATCCTTTAGCGGATCCAGCAGCTGTACCATTGTATTTCGTTGCGAAAGAAGCGCGTAAACACGTAACGGTTGTTCTTTCTGGTGAAGGTGCAGACGAGTTGTTTGGTGGATATAACATTTATCGTGAGCCAAACTCGTTAAAAATGTTCTCTTACATTCCTAGCCCAGGAAAGAGTGTTCTAAAGGCATTAAGTGGTGCTCTTAAAGAAGGGTTTAAAGGAAAAAGCTTCTTAGAGCGTGGATGTACGCCAATCGAAGAGCGTTACTATGGAAATGCGAAAATCTTCCGTGAAGAAGAGAAAGCTGAATTAATGAAGTATTACGATGAAAGTGTTAACTATATGGATATCACGAAACCATTGTATAACGAAATTAAAGATTATGATGATGTAAGTAAAATGCAGTACATTGATATGTTCACATGGTTACGCGGCGATATTTTATTAAAAGCTGATAAAATGACGATGGCAAATTCATTAGAACTTCGTGTACCGTTCTTAGATAAAGAAGTATTTGACGTTGCATCTAAAATTCCGACAGAATTTAAAATTGCAAACGGAACAACGAAAGCTATATTACGTGAAGCTGCTCGTGGAATTGTTCCGGATCACGTGTTAGATCGTAAAAAGCTTGGATTCCCAGTACCAATTCGTCACTGGTTAAAAGATGAAATGCACGATTGGGCTGTAAATATTATTAAAGAAAGCAAAACTGAGCATTTAATCGAAAAACAGTATGTATTAAACTTACTGGAAGCACATTGTGCAGATAAAGGCGATTATAGCCGTAAAATTTGGACTGTACTTGCGTTTATGGTATGGCATCAAATTTATGTTGAGCATAAATACGATACGAATAAGTTCCACGAAGAAACAAAGCGTGCGTATAGCTTAGTTTAATAAAAAACCTTAAGGTCGCATTCGATCTTAAGGTTTTTTTCATAAATTGCATTTATTATTGATACAATAATAGTAAAAGGATGGACAACATATGATTACGTTTGAGAAAGTAAATACAGAAAATGAAAGCGCTGTAAAAGAAATGTTTCACTCACACAGCTTAGATGAGAAAAAAGTTCAGTATTGTGTAAAGGTTGATGATACATATATTGGCGTAATAGATTATAGCGTTCAAGAAGAGAGTGCTATTTTGTCACAGTTAATTATTCATTTTGATTATCAAGGTTATGGATACGGGACAAATACGTATTTTACATTTGAAGAAATGATGAAACAGAGAAATGTGAAAGAAATAAAAGTATTGCAAGAGATGTTTACGGAACAAGCTAAATCTTTCATAGAGGGATCTGGTTTTATTGAGGAAAATGGAATATATGTAAAGAAAATATAGTGAATATTGATTAGGTGATGATATGAATATAAGGTAGGTGGACGTATGACGATAACTTCTGGTCTTGTATTAGTTGGAGGTTGTTTTATAGTAGCAGAACTATGCCAGACTTTTATTCGGAAAAGAATGTATAAGAAGAGAAGACCATATGAATTACAATATATTCCCGTATTTTTAATTTTGTTTTGTATGCTATTTGTATTGCAAAACATAACGTATTTCCCACCTCTTTTGAACATCTTTTTGAAGTTTGGGTTGCTATATAGCGGGGGTGGGATATTTCTTTTATTTCTTTTATTTTGCATACGTTACATCCATTATCAATCGTATATATTCATTTTAAATTGGCTAAAGCAAAGCGATAGAAACCGCCTTACATAAGGGGGTTTTTTATTTGTACTTGTAACGGAACTTGTACAATTAACATAAAATAGGACGAGTAGAAATGAAAGCTTATTACAATAAAGAAAGGAACGAAAAAGATATATGAAACTTGTTATAGACGCAGGGCATGGTGGATATGATTCTGGTGCTGTTGGTAATGGGTTAGTGGAAAAAGAGTTAACACTTCAAATTGCTAGACGTGTGCGAGATATTTTATCTGTAAATTACCCAATCAATATTAAAATGACACGTGATAGTGATGTATTTATCTCTTTATCAGAACGTGCTAATATTGCTAATTCATTTGGTGCAGATTATTTTATCTCATTTCACATTAATAGTGGCGGTGGCACTGGATTTGAAAGTTATATTTACAATGCGCTATCTAATAGTAGTTCCGCATATGAAAAGCAACAAAAAATGCATGCAGCAGTCAATCCTGTATTAACAAAATATGGTCTTCTTGATCGAGGGGCAAAAAAAGCAAATTATGCGGTACTAAGGGAGACTGCAATGGATGCAATTTTAACAGAGACTGCCTTTATTGATACAACGTTTGATGCTAATTTATTGAAAAATCCACAATTTATCGAAGATCTAAGCCAAGCGTATGCAAACGGAATAGCAGCTATTTTTGGAGTAGCTCCAAATCCGAATCCTCCAAATCCACAACCTCCAAACCCACAGCCAACACCACAAACGAAGGGGATTGCCTATATACTTGGGAAAAATGTGAATTTAAGAAGTGGCCCATCAACGTCTTCTTCAGTTATTCGTCAACTAAACGCCCCAGAATCGTATGTCGTATATCAGGAAAGTAACGGATGGTTAGACTTAGGAAATGGACAATGGGTGTATAATGACCCTTCGTACATTAATTTTGTAAAGACGAGCAATAGTGATGGAAGTCCAATTGGTGTCGCTTATATACAAGGAACGAATGTGAACTTAAGAAGTGGTCCATCAACATCTTCTTCAGTTATTCGTAAATTAAATAATCCAGAATCTTATTTAGTATATATTAATCAAAACGGTTGGTTGAACCTTGGTGGAAATCAATGGGTGTATAATGATCCATCATATATTAAATATAATCAATATTAGGAAATGAGTTTATAATGTAATACGAATGCGTATTTATGTATAACGTAGATACGCATTTTAAGAACGTTTATTATTTTCATACTTATACACTTTATTTTAAAAATAAACATTTGAATAGCGGATAGAATCTAAAATGTATATATTGAAAAAGTTTTCTGATATACATTGACAATGTATGTAGTATACATTAATCTTTAATTGTTAATGATAATCGATTTCATCTAGGGAGGACATATGGTACATAGTAAAAAAATATTTATGTTCTGCATTATGATACTTATGGTAATAATCGCAGGGTGTAGCAAAGAAGAGAAAAAAGAAAATGATACATCGGCTAAAGCAAAAGATTCGTATACTGTAAAGCATGCAATGGGTGAAACAACAGTAAATGGTACACCTAAAAAAGTAGTTGTTTTAACAAACGAGGGTGCGGAGGCGCTTTTAGCTGTCGGAGTAACACCAGTTGGAACTACAAAACCACGTGCTGGTGATGAATGGTATCCTCATTTAGCGAAAGATTTAAAAGATACGAAAGTTGTAGGTACTGAGCGTGATATTAATTTAGAGGCAGTTATGAAGCTTAAGCCAGATTTAATTATCGGGAATAAAATGCGTCATGAAAAAATATATGAGCAATTGAACGAAATAGCGCCAACTGTGTACGCTGAAACATTGCGCGGGGATTGGAAAGAAAACTTTACACTCTATACAAAAGCTGTAAATAAAGAAAAAGAAGGGCAAAAGGCTCTTGAAGATTATAAAAAACGTATTGAAGGAATGAAAGAGAAGTTAGGAGATAAATTGAATTCTAAAGTTTCTATTATTCGCTTCGTACCAGGTGATGTTCGGATTTATCAGAAAAACTCATTCTCAGGTGCTGTTTTAAATGATATTGGATTTAAGCGACCACCACTACAAGATAAAGATGAGTTTGCGATAAAAGGAATTACAAAAGAGCAAATTCCGAATATGGATGGGGACTACATATTCTACTTCACATCTGATAAAGATGCAGATAAGAATAACGAAGGAACCACGTTAGCAAAAGAATGGACAGAAGACCCACTCTTTAAGCAACTGCAGGCTTCTAAAGACAATAAAGTATTCCAAGTGGATGAAGTAATTTGGAATACAGCAGGCGGTATTAAAGCTGCAAACTTAATGCTAGATGATATTGAAAAATATTTTTTGAAATAAATGAATGGTTGAGTGCATCACTTTAAATAGGTGATGTACTTTTTTTGTTTAGTTAAATACAGAAAATTCCTTCTTTTAAGTGTGGATAAGTTGTACAATAAAACCAATCATGGAATAAAGGAGTGGAAAGGAATGAAAGCTACTCATAAAGATTGGATTTTGTTTAACGGAAGAATTGTAAATACGAAAGAAGAACAGCCTATGGTTGCGTTGGAAGAGCGAGGACTCCAATTTGGTGATGGCATATATGAAGTATTTAGGCTATACGATGGGAAGCCTCATTTATTAGACTTACATTTGGAACGCTTTTTTAAATCTATGAGGGAAATAAATATTGTTCCGTCGTTTACAAAGGAAGAGTTAGTTGAAGAACTTCATCAAATGATTGAAAGAAATCAATTTCAAGAGGATGGGAATGTGTATCTTCAAATATCACGTGGAGCTCAAGCTCGAAATCATGTGTATGAAAAAGATTTACAGCCAACATATTTTGCGAATATTGTTTTGTTTCCAAGACCTACCGCTACTATGGAACAAGGAATAAAGGTTACTGTAGAAGAGGATATACGCTGGAAGTTCTGTCATATAAAATCTTTAAACCTTCTACCTAATGTCATGATTAAAAATAAAATAAACGAGCAAGGGTATCAAGAAGCGATATTAGTACGAGATGGAGTTGTAACAGAAGGGTGTCATTCGAATTTCTTTATGGTGAAAAATAATAAATTAATTACACATCCGGCCGATAATTTCATTCTACACGGCATTACTCGTCACTACGTTATTACATTAGCGAAAGCTTTACATATTGAAGTAGAAGAGCGTGAATTCTCATTGCAAGAAGTATACGAGGCTGACGAATGTTTCTTTACAGCGACACCACTTGAAATATTCCCTGTTGTTCAAATTGGTGATGAGAAGTTTGGAAGCGGCGAAAGAGGACCAATTACGAAAAAACTACAAGCTGCATATGAAGAAAGTATTAGTTTGTTTAAAGTGACAAATTAATAATGAGGGAAAAAGCTGGTATTCCCCCAGCTTTTTTTCATGATATAATTCAACCATAGGACAAGTTTTGAAAACGCTGTAAAAAGGGGATTTAATATATGAATTATGAAGATTTTAAAGAAGTAATTCACGGTAGACGAAGTGTTAGAAAGTTTACAGAACAAGAAGTATCCACTAGTGATATAAAAGAAATTATTGATTGTGCTCGTTATGCACCGAGTGATACGAACTCACAAACGTGGGAGTTCTTGGTCATTATGAACCGAGAGAAAATTAAAGAAATTGAACAAATGACATGGGATGCATTACATAAACTTGCAGCAAAAGCAGCAGAAAATGGAGAAGAGAAAGCAGGGAAATTACTTACACGTTCTTTCGGTCCATATGCGACAGCTTTCTCTGAGGCGCCAGTATTAATCGTATGTTTGGCAACACCATATGAATCAAAGTTTCGTGAAAAGATATTTGATCCAATTGCCTTCGTTCCTGATTCAGTATGGGAAGAGGAAGGAATTAAGAGTAGCTGTTTAGCAGCACAAAACTTAATGTTGGCTGCACATGCGAGAGGACTGGGTACTTGTCCAATGACAGGACCTGTATTATTAGCTCAAGATGAACTGCGACAATATTTACAAATTGAGCCTCAAAAACAAATTAATATGGTAATTTCACTCGGGTTTCCGAAAGATAAGCCGAAGAAACTTTCTCGAAAAGAAGTTGATGAGATTACAACATTTATTTTCTAAATGTTATGTAGAAAAGACATTGAAATAGCAATGTCTTTTTATTTTGAATGGATATTTTTTTAGTAAATTGGGCTAAAATGATGAATAGAGTGGAATTACTATTTATTTCTTTAAAAAAATTAATGTTCTTAAAATGAAAGTATGGTACAGTAATCGTGAGCAAGCTAATATTTGTTCATGAAAGTGTTAAAAACTAGTTTTAAAATCAAGAAGTTATTTTTGTATAATAAATTATAATGAAATAACAGGGGGAATGAATTTTGAAGAAATTCATAATCGCTGGATTGTCTGTATTGTTATTAGTAGGCTGTGGTACTCCAAAGGAAAAAGAGGATGCACAGTCAAACCAGGAAGAACAAGTTGTAAATGCAAGTGATGAGAATATGGTCGTATTTCCTGAAGGAGCAGTGCCAATCGGAGAAGGGAAAGTAAAAGTAACTACTCCAGATGGTACTTCTGAAAATGGCAATATACCAACTGTATTCATAAAAAAGGATACTTTAATTCAGCAAGTCGAATTAGAACTTTCCAATTTTCAAAACGATAAAGAAACATTTGTATTTGTAGATCAAATATTTGCAGATAAACATCAAGTAACTAGTACAACACAGACAACAGTACAATTAAAAGAAAAGACGCTTGAGACAGGTAGTCATACGATTACCGCAGCTCAGTTTGAAAACAATGACCCGAAAGGAAAAGTCATTAGCTTGAATCAAGCGACGTTTGAAACGAAGCCTGCGTCTTAATATGGAAAAAAGTACATTACTCAAAAGTAGTGTACTTTTTAGTTTGGATTGAATTATGTCATTGAGAATAATTTGTGTCACTTTTTAGTACGAATGAATAGGAAGAAATTATTCTTTACTATCATGTAAGAGAAAGGGATTGAAAGTTTGAAACGAGTTATTCGTATTTTCTTATTTATTATAATGTTTTCGGTCATTTGGTTTACTTTACAAGAGGCGGTTGAAGTTACGCTCAATTATCAAATTCATGACTTGTTAATTGGAGCTGTATGTTTTGTCATTGTGTATCGGTTTTATCCCGCCTTAACGGACAATAAGAACCCCACCTGAAAATTCGGCACATGCGAGGAAGTTAGGTGGGAGATCAACTTGCCCGTAAAATCCCGATGGGTGAAGGATAATACCCCCCTATGATTAAAGTTTCGCTTTATGATAAACTCGGATTAAGGTAAGTATTGAGTTGGAAATGTAGGGATTTCATTTGAAATGTCGAATAGTACATACGATGTCGTAATAACAAATTTTCTATTGTTTACTGTGAAACAGAAGAAGGAGAGATTGTAGTTATGAAAAGAGCTCTTATAAATATTGATTATACATATGATTTTGTAGCTGAAAAAGGTGCTTTAACATGCGGGAAACCAGGTCAAGAAATTGAGAAGGAACTTGTAAATGTAACGAAACAATTTATTGAAAAAGGTGATTACGTAGTATTTGCGATCGATAAACATGAAGACAATGATGTATATCATCCAGAAGCGAAATTGTTTCCACCTCATAATATAGCAGGTACAAATGGAAGAGACTTATTTGGTGAATTACAAGATGTATGCGAGAAATATAAAAATGCAGAGAATGTATACTATATGGACAAAACACGTTACAGTGCTTTTGCAGGAACGGATCTAGAAATGAAGCTAAGAGAAAGAGGAATAGAGGAAGTGCATCTTGTAGGTGTATGTACTGATATTTGTGTTCTACATACAGCAGTAGATGCTTATAATAAAGGGTTTCAAATTGTCGTTTATGAAAAGGCGGTTGCATCTTTTAATGCGCAAGGACATGAATATGCACTTGGACATTTTAAATCTTGTTTAAATGCAGAAGTGAAGTGAAAAAAAGAGGCCTTCAAAAGGTCTCTTTTTCACATTTAAATAGAGACGACTTGCTGTTGAATTAACTTTTTAATGAACGGGCTAATCTTTTCTGGTAGCCCATTTAAATCAAAAAATTGTACATGTAATGATTCATCTTCGTCTGCTTTTAACGAGGTGAGTATTGCGTACTTAAAAGAAAGGCGTTTATAAAAAATTCGATTTTAATATCCCTTTAGGGTACTAAAAAGGGTTATAGTAAATAGAAAAGGACATCTGAAGTTGAAAGATTGATTAAAGGGTTATATTGTTGAAGATGAACAATGAATACAAATACATAGTTAAGAAAGTACGATTTAAGATCAGGATGAAAGATGTTTCGAAAACAAGTGTTGAGATGATAAATACGTATTTACAATAAAGTAGCTCTGTATGAAATTTTACATTAGTAAGGAAGTGGATGGATGAGTTTATTAACGTATACTGAAGAGTTTTTTAATTATGTAAGGGAATTTTTACTTTTAAGGTTTTTACTATTTACTTTAGTTCTTATCATTATTTCTTTTGTTATAAATCGCATTATTGATTGGTTTTTTAGAAAATCAAGCTTTTTTGATGAAGAGGTAGAGCAGACGATTCAAAGTGTAATTCGATCTATTTTTAGGTATATGATTATCATCAGTCTTATCATATATTTAATTAGTCAATTTGTAGATATAAAAAGTATTATTGCAGGTGCAGGGATAGCGGGAGTTGTCATCGGTTTTGCTGCACAACAGATGCTAAAAGATGTAATATTAGGCTTTGCAAGATTAGCGGACAAAGAGTTCCGTGTTGGCGATTTTGTTACTTTTAACGGAACAAATTCAGGAACCATTGAGGAAATTAGTGTTCGTTTTATGCAAATTCGTGAATGGTCAGGAAAACTCCTTACCATACCACACGGAGAGATTAGAACGATACAAAATTTTAATAAAGGATGGATGCGAGTTATTGAACGCATCACGGTAAGTTATCAGGAAGATCCTACAAGAGTTAAGGAATTGTTAGAAGAAGTGTGTGTTATTTGTAATGAAAAATTGGATCAAAGTCTTTATAGAGTAGATGATGAAGCTGTTGAACCATTTAAATATGTTGGAGTTACAGACTTAAATCCTAACCTTAAATATGTTGGATATGAATTTTGTATTACAGGTTTGATTAAACCGGAAGATTATTTTGAAACTTCTAGACAAGTAAGATTTGAATTAATGTCTATTTTCCATAAAAATCAAGTGCAAATGCCAGCAGCGAATATGTTCGTTAACACTGAAAGTTTACAGCATATTCATGGGGGACAATCTTTATCAGACAGTTAATGAAAACTAGCTAATTTCTGTTTTGGTTTAGAATTTATATTTGCAAATCAGTAGATTTGAATGAATTGTATGGGATATCTCCGAAAAAAGAGCTGAAGGAATTCGGTTCTTTTTTGTTTGTAGTATTTTGAAATTTCTTAATGTTATAATGGTAGTTGGTGATGAGAATGAACATAGATGAAAAAGAGATGCATCGTTTAGAGGCATTAAAAGAAATTGCTGAGTTACTAAATGAAGCAACAAACTTACAGGAAATGTTAGGAAAAGTGTTACATACATTATTACAAGTTATGAATTTACAAACAGGGTGGATATTCTTTATTGATGAAAGTGGAAAGCATCGTATGCTTGTAGACCAAAACTTACCCCCAGCTCTTACGTGGCGGGAAAAGAAGCCGATGTGTGAAGGCGATTGTTGGTGTGTAGAACGTTTTGTGAATGGAAGATTGGAAAAAGCAACAAATATTATTGAATGTAAACGAATAGAGGATGCGATTGAATGTAATTGGGGCGAGACAGAAGATGTTACACATCATGCGACAATTCCGCTAAGATCTGGATCAGAGAAATTTGGTCTATTAAATGTAGCCTCGCCTCATAAAACACATTTTTCTGAGGAGGAGTTAGCGTTATTAGAAGCGATTGCATTTCAAATTGGAACGACAATACAACGTATTCAATTAGTTGAGAAAGAACGAAAATATGTAGTTGTAGCTGAAAGAAATCGATTGGCTCGTGATTTACATGATTCTGTTAAACAATTGTTATTTTCAATTATGCTAACAGCGAAAGGGACTCTAAATATGACGAAGGATAGAGACTTGCAAGAGATGTTAAGTTATATTGGAGAATTATCACAGGAAGCATTACAAGAGATGACACTTTTGATTTGGCAATTAAGGCCTGAAGGATTAGAGAAAGGTTTAGCAGAAGCGATACAAAATTATGGAAAACTGTTAGGGATTCAAGTGGAAGTTCGAATTGATGGAATGGTTTTAATTGAAGATGAAATAGAAGAAGTTTTATGGCGTATAAGCCAAGAGGCATTACATAATTGTAAAAAACATGCCTCATGTGAAAAAGTATGTGTTCATTTAAGGATAGAAAATAATAAGTTGCATTTTTACATAGAAGATAACGGAATAGGATTTATACAGGATCAAGTAAGAGAGTCAGCACTTGGCTTGAAAAGTATGAAAGAACGAATTGAATTAATGAGGGGAATTTTTCGAATAAAAGCAGAACCGGAAAAGGGGACAAAGATAGAAATTCAATTACCGGTTTGAGAGGGAGAACGTCAGTGAAAATAAAATTATTACTTGTAGAAGATCATCATATCGTTCGAAGGGGACTCGTATTCTTTTTGAAGACGAGAGAAGAATTTGAAATTATTGGGGAAGCAGCAAATGGTGAAGAAGCATTAACATTCGTCCAAGCAGAAAGGCCAGATGTAGTATTAATGGATTTATCAATGCCGAAAATGGATGGTATTGAAGCGACAAAACGTATAAAACAATACGATGAGACAATAAAAATTCTTATGCTCAGTAGTTTTTCAGAACAAGATTACGTTTTACCAGCATTAGAAGCTGGGGCAGATGGCTATCAATTAAAAGAAGTGCAGCCAGATCAACTCGTTGCGTCAATCGTTGCGGTATATCAAGGAAATGCAAATTTTCACCCGAAAGTAACACCAGCACTATTAGGACGATCAGCAGTCAAGAAAGAAAAAGAGAATCCTTTTTCTATGTTAACAAAAAGGGAGCAAGAAGTACTTCGTGAAATTGCGAAAGGAAGAAGCAATAAGGAGATTGCAGCGGCACTTCATATTACAGAACAAACGGTTAAAACACATGTTTCTAATGTATTGGCTAAATTGGAAGTAGATGACCGCACACAAGCTGCATTATACGCAGTAAAGCATGGGGAAAACTAGAAATAAGTATGAATAATTGTGTCATATGTTACGGTAGAATACATAGGAGCAAATAAAATGTATAGTGATGCGCTAAATAAAGGTGTTTCTTCTTTCGATTATTAGGTACAATATAGCTACTATGGAAGGGGAAGATACGATATGCCTGGTACAAAAAGTGGGATTGGAAAGATTCAGGCTTCGTTAAATGGTTTATCACCGAAATTACGAAGTATTGCCGAACATATTTTGAAACATCCACAAGATGTTGTACATAAATCGATTACGGAGTTAGCGGAAGTTACGAATAGTTCTGAAGCAACGATATTCCGCTTATGCAAACACCTAGGTTTTCAAGGGTTTCAAGACCTGAAAATTACATTAGCTCGTGAGATTGTACATACTCCGATGCAAAACATTCATGAGGAAGTATCGGTAGAAGATAATATGGTCACTGTTGCTAAAAAAGTTTTTCATTCACATATTACAGGACTGCAAGATACATTACATTTGTTAAATGATAACGCGTTGGAACAGGCAGTAAGTGCGCTGAATGAAGCAAAACGAATTGAGTTTTATGGAAATGGTGGGTCGGGTATTATTGCGATGGATGCTTATCATAAGTTTATGAGAACGGGTATTTCTTGTATTGCCCATACGGATTCTCATTTTCAAATTATGGGAGCTGGCTTGCTGACAAAAGAAGCAGTGGTCATTGCAATTTCTCATTCAGGCAGTAATAAAGGATTACTTGAAGCATTAGAAGTAGCAAAAGCAAAAGGAGCTCACATTATTGCGATTACGAGCTATCAAAAATCGGCATTAAGCCAACTTGCTCATATAACGCTATATACTTCGACGCGTGAGACTGAATTTCGTACAGAAGCAAGTTCATCACGATTAGCGCAGCTTAGTTTATTAGATACTTTGTATGTGGGTTTGTCGTTGCAACGACAGGAGGAAACACTGCAAAATTTACAAAGCATACGTGAAACAATTTCAATGAAACGAATATAAAAAGCTCTTCAAATGAAGAGCTTTTTAGTTTGTTGATGTATCCTCAAGATCTACTTGTCCGTAGAAATACGCAACATGTTCATCTTTAGCCTTTTAATTAGTTTTATCCCGCTATTTGTGGGAAGTAAGACTCCCGCCTCAAAATTAGGCACAGGCGAGGAAGTTAGATAGGAGATTAACTGCCCGTAAAAACCAAATCGGTGATATCCCATCACAATCAAGCTAAGAAAAGTAAATACCCCAAGATGAACTACAAAAAAATTGTTTGAAACGTTTTACTTATAGTCATAATCTCCCATCTTTACAACCATTCATTTTTTCAACCTCTATACTCTTTATATTTTTTCATCATATTACTTCACATTTAAAATCAAAAGAATAGCTTGATAAATTCAAATGTAGATATAATAAAGTTTCAGATTTTCCTTTTAAATACATCAAAAAGCCTTTATGTAATAATTCAAATATTGTTCAATATTTCGCAATTTGTTTATAAAATTCCATGTTATGATGAACCTGTAATGATGATTGAACACTTAAATTTGGTACAATAATTAGCCAAAATAGTGAGGACAGTAGTTGTGAGATAAACTCATTAAAACTCTAAAACACTAAAGGGGAGATCACATATGAAAGCAGTAGTAGTTAATAAAAACAGCAAAGCAAATATTGAAGTTATTGAAAAAGAATTACGTCCGTTACACTCGGGTGAAGCACTAGTAGATGTAGAGTATTGTGGAGTTTGCCACACTGATTTACACGTTGCGAATCATGATTTTGGAAACACCGATGGCCGCATCCTTGGTCATGAGGGTGTAGGTATTGTTACTAAAATTGCTGATGATGTTACTTCACTAAAGATAGGTGACCGTGTAAGTATTGCATGGATGTTCCAATCTTGTGGACGTTGTGAATATTGCGTAACGGGGAGAGAAACATTCTGCCGTGAAGTGAAAAATGCTGGTTATTCAGTAGATGGTGGTATGGCTGAACAATGTATTGTTACAGCTGATTATGCGGTGAAGGTACCAGAAAGATTAGATCCTGCTCAAGCATCATCAATCACATGTGCGGGCGTAACTACATATAAGGCTATAAAAGTATCAGACATTAAACCTGGTCAACCTATCGTAATCTATGGTTGTGGTGGATTAGGAAACTTAGCTATCCAATATGCTAAAAACGTATTTGGTGCAAAGGTAATTGCAGTAGATATCAATGACGACAAATTAGCGTTAGCAAAAGAGGTTGGTGCGGATATGACTATCAATCCAATTTCTCAAGGTCCTGCTGATAAAATTGTTCAAGAGGAGTTTGGTGGTGCTTATGCTGCTGTAGTAACAGCAGTTTCTAAAGTAGCCTTCAACTCAGCAGTTGATGCAGTACGTGCTTGCGGTAGGTTTACCAGTAGAAACTATGGATTTAAACATTCCACGACTTGTATTAGACGGAATTGAAGTAGTTGGTTCTCTAGTTGGTACTCGTAAGGATCTGGAGGAGGCATTTATGTTCGGCGCAGAAGGAAAAGTAGTGCCAGTTGTTCAAACGTGTTCTCTAGATAAAGTACAAAATGTATTCGAAGAAATGGAACAAGGTAGAATTCAAGGACGTATGGTAATCGATTTTAAACAGCATAATTGTGATTGCAAATAATTCACTTTAAATATAAAAAGCATGAGTCTAGCAAAGGACATTTAAAAAAGTTAGACGGCATAAAAAAGATGATCCCTCGTATTCAATAGGGATCATCTTTTTATATTCTACTAATATCAATGCCAATTAATACTTGATTGATGAGACATGATTAAAAGTTCACTTTATTTGCAAACGAAAAAGAATCTTTATTTTCAACAAATTTTTTATGATCTGGAACGGTTTGAATTGCTACAACTTGCGAATCTCTTGCTTTCAGTGCATCTTGAATCCCGATTGTCATAAGCTTAATAAATAGAATCGTAATAAAGAATGAAGCGAGAGTATAAAAAATAATCCACCATGAAAGGTTCATTTCATAACGATTTAATCCAATAAGGCCTGCCCAATCATTAGATAGAGAAACAGGTTTGGGCACTCCGTCATAGAGTTCACGCATTTGTATCCCGCCAATTACAATATTAAGCAATGCTAAATGGATAACGAGGATGAGCGTTTGGACGATATGTTCCATAAATAATACAAATAAGCGGTCAAGTAATAAGACTCGTAAGTGTTTTTTGATAATATGAAAACGGCTAGCACCCAGTAATTGTGAACTTAAAATGTAATCTCGTTTCATAAATTCATCAACCTCTGAGGATATATATAAAGAAAGTGTAGGCAGAGCGACGAAAATAAGTACGAGTACTTGATAAAACGTAAATGAAATATTTGGATCTAATCTATCAGCATTTGATGTGATTACAATATTAACGGGCGTGATGAGTATGAATGCGATAAATAGAGTTGGAATATAATAAAAAACTTCTGAGCATGCCTGGAAAAATTTCTTGAATTTTGGAGCATATAAACTTAAGAGGATTCCTATACATGTTCCGCATAAAATTCGAAAGAAGCTAATTGCCACGGCTAATAAAATGGTGAATTTTGCTCCTTCTACAATTTGTAAGAAAACAGACTCTCCAAAACGATCAGTTCCAAAAGGCGGCATTAACGATGGTGGAAAGGGGGCCTTTCCAAGTAATTCGTTATTGTCATTGTAAAGTAACTGAGGAGGTTTTGGGATGTTATCTTTAAAGAACCAACTATAAATAAAACTAGCTGAAATAAGTATGAAAAGATAAGTAAAGCCGATTAAAAAGCGTTTTGATTTCCAAATAGATTTCATAGAGCAGCTCCTTTCAATTGTTTTTGCCATCTATTCATCATAAAAGTGATTATTTGAAAAATAGAATAAAACGGTAAAATAATCATGACGAGTATGATAAATGCAGCAGGAGGTGAAACAAACGCCTTCCTAAATAAAAATTGAATAATGCCTTCCATATTAAAAACAAATTCTAAAATGAATAAGTTAGAAAGTAAGAAAACAAAAATCGTTTTTAAATGGTGAAAGAAGTGGATAGATATATTTTTGAATAAATGAATGCATAGTATATAACTTGATGAAAGTCCTTTTCCATATGCAACCTCTACGTAATGTTTTCCATGTTCTTCTTTTATGTATAACACCATCATCCGAAACATTTGTAATGTGGGTAAGACTGCTAAAGATAAAATGGGGAGTAAATAAGCTCGATTTTCATTAAAAGAAATAATGGTGACAGGAGATTCCCCGAATTTCTGAAGTACCCATATGAAAAATATTTGCAAACAAATCATCATCATCATATCAGGGACAGCTTCTAATATGAACACAATTCGGTTTATCCATTCTTTTATATAATCTTTTGCTAAAAAATAAAAAAATGCCATACTAGATGATAGAAAGAGCGCAAGAAAAAAGGCTACAAATAATACAGTAAATGAATATAGGTAAGGTTCTAAAACAGTTGGAAATAATGGTGTCTTTTTGAAACTACCAAATTTCGGGTCTGATCCGATAACTACTAATGATTCAGGGGAGAAAACCTGTTTTAACATAGTAACGATCTGATTAAAAAAATAAATTGGTTGAAAGGTAAATCCTTGTTGAGTGATAAATAAATAAGGTAAATTTAGTAATAGTAAGAGTGATAAAAGAATTGATGAAAGCTTAATTGTGAATTGAGATATTGTATTTAACATTAAATCCCTCCGACATCTTTTTACAACATTATACAATAAAGTTCATATTTTGTTTTGATTTTTCTGAAAAATATAAATACTATTAGATTTTATAGTATGGACCATATATTTACAAGGTAAAAAGTAATAGTAGGGAGCCGTGCTCTATGTCCATCAAGATAAAAGGACTAGTGAACCTAAAGCAATAAAAAGAGCAAAATGCACAAAATTTCCGTATTGGTGGTAATTGCTTTTCTTAACTTGATGGATATGTGATGTGACCCCTAATAATGAATATTGCTTTTCAACTCCTTTTTCATGCAAATGAGTAGAAAATATGGAAGGAC
This sequence comes from Bacillus sp. TH25, assembly GCF_016650935.1. NCBI lineage: Bacteria > Bacillati > Bacillota > Bacilli > Caryophanales > Bacillaceae > Bacillus > Bacillus sp. TH25. The sequence goes on along the minus strand of NZ_JAEKEU010000002.1, from coordinate 41,118 downwards.
TATGTATGTGTTGTTAATGAGAGGAAAAGAGTGTGTTGCGAAACGAATATAATGCAACTTTACCGCACGGAAAAGCTAATTTTAGTATGTAAATGAAATGAAGGGGTTTATTTTTTTGTTATGAAAAATTTTTTCTTTCAATAACTTGATTTATGAAAAAATATTTTATATACTAATTCATGTAAACGGTTTACTAGATCGTATTTTGCTAGAAACGAAGGGAAGGTTCGCATGGAAACAAGGGGGAGAGTAATCGGGGTTGACATCGGTACCACAAGTACGAAAACGGTTGTATTCAATGAAAAAGGAAAAGTCGTTGCTTCACATGCAATTGATTATCCAATTATTCAACCGAACGTCGGATGGGCTGAGCAAGATCCTGATGTAATATGTGCTGCTGTATATAAAACTGTAAGCGTTGCCATTGAAAAGGGTAATGTGTCACCGGAAGATATTTCTTCTATCGGGATTAGTACAGCGATGCATGCCTTAATTGCTGTAGATGAAAACGGTGCGCCGTTAACGCGCTCTATTATTTGGGCAGATAATAGAAGCACAAAGCAATCAGAAAAACTATTACAACAAATGAATGGTCATGACATTTATAGAAGAACTGGTACACCAATTCATCCGATGTCACCACTTTCTAAATTACTGTGGATGAAAGAAGAAGAAACGGATTTATTCAGAACTGCTCATAAATTTATTTCCATTAAAGAGTATGTCATTTATCAATTATTTTCACGCTATGTAGTTGATTATTCTATCGCATCTGCTACAGGGTTATTTAATTTAAAAACATTAAATTGGGATGAAGATGTTTTAACTATGTTAAATATGTCACCAGAACAATTATCAACACCTGTACCAACTACATATATTTTATCGGGAATGAAGCCGGAATTAGCACAAAAGATGGGTATTAGTGAGGATACTCCGGTTGTTATTGGTGCGAGTGATGGTGTTCTTGCAAATGTAGGTGTCGGTGCAATATCACCTGGCTCAGCTGCAATTACGATCGGGACAAGTGGTGCGGTTCGAACAATTTCATCGAGTGTTAATACAGATGAAAAAGGAAGAACGTTTTGTTACGCATTAACAGATGAGCACTGGGTGATCGGCGGACCAACGAATAACGGTGGAATATTACTTAGATGGTTACGTGATGAATTTGGTAGCCCAGAGCAAGAAGTTGCAAGAAAGCTTGGAATTGATCCTTATGATTTATTAATTAAGTATGCAGAAAGTGTACCAGCTGGAGCAGATGGATTACTATTTTTACCGTTTCTATCTGGAGAACGTGCACCCTACTGGAATGCAAATGCTCGAGGTACATTCTTCGGGATAAACCTTCAGCATAAACGAGAACATTTTATACGAGCAGTTATGGAAGGTGTTTGTATGAGTGTGTATTCAGTAGCACTTGCCATTCGAGATTGTACAGGGCCACTTACTGAAATACGTGTTTCAGGAGGCTTTGCGAAATCTGCATTTTGGAGACAAATGTTATCTGACATGATGGGGAAAGAATTGCTTGTTCCAGAAAGTCATGAAGCATCTGCGCTTGGGGCAGCAGCACTTGCTTTGTATGCAATTGGGAAAATTGATTCGCTTGAAGAGGTGAAGGATTGGATTGATATTGTCCATCACCATGTACCGAATAAAGAAAATACGGCTTTATATTTAGAGATGTTTTATATGTATGAACGACTTTACAATCGTTTGAAAGAAGAATTTGATTGTATAGCTGCTTTCCAACGTAAACAATAGGGGGATTGGGAGAAATGGTAGTTGGAATCGTACTAGCGGCTGTTGTCATATTACTTTTACTAATTACGGTAGTAAAATGGCATCCATTTGTCGCGTTAATTTTAACAGCAATCGGTGTAGGGCTAGCAATGGGGATGCCCTTAATTGGAACTTCACCACAACATCCAGGGATTATCGATTCTATTAAATTAGGTCTTGGTAATACGTTAGGATTTTTGGCGATTGTTTTAGCTTTAGGAACAATGCTTGGAAAAATGATGGCTGAGTCTGGCGGTGCTGAACGAATTGCTAACACATTAATTGGACGTTTTGGGAAAAAGCGTGTTCACTGGGCAATGATGTTCGTTGCATTTATAGTAGGGATTCCGGTATTTTTCCAAGTTGGATTTGTACTATTAATTCCGTTAGTATTTACAATTGCGTTAGAAACAGGGGTATCACTTATTACAATCGGTATTCCGCTAGTAGCAGGTCTTTCGGTTGTACACGGACTTGTTCCACCGCATCCAGCAGCTATGGCAGCGGTAGGTATATTTAAAGCAGATGTAGGGAAGACAATTTTGTATGCATTAATTGTCGGACTTCCAACTGCAATAATTGCAGGTCCGCTTTACGGGAAATGGATTGGTGCTCGTATACATAAAGAAGTACCGTTAGATATAGCGGAGCAATTTATTGAAAGAGATAAGAAGAAGGAACTTCCTAGCTTCGGAAATACATTGTTTACTATTTTACTTCCAGTATTTCTTATGCTAGGTGCATCGATAGCGGAAGTAGCATTAAATAAAACAAGCCAACTTGCACAAGTATTGCATTTTATTGGAGATCCAATAGTCGCATTATTAATTGCAACGATATATTCTTTCTTTAGTCTTGGCTATGCAAAAGGGTTTTCTAAAGACAAAGTCTTACAAGTTACAAATGATTGTTTAGGTCCAATTGCAAACATACTGTTAGTTATCGGTGCAGGCGGCGCATTTAATAAAGTGTTATTAGATTCTGGGATCGGAACTACAATTGCGGAGATGGCGAAAGAATCGCATATTTCACCGATATTATTAGGTTGGGGAATTGCTGCACTTATTCGAATCGCGACGGGTTCTGCTACTGTTTCCATGATGACAGCAGCAGGAATAGTAGCACCGATTGCAGCAAGTACATCAGGAGTTAATGTAGAGTTACTGGCACTTTCAACAGGTGCAGGGTCATTAATTTTATCGCATGTAAATGATTCTGGATTTTGGATGATTAAAGAGTATTTCGGAATGACTGTGAAAGAAACATTATTAACATGGACTGCAATGGAGACAATATTATCTGTTGTAGCACTTGGGCTAATTTCGTTATTAAATATATTTGTATAGAATGGGAGATTGATTAATATGAAACTAGGTTTAATTGGATTAGGAAAAATGGGATTCCCATTAGCTGAACACTTACATGAAGACAAGCATGAAGTAGTTGTATACGATGTAAATAATGAGCTTGTTGAAAAGGCAGGGGAATTAGGGATTACTGCTCGTCATACGTTAAAAGAAATGATTGCTGAACTAGAAGCACCTCGTACAATTTGGGTAATGGTACCTGCAGGAGAAGTTGTTGAGTCAGTACTAAAAGATGTATATCCATTATTAGAGGAAGGCGATATCGTTATTGAAGGTGGAAATTCATTCTATAAGGATACGTTGCGTCGTGCTGAAGAAGCGAAAAGCTTTGGCTTACATTACGTAGATATCGGTACATCAGGTGGTGTGGAAGGAGCTAGATATGGTGCGTGCTTAATGGTTGGTGGCGAAAAAGAAATTTATGATCAACTAGAACCTTTATTTAAAGATTTAGCAGTAGAAAATGGTTATTCATATGCAGGCCGCGTTGGTAGTGGGCATTTCTTAAAAATGGTTCATAACGGTATTGAATACGGAATGATGCAAGCAATCGCTGAAGGATTTGAAGTACTAGATAAAAGTGATTTTGATTTCAATTATGAAGATGTTGCAAAAGTATGGGCAAACGGATCGGTTATCCGTGGTTGGTTAATGGACTTAACTGAAAAAGCATTTGCAGATGATCCAAAACTTGATGGCATTAAAGGTGTAATGAATTCTTCAGGAGAAGGGAAATGGACTGTTGAAACTGCGCTTGAATTACAAGCAGCGGCACCAGTTATCGCTATGTCATTATTTATGCGCTACCGTTCACAAGAAGATGATACATTCCACGGAAAAGTGGTTTCTGCACTTCGTAATCAATTCGGTGGACATGAGGTTGTGAAAAATTAGTTTTGTGAAACTCATACGAAAGTATGAGTTCTTTTTTATTTCTCATACTATTTTATGAAAGCTTTTACCTCTTTTTACTGTATTTTGTATAGAAATTTCTGATAATATAAAGGTAGAATTTGAAAACAAAGGGGAGAAATGATTATGAAACTAGTCGTAATTAATGGTACACCAAGAAAATTCGGTAGAACTCGCGTCGTGGCAAAATATATTGCAGAGCAATTTGAAGGGGAGTTATACGATTTAGCAGTAGCGGAATTGCCTTTATATAATGGGGAAGAATCACAACGTGAATTGGAAGCAGTTAAAAAATTAAAAGCTTTAGTGAAAGCAGCAGACGGTGTAGTACTATGTACACCAGAATATCATAATGCGATGAGCGGAGCGCTGAAAAATTCGTTAGATTACTTAAGTAGCGGTGAATTCATCCATAAGCCTGTCGCATTATTAGCGGTTGCTGGAGGAGGTAAAGGGGGAATTAACGCATTAAATAGTATGCGTATGGTTGCTAGAGGCGTTTATGCAAACGCAATTCCAAAACAAGTCGTGCTTGATGGGTTACATGTGCAAGATGGTGAACTTGGAGAAGATGCAAAACCATTAATTCATGATTTAGTTAAAGAATTAAAAGCATATATGAGCGTATATAAAGAGGTGAAAAAACAATTAGGAGTTGAGTGATATGTCCTCTCTTTATCATGATTCTCGTTTGTATTACATTCTAGGAGCCAATAGTTTATCCGCTATTGGTTCCGGGATTGTTATGATAACGATTCCGTGGTTGTTAATTAAGGAAAGTGGAGGAGAGACAACGTTTGGTTATGTTTCTATCGTTGCAACTCTCATCATGTTTTTACTAACGCCATTCATTGGGCAAAGCATAGATCGTTTTTCAAGAAAATCTTTATTGTTATGTAACGAAGGTATCGGGATAGCGATTATAGGAATGATGGCTATTTGGGGATTTGCTGGGCAATCATACAATTCTATTCATTACATTATTATTTATATAGCAGGTTCTTTCTATTATCTATTATTCTATCCCACAATATTTGCATTTAACCAAGAAATATTTCAATCTGAACATTATAAAAGTTTAAGTGGCACGATGGAGATACAAGGACAATTAACGCAAGTAATTTCAGGTGCAGCTGCTAGCTTTTTAATTGAGATTATTTCTTTGAAATGGATCTTGTTAGTGGACATGTTAACTTTTGCAGGAGCATTTTTCCTGTTCTTATGTATACCATATGTAAAGAAAAAAGAAGTGAAAGGGAAAGTAACATTTAAGAAGCAATTGTTCGAAGGAATTCACTTTATGAAAAAGCGCCCTAAGTTATTTTGGTTTTTACTAGCGACTTATATGCCGTTTATCGGTGTCATGATGGCAAATTATTTAATCCCAGTATATATTTCAGATATACTCAAAGCTAGTGCCTCTGTATACGCAATTGAAGGTATGATGTACGGTGTCGGAGCGGTTCTTGCAGGAATAAGTATTCCAATCATGATGAAATATGTCAAAACAGAAGTTTCAATCGTTATGACGATGTTCATTTATGTAATTTCAATTACCGCAATGATTATTGAGCCTTCCATTATGTTATTATATGGACTAGCGATTTTTCATGCGATTGGAAATGCCGGAACGAGAGTGGCGAGAAATGTATTGATGATGGAAGAAATTCCAAATGAAGTAATGGGACGTGTGGACAGCTTATTTCGATTAATTGGTACAGGAATTCGAATTGTATTATTAATGTTGTTTACGGCAGGCGTATCTAAAGCAGGGGTAATGATCCCGTTTTATGTACTGAGCTGTATATTGATCCTATCATTAGGGATTGCTTTTTATTATGTAATTTCAAAACGTAAAACGGAAGCGAATGTGTCTAATAAATCAATTGTTTAAAAAATACTTCTGCCTCCTTTTCTTTTTCTATATAATAAAAAGAAAGGGAGTGTTAACTTATTTATGAACAAATGGATATTGCTTATAATCTTATTACTACCTCCGATATACATCATTTATATGACGTTTCGAATGAATAAAGTTGCTCGTGAAACATTGAGTAATCACTCTCCATACGTTCTTATATTAGGTGCAAAGTTATTTGGAGATAGACCGTCTTTATCTCTTCAAAATCGTTTGGATATAGCGTTGGAATATTTACATGCTCATCCTGAGGTGAAAGTAATTGTTTCAGGTGGTCAAGGGGAAGATGAAGATATACCGGAAGCTCACAGTATGAGAAACTATTTAATGGTACATGGTATAGATGAGAATCGCATTTTAATTGAAGACCGCTCTACAAATACGTATGAAAATTTAAAGTTTAGTATGGATTTATATGATGTAAAGCATGCGGTAGTTGTAAGTAATACGTATCATTTATATCGAACGAAAATAATTGCAAAGCGTTTAGGGATAAAGATGGAAGCATTGGCTGCTGAAACACCGAGACGCTCTAAGAAAAAAGCGTATGTGCGTGAATATGCTGCAATTATGAAAACAATATTGTTCGACCGTTAGAGCTCAAATGAGAGCTCTTTTTTTGTATAATAAAGCGTATCATTTGAAATGAATGCTATATTCCATCAAAATAAAGGAAACAACATGAAAGGAGTTGTGTCTGTGATTCAATTTAATCATGTGTCAAAAGCGTATGAAGATGGCACAAAAGCAGTGGATTCATTGCATTTAGAAATTAAAAAAGGAGAATTTTTTGTTCTCATTGGTCCGAGTGGTTGCGGGAAAACAACGACAATGAAGATGATTAACCGTTTAATTGAAACGACGGAAGGATCAATTTTAATCGATGGAAAAGATATTCAACAATATAACATAAACGAACTACGTTGGAATATAGGGTACGTGTTGCAGCAGATTGCGCTGTTTCCACATATGACAATTGCTGAAAATATTGCAGTTGTCCCTGAAATGAGAAAATGGACCAAAAAGGAAATAAAAGCACGTGTCGATGACTTGCTACAGATGGTGGGGCTCGATCCAGATGTATATCGTGATCGCATGCCAGATGAATTGTCGGGAGGGCAGAAACAACGTGTTGGTGTCGTACGGGCATTAGCCGCAAACCCGAAAATTGTACTTATGGACGAACCATTTAGTGCGTTAGATCCGTTAAGTAGGGAGCAGCTTCAGAAGGATATCGTACAACTGCAAAAAAAGATTCAAAAAACAATCGTGTTCGTAACGCACGATATGCAAGAGGCTTTATCACTTGGTGATCGTATTTGTGTAATGAAAGAAGGAAAAGTTGTTCAATTAGATACACCAGAAGGAATTATACATAATCCGAAAAATGAGTTTGTAGAGGAGTTCATTGGAAATCGTGGACGACCTTGGTATGAGGGGAAGAGTATAGAAGAGGTATTGCCGCTAGACGAGGGTATACGAGTTGAAGGGAATGCTTTATCTTTACATTCGTCATTACAAGAAGCACTAGTCCGCTTACAAACTGAAGAGTCAGTGCCGGTTGAAGAGCATGGTCAATATGTTGGAGCGTTAACAAGTCGTCATATTGTCAATTACATTGTTGAACAAATGAAGGAAAGAGGCTAAACAGTGACTGATTTTATTCAAACGTTCCAAGAACGAAAAGTAGAATTGCTAAGTGCATTAAGTGAGCATTTACAAATATCGCTTATTTCACTATTTTTTGCAGTAATTATTGCAGTGCCGCTCGGCATTATATTAACGAGAAAAGAACGAATGGCTGAATTTATTATAGGGACTTCTGCTGTTATGCAGACAGTGCCCTCACTTGCTTTACTTGGACTATTAATTCCGTTAGTAGGAATCGGAAAACTGCCAGCTATAATCGCATTAGTTGTGTATGCACTATTACCTATTTTACGAAATACATATACAGGAATACGGGAATTAGATGAATCACTTATAGAAGCGGCGAGAGCTATGGGGATGAATAGCTGGAAAAGATTATGGAAGGTAGAGCTTCCGCTCGCATTGCCAATTATTATGGCTGGTATTCGTACAGCGATGGTATTAATTGTTGGAACGGCTACATTAGCTGCTTTAATAGGCGCTGGTGGACTCGGTAAGCTCATACTACTCGGTATCGATCGGAATGATCATGCGCTTATCATTTTAGGGGCCGTACCAGCTGCGTTACTCGCTTTATTCTTTGATATAGTACTTCGCATACTTGAGAGCCCGAAACGCTCTTCTAAGCGCGTTATATTGACGATATGTATAGTTGTAGTAATGATAGCTGCTCCATTTCTTTGGAATACCGAAAAGAAAGACATAGTTATTGCTGGTAAACTTGGATCTGAACCAGAAATATTAATTCAAATGTACAAGCAACTTATTGAACAGGATACAGATTTACAAGTGGAATTAAAGCCAGGCCTTGGAAAAACAGCATTTGTATTCGAAGCGTTAAAATCAGGTGAAGTAGATATATACCCAGAATTTTCAGGTACAGCTTTATCTACTTTCGTGAAAGAAGAACCGAAAAGTACAAATCGTGATGAAGTATATGAACAAGCTCGTATTGGAATGGAAAAGAAATATAATATGGTTATGTTAAAGCCAATGAAGTATAACAATACATACGCACTAGCCATGCCGAAAAAAATAGCAGATCAAAATAACATAAATACAATTTCTGATTTAGGAAAAATTGCACAGGAAGCTAAAGTAGGATTTACATTAGAATTTGCTGATCGTGAAGATGGTTATAAAGGAATGCAAAAATTATATAACTATAAGTTTTCAAATGTTAAAACGATGGAACCGAAACTGCGCTATAGTGCAATACAATCGGGAGATGTTAACGTAATCGATGCATATTCAACAGATAGTGAATTGGAGCAATATGGGCTTAAAGTGCTAAAAGATGATAAAGGACTATTCCCGCCTTATCAAGGAGCACCATTATTAAGAAAAGAGACGTTACAGAAATATCCTGAGCTCGAAAAAGTATTAAATAAATTATCTGGAAAGATTACAGATGAAGAAATGAGAAAAATGAATTATGAAGTAAATGTGGATGGGAAAAGTAGCGAAGAAGTCGCAAAACAATTTTTACAAAAAGAGAAGTTACTTCGTTAATTTTACAATAAATATACAATTTTATATGTATGAAATGACCGTTCATTACAAAATGAACGGTTTTTTTGTGCATACTTATACATTTTTTCAAAAAAGTATTCCATTTTTCTTCATTTTCTTTTAGAATAAGTAATGTTTTCCTGAAAAAATATAAGAGAAACGTCTATTAGAGAAAAAGGTGACTTTAATAGTTGAACGAACATAACACCTAGAATGACAGATGGGGTGGTACAAATAGAAAAGAAGTTAGGATTTTTTCCGTTAATCGCATTAGTAGTTGGAACGATGGTTGGTGGCGGTGTTTTTAGTTTACCGCGTGATTTAGCAGTAGGAGCAAATAGTGGTGCAACGATAATTGGTTGGTGTATTACAGCAATGGGAATGATTCCACTTGCGCTCGTATATCAAACGTTAGCAAGACAAAAACCGGAGCTTGAGGGCGGAATCTATAGTTATGCACGAGCTGGATTCGGTGAATATATTGGTTTTAACAGTGCTTGGGGATACTGGCTAGCAGGGATTTTAGGAAATGTTGCAACAATTATGTTACTGTTTAGTACATTAGGTTACTTCTTCCCAATTTTTAAAGGCGGAAATAATGTTGCGTCAATCGTAGGTGCATCACTTTTATTATGGACATTGCATTTTCTAATTTTATTTGGAATTCGTGAAGCTTCCATTATGAATGTTATCGCAACGATTGGGAAATTAGTTCCGATCTTATTATTTATTGTCGTGATGGTAACAGCGTTTCGCTGGGATACATTTACACATGACTTTTGGGGCGAAGGAACTATCTCAGTTTCCTCTGTACTAGGTCAAGTGAAAAATACAATGCTTGTAACCCTTTGGGTGTTCATTGGGGTTGAAGGGGCAGTTGTATTATCAGGAAGAGCTAAAAATAGTAGAGACGTTGGAAAAGCGACAGTACTTGGACTTATTTTAGTAATGTCCATTTATATTTTAATTTCTGTTCTGTCAATGGGAGCCATGACAAGAAAAGAACTTTCAGTATTAGAGACTCCTTCAATGGGACATGTATTAGAACATGTTGTTGGGCCATGGGGTGCAATGGCAATTAATATTGGATTAGTTGCGTCACTTGTAGGTACATTAATTGGCTGGTTTTTACTTGTTTCTGAAATTTCTCACGTAGCAGGAAAAGACGGCGTGTTTCCGAAAGTCTTTACGAAAACAAATAAGAAACAAACGCCGCATATGGCATTGTGGATTTCAAATATCGTTGCCCAAACTATATTTATAATCGTTCTGTTTTCACAATCGACATATCAAATTATGTATTTTATTGCGTCAACATCTATATTACTGCCGTACTTATTATCAGCGCTATTTCAATTGAAATTAGTCATCACGAAAGAGCTGAAAGTTGCGAGAGTAAAAAATGGATTGTTAGCATTAATTGCTTCCCTATACTCTGTATGGCTAATTTATGCAGCTGGTTTAAAGAATTTATTGCTTGTTTCAATCGTATATGGTATTGGGATTCTCGTGTATATGTTTGCAAGAAAAGAAAAAGGGAATCGTTGTTTTTCAGGCAAAGAGCGATATGTGATGTGGGCAATTGTTATTGCAGCTATTACATCACTTTATATGTTACTGACAGGAACTATAAAAATGTAAAAGTCCTTTTAATTTAAAGGGCTTTTTTCCTTGTCTAGAGAATATTTAATACATAAGATATTCAGGAGGGATGAAAATGGAAGAAAAAGAACAGTTGTCTAGAATTATGGATTTAGCTAGTGATTTAAGGAAAGTATTAGTACAAGAATCTTTTTTTAATCATCATCCTGAACTTCGAGGCGTGATTGAAAATTTAGCGAGTTCTGTAGAGAATTTGGCGAGTTTGCAGCAAAATAAAGATGAAAATGCCGAAGATCGATTACGGTACGTACTTGCTAAAATGAAAATCGCTCATAATGCCATTTTACAAGAAAAAAAGCATTTCCTTCTCATTAATATACGTTTTAATTTTGAACCTGACGGATGACGTCAGGTTTTTTATTTCTAGTTTTAGATTGTAGTTCATACAATAAGAATAGTATGAAAAAAAGAAGGTGACTACGTTGAAATTACATAAAGCTCTTCATCCAAGTTTTATAAAGCGAATGTATTATATGAGGTTTATTGGGAAGTTTGCAAAAGCTGAGGGAGAGAAGAATGGAGAAAATTTCTTTGTACAATGTCTTTCTTCAATACCTTTAACTTTCCAAGAGTTATTTCCGACTGGAAAATATTTGTTTGAAGGATTATGCAGTAATAAAAAGAATGAAAAAATCTTTAATGATTTAAAGAAGCATAAATTAGAAAAGCAACTGGTTATGTTTCGTCTTTATTATGATCGTGGAAATTTATTTCTGGAATTAATATGCACAGAAGAGCCTCGGGAAATAGCATCTTCATATAAATTGATTCCTTCACCAAAGGTCTCAAATTATAAAAAGAGAGCGTCTTTGGAACGGAAGTTAAGCAACGGTTATTTATCATTTCTTATGCCTAAATTACCAAAAGACTTTGAGCCTCCAGAATTATTGTGGCATGAAGGAAGGCTATATGGAAATTTATCGTTAAAATCATCAATAAGTTCAATTTCATATTTTGAGCAAAGAAAAGAATGCAAATATATTGAAATAAACGATTGGATGAAACATGTAGAAATAGCAGTAGATGATCATTTATATTTTGTAAGTGAAAATGTGTATGACCAACTAAATAAACGAATTGCTGAAGAAGGTAAGTTAGTTGAAGTAGAAGATATTAAAATGCAAAAGGATGACTGGGAATGGGATGAGCGTGAATCCTCTTTTTTGCAGTATGTACAAAGTATGGTTCGTAATAAAGGGTTATATTTGGATGATACAGATATATATAATTTTCACATTAGTATTAAAACCAATATGTTAACAATTGTTGGTGGTATACCAGGTGTTGGGAAATCACGCTTTGTGCAAGCTTATGCAGAATCACTTGGGTTACGTTATGGGGAAGAATTAATTTGGATTCCGATTTCACCATCGTATCAAGAACCACATGATATTCTCGGTTACCTTCATCCGAATGGTAATTTTATTGAAAGTGAAACGAAGTTAGTTCGGACATTGTTAAAGGCTAAAGAAAATCCAAATCAATTGTATATAATTGTGTTCGATGAAATGAACATGTCACATATTGAGCATTGGTTTACTCCGTTTCTATCCGTTCTTCAACTTGAAAAGAAAAATCGTATTTTGAGTTTGTATGAGAAAGTACAAGAAATAGAAAATCAAATTCCACCTTCAGTGGAAATTGGTGAGAATATTATTTTCGTAGGCACTGTAAATTTTGATGAAACGACGAAAGAGCTTTCCGATCGATTATTAGATCGAACAAATTTGATTACATTACAAAAAATTCCGTTTTGCGAGATGAGTATAGAACATGAGAAAGTTGTTCAGCAACCCCCGCTGAAAGTAACAACGGGAGAATTTCGACTCAATTGGTTTAGGAATAAAGAGATGATCGAAGTGTATACTGAAGAGGAATTAGAGTTATTGGATAAGTTACATGATGTATTATCATCACACGATATATCAAAAGGAATTTCTTTCCGATGTGCAAGCGCAATCGCTACGTATTTGCAAAATATACCGTTCCAAAATAATCAGTCCTATATGATTAGCAGGGAAGAAGGTTTTGATTTGCAAATAAAGCAGCGTGTATTAACGAAATTAAGGGGGACAGAAATGACAGTGGGCCCTCTACTTTCTGAAGAAGCAAAAAGGGGAGCGACATTGATACCACTTTTACAGTCTCCGCTTGCAAATCGTGTATCTACATTTGAACATTCTTTAGCTTATATAAGACAAAAGCGTAGAGAACTGGAGCTGTATGGCTATGCAAAATGAGGAGCGTTATGAAACAGCAATCGTCGATACGAAAGAAACGCTCCCGTTTGTATTGAAGCTAATTATTGGTACTGAGGGGAAAGGCGATTTTATCCTTTTAAACCGGCTTTGTACGTCTACTACAGCATTAGTTCAATGTATTTATAAAGTACAGGAATTAAAACCACTGAAATTACATTTCCATTATCAAAATCCAATGGATATTACATTCATATGGAATAAAGTATATGAGGGACAAAAGAATATAAAAGAGTCACAATATGAATTAAATGAAAAAAAACAAAGAGTATTGGTGTATGAACATGGAAAAACTGAATTTTTTTATCCGTGGCGCTGTGGCTTATACCATTTTGAAGTGCGTATAGAAGATAAAACTTATTATGGTGCGTTTCAAGTTGTTCCTAAAAACTTTTTTGATGACCAATTTGAAATGATTCAAGATTATGTGAAGTCAATTTTAAACGAGTTAATTTTAGATAGAGGTTATTACAAGAAAACTTTCTCAGCACTTAGCGATATTGAAGATTCTTCTTATTTGGTATTGTTAAGAAAGTTGCCACAAAAAATGAAAAGAATAAAACAAATTTTTAAGAAAGTAGAATCGAATGCGGAATTTGTACACGAATATGAATGGGAAACGAAAGCGCGGAAGGCAACGAGAAAAACTGCCATTATGACAGAAAGAAAGCTTTATGCGAAATATTACAACCGTAAATTTAAGGAGCAAAAAAATAGTATTGAAAATGCATTTCTTAAATTTAAAACGACGCAATTCTATTATTATTTACTTGAAGCAGAAATTTTTGTACGTAAAACTATTGAAATACTAGAAGGAGAAAAGAAGAAAAAGTCAGATGAATTTCAAGCTGTTAAAACAATTATGAAAACGATTGAACGAAATGGATCTGTGACGGATAGGGAAAAACAAAAATATAGAAATCTACATTTACTGAAAGAAGCAGATTTACGGAAAAGTTCTGTGAAAATACAAGAATATAAAATATTAGCTCATATCGTATATGAAAGTGTGCAATACTTTCGAAATTTATTGTATTCTCCATTTTGGAGGGAAGTTTCTGAAACAGCTACCATTAATTCGAACACTTTATCTATACCGCATCAACAATTAATCCACCATTTAGAATTGTTACCGCAACATACGGAGCAACCTCCATCTTTATTATTCGTATATAAACCAACGTTTTTAGTGTATGAGTATTACGCTTTTTTTATCGTTATTTCTATATTAGAACAAATCGGATTTGAAGATAAGAATCCTATTCGTGAACAAATACAAGAACATTTTTATTTAGACGGATTACAAGATGGAACGACAGTGATTTTACATCGAGATGATATAAAAGTGCACGTCGCGTTTAATGATTTAATTGAAACACACCCTCTTATTGCACTAAGCAAAGGAAGTAATTTTTATAACGGAGAGGACACAAAGAAGCCGGATATTCGTTTAGATTGTTATGTAAAGGAAGAAGAGAAGTATGTATATAAATCTTCTATTATTATCGAAGTAAAATACAGCCCTATGTACAATATTTTTCAGCCTGTCGGTAATACGAAAGCAACGGAGCAAATGTATAAATACTGGTCTATTAAGTATGTAGAAGAACAGAATGGTAAACGAATTTTTAAGCGAAGAGCGATTTATGAAGTGATTTGTGTATATCCAGGTAGCCATATGCATAGTAAAAAAATTGAATCTGGTTGTGGAGTGTTTTTACAACTATATCCATATAAAACGAAACAAGGAGAAGAGAAGTTGGCTGGGAAGCATGGGATGATTCAAATTTTTGAGAAATGGTTAAAAAGTAATAAAATGTAAAAGAAATCCTTTTTAATGAAGGATTTCTTTAGGTTAAGAAGAATTATATGCAGTACGGAAAGACACATTATACGGTTCGAACTTGATAGTGATTATCATTTTTTTATTAGAGTAATTGGATCTTTTTATGTTTGTAACAGTATGGGGAATTAAGGGGTTTTGCATATGTATTAATGACTAATAAGTAGGAATTTAATTCATTTTGCAGAATATAATAAGACATAAATATTTTTAGTTGCATACGAAGATTTGTTCTTATATGATAGTAAGTGAAAGCGTTATCAAAAACAGAGCGGCGATGGGAAAGGCGGTTAAATATGTTCCAGCGTGTTCAAACAAAGGAAGAGCATTTTTGGTTCGAGCAACTGTGGGGAGATTTTTGTGAAGAAAGAAACTTAATGTTTGTAGAACGTAATTTAAATCCATCACGATTTTTATTAATAGAAGATGAACATCATATTGGTACAGTAGAATGTATTAAGTTTATAGTACCTGAACAATCAAATTCTGAGTTTTTCTATCCGTTTTCTAAAAATGATTTAGTGAAAGATTTGAAAAATGTGTATGAAATAGGAAAGTTAAGTATTGCGAAAACGTCTCGGGGGAGAGGACATTTCAAAAGGCTGGCAGCTATTTTATTTATGCATGCGTTAGAGACGAAAGCGGAATGGTATATTGCAGCAGTTACAAAAAGAATGTATATGTATTTACTTACACTCGGTTTTCCAATCGAACCGATAGATAGTCCATTCCAGTTTCATGATACTTTACAAGGTGTACCAGTGCGAATTCATGCTCGAAAAGGGGCTACACATCTGTATTCTTTGAAAGAATTCCGTGATATTATTCAAGGGAATGCTCATGCGCAGGCACTTATTGCAGAATACAGTAAAAATATTATGTTAACAAAATGAAAATATATGAATATGTATAGTATGAAGAAGAGTTACTTATTACGGGCATCTGTTTTCATACAAAAAGTAGACCCTTATTCTCAGAATAAGGGTCTACAATATTATAGTCCAAATATACTAAAAATCATTTTACGACGCTTCGGTTTCTTTTCTCTTTCATATGTTGGTTTTGCATCAGGAGTAATGTATATTGGTTCTTCTTTTTTTAGGGCAGCTTCTAGTTTTTGAATTCGTTCTAACATTTCCTCTATTTCGCGGCGATGTTGTAAAAGTTGGTATGTAACGACATCATTTGCTTTATTTTGCATTTGTTCTTCCATTCGATCTAGTCTTCTCGTAATTGTGGTAAATTGAGCTGTTAATTGCTCAAAATCATTCGATGATGTGTTTTGAACAATTGTGTTTACTTGAGTTTTTAATTTTTCTACATCATTTGAAGATATTTTTTGAGTAGTTTGAGAGTTTTGAGGCTGGTCCATTTGAGAGCGATGGTATTCTAACATTAGATCTAAATCACCTTGTGCGAAAATAAAATGACCATATTTATTTTTTTTTATCGTAAGATTTAATTGTTGTGCAATCCGGACAACAGCCTTTGGGCTAACACCTAATTTCTTTGCGATAAATGGTGTTTTATATTCCAAAATAATCCCTCCTATATATATCCTGTTGAATGATTTCTAGTTATGTAGCAAGTTCCCTTCAGGTGTGACAAAAGAAGTGTGGAATCGGCAAAGAAAGTGTTTTTTCACGAAGTTCAGCTGTTTAGCACATACTATTTATATAAATCATTTTTAGTTATCGGAAAATTGGGCTTATTATAGTTTGACGATAATAAGCTAATTAGATTATCATAATTATAAATATCTTTTTTATGTATGCATATAATATATAAAAAGGTGGTTACTAATGTAGAATTTTATTAGAGTATAAGAATGCTTACTTCACTTGAATAAATTTAAGTAGGAGGTGGCTTCCTTGCTTACACTGTAAGTAAGGAAAAGTATTTGGACATATATAGTATAAGTATAGTGATTGTTTTAATTGCCTTAACGGCATTTTTCGTTGCAGCAGAATTTGCAATTGTTAAAGTGAGGAGTTCACGAATTGACTATTTAATTGCAAAAGGAAATAATCGTGCAATATCTGTCAAAACAATCATTACAAACTTAGACGAATATTTATCAGCTTGTCAATTAGGAATAACTGTTACAGCTCTTGGGATTGGGTGGTCTGGTAAACCTGCGCTAAAGCACATGTTTGATGTGTTGTTTGCAAATTGGAACGTCCCTACTCAACTCGCAGACATTTTAGCTATAATTTTAGTGTTTTTGTTTATCACATTTTTCCATGTGGTAGTAGGAGAGTTAGCTCCAAAAACATTTGCGATTCAAAAAGCAGAACAAGTGAGTTTCTTTGTTGCTAAGCCACTCATTTTGTTTTACCGTATTGCTTTCCCATTCATTTGGATTTTAAATGGATCAGCTCGGTTAATTACAAAGTTTCTTGGGTTGAAACCACCAAAAGGGCATGATGAAGTGCATTCAGAAGAAGAATTGCGGTTGTTAGTTTCAGAAAGTTATAAAAATGGTGAGATTAATCAATCTGAATATAAGTATGTGAATAAAATATTTGAATTTGATGATCGTATTGCGAAAGAAATAATGGTACCACGAACAGAGATGAATATTTTAAATAAAGAAATGCCTGCTGAAGAGGCTTTACAAAAAATGTCTCATGAAAAATATACGAGGTATCCGGTTGTTGATGGTGATAAGGACCATGTAATAGGCTTTGTGAATTTTAAAGATATATTTACAGATTTTGTGAAGCACCGAGTTGTTAGTGAAAAGACAGTGGAGCAATATATTAGGCCAATTATTTTAGTTATTGAATCTATCCCGATTCATGATCTATTTTTAAAAATGCAAAGAGAAAGAACACATATCGCTATATTAATTGATGAATATGGTGGTACATCAGGTCTTGTAACCGTTGAAGATATTTTAGAAGAAATTGTAGGGGATATTCAAGATGAGTTCGATACTGATGAACAACCGGAAATCCAACAAGTTAGTGAGACGAAAACGATTTTAGAGGGAAAAGTACTTGTTAGTGAAGTGAACGCATTATTAGGTTTGACTATTGACGACGATGATGTCGATACGATTGGCGGTTGGATCCTAACAAAAAATATTGAGATTTCCGAGGGTGATACCATTGAGATTGAAAATTATAAATTTTGCGTAAAAAAATTAGATGGACACTATATTAAGAGATTAGAAGTAACGAAACCTTCAGAATCGATTGTTATTGTAGGAGATGAAAAAAAGATTTCGCTCCAAGAACAAATTAGTTCGTAAACTCTGCTTTGTAGCAGAGTTTTTTTGAGCAAAATGTTTTTTGATGTATTAGGGCTATGATACAATTACACAAGTCAGACCTTTCACCAGGTGAAATAAATGGAATGTATTATTGTATACATATATTCGGAAGGAGAACCACTATGAAAAAACATTTATATATAAATGGGGTATGGAAATCAGTAGAGACGTATAAACCATTGTATGCACCATATTCTGAAGAAACATTAGCGGAGATTGCGCAAGGTACAGAAGATGACGTTAAGGAAGCGATAGTTTCGGCCAAAAATGCAATGAAAGAAATGAAAAAATTATCCGCATACGACCGTGCAACTATTTTAGAAAAGGTTGCACAAAAAATGGATGAGAGAAGAGAAGAGTTTGCAGAGATTATCGCAAAAGAAGCTGCAAAACCAATTCGTGCTGCACGGGGAGAAGTAGATCGCACTGTTCAAACATATAAGTCTGCAGCTGAAGAAGCGAAGCGAATATATGGTGAGACGTTACCATTAGATGCTGCGCCAGGAGCAGGTGGCCGTATAGCGTATACAATTCGACAACCAATCGGGGTTATTGGTGCTATTACACCGTTTAATTTTCCACTTAATTTAGTAGCACATAAGGTAGGCCCAGCAATTGCGGCTGGAAATACTATTGTGCTAAAGCCTGCCGACCAAACGCCACTTTCTTCGTATGCATTGGTAGAATTATTTGAAGAAGCTGGTTTACCAAAGGGAGCTTTCAATATAATTTCTGGACCTGGATCTGTTGTAGGTGAGGCATTAGTAAAAGATGAGAACGTTGCTAGTATTACTTTTACAGGAAGTCCGAAAGTAGGTATTGGAATTAAGGAAAAAGCCGGGTTGAAACGAGTGACGTTAGAATTAGGATCGAATGCTGCAGTAATTATTGATGAAGATGTTGAATTGACAGACGAAATAATTGAACGTGTAAAATGGGGCGCGTTTGTGAATAATGGACAAGTTTGTATTTCAGTACAACGTGTTTTTGTGCATGAACGCAAAATGGAAGAGTTTATTACACAATTAACGAAAGCAATGGAAAACGTTGTAGTAGGAGACCCGCTTCATGAAGAAACAGATGTATCAGCACTTATTTCAAAAAAAGATGTAGAACGTATAAATTCATGGGTGGAAGAGGCAGTTAAGGAAGGAGCTAATGTTGTATACGGTGGTAACAAACGTGATGCAAGGATTTTTGAACCAACTGTATTAGCAAATGTTCCAGATTATGTATCTGTTCAGTGCCAAGAAGTATTTGGTCCACTTATGACTGTAAATACATTTAAAGAATTTGATGAGGCTTTAGAACAAGTAAATAATTCACGTTATGGATTACAAGCAGGTGTATTTACAAACAATCTATGTAAGGCAATGCGTGCAATTGATGAATTAGAAGTCGGTGGTGTCATGATTAATGATATTCCAACGTTCAGAGTAGATCATATGCCTTATGGCGGTGTGAAAGAGAGTGGCACAGGCCGTGAAGGGATTAAATATGCAATAGAAGAAATGACAGAAATGAAATTAGTGTGTATTAAAAAATAAAGTAGATCGAGCTTAAACACCGCAATAAAAAACGAGCAGGAAATGTTTACGATTCCATACTCGTTTTTTATTGTTTGTTTTACGTTTCTCGGAACGATTTCATTTAATCAAGTGTACCTTTTACTTCATTTCTTGTTTGAAAATATCATCTTCGACATAAATATGTTCTTTATCTACAGCAGTGCTATGAGAGAGTACTAAACCGATTGGTGTTTCAGTACCTTTATTTTGAACAATTGTAAAAGGAATATTTTTTTCAGTTGCTAATTTAATGTATTTTGATAAATGTGGGTAAGCAATGCTTCCATTTAGGAATAGTTGTAATGATTGAGAAGAACGTATGTTACCCGTTACTTCTGTATACACATTACTTTGCATTACTTGACCGATTGTTAAAGCGATTTCTACACGCTCACGTAATGTAGTTAAGTACATATTACGTTCTTCTGGTTTGTTTTGCTTTTGGCCATATATGCCTTCTTGGAGATAGTCTTCCACATTTTTATTTACCATATTTTTCACACCTTTCACTTCTTATTGTACGCAAGAATTAAAAAGGATGCAAAAAAAGTAGTTTTGAACAGGAAAATAATTTGAAAAATGAGAAGGGGAAAGGGATATAGGAATACAACTTATTTAAATAAGAAAGGAAAAATAAATTTTATCAACAGAAATTAACAAAATGTGACAAAAATCTATTAACGAAATGTATTTTTTGTGTTAATATTCAAAATATAAAGGGTATTCGTCGTATGGAAATGGAGGAATGGAGGTTTTTCCAATCGATAAGGATATTAAAGAAGTATTTTGTTCGCACTTGAAAAACAACAGGCACCAATTCGTAGAGAACTGGAAAAACAAAATGATAATTTCCGAAAAAGATCCATTTAAACAAGAGGTAGTTCAAAATGGAGCGAATTTATTAGAGTTAATTATCGAACTTATTATGGAAGATAAAGACATTAATTATCTTCAGCCATTATGTGAGAAAATTGCCATTGAGCGTGCAGGGGCAGATGCGAATATTGGAGATTTTGTTTACAATGCAAATGTGGGAAGAAATGAACTTTTTGAAGCAATGTGCGAATTGGATGTAAGTGCTCGTGAACTGAAACCGATTATGGCCAAAATACATACTTGTTTTGACAAATTAATTTATTATACCGTTTTAAAATACTCAGAAATTATATCGAGAAATTTAGAAGAAAAACAGCAATATATAAATGAAACACATAAAGAAAGGCTTACGATTCTAGGGCAAATGTCGGCTAGTTTTGTGCATGAATTTCGTAATCCGCTAACTTCGATTATGGGATTTGTAAAGTTATTGAAGACAGATCACCCTAATCTATCGTATTTAGATATTATTTCACATGAATTAGATCAATTGAATTTTAGGATTTCGCAATTTTTACTTGTATCGAAAAAAGAAATGTGGAATGAATCTGAACGTTTTTTGGTAAATGACTTATTTCAAGATATTATACAATTCTTATATCCAAGTTTAGTTAATGCAAATGTTTTGATTGAAAAGAATTTGCCGTATCCTATTCCACTCGTTGGTTACCGGAGTGAAGTGAAGCAAGTAGTTTTAAATATTTTAATGAATTCGATTGATGCTCTTGAATCGGTGAAAGAAGAGCGAAAAATTATCATTGATGTATTTGAAGAGGATCAGGCTGTTCGCATTGTTATAAAAAATAATGGACCTATGATTCCAGCAGACAATGTAGAGACCATTTTTGAGCCATTTGTAACTACTAAAAAGCTAGGAACTGGTATTGGACTATTTGTATGTAAACAAATTGTAGAAAAACATAAAGGATCCATATTGTGTCGTTCGGATAACGATTGGACAGAATTTCAAATTACGTTTCAAAAGTAAACAGTCTACACCATGCGAATGGTGTAGACTGTTTTAATTTGTAAGTATAACGGTCTCTAATTTTGGATCCTCAGTTGAATAACCAACTATTGAAATTGTGTAAATTGTATTTGGTTCAACGTTGAATTTTGGAATGGTTAATAGTACTTTTTTTGTATCAGCAAGTGAAACTTCAATATCTGCTGTACCAGGGCTAACTTGTAAAAAATCTGTTATTTGCTTAAAGAGTACATTTTCAAATAAATGATCCCCATCTTTTAAATTTACATTTACAACTGGAGTGTCTGGTGAAAAATGTGCAAACCGTATTTTTGCTTGACCAGATGGTAAATGAGTATTATCAAGAAGGGGTTGTAATTGGAGATGATTATCGCTATTGACCGCTGCAAGGGTATAAGTGTGATTCCCCATTATTGGTACTAATGCTGAAAATATTGGAGTTTCGTTTCCGACAGGGACAATATCAATACGGTATTTACCTTGCACTAATGATAAATAAGGACTGAATTGTTTAAAAGAAATATTTTTAATAACCTTTTGTCCGTTTATTATAATATCAACTGCTGGTGTATGGGGAGCTGTGTGGAAGATTCTCATATGTGACGGTAAAGTCGCTTCTTGTGAATCTCTCTTTTCATATGCTTGTACAAGTTTTGTAATTGCATCATAGTATTTCATATAGAGTTCTACATATCTTTTAGGATTGCTATATTGATAGTAACGAGCGAGCTGTTCGTAACGTGCAGCTTCTTGGCCGTATTTTTCAATTTCGGATTGAGTCATGAACATTCCTCCTTTATCATCATTACAAATATATGCGAAGCTAGAAAGAGGTTATGCAAAAAACTTTCCTTTCTAGAAGGAAAAGTTAAAATGGGGATTTTTTTATTTATAGGCAAACACACATACAAATCGATAATTGTCCTACATAAATTATAAAGGAAAGGTAGTTTGACTTTGATGGAAGGAGTGGAACCATTGGGATGGGGATATCCCCATAGTTATTGGGAATGAAGTTATGGAGGATTTGGTGCTATAGGCTGTGGGACGAATTATGGATTTGTATTATGAGTATTTCTATTAATTTTAGTGATGCGTTGGATAAGGTAATACCGATAAAAGAGCGTCGTGCCGAACTGATTAATGTGGTTAATCGGTTCTTTTTTTATTGTTCTAAACAGGTGGTACTATTTGTTAAGAAATAGTTACGATAAATGAGGCGGAGTAAAATGTCGAATTTTGTTTGAAAATATGCAATATAAAGTAGGATAATAGGAAGGAGAATAACGGGAGTTTCGTCGAAGTTTACACAATGTCAGCAATTGAGGAAAGTTGATATTATATTAAAAAAATATTCAATTTGCTGTTATCTTAAATCAGGAAGGGGTATTTAAGCGTACAGGTAAGGTTGGTCTTCGTTTTAAGTTCTGAATTTTCTGTTTTTAAAATAATATTTAGCAGTCATTTGTATATTTTATAATAGTTTTTTGATAAATTCACTGCTTTTGCAGAGGATTCTTTTTTATGAAAGAAACGTCAATTTTCTTCATATACATATACAAATTGGAGAAATGGGGGAGCGCTATGCGCGATTACTTAATTAAACCACTTGTTGGTCAGCCGTATCCAATGATTTCACATGGAAAAGGTGTTTATTTATATGATCAAAACGGAAATAAATATTTTGATGGTTCGTCAGGAGCGATTACGGCAGGTATTGGACATGGCGTAACAGAGATTGCGGAAGTTATTAAAAAGCAGGCAGAGGAGATTGCGTTCGTTTATAGATCACAGTTTACGAGTGAACCGGCTGAAAAATTAGCGAAGAAGTTGAGTGATTTAAGTGTAGGAGATTTGAACTGGAGCTTTTTTGTGAATAGTGGTACGGAAGCAAATGAAACAGCTATGAAAATCGCAATTCAGCATTTTCAGGAGCGTGGCATTCAAGGGAAACATAAAATTTTGTCACGGTGGATGAGCTATCACGGGATTACAATGGGAGCTTTATCTATGTCTGGGCATCCACTGCGCAGACAACGTTTCGTTTCTATTTTGGAAGATTATCCGACTATTCCAGCGCCATATTGTTTCAGATGTCCTGTACAAAAGGTATATCCAACATGTCAACTTTCTTGTGCGACTGAACTAGAAAGAGCGATTGATCGAATTGGTGCAGAGCATATTGCAGCTTTTATTGCTGAACCGATTATCGGAGCTGCTGGAGGCGCGGTTGTCCCGCCGAAAGAATACTATAAAGTAATTAAAGATATTTGTAGTCATTACGATATATTATTTATTGCGGATGAAGTAATGACTGGACTTGGTCGTACTGGTGCATGGTTTGCTATGGAGCACTGGGGTGTAGAACCGGATATTATGACCCTTGGTAAGGGGCTAGGAGCGGGTTATACACCAATGGCAGCGACAATAGTAAGTGACCGTGTTATGGAGCCGATTTTACGTGGATCACGTTCTGTAATGAGCGGGCATACGCTTAGTGCAAATCCATTGTCTGCAGCAACGGCTTTAGCAGTTATTGAATATATGGAGAAACATAATTTACCTGAAAAAACAGCAGAAAAGGGAGAGTATTTATTAAAAGGTTTGCAGAAAGTTCAGCAACAATCGACAATCATTGCTGATGTGCGTGGAAAAGGATTGCTAATTGGAATAGAATTGCAACCGTTTACAAAAGCGTCGGAGCTTATTTCAGTTGCTGCTAAAAATGGACTGCTCTTATACCAAGCTGTTTCAGGGCAAGCAGGAAAAGAGGATAGTGCACTGCTTATTGCACCACCAATGACAACTACATATTCCGAGTTAGATGAATTACTTTCAATTTTTGTAAAGAGCGTGGAAGAGATGATGCAAAAAGGAGGGCATAGTATCGCATGACAACTATTACAAATACATTCGGTAAATTAAAAGAAATAGAGGAAGTAATTTCTTTGTTCCATGATGATATGACATTAATGTTTGGGGGATTTGGAGGAATCGGATCCCCTCCATCTTTAATTCAAGCTGTTTTAGATAAAGGCATTACAAATTTAAATTTAATAGGAAATGATACTGGATTTCCTGATGTAGGAATCGGTCGTCTTGTTACGAATGAAAGGGTTAAATCTTTAGTTACTTCTCATATTGGGTCAAATCCAAATGCGGGAAGACAATTAAATGAAGGAAGATTGCAAATTGAATTCTCTCCGCAAGGAACACTCGCAGAGCGTATTCGCGCTGGTGGTGTAGGGCTTGGTGGTATTTTAGTTGACGTTGGTGTTGATACGATTGTAGAAGAAGGAAAGCGTACAGTTGAAATGAATGGAAAGACATATTTAGTTGAAACAGCTTTAACGGCTGAAGTCGCAATTGTATATGCGAAAAAAGCGGATCCGTTTGGCAATCTTGTATTTGATAAAAGCGCTCGTAATATGAATCCACATGTAGCTATGGCTGGTGACATAACGATTGTAGAAGCAGAAGAAATTGTTCCACTTGGAAGTTTAGATCCAGAAGAAATTGTCGTCCCAGGTGTATTTGTAAATTATATCGTGCCATCGGAAGGAGTGAATTGGAAATGGGTATGGGCGTAGAAGTAAGAGGTAAGATTGCAAGACGTGCAGCGAAAGAAATTCAGAGTGGTATGCTTGTAAATTTAGGTATTGGAATTCCATCGCTTGTACCGAATCATTTGCCAGAAGATATGAATGTTATGTTTCATGCGGAAAACGGTATTGTTGGTATGGGACCAACGCCAAGTAAAGGGAATGAAGATGAGAATTTATGTAACGCAGCTGGTTTACCAACATCTCTTATTACAGGAGCAAGTTATTTTGATAGCTGCATGGCGTTTGGCATGATTCGAAAAGGATTACTTGATATTACGATACTTGGTTCGTTACAAGTAAGTGAAAATGGTGATTTAGCGAACTGGATTGTACCAGGAAAACGCGTTCCAGGTATTGGAGGAGCGATGGATTTAGCGCAAAAAGCGAAGCGGGTCGTTGTTGTGATGAATCATGTTGATAAATACGGAAATGCAAAGATTGTTTCGGAATGTACATTGCCATTAACTTCGAAAAAATGTGTAGATTTAATTATTACAGACATGGCTGTCATGGAAGTGACCCAAAGAGGACTTGTCTTACAAGAATTAATGAGTCCATATACTGTAGAAGATGTAAAACGACATACGACAGCTGATTTTCATATAAGCTCAAATTTACTAGTAATTGAATGAGGGGAGTTGTAATATATGGAGCAATTAAAAAAACAAGTTTGTGATTATATTGAGGGGCATGAAGAAGAGAGTGTAAAATTTTTAACACGATTAATTCAAGAAAAGAGCGTATCTGGTGATGAAAGTGGTGCGCAGGCAATTGTTATTGAAAAGTTGCGTGAGTTAGGTCTAGATCTTGATATTTGGGAGCCTGCTTTTAATGAAATGAAAGATCACCCTTATTTCGTATCACCTCGTACAAGTTTTACAGATAGCCCAAACATTGTAGCGACTTTAAAAGGAAGTGGCGAAGGGAAATCTATGATTTTAAACGGGCATATTGATGTCGTGCCAGAAGGGGATGTAAATCAGTGGGACCATCATCCATATAGTGGAGAGAAAATAGGAAACCGCATATATGGACGTGGAACAACAGATATGAAAGGCGGCAATGTCTCACTTATGCTTGCGATGGAAGCGATTATTGAATCTGGTATTGAACTAAAAGGTGATATACATTTTCAAAGTGTAATAGAAGAAGAGAGCGGTGGGGCAGGAACATTAGCCGCTATTTTACGAGGATATAAGGCAGATGGCGTTATTATTCCTGAGCCGACGAATATGAAGTTTTTTCCGAAACAACAAGGATCAATGTGGTTTCGTCTACATATAAAAGGAAAAGCAGCACACGGTGGTACACGTTATGAAGGAGTAAGTGCAATTGAAAAAAGTATGTTTGTTGTAGAGCATTTGAGAAAATTAGAAGAGAAGAGAAATGGTCGAATTACAGATCCGTTATTTAAGGGGATTCCGATTCCAATTCCAATTAACGTGGGGAAAATTGAAGGGGGAAGCTGGCCAAGTTCTGTTCCCGATTCATTAATTTTAGAAGGAAGATGTGGTATTGCGCCGAATGAGACTATAGAGGCAGCAAAAGAAGAGTTTGAGGGCTGGATTGGTGAATTAAAAGATGTGGATAGTTGGTTTGTAAAAAATCCTGTAGAAGTAGAATGGTTTGGGGCTAGATGGGTTCCTGGTGAACTAGAAGAAAATCATCCACTTATTACAACGCTTGGGCATAACTTTGTTGAAATCGAAGGGAACGAGCCGATTATAGAAGCTTCGCCATGGGGAACAGATGGAGGTTTGTTCACACAAATCGCTAACGTACCCACGATAGTATTTGGTCCAGGAGAGACGAAAGTAGCACACTACCCAAACGAATATATAGAAGTTGATAAAATGATTGCTGCCGCAAAAATAATTGCATGTACATTACTAGATTGGTGTGAGGTGAAAAAATGAAATACTATGAATCTTTTAGTGAACAGACAAAGCATTATACAGTAGAAGGGGTTTTAGATTATTTTAATAAACGTATTAGAGTTGATCACTATACAGGAAATGTTGAAAGCATCATACAAACAATCGATGAATTAGCAAAGAAACATTCTTTCACTAAATGTATTATTAAAGGAAAGGGAGAGCATGTTTCAACATGGCTCTCTTTCGGTTTCTTACTGGAAGCAACGATACCTCATTATTTTCAAGGGCACGATGCGCACTTCTTCGTGAAATATCATAATGATGAAAGACGAAATAGTATTCATTGGACTGAGGAAGATACTATTTTAAGTGGTGTAAAAGAAAAAGAAGTGAAAGAAAAAATAGTCCCAGAGGAATTTGTGTTAAGAAAAGCGACAGAAGAGGATGCGGAAGAATTAGCAATTGTCTTTGGAAAAGTATTTGAAGTTTATCCGACACCTTTAAATGATGGGAATTATGTAAAGCAGACGATGAAGGAAGACGATACAATTTACTATGTTTATGAATTCGAGGGGAAAATTATTAGTACAGCATCTGCTGAAATGAACGTGAAAGAAGGTAATGCAGAATTAACGAATTGTGCTACATTACCTGAATATCGAAAACATGGTTT
This sequence comes from Bacillus sp. TH25, assembly GCF_016650935.1. Classification (NCBI taxonomy): domain Bacteria; kingdom Bacillati; phylum Bacillota; class Bacilli; order Caryophanales; family Bacillaceae; genus Bacillus; species Bacillus sp. TH25. Next base: position 13,344 of record NZ_JAEKEU010000002.1, on the reverse strand, counting down.
CATGAAAAGTCTGTTAATTAAATTGGAGGAAGAGCTCCAAGAAAAATCTATTTTTTGTTCTTATACAATTGCTCGCTCGCTATCTTTCGGTATGAATGCAGCCTTTCATCAATTAGGCTATACATATACGGGAAGGCTTGCGAATAATTGCTACATTTTTGATAAGTTGGAAGATATGAATATATGGGTGAAAGATTTATCCAGCTATTCGAAAGCAGTAAGACTCCCGCCTCAAAATTCGGCTGTAAAGCAAAGAAGTTAGGTGGGAGTCGGGTTAATAATAAAGCCCCACTGATTAAAGTTTCACTTAACCATAAATAAGCAATAAAAATATATACACATTTCATCAAAATAATAGAACGGAATTGACATGCTTATAATCGCACAGAGGGTGCCGAAAATTCGGCGTTGAATTTGCTGGATTTTCGGCAAAAGGGGGGATGACATTGCTAGCAGTTTCGACACAGGAAGTCATTGAAGCGATTTTGGGCAGTATAGATGAGGCCATACATGCAGTAGATGAAAATGGGATTACAATATTTTATAATACAGTTGCTGCAAAACATGATGGATCTAAAATTGAAAATGTGCTAGGAAAGCATTTATTAGAAGCATTCCCGTCATTATCCAGAGAAACAAGTACATTGATGAAAGTATTAGATACAAAAAAACCAATCGTACACCAAGTTCAACATTACCAAAATTTAAATGGGGAAGACGTTTGTACGGTCAATACAACGTTACCTATTTTAATAGATGGAAATATTGCTGGTGCTGTAGAAATTGCGAAAGATTATTCTACTATTCAAAAGCTTACTGATACGATTGTAGATCTACAATCGAAAATAAAACGATCGACTAGCAAAAAAATGGTGAAAAAGCATGTTGCATTCGAGACAATTGTAACTGATGATTCCCGCTTTAAACAGACGAAAGAGTTAGCACAAAAAGTAGCGCCAACCGATGCGAATGTTTTAATATATGGTGAAACTGGAACGGGGAAAGAGCTATTTGTGCAAGCGATTCATGAAGCTTCTAAACGAAAAAATAAGCCGTTTATTGCACAAAACTGTGCAGCTTTGCCAGAGTCGCTATTAGAAAGTTTGCTGTTTGGCACGACAAAAGGTAGTTATACAGGGGCAATCGAACGAGCAGGATTATTTGAACTTGTAGATGGAGGGACATTATTTTTAGATGAACTGAATTCAATGCCGCTTGATTTACAAGCAAAAATGCTACGTGTATTAGAAGATGGAGTTATTCGTCGCATTGGTGATAATAAGACGAGAAAAGTAGATGTTCGCGTTATTACTGCAATGAATCAGCCTCCAGAAGTATGTTTAAGAGAAAATAAAATTCGCACTGATTTATACTATCGATTAAATGTATTTTCATTATATATCCCGCCGCTTCGCGAAAGAACTGAGGATGTACTGTTATTAGCGTCTTACTTTTTGAAAGAATATAATAAAAGTTATAAAAAAGGTGTACTTCAAATTGATAAGGAAGCGAAAGAAAGATTACAAGCTTATCAATGGCCTGGAAATGTTCGTGAGTTAAAGCATACGATTGAACATGCTGTCATTATTACAGAAGGGAATTCGTTAACAGCAAATTGCTTGCCACGAACATTTCGGAAAGAGAAACTTCCGAAGAAGAAAAGTATATTACCGCTTAGGGAAGCTCTTCATCAAACGGAAAAGGAATTAATAGATCAAGCGTTAATTGAAACGGAAGGGAATATTTTGCAAGCAGCAAAAATGTTAGGTATTCCGCGTCAAACGCTTCAATATAAACTGAGCAAGTACGACAAAACCGCCGAATAATCGGCGGTTTTTGTGTGTTTGCACCAATAAAAGAGCGTTTACATATATAACCAGTAATGAATATGATAGTAAATATCGTTTTAGTACAGCACTTAAAAATATTTATTCTCTTATATAATAGGGTATTTCTCGCATTTACTTATCAAGAATATGAAGTTGGCATAATTATTGCTTATATAAAGGATGAGCGTATAAAAAGGGGGAATAGCAATGTTACATGATGTATACAAACCAAATCGTCACTGGAAGGATATTGAATTATGGAAAGATGTTACAGAAGAACAATGGAATGATTGGGTTTGGCAATTAACGAATACGATCAAAACTTTAGATGATTTAAAGAAAGTAATTAACTTAACACCTGACGAAGAAGAAGGCGTTAAAATTTCAACGAAAACGATCCCGTTAAACATTACACCGTACTATGCTTGGCTAATGAATCCTGATGACCCACGCTGTCCGATTCGGATGCAATCAGTACCGATTTCGGAAGAGTTATATAAAACAAAATATGATTTAGAAGATCCTCTTCATGAAGATGAAGATTCACCAGTTCCAGGATTAACTCATCGTTATCCAGACCGCGTACTATTTTTAGTAACGAATCAATGTTCTATGTATTGTCGTTACTGTACACGTCGTCGTTTTAGTGGACAAATTGGAATGGGCGTACCGAAAAAGCAATTAGATGATGCGATTGCTTATATTAGTGAAACACCACAAGTACGTGACGTTTTAATTTCTGGCGGTGATGGACTTCTAATTAATGATAAAATTTTAGAATATGTATTAAAGAATTTACGAGCAATCCCGCATGTCGAGATTATTCGTATCGGAACGAGAGCACCAGTTGTATTCCCGCAGCGTATTACAGAAAACCTGTGTAACATTATTAAAAAATATCATCCAGTATGGTTAAATACGCATTTTAACACTTCTATTGAGATTACAGAAGAATCGAAACTAGCATGTGAAATGCTTGCAAATGCAGGTGTTCCAATTGGAAACCAAGCTGTAATTTTAGCTGGAATTAATGACAGCGTTCCAATTATGAAAAAACTTATGCATGATTTAGTGAAAATTCGTGTTCGTCCATATTACATTTATCAATGTGATTTATCAGAAGGTATCGGTCATTTCCGTGCACCAGTTTCGAAAGGTCTTGAAATTATTGAAGGCTTACGTGGACATACGTCTGGTTATGCAGTACCAACGTTCGTTGTCGATGCACCGGGCGGAGGCGGAAAAATTGCGCTTCAGCCAAACTATTTAATTTCACAAAGTGCGGATAAAGTTGTTCTTCGTAACTTTGAAGGGGTTATTACAACGTATCCAGAACCAGAAAACTATATCCCAGGAAGAGCAGAAGGCTACTTTAAAGAAATTTATCCGACTTATGAAGAGAAACGTTCTGATATCGGCGTTGCAGGATTGATGAGTGATAAGAAATTTAATCTTGTTCCAGATGATTTACAACGTATGAATCGCCGTAAAGATTATGAAGTCAATGAAACGCATGCTTCTTTAAAAGATAAACGTGATAAGCGTGATCAATTAAAAGATAAAAAATATCAAGCACAAATAGCAAAGTTAGATGATGACAAAAAAAATGAGGGTGACGTAGTATGAATTGTATGTGGTGTGACAGTACAGAAGCGAAAGAAAGCTTGAATACTGTATATTGGGAATTACCAGATGGTACGAAAGCCATTGAAATCCAAGAGACACCATGTATTACTTGTTCCTCATGTGGAATGGACTATCAAGCAGACCATACTGTAAAAGAAATTGAAGATCAGTTGTTTTTAATTTATACGAAAGATTTGCCAAAACAACTAACATACGAAGAGTTGATGGGAAGACCACGTTTATTAAAAAGGAATTATTTCGACTTTTAACCAGCTTTTATGCTGGTTTTTTTCTTTTTTGCCTTGTATAATGTACCCAAGTTAGAAAGGTAGGGAATATTTTTGAAAAAGACATTTTACCATTATATGATGAAGCACCGTGCAGCTTTATTTAAAAATGAAATATCAGATTTAGCAGAGGCGATGTATGATGATTTAAGTTTTCCGAAGCAATCTGAAGACTATGATGTAATTAGTTCATACTTAGAGTTAAGTGGAATGCTAGAAAGTATGTCTATATTTGATGACGCATGGGATTTATATATACAAGAGAGATAACGATATGAAGGTTTAGGAAAATGAAAGCATAATGAATATATTACTTTGAAAGAAGTGAAGTATTCATTATGTTTTTTTATTTACAATACGTCTTGCTGTTAGAGCATAAATGAAAGGTGAAAGCTAGTTTAAATACTAGCTTTTTTGAGTTATATACAAATTCTACTTTTTTATTGAAAAAATTTATGAATATAAGCTTCTGTGATAAGCGTTTTTATGTAGGTTGCATATACTGTTATCAAAATCACGACGTTTAAAAAAGGAGAGATATAGATGGCAAAGAAAAAACAACCTAAATATAACGTAGGGGACATAGTCGTGATTACACTATATGGAACCGTTGGAAAAATTACGAATATGAAGATTTTAGATGGAGTTTACGTATACGAAGTAAATAATCACGATGGGTTTTACGTTGAGCAAACTTTGCAGCATGTTACAGAGCAAGAAATGAAAAAGGGCGACACAGAGTGGATTGAATTAAATTATAACTTTACGTTTGGTGATCTCGTGCAAGTAACTGGATATGATAAAGATGTTTTTCGTATTGTTGGTTTTCGGACAGAAGTATGGAGATATAAAAATGATGCATGGGAAGATACTATATATGAATTGTCACGAATTACTGATGGTGAATGGTTAGAAGCTGATGAATCAGATTTAACATTACTTGCCAATGCACAAACGGCAAATGCAATTTTGAAGAAAATGAAACAAGATAAAGCTGGTATGAATAAATTGGATTTAGGAAAATTGAAGTCGATTAACAATTCGAAAAAAGTAAGTGTAAAGACGAATCGCCAAGAAATTATTGATGGGTTATTAGATATTTATAATGATTATCATTTATTATTCGATACATTTAAAGATGAAGAATATAAAATTGTTATGGATGTTGTTCAAAATTATTTAGTTAAATTGACAGAGAAAAAATAGTTAACTAGAAAGAGAGAATAAATTGAACAACAACATATGCAGTATAAGGTATGCCTACAATTGTTAAAAAAATAAAAAGCCATTTAATAAGAGAGTCTGCCCATTGATCTTCATGCATGAACTCTTCTTTTGTTTGCTCTACTTCGTATTGGTATTCCATTATTATTTCCCCCTTTGGATAGCTTGTACTAACATCGTATGCCCTTTGCCTACATGATATGACTTATAAAAAAAGAAAAACTATTTTTCTAATCTCATATACATAATTTTGAGATTTTTTCATAAAACAGAAATAAAGGAGTGATGCTCATGAAGGAAATTGAAGTCGTAATTGACACGGAAGAGATTGCGGAGTTTTTTTATGAGCGACTAATTGAAAGAGGGTACGTTCCAAAAAGAGAAGAAATTGAGGACCTGGCAGATATTACATTTGAGTATTTATTAGAGAAATGCATGATTGATGAAGTTTTTGATGAAGAGGAAGATTGAAAGTAACGGCGGGCTTAACTCGTCGTTTTTTACTCTTTACAAACTTGTCACAAATATAGACAAGAATTGTTGGTATAATTAAGAGAAAATTTTATACAAGAGGTGAAGGGATGTTCAAAAAAATTATTGATTCTATATTAGGAAAGAAAAAAATCGTTCGTATTCGAGTAGTGATTATCGTCATAGAGGGCGCTCGTATTCAAGTAGCGATAATAAACGACGTTCATCTGATTATGGGCATCAGCATTATAAAAGAAAACGTAAAAGCCGAAGCTTCTTTTCAAGTAGCTGATGAAATGGCGTCGTATACTAGCTTTATTTGATAGACCACTGCGAAAAAATACAATCGTTGCAGAGCGTTATAAGATTGAATCAGTAATTGGGATGGGCAGTTATGGGGTTACATATGTCGTTAATGATTTACAAATAAATAAATATAAAGTCTTAAAACAATTAAGACAAAGCAAACAAAGATATGAGTCTGGTAGAAAATCATTTGAGCAAGAGAAAGTGATTTTACAAACATTAAATCATGCGTCAATTCCTAGTCTACATGATCATTTCATATGGGAGAAAAAGAACTTTTTTGTGATGGAGTATATGCCGGGTGAAAATTTCGAAGATTATATTTTCTTAGATGGGCATGTATATGAAGAACGTGAAGTTTTTGGGATTTTATATGAAGTACTAGGAATTGTTTCATATTTTCATAGTAAAGGCATCATTCACCGAGATTTACGTATTCCAAACATATTAATGAAAGAAAATCAGATTAGTATTATTGATTTTGGATTGGCTAAATTGAAAGGTGAGGGTGATGCGCGAGCTATAACTTATGAAGGTGAACAAGCTTTGATGCGAGAAGTTCACTTTCGTAGCGATTTTTATGCGCTCGGTCATTTCGTATTATTTTTATTGTATGCTGGTTATGAATCGACTGAAAAAAAGGAAAAACCTTGGTATGAAGAGTTAGTGCTGGAAGAATATAATCTCGACATGCTGATGCGAATGTTACAAATGAAAGCGCCATACTATGAAAATGTACAAGATTTGAAAAAAGATGTAGCTTACGCTTTAGAAAGGATGGAGACTCCATGTTTCAAAAGTTTTTAGCAAGCGTTGGTATTGGTAGTGCAAAAGTAGATACTGTTCTTGAAAAAGATGAGTATATAGTTGGAGAAGAGATAGTAGGGAAGGTACATATAACTGGAGGTTCAGTTAGCCAAGAAATTGAAAGCATTTACTTAACGTTGTCGACGTCATATGTAAGAGAAGTGGATGATAAAAAAGTAACGTCAACGTATGATTTGGAGCGAGTTCGTTTAACAGATCCATTTTCTGTAGAGCCAAATGAAAAAGTGGAAATTCCATTTTCGTTTTTAATGCCAATTGAAGTACCACTAACACTTGGAATGAAAACGGTTTGGGTTCATACAGGCCTTGATATTAAACGCAGTATTGATCCAAGTGACCGTGATTATATTCAAGTGTTGCCGAATGCGCTATTGAACAGTGTATTAAATAGTGTAAATCAATTAGGTTTTAAAGCGCGTCATATAGAATGCGAAGAATTACCGTATCGATTACGTAAGCAAGTTCCATTCGCGCAAGAATTTGAGTTTATTCCAGTTTCCGGAGAGTATTATGGGAAATTAGATGAATTAGAATTATTAATTTTGCCAAGTGCCCATGACCGATTAGAAATTATTATGGAAGTAGATAGAAAATCACGTGGATTAGCTGGTTTGTTCGCGGAAGCGCTAGATCTTGATGAGAAGGTTATTCGCTTTACAGTAACAAGCGAAGATATTCCAACGATGCAGCAAAAAATTAACAATAATATTTTTTAATAAACTATGCATAAAAAAGAAATGGAGAGGAAAACTAAAACAACCGCTCCATTTTTTTGCATAGTGAGGTTATGTATGTGAAACGATACCGACATTTATACTTGTTAAGTTGTACACTACTCATTTGTTTTGTCGCACTATCACTTTCGTATCATACCGCTTGTATTGAAAAATTTGATAATGTAGTCGCACACTTTATTCAAAGTTTCCGAAACGAGTATTTGACAACCTATTTTACTTGGGTGTCCTTTATCGGTTCAAAAAGAATATATTTCCCGTTACTCATTATACTTGTAATGTATTTTCTCCTTAGAAAAAAAATATTAAGTGCATTACTTCTAACAATTAATTATTACGGATCACGTTATTTGAACAGTATGCTCAAACTATGGTACGAACGAGCACGACCTGATGTGACGCAGCTTGTTACAGCAACTGGATATAGTTTTCCGAGCGGTCATACGATGAATGCTACTGCTTTTTTAGGATTTATTGCATATGTCACAATTACAGAAGATCGTATTTCATTGCATAAAAAGTTGCTGATTATTTTTATAGCAAGCTTCGTTGTATTATCTATTTCAGTTAGCCGAATTTATCTTGGCGTGCACTATCCATCTGACATATTAGCCGGATGGGCAGCGGGCGGTAGCTGGCTCGTTTTATGTGTTATATTTCATAAGGCGTTCATTAAAAAAGAACCTATGTCATAATAGGTTCTTTTTGCATGGGCTCCACATGAATATGAGCATGGTAAATTCCGAATTTCTTTCGAAGCATATCTTCAATACTGTCAGTAATACAATGGCTTTCGCTAACATCCATTCGAGCATCTACTTCAATTGTAATATCTACATACGTTTGATTCCCATACATACGAGCACGAATATCTACAATATGTTCAACACCTGAAATATGCCCTATAGCATCAGCGTATTCATCCATTTTTTCAGGATCAATTCCATCCGTTAGCATATGAGAAGCTTCTACGAAAATTTCCCACGCGGTTTTACAAATAATAAGACCGACAATTAAAGCAGCAATAGGGTCTAAAATAGGCATTTTGAACTGTGATCCGACAATACCTATTACTGTACCAATACTTACGAGAGCATCTGATAAATTATCTTTTGCAGCGGCTTCTAACGACTTACTCTTTGTTTGAATCGCAATCTTTTTCGTATATTTATATACGAAATACATTACGACGGCAGAAAATAAAGCAACCCACGCAGCGAGTACATTAGGTGCTGCTTGTTTCGGATTTAAAAACGATTGAATTGCACTAATCACAACTTCTAATCCGACCGTTGCCATAATAAAGGAAGCAACAAGTGATGCGATTTGTTCTGCACGCGAATGCCCATATGGATGATCTGGGTCACGAGGCTTACGAGAAATTTTCAGGCCAATTAATATCGCTAAAGAAGCACCAATATCCGTTAAGTTATTCAAACCGTCAGCACGTAATGCGCTAGAGAGGGTAATATAACTGATGATGATTTTCATAGAGGATAAAAATATGTAGGCTATAATGCTGACAATAGCACCTTTATCAGCTTCTTTATGAGAAAGAGAATCCATTTTAATCACTCGCCTTTCTACAAGGAATTTCTTTCTATACATAGAGTATCAAACGAAACTCATGTGGGTCTATACAAACATTGTTGACGGTTTATAGCTTTTTAAGAAGGGGATAACAAAGTTTCGTTAAGGAAAAATATGTTGAAAAGTACAAAGTGGAAATTTATTAAATAATTAATGATGATTATGGCAAAGGGAAAGAGAACGAGAATAATGATTCTCATAATTTCTTTCATATATATTTTTTACAAAATGACTCTTTGTAATTCCCCGTGTGAGTAATATATAAGAAATGATAAAAAATTCTTGAATAAGAAGAGGAGAAAAGCATAAAAATGTTCATCTTCCATAAAGAGACAAAGGCAAAGAACAATTTGAAAATGAAAAAACCTCTGATGATTTTTCAGAGGTTTTTCGTTTCTTAGTATGCTTCTAAAAACTCAGTAACTTGCTCTTCCGTTTTTGCGTTTGCACTATGTAAGTGACCTAGCTTTTCGCCATTTTGATATACAAGTAGGCTTGGAATGCCCATTACTTGATACTCTTCAGCAATACTTGGGAACTCATCTTTATTAATAGAATACCATTCAAACTTATTGAACTCTTCCATTACATCTCCGATAAAATTGTCCATACGTACACAATCTGGGCACCATGTAGTAAAGAACTTAACAACTACTGGCTCCTCGCTTGCGATGATGTCTTTGAATTCTTTGTCAGACTTGATTTCTCTCATGTTTTGTTGCTCCTTTTTCACTTGTGATATTTTGGGTTATTTAGGCGGTGTTTTTGCCCAGAAACGAAAACTTCTAACAAAAGTTTTTCATTCCGAATAATTCGTTTGCAAATTGATCCACCGCAGTTTCCTGAAACCCTGGTACGACATGTGAGTAGGTGTCCAATGTGATGCCTACTCTTTTATGTCCTAATCGTTCACTGACAATCTTCGGGTGAATACCCTGTTGCAACATTAATGTTGCATGAGTATGCCTTAGATCATGGAAACGAATATCAGGAACCCCACTTTTCTTTATAAGCTTTTTCAGGAGCTGTGTCAAACTTCTGAAACGGCAGACCAAATCGTAGTCATTATAGCGTTTATCATATCGCTCTTTTTTCTCAGAGATTTTTTGCAGATGGTCATTTAGTACCATTAAAGTAATGTCAGGCAAAATCAGCAATCTCTTTCCTGAAGAGGTTTTTAGTTCATGGAATCCCTTTGTAATGTGAGAGAGGGAACGGTTAACAGATAACGTTCGTCTCTCAAAATCAATATCTTTCCATTGTGACCTAAGATTTCACCTTTACGCATTCCACATGTAATAGCAAGAAGATAAGCGATATAATAACGGTTTTCTTTTGCATGTTCTAAAAAACGAAGAACTTCTTCATCGGTTAAAAAGCTAGGGTGTTAACGCTGATTTAGTGGAGAGAGCTCATTATATCACTCTTTCGGAGGAGGTGAGTTAGGATGCGGAAATGGTTAAAGAAACTATTTTCGAAAAAACGCCCACCCTGCATTGTTCGTGAGGAACAAGAAGGTGAGCTTCAATTAAACGAAACTGATAGGATATGTGAAAATTGTGCCCAAATTATGCATGGAAAAGGCATTGAAAGAGATGAATAGTACTCTTTACATCTTATCCCATATATAACAAAGCTGGTTAGCTTCTGATTCAAGCGCTATTAAATGATCATTATTAATAGAGTTATTCGTATACATTCTGTTCTTTTGGATGTTAAGAACCGTATAATTCACATCGTTATGTTCATTTGAAAATGTCGATTCGTTTAATAATGTCAGCGTTGAGTTGATGTTGTATTTATCAATTCGCTCTTTTTTTCCTTTGAAAAACAGTTTGATAAGATGCGGCTCATCATTAATGAGCAAACCGAGTTCAGGTGATGAGCGGACGATTAAATCATCTGATATCCAATGTGATTTACCTGGATCGAACCAAGAGACGTCTTTGTTTTTAATAAATTTTTTGTACTGTTTTATGACATCAATGTAGTTTTTCTTTTTCTTCTGATCAACCGTTTGCACTAATGTTTCGAAACATTCAAAAGGTAGTTCGTTTTGATGAAATTTAATAACAGTGTCTCGTAATTGTTTCCAGTAATCAAAAGCTGGTTGGTATTCCGGTTGAGATTTTAGATTTTTTACAAAGTTTGTTTTAGCTGCACTACTTTTCAGTGTGAAGTCTAGAAATTGTGTAAGTCCTACTTTAATTTCTGCCATATTACACCCCCTTTTCAAACATTACTAATTCGATAATGGAAAGGAAAATCCTGCATTTTTTAAGGATGTGAGCTAGATGCTAGAAAACCCGATGTCCATGCACAATGGCTATGGTAAAGCTGATCCACAGGAGCAAGAAGGTATCATGACAACGTCTATCGATGCCGAAAAGTTACAAGATGCCATAAGTCGAGCGGTAATGATTTTACAAGAATATCCAGAAGGGGCGGAACCTGAGGGTGTGAATGTGGGCATTAATGAAGCGTTGGAATTGTTACAAAAGTATTTGAGGCAATAAAAAAGGACTCACGGCAATGAGTCCTTATAAAAAATATATGTTGGTACCAGCATATCACGGAAGGTGAGTGAATAGAACATGCAAGCGAAAGTATTGGTTAACACACTAAACATGGACCACACTCAGTGGTTGCAAGCTATTGGTGGCTCAGATGTTTCTGCAATCGCAGGTTTAAATAAATGAAAATCAGCAGTTCAAGTATTCTTTGAAAAAACACAAGCGATTGAAAAGGAAGATGTACAAAGTGAATCGGCATATTTCGGAAACGTTTTGGAAGAGGTAGTTGCAAAAGAATTTTCCAAGCGTACGGATTTAAAGGTACAACGCAGAAATGCAATCTGGCAGCATCCTGAATACTAGTGGATGATTGCAAATGTAGACCGATTGATTGTCGGTGAAAAGATTGGCCTTGAATGCGAAAAATCGCCGGAATATTTCGGGAAAGAGTGAGGGTCAAAAGAAGGAAGGTGAACAAAAACGCTATTTGAATAAAAGCTAGTGAACTAGTTTTTAACACTCACTGAAATTAAGAATCATAACATACTTTGTAATAACTTATATGGAAGTGAGTTGAATAATAATGTTTTATTCATATTTTGATACCCGAGATAGAATGCGTTCGTATGGTACGGCGGGTATTACGTATAGCGGAGCACAAAGTACAATTCAAGCTGTTCAACAAGCGTTACAAGCACAGCAGCAAATGCAACAAATACAGCAAGGCATACAACCGTACTATCCATCTATGGAGTATTATTACCCAATGCATCATATTACACCATACGGAATTTCTGTTTCAACAATTCCATATGGAACTGTATACAATTTATAAAAATATGCGGGGGAATAAATTTAAGTATTTATATAAGAGCGCAAGTACAGAGCGCCCTTATAAGGAATGATTCGTATCTAGGGAACAATTATAAAATTTTAGATATTGGAATGAGAATGTTACAACCTCATGAGTTATATGCAGCGCAAGGATTCTTAAGTGGGGATATTATTTTTCCAAAATGAAAGGTGACGATAAGAATGATGAGAGAGGAATTTGGCAAAAATTATTGCCAAGTGTTTATAAATTTTGGATGCTTTACTATAAAAAAATATGAAAAAAGGCCCTGTTGTCTCCAACAGAGCCTTTCCTAAAATGGCAAAGAGTAACTCTTACCTTACTCCTTGTCCATAGAATACACAAAAACCTTATGTTTGTACAGGTCAATAATTTACAATAATGATATTTGAATATAATGCTTACAGGTAATTCTGAAGGATGAAAAAGTATTTGTTATAGAGTAAGTATTGATTTTAAAGTGTTTTTAAGAGAATATTTACAACTCAACGATAATAAAGGAATATTGAAATAATAAAATATGAAATATTGCATATCTCACTGAACAATATAGTCTATTCAATAATAATAAAATCGTACAGAGGAGTTTTTTCTGAAAATCCGAGTTGATGAAACTAGATAATTTGTATTACTGATTTAACCAGAATATTACATGAGTGCTTTGTTTTTAAAAGTTATACTTTCTCTTCGCTCTGCCTTATGGTGGAGCATTTTTATTTTTGTAATCGCAATAACCTGTCCAAACTTTCCAAGTCTAGCATACATATTATGCAGTAGTAGATTAGAAAGGAGCACTATATATGTCTTGTTATTACTACTGTAAGAATTGTGAGAGTTACAAAAAGAAAAATCATGATTGTTGTAAAAAAAGAAGTGACTATAATAATAAGTGCAGTAAAAAATATGATGATTGTTCTTGCAATCATAAGGAGAAAAACCTTGTAAGAGCATCCGCTTTTAGAGCGGTAAATACAGTTGATCAAAACCTTCCAGCCAATACTTTTGTCAAAGTATTATTTCAAAATGAACAATTTGATTTAGCGAATGAATATAACCCGGAAACATCAGAGTTTACTCCGAAGA
>NZ_JAEKEU010000001.1:0-8518 GCF_016650935.1 Bacillus sp. TH25 | reverse complement strand
GTTAATATTGCACGTATACGCAAAAAAATTACTGACCTCGGTAAAGAAGGTTTCATTACCACTAAGAAAGGATACGGGTATATCATTTTATGAGCTTTTCTCAATATATAAAAGATAAACGATTCTTTTTCATACTGTACTTCATATTAATGTTGTTTGTTTCATTAATTATGGTTGTAAACGATAGCCGGAATCTCGTTATTCAAAACCTGCTCTATACTCATGTTATGTGTCTCCTCTCCGTAAGTCTGTATATTACTATCGGATATTACTACCGGAGGTCTTTTTATGTGGAAATCAATGATCTAATAAAAAATCCGCACAAAGATCTCCCTGTAGAAATGCTTAAACCTCAAAATTATGAGCAAGCTTTATATGTCAAGATGATAAAAGGAGTGCATGACAATCATTGTAAGCAGCTTCAAAAGTTGATTGAAGAGAAAGTGGATCATCAAGATTTTATTATGTCATGGATTCATGAGGTAAAGATCCCAATTGCGGCAGGTAGCTTGCTTATTGAGAACAGTACGGGGAAAACAGTAGACTTTCTTGTAGATAAGTTTGAAGACGAGCTAAACAAAATTGACAATTATGTAGAACAGGCTCTTTATTATTCACGAATTGATTCGTTTTCTAAAGACTATTTCATTACAGATGTGCAGTTAAATCAAATCGTTAAACAAAGTGTAAAGAAATATGCCAAAATCTTTATCGCGAAACGGATTTACTTTCATATGGAGGAAGTACAGAAATTCGTACAAAGCGATAGTAAATGGCTTGCATTTATCATAGACCAGATTACAGCCAATGCCTTAAAGTATGTAAATGAAGGTGGAGAAATTTCTTTCCGTTTTGAAGAAGACAGTAAAGAAAAACGATTACTGATTCAAGATACTGGAATTGGAATTAAGCAAGAAGATATACACCGCGTATTTGAGAGAGGATTTACAGGTTCTACCGGAAGAATCCATATAAAATCTACTGGAATGGGCCTGTATCTTGCGAAACAAATGGCTTTGAAATTAGGGCATGATATTTCTATTCAGTCACAAGAAGCAATATATACAAAGGTCACCATCCATTTTCCAAAAACAAGAAATTCCCATCAATTCCTGTGAAGAGTAGACCGGAAATACCTTTAGAATACTTTTAAAAATATTAACGTTCTTAATGCATATGTGTACAAAATGATTTTTAAACCAGAACCTTATTAGGCAGTATTTTTTAACGAAATTTATATTTTGAAAATTTTATATGTGGTGGCCCATTTTTTTAAAGTTCATATTCCATATGTATAGAGATTTAGCCCATATTTTGCATAACAGGGGTCACCATATCATTCTGGGAAAATTGTACGCTAAGGGCTACAAAATCTTATCCTTACAGTATTTTTAAAGATAAATATATGTTCAGAAAGATAAAAACCTAAGTTTAATTGAACATTGATTTGTTTACACACTTTATGAACGTGATTATAGTCAGAAAACGTTGATATTATTGACTTTTACCATCTGTTCATAAATATAGGATTTTCTGGACAGATGTCTCTTAACGTACAGTAAATGCTTAAAATGTGTCTAAACGTACAAAATTCCCGAAATGATATGGTGAGGACTTGTAGCAATTAATACAAGTTCTTTTTGAGATAATGTCAATAATACAACTGGTTCGTATCAATTTGCTATTTTCATACTTTTGTAAAACTCGTTTTCACTATATGGTGACCCCTAATAGCCTGTTTACATTTGTACATATTAACAGATTAGTATTGCATAGATTGTAAAATTTGCCTAGGTAGAGCTAAATACTTTATGGTATTACTTAATGATTGTAGAGATGGCTTGTTTGTATACAAGTTGTTGTTTACCATGAACCATCATTAGGACGGTAAATTTATCTGTAGCAAGGATCTGCCCACGTACTGGAACGCCATTCTTTAAAAATACAGTAACTTCCCCTTTTTTCTCTTTCAATTGTTCATACATATCTTCTTGTATATTGTGCATATGGTTCCCTCCCTTTTTATAATCGTACCATTCTATAAGCGTTTTTAACCAATAGATACACAATGAAAATATGAAAAAACACAGGGATTCTTCCCCCTGTGTTTTTTCACTTTAACTCTAATACTTTTGTTACTATCTCACAATTTCTGTACTAGAGACTAATGTTTCACTTAATACTAGACTGTTCGTATCTTCAGGTGGATAAGACACAGATCTTGTTGTATTTATATCTGCAAACGACCAAGGTGTATTTATCGTTGTTCCATTAGTACGTTCAACATGATATTCAGTTACTAATATATATTTAGACCACGCTATTTCATGATCATAAGGATTATTAATTGTATAAGTATTTTTAGCCTGTGCCATTTCTTCATTTGTTTGACTGATAGTAATGTTTAATTCAGAAGTATATTGGGTACTTAATCCCAAGCTTTTATCTTTAAACTGAAGCCCTGCGTCGGCTCCTATCGTATTACTTACAGTTAATGAAGCTGTTTGTTGATCTGTTGTTGTTATACCATATGTTAAGTCATACTCTTGCGTTTCCCCTGGTGTAAGAGTAAGTGACTTAACTAATTTCCAATATTGTTTTTTGATATATGGATAATATGGATTCTCATTGACTTGATTCCCAATAGTCTCAGAATTATATTGTGGATCATTTACTGCAAAGAATGGCGCTAGTGTATAGGCTGTTACAACTGAATCTGTTGTGTCTGGTAGTAGATCGTCAATACTTGTGTATTGTGGTACAGGTGGAAGGTCCTGTGTCTCTACACTTGGGAGCGTTGTAAATTTTTCGACTTCCGTTGGCATCCATTTTTGACTATCAGAATTTTGCCACTCATATTGGTTAAGGTGATCCCCATCATCGGTTGCGTTATAGTCAACATCCGCATATTTCCCGCTATTTTTATTCTGAAAAGCAATATAACCTTCTTCTTTCTCTTCAGTATTCCATTGCTGACTGTCAGAATTTTGCCACTCATATTGATTAAGCATTGCACCGTTATCCTTTGAATTATTGACGACGTCCATCATTCTTCCACTAGCCCGATTAATTAAAACATAATATCCGCCATCCAAAGGATAGATTATCCATTTTTGACTATTATAATTCTGCCATTCATACTGATCAAGCCAAGCTCCATTATCCGTTGCGTTAGAATCAACATCCATATATTTTTGACTTTTATCATTCAAAATGCTGTAAACATAATCTTTTTTAAAATCCATATTTACCCACTCCCATTCGATAACTATCTTTAATTAAATAATAACAAACTTTTCCAAATAAAAATGTGTTTTGATTATTTCTCAATAAACAATATTACGTTGCAATTGTAGCAATGACTTGTTTTATAGACCAGTTGTTGCTTACCATGAGCCATCATAAAAACAGTAAATTTATCTATCGAGAACCAGGGTGAAATAATCATATAAGGGGTCTGTGTAGCAATATTTGTGAATTTGAAAGTAAACTTTTGATAAAAAGTTTACTTTAGAACTTACAATTGAAATTCAATATACAATGCTATGAACATTTACAATATAACTTTGGTCGGTTAATAAGAAAAACCACAGCAATTGTTGTGGTTTTTTTTATTGATGAAACTGAAAGCAAACTTCTATGTAAAAAGTTTACTTTCAGTTTATTGTATTATTACTGGCTAAGTAGTTTGGAGTTTCTTGTCCTATGTTCAAAAGGTTTAGACATTCATGCCCCGTTATTGAGACATGAAAGTACCTACAAAATTTATGATAATGGCTATTTATCAACGATTGTTCATGAGATTTTAGTTTAGACTTTTATCTCTTTCTACATGTATGTAGAAAGACATGAAAATAGATACTTTTTAGACAAGAAAGTGGATACTTCTATTTTATAAGGTGATTAAGAACCTCAACAGTCCACTTTTCTGGCAGTTCATTTTTTATAACCTAATAACTAAATGTAATTAAAGAATTTTATCTAAGCTCGTGTTTTAATCAGAATAGTATTACTCAATATTAATTTCTTCTAATACTATCGATGGATTAACACCGAATATAATGAAGTTTAAATTTGTAGTATGTATCAGTGTTCTATTCTTCCAGGAAGATGAAGTTCCAATATAAATAACATGGCCGAACATCATTCGTAGATATGGTAATAATATCTTTTAAAGGGATGGTAATCTCTGCTGATTGCCATGCAATCATTATACTATCTTGGGACTTTGTTATGCTAATTCTTGACATTTTATATCAATCCTTTATTAGTTTTAGATAAATAATTAACCTATTTTCTAAATTATTTTAAAACAATGCAATTATTATGATATATGGATTTTTGCTTATGTATGCAAAATTACATGTACAAACTCCTTATTTCTATTAAATACATAGCATAAATCGAAAATAAGATCCCCATAATTCCACCATTAAGCCCTAATATGTATTCTGTTGTTCTTCTCGAGATTGTCCCTCTTAAAATACATAATTATTCTATTGAAAGTAAAATACAATTCATTACTTTTATATTGATTTATAATTCTATGAATGAAAAAGCACTCTTTCGATTGCTTTTTCTACTACTGCTTAAAAAATTATGCTTTTCCACTCTTAAAACATATTATAAATAAATTATACTAACTACCTAAATTGAAATTATATAAAGATATAAAAATGTAATTTTATTTAAACAAATCTATTTTTAAACAACAAAGAAATTTTATATATGTTAGTTTAAGCTAGTCTCTTTCTAGAATTTTATCAAGGTATTTATTTAGAGAAATATTGAATACTTCTTTAAGAATCTGTTGATACTCTTCTTCATTTATAGTTCGTTTACTTTTTTGGCCTTTTCTAGTTTCTGTAAAACTTTTTTTAGTAAGTGAAATATGTCCATCTTCAATTAATTTGCAGACAATGTATCCTTTGTTAAAAGGTGATTCGGGGTGCTCTACAATAATATTCTGTATAGCATTTACTTTGTTGGAATCAATTTCATTTAATGAAAACGCAAACCCAGTACACCATGTATTAGTAGGTTCAGAATTAAGGAATTGAGCACTCTCCCCATTTTCTCCTTTTTTCATTTCAAGTAGGTAAGTTCCTTTTTCAGTATTCTGTTTACGAATACGATATTTTCCCGTTTGAGATGAGATCACTTCACCGCTAAATGGAACTGGGTGCAATGGAAGATGTGAGGCAAGTCCCCCATCTACAATGTATTTTTGATTATTATAATTTAAAATAATAATTACATGTCCATCGTCAGGTTTCCATTTACCACCACCTAAATCGTAGACTGTACCAGATATGCGATAGACATCAAATCCACAATCAAGTAAAAAATAATATAATAGTGTATTAAGCTCGTAACATAGTCCTCCGCGTTGAGTTAGGAGTAATTTTTCTTGAACATTCTTTCTAGTAATTTTTCGGGTATTTTTGTCCATAACGTCTAAATTTTCATAAGGTATTACATATGCCATTTGCTGAAGAATTTCATGTAAATTTTCAAAGCTTACATCTTTTTTCGGAGTTATCTGTAGCCGTGAGAAAAATTTTTTTTGTAAATCAGTCAACACTGTATATAACCTCCCATTTATAGAAAATTTAACCATTGAACATAATGATACACTAAATAAATATATAATCAAGTGTAATAAAAACAAATCAAGTTATTTTATGGCTTGTTTTTACATAAGAAGCCTCACCATATCAAAAAAAGAAAATTGTAAGCTTAGACATAATTCAGGCAAACTTTCATTTTCTATTGATGTTCTTCTTATTTACAGGGCAATTAACTTTTGCTAGCTAATTTTTTAATTTCTGGAAAAATATAATTATTTATCCCTTTTCTCATATAGTATCTTTAATAATCATTTATGAAAAAGGCGAAAACAATACTATTGGTTTTATCTTCCCTTGTTGTTAAATACAGCAATGGTATCCCTGCTACTAAAATATAACCAAGCGCCATAAACGGCACTACAACTTGCGCTACGTTAACAATTCGCTTAACTCCACCAAATATAATAAGTGCTAATGCCGCTACTAATACCGCCCTCCTAAAACGGCGCATAATATATTGCGAAATGATATTCATAATAAAAGTAAACATAAATAACGTTGCACCTACAGCATACATGCTGTAATAAGTAATCGTTCCGTGCGGAGCATCACCTAAACTCTATTAATCATACCCGGTTGTAAACAAAGCTTCGTCTCCGTCCCTATTACTGTAACAACGTCAATCCAAGTGCACCCCATTGAACCACTATACGATTTCGAAGCAGTAAATGAAGTATCACTCAAATTATCCCCTGTAAATATATTCCCAGTATTATTAACGATAATAAATTCTTTAATACGTGCAGGCATACTTACACTCTACCTTTCCTTTATGAACCTAATGTACGTGTACTCGTCGCTAATGGCGGAAGAAACACTGATGTTCTAATCACAGCTTCTGGCTGTCGTTTCCCATTTAAAAAAACAGCCGCACTCGATCCTCCAGCACCAGCATATATTTTTGCCACAGCTAAAGGTGCGATATTATAACAGTCGCCGACATTAACAGCTCCTGTATTATTAATAATTTTTACTTTACGCATGTTAATTCCCATTTCGCCTCCCCCTTTTGTATACTGTATGCAAAAGAAAAAACTTGAAACAGACTCATTGATAGGTTGGGGCGGCGATAAATTAGAAACGAACTATCACGTTATAAAACCAAATGAACGATGGGCATACGATATTCTCATTCCACCTGCTGAAGTGAAAAGTAGTAAGTTAGAGGATTATGGAATATATGGAGCGAAAGTAATGGCACCAGCTTCTGGGACAGTTGTATCAATTAAAAATGATGAAATAGATTTAGTTCCGGGATCGGATGATTTTCAATCGATGGCGGGAAATCATATTTATTTACGACTGGATGAAACAGGTACATTTTTGTTTCTTGCCCATTTAAAGAAAGGATCAATTAAAGTGAGGGAAGGCGAACATGTAAATGAAGGAGAATTTCTTGCCCAAGTCGGTAACTCAGGAAGTTCAAGTGAGCCGCATTTACATATTCATCATCAAAGGCAGGATCCATCTAAGGTGAGCATATTTCTTTCGGAAGGATTACCACTTTATTTTCGAACTGAAAAAGGTGTGATGATGCCGGCGGGGTAATTACTAGTATATTACGTGCCTTTTTCCAAATGCCAATTAACATGGATTACTATTTTAAAGTAGGAGATACAGGGATTAGTATGATTGAACTTACGGATAAAGAAAAAGTAATTCATTTTATCAACGATACGAATCACTTAGAATGTATATAGTCGAAGATTCCATTATATAAAGTAAACGTCAAGTAACCCTAAAATATAGTACATCGTAAGTGTATTATATTTTAGGGTTACTTGACATTTGTTTCATTCATCATTTGAAGAAGATATAGTTGAAAAATCAAAAACACATTGGAAAATGGAATAACGTAGCAAATCTTTGTTAGAACTGGTAACTACTATGTAAGCTAGATTTTTAAGAATCTTTTCTGTTAAGTCCCAATCCATGTTTCTCACCTCCCTTACAAATATAATTATACCATACCTGTTGTTTATAATCAATAGGTATTGGTTAAATAATTGCTAACTAATGGATGATTAGGGTTAACCCATAATAGGGGTCTCGCCACATCGCTATCAAGCTAACAAAACAAAATTCCCCCTAAAATGAAAAAATACGCTATTCTTTCTGTAGAATCATAGGAAAGGATGGCGTTTTTTTAATTTTATAGATACTTTGTGGTAACCTCAAGTAGGAGGATTTAGCACAGTCAAATAATAATATATTTTGTCTAGAAAGGAGAATGTATTTTGAAATACACATTAAGAAAAAAATTAAGGGTGTTTTTTATAGGATTATTAGTACTAGTAATAATCGTTTCTATTTTCGTTTATTATAAGTTTTTAACACCTTCAGCAGATATTCAACAATACAAGGCGTATTATGCTCCAAAAACAACACAAAAAGTATTGAATCAAGGCGAGGTAAAGGTCACATTTTTAGGAACATCATCTTTACTATTTGATGATGGAAATACACAATTAATGATTGATGGTTTTATTTCTAGGCCATCCTTACCAAAAATGTTGTTCAGCAATATAAAAACAGATGAAGATAATGTGGATAAAGCAGGGACGAAAGTCGGGCTTAGTGATCCGGTGGTTCCGCATGGAAGGGCCATCGCTCAACGGATAAAAGCTACCCCGGGGATAACAGGCTTATCTCCCCCAAGAGTCCACATCGACGGGGAGGTTTGGCACCTCGATGTCGGCTCATCGCATCCTGGGGCTGTAGTCGGTCCCAAGGGTTGGGCTGTTCGCCCATTAAAGCGGTACGCGAGCTGGGTTCAGAACGTCGTGAGACAGTTCGATAAATCTCGGTTCGCTCCTTCTAAATGTGTGAATTCGATAAAATCGCCTACTTTTACCGGAACTTTACGGCATCAGCATTTTGTTGCTTAA